>NZ_BRCZ01000012.1:0-90568 GCF_023708065.1 Pseudoalteromonas sp. NCCP-2140 | reverse complement strand
CCCGTCCGCCGCTCGACGCCAGAGGTGCAAGCACCTCTTCGTTTCCGCTCGACTTGCATGTGTTAGGCCTGCCGCCAGCGTTCAATCTGAGCCATGATCAAACTCTTCAATTAAAAGTTTTTTTGAAACCGAAGTTTCGTGCTCAATGAATTCTGAATTTTGATATCTTTCGATATCGAATTGACTGTGCTGAAACAAGTAAACTTGTTTCCGTTGGTCACTCAGTTCAATTGAGACTCTAAATTTGTTTGCGTTACTTAGTAAACTAAGCTTCGCTGTTAGAACTCAATCTGTACGAGTGCCCACACAGATGATTGCTTTATATTGTTAAAGAACGTTTGAGATACTTTTGCGTCTCAAGGGCTGTGCATTCTACGCAAGCCGTTATTTTTGTCAACACTTAATTTTTAGAAAAGTTTATTTTTTCAAAACTCAGTCTTACTTGACTCAACCAACTCGTCGTTTTGCTTTTTTGTAAGCAGTCCGCCGTGTCGGTGGATGCGCATTATAGGGAGATCCGAATTGAGATCAACTGTTTTTTGAAGTTTTTATGAAAAAAATGACTGTTCGCGCAAAATACGAACGAAACGGGTGAAAATAGCACTAAAAAAGGCCCTGAGGGGCCTTTTAACGTTATTTTACTATGAGCTTCCAACCTACTTTTGCTTGTAGCTTGGATTCTAGTTGCAGTTCACTGGCCATTAATGGGTGATATTTTAACCAATCACCATCAAATGTCAGTGTGAGGGTGTTTTCATTAACACTGAGATCAATCGCTGGTAGTACATCATCTTGGCGACGCATTGATAAGATCACAGCGATCCGTACTACCCTTGTTAAGCATTCAGCGAGTACTTGATGACAGCCCAAGTGAGCAAAACTGTTTTTAACTAGATCAGCGCGATGCTCACAAGCAACAGCGGTAATTAATTTATGCTCAGATTGCGAGAAACCTGGCATATCAGTGTTTTCTATAATGTAAGCTGTGTGCTTATGATAAAGCTTGTACTCTATTAGTAAGCCAATCTCGTGCAATTTTGCTACTGTTCTTAGTAATGCGATTGCATTTTCATCGATTGATTGCCATTGCCCCATCACGCTTTTTGCCAACTGCTCTGCAAGTTGCGCAACCCGACAAGCCTGTTTTTGATCTACATGATAGCGATTCATTAAACCATCAACTGTACGCTTGCGGATGTCGTGGTTATGAAGCTCTGGCACCATGCTATATAAAACACCTTCACGCAATGCACCGCGAGCAAGACCCATTTGTTTTATATCTAGAGATTCAAACAAGGCGATCAATATAGCGAGGCCAGAAACAAACACTAGACGACGCTCTTCACTCAAGCCTGGAAGCTCAAGATCAGCAATCGTTTCAAATTGCACTGATTGCTCTTTAATAGCGATAAGTTTATCAAGCGTTAAAAGCTCATCTTGGTTTTGTGCAACCATGATTTCTTGAATAGCTTGCACTGTGCCTGACGCACCGCTCGCAATTTGCCATCCGGTTGCTTGGTATTCATCGACAATTTCTGCAACCACTTCACTTGCAGCTTTAATTGCAGCAGCAAAGTTTTCGTTACTGAGCTTTTGATCTTTGAAGTAGCGCTCTAGAAAGGTAACACAGCCCATGTGTAGGCTTTTATAATGCAGTGCATCAAAACCCTGACCGATAACAACTTCGGTACTGGCTCCGCCAATATCGATAACTAGTTGTTTACCGCTACAAGCAGAGGTGTGCGCCACGCCTTTATAGATTGTCTTAGCTTCTAGCTCACCGCTGATAACATTGATTTTATGACCAAGGATCTGTTCAGCTTTATGCTTGAATACATCAGCATTGCTAGCAAGACGTAAAGTTGCAGTCGCAACAATTGTGATGTTTTTCTGTGGTATGTCTTGCAGACGTTCAGCAAACAAGGCTAGGCATTCCCAACCTCGTTGCATGGCTTCAGTGCTAAGGACGTTGTTTTCATCAAGCCCTGCAGCAAGCCTTACTTTACGTTTGACTCGACCGATCGTTTGTAGACCGCCAGCAATCGATTTAGCGATCAGCATATGAAAGCTATTTGATCCTAAGTCGATTACTGCATACACATTTTTTTGCGGTTGAAGTTGCCCCACCGTTCAAAAACCTCTAGTTACTACTAAGTCTTCAACAACGGTCGTTTATTACGACCGTGATTTCTGGTAACTATTATTTGGTCGACGTCCGTTGTTATTACGATTACGTGGGCCTGTAGAATAGTTCCGCTTTTTCTGAATAGTAGGCTTAGTTAAATCATCAAGCAATGCACTTTTATCATAATGTGATAATGGAATGCTGTGTTCTATATATTGCTCAATTTCGTGGAGATTATAGGCATACTGTTCACAGGCAAAGCTAATAGCGTGTCCTGATGCACCAGCACGTCCGGTACGACCAATACGGTGTACATAGTCTTCACAATCATCTGGCAAATCAAAATTAAATACATGACTTACTTCTGGGATATGTAAACCACGAGCTGCAACGTCTGTTGCTACTAAAAAGTCTAAATCGCCTTTGGTAAATTGAGCCAAAATTGATTGACGCTTTTTCTGGTTTACATCACCGGTTAATAATCCAACTCGGTGACCATCTGCTTTCATCCATGCATAAACATTCTCACAACTGTGTTTCGTATTTGCAAACACAATCGCTTTATCAGGCCATTCTTCTTCAATTAAAGTTAACAGTAACTTAATTTTGTCATCTTGTGATGGATGGAATAGCTCTTCTTGAATACGCTTACCTGTTTTTACATCAGGTTCGACTTGTACGTGCTCTGGGTTAGTCATATGTTCAAACGCTAATTCCTGCACACGATATGACAAGGTTGCAGAGAATAATAGATTTAGTCTCTCAGACGTTTCTGGCATACGTCTAAACATATAACGAATATCTTTTATAAAGCCTAAATCGAACATACGATCTGCTTCATCAAGCACTACAACCTCGATTTCATTGAGGGTATAACAGCCCTGCTTGTATAAATCGATAAGGCGTCCAGTAGTCCCAATTAAAATATCAACGCCTTTTTCTAGTTGTGCACGTTGTTTTTCGTAATCTTCGCCACCATATACTAATCCTAAGTTAAGATTACAGTGTGGCGCTAAAATTTTTGCATCTTTGTGTATCTGAATCGCCAGCTCCCTTGTTGGGGCCATGATCAGGGCTCTTGGATGTTTACTAGATGCTTTGCTAGATTGTAATAACCGATGGCACGTGGCAGTTAAAAACGCCAACGTTTTGCCCGTACCTGTTTGCGCTTGGCCCGCAATATCGCGGCCTTCACAAATAAAAGGTAGGCATTTAGCTTGAATGGGTGTGCAATATTCAAACCCATTTTCGGTTAAACCGGCAACCACTTCCGGTGCGATAGCAAAGTCTGAAAACTTTTTATCGGTCAAATGTGTCTTAGTCATAGCGTTTAAGCATAACGTTTAAACTTGCAATAAGAAACAAGAGTGTTTAAATACGCATTAAATATTTCGCCTAACTAATCGGAGATCGCAATGAGCGAGAAAATTATTCAATTAACTGACGATAGCTTTGAAGCTGACGTACTACAATCAGACAAACCTGTACTTGTTGATTTTTGGGCTGAATGGTGCGGACCTTGTAAAATGATCGCCCCTATTCTTGACGAAGTAGCTGGCGAGTTTGATGGCCGAGTTACCGTTGGTAAACTTAACATCGACCAAAATGCAGGCACACCACCAAAGTTTGGTATCCGTGGTATCCCTACATTACTTCTTTTCAAAGATGGTCAAGTTGCAGCAACTAAAGTTGGCGCACTTTCTAAAACTCAATTAGTAGAGTTTTTAGAAAACAACATCTAATGAAAATATAAAAAAAGGGCTTTTTGCCCTTTTTTTAGCTTTATTTTGTTTAAAGACTGGACGCCTTGCTAGTGACCTGCTAGTTTATAAAGCCAACTAATCCTTAGTTATACCAACAAACCTCACTCATGTATCAAACGATGATTTTGAGTATGACAATTGTAATAAAGAACCCACCAATATGCATTTACGCGAATTAAAAGACAAGTCTATCAAAGAGCTTGTAAACTTAGCTGAGTCCATGGGGCTCGAAAACGTAGCCCGTTTAAGAAAACAAGACATTATTTTCGCCATCCTTAAAGCGCACGCTAAAAGCGGTGAAAATATCTATGGCGGCGGTGTACTAGAGATCTTACAAGATGGTTTTGGTTTCTTAAGATCATCTGAAGCATCTTACTTAGCCGGCCCAGATGATATTTATGTATCACCGAGTCAAATCCGTCGATTCAGCATGCGTACTGGTGACTCAATTTCAGGCCTTATTCGTCCACCTAAAGACGGTGAACGTTACTTCGCACTATTAAAAGTAAATGAAGTAAACTTCGACAAACCTGAAAATTCTCGCACAAAAATCCTATTTGAAAACCTTACCCCACTACACGCAAACGAACGTTTACGTATGGAGCGTGGTAACGGTAGTACAGAAGACATCACAGCACGTGTACTTGATTTAGCCTCACCAATTGGTAAAGGCCAACGTGCACTTATCGTTGCGCCGCCAAAAGCCGGTAAAACGATGCTCCTGCAAAACATTGCGCAATCAATCAGCTATAACCAACCTGATTGTGAGCTAATGGTACTTCTAATCGACGAACGTCCAGAGGAAGTTACAGAAATGCAGCGCCTTGTAAAAGGTGAAGTAGTTGCTTCAACGTTTGATGAGCCTGCAAGCCGTCACGTTCAAGTTGCTGAGATGGTAATTGAAAAAGCGAAGCGCCTAGTTGAGCACAAAAAAGACGTGGTTATCTTGCTTGATTCAATCACACGTCTTGCTCGTGCCTATAATACCGTAATCCCATCTTCAGGTAAGGTATTAACCGGTGGTGTTGATGCAAACGCATTACACAAACCAAAACGTTTCTTTGGTGCAGCTCGTAACGTAGAAGAAGGCGGTAGCTTAACAATTATCGCAACGGCTCTTATCGATACTGGTTCGAAGATGGACGAAGTTATCTACGAAGAGTTCAAAGGTACAGGTAACATGGAATTACACTTAAATCGTAAGATTGCTGAAAAGCGTGTATTCCCAGCGATTGACTTTAACCGCTCAGGTACGCGTCGCGAAGAATTACTAACCAAACCTGATGAACTACAAAAGATGTGGATCTTACGTAAGATCGTTCATGAGATGTCAGAAATTGATGCCATGGAATTCTTAATTGATAAGCTTTCAATGAGCAAAACCAATGATGAATTCTTTGACTCAATGAAACGTCAGTAACTATTACTAGTTTTTAAAAAATGCCTGTTTAATACAGGCATTTTTTTTGCGTAAAACTAAGGACATAACCCCTTAAAAGTTATACTTTTACAGAATAAGTTTATTGGTAATTAACAGAAATTTGTTCTATACATTATAGGATTAAAGGTAAGGATCTCCTCAATGACCTGCATTAAAGTAGCTGTAGCTCTATTTATAATAAGCTTACTTAGTTGTATTGCTAGTTTTGCCGTATTTGATTTTTCTACTACTGCTATGGCTGCACTAATCCTCGTTATTGTAGTTCCTTGGCTTGCTTTAATTGCTTTTGTTTATATAACAGATAAAAAGCAACAAGATCATTTAAGCTACTTTGTTAAGCAAACTACTTCTGAGCAAGGCATCGATTTTACTTTTCGCTTTGACGAAAATGACAGCGAGTTGCCTAATGCGTGTCATGCACTTAACGCAGGTTTAACAATGGCTGAGCATATGCTGGGCGAAATATACTCGTCATCTGCCCGCTTGTTACCTATGGCTGATGCACTTCGTGATACCTATGCATCGATGACTCAAAAAGCCACCATCCAAGATGCCCACGGTATTGATTTAGCAAATACGATCAATCGAATGATTGAAGTATCTAAAGAGCTGGATAGAAGTCTCGAACAAATATTAGGTTCAGTATCAGATGCCACTAAATCAGTACAACAAACCCGTTTAGACACAGATAAAAGCCAAGCAAGTCTTATCAAGCTTGCCGATAATATCAATCTGACGAGTGAGCAGATTATTTTACTTAAGCAAGATAGTGATGCTATAGGCTCAGTTATTGATGTTATCAATAGTATTGCCGAGCAGACTAACTTACTTGCGCTAAATGCTGCCATTGAAGCTGCGCGTGCTGGTGAGCAAGGTCGAGGCTTTGCGGTGGTCGCTGATGAAGTACGAAACCTAGCTGCCCGTACTAGTAAATCGACACAAGAAGTGCGTGAGATGGTTTCTAAAATTCAGCATAGTACTGAACAAGCAAACTCATTAATGCAGACAGCACTTAAAGAAACCGAGCGCACAGTTGAGCTATCTGAAGCATCTACTAAAGAAACCAATAAGATTGAACAAGCGATGCTAGAAATTAATGCGTTTTCTGAAAGCGTTCATGAGCAAGTGGCGATGCAAAGTCAAATGTCAGATGAAGCACAAACTAGTATAGATGCGATGGTTGAACTTAACTCTGATGCACTTTCAAGTTCACAAATACAAGCTGTTTCGAGCAAAGACTTAGTACGCCTTGCACACTCTTTAGATGAAAAACTATCAATGTTTCTGATCACTCACCCAGAAACCGATCAAGAGCAGCGTATTGATCGCTCTAGATTCGAAATGACTCAAGAAGTTGAGCAAATTCAAGATGGTGATATAGAACTGTTTTGATCAACCGATGCATTATGTAGTTGCTCAAGTAGCTGAGCAACTAAGCTTGTTAAGTCAGTAAGTTTATCTTGCTTTAATGCCGACTCAAGTGCCATAGCACTCATTGCCACATCATCTAACTCAAACATTTTAGCCGCGCCACCTATACGGTGAGCATCCTGCTGTAAATTAAACAGTTCATGAGCTGCAAAATGCTGTTGTATTAATGCGCTTTCATGCTCAAAGCTATTGATAAAGCTTGCAACTAAGTCACTCATATCATGCTGGGACTTAGTTGTGGTACTGTCTTTTTTGCAATGCTTAGCAAGTTGCGTGTAAAACACTTTTTTATCAATCGGTTTAGCAAGGTAACCTGTAAAACCAGCTTCAAGGTAACTGTCGATTTCGTGGCTAATTGCATTAGCCGTTAATGCATATATAGGCTGGGTAAAGCCACACTCTTGTAGTAGCTTGAGTGCATTTAATCCATCTAGCACTGGCATTTGAATATCGAGCAGCACCACATCAGGGAATTCCTTTAGACAATACTCTACAGCTTGCTCACCATTTTCTACCGCAATAACCTCAAGACCCATCAACTCTAAATAACGAGAAATTAAACGGCGGTTATCTGGGTGATCTTCCGCAAGCAGCACTTTACCAGACAATCCCTTTGTTACTGGCTGCACAAACTTTGCAAGCTCAACTGTTTCTGTGCTTGGTGTATGCTCTTTGCACGGCAAATAAAACGAAAATATACTGCCTTTATTTAGTTCACTTTCAACACTGATATAGCCGCCCATCATCATCGCAAGCTGTTGCGATAGGCTTAAACCAAGCCCGGTGCCCCCAAAGCGACGGCTGATGCTATTGTCGCCTTGTCTAAAACATTCAAAGATTTGCTTAAGCTGCTCATCGTTCATACCAATACCAGTGTCAGTTACACGAAACCATACGCCTTGCTCTACTTTATAGACCTTTAACTCTACTTCACCTTGATTGGTGAATTTAATTGCATTCGCGCATAGATTTATAAGAATCTGTTTAATGCGGGTAAAGTCGAGCTGACTGTAAAACTGTTCGCCAAGCTCATTATGAAATGAAAAGTTCAGCCCTTTATCTTTGGCTTGACCACTAAGCATAGAATGAACGTCAGTAAGTAATCGAACTAAATCTCCCTCTTTTAGGCTTAACTCTAGCTTGTTAGCTTCGATTTTACTGATATCAAGTACGTCGTTAATCAGCTCTTTTAAGTGATCACTTTGTTTTTGAATAACAGCAAGCTCATCATTTAACTGCTCTGGTTGATAATAACCATTCATTAGATTATCGGTTTGGCCAAGGATTGCAGTTAAAGGTGTACGAATTTCATGGCTAATATTTGCCAAAAACTGACTTTTAATTTCATTCGCGCTGCGTAATTGCTCTGCGGTTTCTTCAAGCTCTTTGGTGCGTTTAGCAACCATTAACGAAAGTTGCTCTTTTGCCCCTTTTTCGATGTTACGACGATAAATAGTAATACCCGTCACCACTATCATCACAAACAAGATAAATAGCATAATACCCAACTGACGTTGTTTAGACATTTCGAGCTCTTGCACATTCTGTAGCTGCTTTAATTCAACAATTTCTTGATTAAGCTGACTTGCTTGGATTTGGCTTTGCAGCTCACCCATAGACTTTAATAATTTTAGACTTTGCTCGCTTTTAAAAGCACGAACAAACTCATCAAAACTCGCAACAGCTGCTGCATAGTCACCCTTACCTGACTTAATTAGGGCCATCATTCCGGCACCGTCTTGTACTCTCAAATCATCTTTATATTGTTTAGCCATAAAAACTGAGGTAGTCAGAGTGGCCTCAGCTTCAGTGAGCTTTCCTTGTAATAACTCAATTTTTGCTTGCGACAATAAGCCCGCCAGCTCTAATGTTTTATTATCAATTTTTTTTGCAAACTCAACGGCTTTTTCTGCATGACTTAAAGCAAGCTCTAAATCACCGGTGCGAAGATACACATTAGCAATATTAGCGTGGCGTGAAGAGAGAAAGTAAGCGTTATCCGTTTCTTGGTAATAGCGCAAAGCACGCTGATAGTAGTGTAAAGAAAGTTGATACTGGCCAAGCTCTGAGTAAGCTACCCCCATATTGCCATACGACTGAGCAACGCCATCTTCATCACCTAATTTTTGGAAAATATCAAGCGTTTCTCTATACATATCAAGCGCAATGTCATAGCTCGACAAACGAATATAAATACCTGCTATGTTGTGTAAAATATCAGCTTTATCTTGCTCGCTACCATGCTCTTCATATATTTCTTTCGCTTCTTTGTAATATTTAAGTGCTTGATCCATATTGAACATGTCAAAGTAAGCAAGGCCAATATTACTGAGTAAGTTTGCTTCGGCAATTGGCTCTGGTAGTTTTTCTGCAACGCTTAATGCCTTGCTATACGCAAGCACCGCTTGTTGCATCAAGCCTTGATAATAATAAGTGACGCCTTGCATTTTTAGACTACGAAAATAGCGATTTGGCGTTGCTGTAAAACTTGTTGCTTGCTCAGCCAATTGGTAGTTTTTTACCGCCGCCGAGAAATTACCTTTATCTAGAGCAAAGTCGGCAAGCTGCATGTATATATCGAGGCTTAGTTCTTGATTTGTTGTTTTTTGGTTAAGCAGCTTTTTGGCAAGCTGTTGCTTTTCTTGCCATTGCTTGGATTGGCTAAATTGCTCAAGTAGCGAAGTGGATGCAAAGCTAGACTGCGAAACAAACAAACTACAGCTGAACAATAAAGCAGTGAGCAAGCTTACACGCAGTGATGTGAACATATGGCGAAATCCCTTAAAATCAACTTAGCCTGAAAATGAAGTTATTTAAGCTCAGCTAAATGCATTCCCTAGTATCTAAAAACATTAGCGTAGTTTCAAAAAAGCAGCTGTGATAGCGTATACCACTGTAGATTACACTAAAGATAGGCTTGCGAACAATGGTTAACCCACTGATTGATGAGATTTTTTACCTTCTTTTGGAACAGCCTATTTGGAAGGTTCATACGCTTGCCAGCGCACTTAGTGAATCAGGAAAAATAGAGCAATTAGACAATGACCCACAAAAAGATCTGTTTAAACGCAACTTTTTAGTTATGAATGGTCTTTATCAACTACAAGCACAACTTGCACCTGAGCAACAGCTACAGATTGCCTCATTACATATTGAGCTTGTTAATGAGCAAATAAGTAATGCATTAGAAAGCCACGATCCGCTACGGGATTACTATTTAGATTGGCAAAACTTTGATACAACGAGCGATGAAATAGATGCGTTGTTAAGTGATTTTTGGCAGCGTTTTTCGTCATTTAGCCCAAACAAGGGCATTCACTCATTACCTCAGCAGCAGCTATTAGAATTACAACAGGCGTGGCAGCTACCTACTGATTTTTCGGAAAAACAGTTACAAAAGCGTTGGCGACAACTGGCGCTAAAGCACCACCCAGACCGCCAAGGCTGTGCAATTGAGTTTAAGAAAATACAACTCGAATATGAGCAACTTAAAGCAAGCTGCTCATAACTCAACAATTTATCTGCTCAAACGTCGCGCACGGATCTTGCGCTTTTTAATATTACCTTCAGTCAATTTACGTAATGCAGGTTTTGCAGCAGCTCGCTCCACAGCAATAAAGGCCACATTATCAAGTACGTTAATTTTACCTACCTGATGACCGGCAATTCCCTCTTTACCAGTTAATGCACCTAAAATATCACCAGCACGAATTTTTTGCTTCTTGCCAGCATCAATCATAATGGTTGCCATGGTTGGCTTATAAGCGGGTTTTTCTAGCAAGCTAAATGGCGGAATTGGTTCAGGGTCAAAGTCGCGCTCGTAGTGGTCGCCAATTTGTGCCACTTTAAATTGCTCAGCTTCACCATAAATAGAACATGCAATACCCTTTTTACCTGCTCGACCAGTACGACCAACACGGTGTACATGGGTTTGTGGGTCATGCGCTAGATGGTAGTTCACTACCATGTCCATGTCGTTGATATCTAAGCCGCGTGCGGCAACATCCGTTGCAACAAGAATACAGGCGCTTTTATTAGCAAAGCGGATTAAAGTACGCTCACGTTCACGTTGGTCTAAATCACCGTGTAAGGCAACCGCACTAAACCCTTCTGCGTAAAGGTCATCACAAATCTGTTGTGTTTCAACCTTGGTGTTACAAAAAACCACACAGCTTTCTGGTTGGAACTTCAATAACAACAGTTTCAATGTATTAAAGCGCTGTTTATTATTATCTAGCTTGTAAAAGTATTGCTTAATTGTACTTTTTGTTTGCTCTTCTTCTACCTTAATCATTTCTGGGTTGCTAAGCACTCGCTCAGCTATCGCAGCAATTGATTTTGGATAAGTCGCACTAAACAATAATGTTTGGCGTTGGTTAGGAATGCACTCAACAATAGCATCAAGGGTATCTTGGAAGCCCATATCTAGCATTTGATCAGCTTCGTCTAACACTAGGGTCTCGACATCATCTAAACGCAAGGTGCCTTTGCGAATATGGTCATCAACACGACCTGGAGTACCAACTATGATATGCGCACCATGCTCTAATGAGCCAATTTGTGGACCAATAGAGACACCACCACACAAAGTTAAAACTTTAATGTTATGAATACCACGGGCAAGCTTACGAACTTCTTCAGCTACCTGCTCTGCTAACTCTCGGGTTGGACATAATATGAGAGACTGAATACGAAAGCGTTTCACATTTAACTTAGCCAGCACACCTAAACTAAATGCAGCCGTTTTACCCGAACCCGTTTTGGCTTGGGCAATAATATCTTTGCCTTGCAAGATCACTGGCAAACTTTGCGCTTGCACTGGCGTCATTTGCGTATAACCTAAAGTTGATAAGTTATCGGTTAACTCTCGCGGCAAAGCCAAAGATGAAAAAGCAGTAGCAGTCACAGTAATATTCCAAACTTGATAATTGAGGGACATCCTCGAAGGTGCTGTGGATCATAGCAGAGAATGTGCTGTTTCTCTAAACGAAAACACTGTTCGGCATATTTAATTCATATTTGCTTACAGTTTGCTGCTTTCTAACTCTCTGCATTTGTTCTAGTTTATTGATAGCAACCTTCAGGAAGAAACTATGCTTCTATTTAATACCGCTGCAGCTGATGTTTTCTATAAAAAACAAAAAACGTGCCCTCACTGTCATAGTGAACATTATTCTTTAAGCAATCACAGTAAAGTTTTGCGCTTTACTATTTTGCCCATCATGCCACTTTCTATTAATTATCAAAGACAATGTGATGACTGTGGCTATGTTACTCCTGCACCTTGGTATTCATTGCCCGCCTTAGAGTTAGCGTCGTTTATAAAATACTTTATTGGTCTATTCATTATCGTTTACCTATTAACAAATGCATTAATCGGTGCGAATGAACAAACTGAAAATGAGCAAAATTACTTAAACGAGCCAAAGTTATTTGATACCTATTTTGTCTATTCAGATAAATTTACTGGCAAACCAAAACGTATTAACAACTTAAAAGTAGCTCAGCTCGTTGAATTTGATGACAAGAACATGACTTTTAGAGTTGCTAACTACACTTACAAGTACAATAAAGACATCGAAATTGCCATGCGTACCAGCATGCTAGTTCAAGATGATTACTTTTCTAGTAAAACCCTGACTTTCAGTAAGTCACAAATAAAGCAGCTTTATGATGAAGGCAGCATTTATAAAATTATGCGACCTGAGCTTTATAGTTTATTTGGTGGTTTTGTTATGCACCCGCCTAGACCTAAGCCTTTATATACGGGCGTTAAGCTCGATAAACATAATCAGGAAGGGATTACTTACTTCAAAGATGGCCTATACGAGGAAGCGTTGAAAAGTTTTACGCTGTCTGCGGAAGATGGTTATGCATGGGGGCAATTAAACTTGGGTCAGATGTATCGTGATGGCCAAGGGACAGAAGTGAATAACGAAAAAGCAGCTTACTGGCTCAACAAAGCTACCTTACAAGGGAATCCTAAAGCAAAGATTGAGCTCGCAGAGCTATGCTTGAGTTACGATTGTAGTAAATTGAATACTCAATAATCTATTACCCATAAATATCACACATAAGAAACCAGCCTAACAATATGATTCTCACTATTTACTTTATATTTGTTATGTTATAACATTTTTGTACTGACGTAGTATTTATACTCTTTTAAAGCCGAGTTACTCTCCCTGCTCTGCTTTTGAGATTACGCAGCCTGATGAAAGAATCATCTTTTGAGTTTGTATAACTTGAAGGAAGACCTTGCACACTAGCACGCTTACGTTCCCGTGCTAAATCCTTGCCGGCGAGCTTGCTCGCCGGCACTTTTCTTTTAAAGCTTTAAATGTTCATCTAAAAAAGCCAATACTTTTTTATAGTAAAGAGTACGGTGCTCTTCTTTATAAAAACCGTGGCCTTCATCATCCAAAAGTTCATAAATATAAGAATGATTCTCTCTCTTTAGAGCCGAAATTAACGACTCAGCTTGCTCTATAGGCGCCCTTCTATCTTCCCCACCATGAACAATTAATACTGGAGCTTTCAACTTTTCTATGTTGTAGCTTGGTGAGAAACGCTTTAATTGCTCTTCATCCTCGCCTAATACTACTTTTAGAAAACGTTGCCCGCTATCACGTTCTGATACATCCCCTTCATTAAACATGAGTGGTAAATCATATACACCTACAACCCCAATCGCACACTGGAACATATCAGGTTCCAAGATCGCACTTTGTAACGCGGAATATCCACCAAAGCTGGCCCCCATGATGCAAATGTTACTTTTATCGGCAATACCGTTTGAAATAAGATATTTTACACCATCTATAATATCGTATTGAATTTCCTGCCCCCACTTGCGATGACCGGCACGTTCAAAGTTTCGTCCAAAGCCACCTGAACCACGAAAGTTAACCTTGAGTACAGCAATTCCTCTATTCGCAAGCAGCTGAGCCGTTGAATCATATCCCCACCAATCTCTAGGACCATGAGGACCACCATGCGGCATTACTACTAATGGCAAGTTTTTTTCTTCAGTATTATTTGGAATAGTTAAATAACCGTAGATAGCTAGTCCATCACGTGCTGTAAAATTGATAGGCTTTGTAATCGCCATTTGACTAGGTTTAATCCAACTTCTGGATGAAAATAAAAAACCGAGGTTATTAGTTTTTGCATCAAATAAATAATAACTGCCAGGGTTAGTGTCACTTGAGGCAAAAATGACGCTCTTATCACCATTTTCAGTACTACTAACTAATTGAACCTGCTGACCCTCAAGCACTTTTAAAAGAGCTTTCAATTGCTGGCTTTTCTTAGAGTTATTACCTACAAATGTATAGGTTGGATAGCCTAATTCATGTTCGACAGCAAACAGTTCTTTTGAGACTTCATCCACCCACACTTGCTTTGGTGAAACACTGTTTTCTTTGTGAATTAGATCAAATTGTTTAGTTTTAAGATTTAATTTATAAAGCCCTTTAGCTTCTCCATTAACAGAAGCCGTCACATAAGCAGTTTCATCTGTGCTATCAAAAGCATGCAACCCGACATCACTATATGAAACATCCTTTAAATTGAGCTCTTCCCACTCACCACCTGATTTAGGTCTGATATATATTTTTGGATTAAGATAGTCATCATTCGAAGCTGATACTCTTACGTTACCTTCATGATCAGTCAGAAAACTAGCCATTCTTGAAGGGGAGCGTGTGATCCTTTTTCTTGACCCTCGATAGACATCTACTTCATATACAATTGTATGAGGCTCATTGGCAGCTGTCCATGGAATGGTTAAAACCAACATTTTACGCTTATTTTCTACCAATGGATCAAGCACATAAGAGGTCCCTAATACAGGAGTTGCCTTTTTAATTCTCGTCCCTGTTTGCCTTTCACCTTGATAACCAACCAAATACTCCCCTTGACTGCCGTCTGCGTTTACACCAAACAACTCACCATGGTATTCAGGATGATCTTTCCAACCTTTTAGATACTCTTTAGCTAATACAATACGCTCTTCATTAACCCAGTAATAGTTACCGACTTGAGCATTACCAGGAAAGTGGATGGCATGAAGAACTTTAAATGTATCTGTATCCAGTATCATTAAAGCATTCTTGCCTTCGGGTTGTGTGATTACTGCTAAATACTTACCAGTAGGAGATATTTTAACACCAGTGAATTCACTTGCTTTACTAAAGTTTTGAATATCAAGTAATTCAGTTTTTGCATTAGCACAGAGACTAATTAGCAAACAGGAAAAAACTATTATTAATCTATTCATAAAATTCCTTTTACATTTAACTTGTTAATTAATGTACTAAAAAATTAACGATTGGTATACATCCTAAGCACAACTACTACTTTGAAACCCTCTTGTAAAGACTAATAGATATAACAATCAAAACTCCAGCCAAAACACCTAATAAACCATCAAATATAATCGGCGTAGCCAGCTCACCCGTTTTACCAACTAAATCCGTAACAAACTCAGTGCTGCTTTGCTGGGCGTGATGTAAAACGGGGATCCCATGTACCAATATACCTCCGCCAACTAAAAACATAGCAACCGTTCCTGCAAAGGCTAAAAAGCGCATTAACTTAGGCGCTGCAGCAAGTAAAAACTTACCTACTAGCTCTTTAAACTTACCGCCACTTTGCTGCGCTTTTTGCAGTAAATACAAACCAGCATCATCAAGTTTGACAATCCCAGCAACTAATCCATACACGCCAATAGTCATAATAATTGCTATTACACTAAGCACTAAAGCTTGATTCACCAATGTTGCGCCAGCAACCGTGCCTAGCGTTATCACGATAATTTCTGCAGAGAGGATAAAGTCAGTGCGGATCGCCCCTTTCACTTTTTGCTTTTCGTATTCTTGTAAGCCTTGTTGTTCAGCCAAAGTTTCATCTTCTTGTTGAGCATGACCAAACAGCTTTTCGATAATTTTCTCTGCACCTTCAAAGCACAAAAATAGCCCGCCAACCATTAACAGCGGAGTAATTAACCAAGGCAACCAAACACTAATCAATAACGCTGCGGGCACTAAGATGGCTTTGTTAATAAACGAGCCTTTTGCCACAGCCCAAACTACAGGCAACTCTCTATCGGCAGTTACCCCTGTGACTTGCTGAGCATTAAGAGCCAGATCATCACCTAACACCCCTGCTGTTTTTTTTGTTGCGACTTTACTCATCGTCGCAATGTCGTCTAAAAGTGTTGTAATATCATCCAGTAAGGTTAGTAAATTAGTGCCTGCCATGGTGGTTCCTTGCCCATTAAATACACTATCAACATAACTTATCCTGCCATTTTCACCAACGGTTAATTTTTCTTTGTTAGGCTTATAGCTCATTCAAAAATAGAGGTGTTTCTATGATTAAACCACTTCTCTCAGGGCTCGCTTTAGTTACCTTGTGCGCGTGTGCTGAGCAAAGTGCACCGAGCAATTATCTGTGCGATGAAACCCTTAGCGCCAGTATTGTTGAATACAGTGATGAGGAAGCAAGACTGACATTTAAGGACTCTGAATTTTTACTCAATCGCCAAGTAAGCGGCTCAGGGGTTAAATACAGTGCCGATAATGTGCTGTTTTGGTCTAAAGGCGATGAAGCCATGCTGATTTTAAAAGGAAAAAAGTACCAATGTAGCTTAACCCAGCAATAGCAAAAGCTTTGCTTGCGAAATTAGCTTAATCAGTGGTTTTGAGTATAATAGCGACAGTTTATTCAGCGTTTAAGCGGCTATAATGAAATACAAAGATCTTCGCGAATTTATCGAGTTATTAGAACAAAAAGGTGAATTAAAACGGATCAAACAAGAAATTGATCCTTACCTTGAAATGACCGAAATTGCCGACCGTACTTTACGTGCCGAAGGCCCAGCTCTGTTATTCGAAAACCCTAAAGGCCACACTATTCCCGTTCTTGCCAACCTTTTTGGTACGCCTAAGCGTGTTGCAATGGGCATGGGGCAAGATGATGTTAGTGAACTGCGCGAAGTTGGTAAGTTATTAGCTTTTCTAAAAGAGCCTGAGCCACCGAAAGGCATTAAAGAGGCACTAGGGCAAATCCCAGTATTCAAACAAGTACTGAATATGCCAGCTAAAGAAGTAAAAAAAGCGCCTTGTCAGCAAGTTATACTTGAAGGCGATGATGTTGACTTAACTAAGCTGCCTATCCAACATTGCTGGCCAGGTGATGCTGCTCCCTTGATCACATGGGGTCTAACGGTTACCAAAGGGCCTTATAAAAAGCGCCAAAATTTAGGCATTTACCGTCAACAGCTATTGGGTAAAAACAAAATTATTATGCGTTGGCTATCGCACCGCGGTGGCGCATTAGATTTTCGTGAATGGTGTAAAGAGCACCCAGGCGAACCTTACCCTGTATCAGTGGCATTAGGTGCCGATCCTGCGACTATCCTAGGCGCTGTAACACCAGTACCAGACACCCTAAGCGAATATGCATTTGCTGGTTTACTACGCGGTAGTAAGACTGAAGTTGTTAAATCGGTTTCAAATGACCTACAAGTGCCTGCTACCGCAGAGTTCGTACTTGAAGGTTATATTATGCCGGGTGAAACAGCACCAGAAGGCCCTTATGGCGATCACACAGGTTACTATAACGAAGTAGACGAGTTCCCGGTGATGACGGTGACTCACATTACACATCGTGAAAACCCAATTTATCACAGCACTTACACAGGCCGTCCACCAGATGAGCCAGCAGTACTCGGGGTTGCTTTGAACGAAGTGTTCGTGCCAATTCTGCAAAAGCAATTCCCTGAAATTGTAGATTTTTACCTACCTCCTGAAGGCTGTTCTTATCGTATGGCTGTGGTCACGATGAAAAAACAATATCCAGGTCATGCCAAGCGCGTGATGATGGGGGTGTGGTCTTTCTTACGTCAATTCATGTATACCAAGTTCGTGATTGTTTGCGATGATGACGTAAACGCACGCGATTGGAACGACGTGATCTGGGCCATTACCACGCGTATGGACCCTGCTCGCGATACGACGATGATCGAAAACACACCAATTGATTATTTAGATTTTGCATCGCCAGTTTCTGGTCTTGGCTCAAAAATGGGCATGGATGCAACCAATAAATGGCCAGGCGAGACAGATCGTGAATGGGGTGAGCCCATTGTTATGGATCCAAAAATCAAAGAACGTGTTGATGAATTATGGGACAGCTTAGATATTCTCTAGGCTGTGTCTATGTTAAACTGCTCAAAACTTAACGGTTATGAGTGCGATTCATAACCGAATTTGCTTCTGTGCTTATAAAGGTAAACTATGCAAACACTACTCGCTGACGTTGTTGCGATCAGCCCGCTTACAGACCATGTACATAAGGTCATTTTGAAACCACAGCAACCTGTGTCATTCGAGGCAGGCCAATATATGCAACTTGTATTAGGCGAAAAAGATAAGCGTGCCTTTTCTATTGCAAGCCGCCCGTCGCAAACTGAACAGATTGAACTACATATTGGTGCCGCGGGTGCTGATTCGTATGCAATGCAAGCGCTTGACCATTTACGTCAAGCTCATACAGAGCAACAGCAAGTTAATGTTGAAGTAGGCTTAGGTGTATCACAGTTGCGAGTTGAGGGTGAGCGCCCAATTATTCTACTTGCTGGCGGTACAGGTTTTTCTTATGCCAAATCAATGGCTGATCACCTTGCTGAAATCGGCTGTGAGCGTCCTGTATTATTTTACTGGGGTGTACGTGAGCAAGCTGCACTTTATGCTCATGATGAAATGCAAGCATGGGCAAACAGCAACCCACATTTCCAATACATTCCAGTAGTTGAAAATGCACCACAAAGCTGGACTGGCAAAACCGGTTACGTCCACAAGGCTGTTATGGAAGATATCGTGTCTTTAGAACCATACGATATTTACATGGCAGGCCGCTTCGACATGATTGGCGTGGTTCGCGATGATTTTATTAATCATGGTGCGGTACGTGAGAACATGTACGCCGATGCATTTGCATTCATTAAATAACTAGCTCATACCGGTTATTTTTAAGGCATCCAATTGGATGCCTTATTTATTTGTTTTACCTATCGCCTTAATACGTCTAAACGATTTCACAAACTGCATTTCCTTGACCATACTCTGATTAGAATAACGATGGGGAGAGACCCAAATGCTAAATACAAAAGTACAAGACTTTATGCAACGTAAGTTGCCACACATTACGCCTGAAACTGAAATGACCACCGCGATTAGCGAGCTGCAAAAGTTTAAATTACTAGGCGCACCTGTATTCGATGACAACAAAAGCCTAGTTGGCTTTATTTCTGAACAAGAGCTGCTGCAACCGCTCATGCAAAACAGTTATTTCTGTGATGGTGTAGTGAAGGTAAAACAGCTAATGCGCACCGATGTTGTTACCGTAAGTAGCGATCAAAACATCATAGAACTGGCAGATGGCATGCAAACTGGAAAGCCAAAAAACTACCCGGTTATCGAGGATGGTAAGGTTGTTGGCATGATCAGCCGGGGAGACGTGCTCAAGGCATTGTATGAAAACTATGTCTCATGCCAAGAGCACCAAGTGTAAGTTAGCTGCTTAACGATTAACAGCTAACTGTTTTAAAGCCGCTTTATCTGCATCGCTTAAATAAGCAATTTCAAGCGCATTAGCTTGCGCTTTTTCCATATCGGCTTGGCTTAAGCCTGCCGCAGGAGCTGCTACTTGATACTCATACGCTATTTCAATACCTTCAACTGCTGGATCATCAGTATTAATTGATGCCAAAATACCATGGTCTAAGAAGGTTTTTAACGGGTGTTTTGCAAGCTCAGCAACAGTGCTGGTTTGAATGTTACTGGTTAAGCAAGACTCAATACCAATGCGCTTATCACGTAAGTAATCCATTAGCGCAGCATCTTCAATCGCTTTTACACCATGACCAATACGCGTTGCACCAAGCTCGTTAATTGCTTGCCAAATGCTTTCGCTACCTCGCGCTTCACCGGCATGAATAGTGGCAGCTAAGTATGCATCGTGAACTTGTTTAAAGTGATCAACAAATAACTCACCCGGGAAACCAATTTCATCGCCAGCTAAGTCAACCGCCACTAAATCATTTTTAAAAGCAAGTAGCGCATCAAGCTCTTGCTGACAGATTTTAGTACCATAAGTGCGCGACATAATACCGATTAAGTTAGCTTTTATTGGCGAGTTATGACACGCACTTTTTACACCATCAACCACCGCTTCAACAACACCTTGCGGGTGTAGACCTTGGCTTTGCGCCATATAATATGGGCTAAAACGAAGCTCAACGTAATCGAGGTTTTGGGCAATCGCATCTTCAACGTTTTCGATAGCAATACGGCGACAAGCATCGTAATCACCCAATACTTTTACACCCCAATCTAGCTTTTGTAAAAACGCCACTAAATTTGGCTCAGGGTCGATAACCTGTACGTGCGGAATAAGCGCTTCAATGTTGTCAGCAGGTAATTCAAGATTAAACTGACGACCAAGCTCTAAGATCGTTTGTGGGCGAACATTACCATCTAGATGACGGTGAATATCAAGCAAAGGGAGTTTGTTATTGATCATAATTAGCACTCAGGTTCAGTAAATTTGCGCGGATCATACGTACCCACGGCGATATTTCAAGTTTAGATGATTTTATTTACTTTTTTGAGGTCAAATGTCTGCTTTAATGGCTGCTAGCATTATGCAAAAAATGCCACAAAGTTTTAAAAAGCTTATCTGCATCAATTGGTTTAGTTAAATAACCATTCATACCACTGGCTAAGCCTTTCTTAAGGTCATCATCGTGGGCATTTGCCGATAAGCCAATGATCGCTAAATCGGTGATCAGTAATTCATTACGAATAACCTTAGTCGCTTGTAAGCCATCCATATTCGGCATTTGAATATCCATGAGTACAAGGTCATAGCTTTTTTCACTGATCATCTTAATAGCCTCGTGGCCATCTTTAGCGATATCAGGTTGGCAGCCTTTAGTTTTTAAAATCGAACTCGCCACATGTTGATTCAATGGGTTATCTTCAACCAATAAGATTGCATCATCGGCAAATGAAACAGCAGTCACATCGATATCAGCTAACTCATCATCACTATGAATCACCTCTTCAAGAGGGGACTCAAATGGCAGCGAAATTGTAAACGTTGAACCTTGCCCCTCAGAGCTAGTTAGGCTTATCTCGCCTCCCATCATAACAATGAGTTTTTGGCAAATGCTTAAGCCTAAACCAGTCCCACCAAAACGACGAGAGGTTGAGCTATCAGCTTGTGAGAATGGTTTAAACAGACGCTGCTGGGCCTCTTTGCTAATGCCGATGCCTGTATCAATAACACTAAAATAAGTAAATTCACCCTGCTGCCAAATACGTAATGTAATCGTGCCTTCTTGAGTGAACTTCACCGCATTGTTTAACAAATTCAACAATACTTGTTTTAAACGAATTGGGTCGGTATGGATCAGTAGGTGCTCAGAAGCATCAAGCTCAACTCTAAATTCTAACGAACGAGAGTTAAGTTCAAACTGCAATAAATTAGTCAGCTCACTAACCAACGCATTCACATCTATGGGTTCTTGATGTAGGTCCAATCGCCCCGCTTCTATTTTAGAAAAATCTAAAACATCATTTATCACCCGTAATAGTACATTCAGTGCACCATCGGCTTGATCAATATAACCACGGGCTTGTTGCCAGTCAGCCTCTTGCATTGCTAAATAATGCAAACCCTTAATACCATTAATAGGCGTGCGTATTTCATGGCTCATATTCGCCAAGAACTCACTTTTAATTTGACTGGCTTTATCGGCTTTTAATTTTTCTTCGCGAAGGCTTTGAGTTTGCTTTGCCACTTGCTGACGAATTTGAATATTGGTGCCAGTTACTGAAATCAAAAAAGTGATCAATAACCAAACAAACAGCATACCCACTATTTGCGCCAACCAATAAGGCAACCATGACGACTGTGTAACTGGCTCCCATAGCTTTACCTGCCAAACACGCTCACCAATAATAAAATTAAAGCTCGCAATGGCCGCTGTACCAACACGGTGTGGACTGTAAATTTCGACAGGGTTACTGCCGTCAGTAACATCATAGAAGCTGGTATCAATCTCAGTGTTCTGATTAAAATTAAGTGTTTGTGCTAACACTTCTAAATTGAGCACGGCGACAACATAACCTCTAAACCCGACCTGATGATTAATGTCTGAATAAACTGGGTTGAAGAATAAAACGCCCTTTCCGTTATCATCACCTTGCATCAGGGTAATAGGCTCACTGACGGTAACATTTTTAATTAATCGAGAGTCTGTTAATGCTTTTTTGCGTAACTCGTTTGAGGCTAAATCAAAGCCCTGCGCAGGTTCGTTCCCTGCTAGTGGGTGAATATATTGTACCGGATAATACACAGCTCGCTTACTCACCGGCTGCCATTGGCCTGCAGCACTTTTTTCTTTCACGTAGTAATCTGCGCCGAGTTCATCACGCAGTAAGTTTTGATAATTATTTAGTTGTGAGTGAATCACTTTAGGTGCCCACTCAAAGGCTAGAATTTCTTCGCTGTATTGTAGTTGCCTTGATGTGAAGCGCTTAAATTCATTCAAATCAACCATATCGCTACTAGCAAAAAAGGTCGCTAATAAAGATAAGTGCGACTTAATTTCATCGACTTTATGTTCAAGGTTCGTGTGAATAGCACTGACTTTAGCTTGCTGGCGCTGTAAGTCTTTGTCTTTTTTTACACTGGCTGCACCATAAAAGCTGACACAAATAACCACGTAAATTAATATCGACGGCACAATGATTTGCAGCCGTTGGCGAGTATGATGGTAACTAAATGCCGCTAAAATTAATGGCGTGAATATCAGTACCCCAATGCTATCGCCAATCCACCATGCGATAAAATTATTAAGCGCCGCATAACTTGGAATAACATTATTAATCACCAATAACCCAGTGCCAATTGATGCAGCAATCAAGCTACACAAAGGGCCGCCAATCATTAAACCAAGCATACTTTGCTTTAATGACGATAATTCAATCGGGCGTTTAACGACATGAATAATAATGTAATAGGCAAGCCAAGCTTGGAATGTAGATGCAGTTGTTACGCCAATAGCCTGCAGCATCATTTGCCAGTGAAAAATATCAGTGGCTTTATCAAGGTGAATAAGGTTTACAAAGAATGCCCCTAGCAGAACCCCTGGCAAGGCACGATTTCTAAGTAGCAAGATACTGGCAAGCGCAATACCTGAAGGCGGCCATGCTGCAACCGCATAGCCATCAATCGCCAGCAAAGAATTACTTAAGTACCCTGTAAGAAAGTAAGCAAGTGCAATGCTTATTGTCAGTGTAAATAAGTTCTTCAAGCCATCGCTCCTTTGCTGGCTGGAGTAAAATTATTGATAAAGTACCAATGCTTTTTCTGGCTGGGCACTCTTACTGTAGCTGAGCACCGCTTGCTGCAAATAAGCATGGCGATTATCTGCATTAAGCGCTTTATCAAACACTCGCGCGGCTAAGTCGTATTCACCGTGAGCATTTGCTAAACATGCAAGGGCTAATAATAAGTCTGTATTTTCGGTATCTTTTTTTAATACATCCTGCAAACTTGATTGCAGCTTGAATGCATCGCCAGCGCTACTAGTACGTAAAATACGTGCTAAGTCTTTATGCTGCAGCGGTTTTTTGATCATTTTAATTAAGCTTAGCTCAATTTTGTTTAACTCACCTGCCTTCGCCATCGCCGTTAAATAGCTTACCTCAGCATGTAGTTTCAGGTTTTTGGCTAGTTGCTCATAACGCTCAGTTAAATCCCCGTTTGACTGGGCTGCAAAGTAACGGTCAAACAGTTGTTGCCATTCTTGCTCAGAAAGCGCTTTTTTGCGTAATAAACGTGGCATAAAGTCATTAAGTGCCGCCCACTTTTGCTCTTGCACTAAAACATGGGCATACATTTTAAGCTCTAAACGAGAGGCTTTTTTGCGTTCAGCTAACGCTTTAAGGTCAGCAAAGATAGTGCTGGTTTCGCCGCTAGCAATCCATAAATTAGCCACTTTTAGCTGCTTATCTTGGCTTATTTTATCAAGATAGCTAATTGCTTTTTCATTTTCATTATTCGCCAGTGCCGCTTTAGCTAGAAGCGCAAAACGTATATCGCTCCACTTTTCTGCAACACTGTTGTTATCAAGTGCAAGCTCAAGCTCCGTATAATCGCTATTAATCAAGCTCCATACACCTTGCTCAATAGCCGCTTGTTTACGCTCTTCACTGCGCGCAAAGAAACCATGGCGTGTATGGCTATATAAAGATATTACGTAACGGCAAAGCTTATAAAGTAAAAACAGTGCAGCGAATGCCAATATTAAAAGTGCAGTAACGCCCCAAATAGTCCCTTCAATGGTTGTTTTATTAAAGGCAATTAGTACATAACCCTTTTGATCTATAAAAAAAGGGGCAATCCCTAAGCAGACTGCTATTGCAATAATGATTAATAAAAAGCGGATCATTGTGCCCACTCCTTCACCTGCTCAGTACTTTGTAGTGACACTTTTGGACTAAAATCGAGCTGCTCTTTAGAAAGCTCAGCAAGGCTTTTTAAAGCCGCTTTTGTTTGCGCATCATCTTGTTTAAAGTAATCTTTTACCAAGCTATGAGCAGCATCAACAGCACTAAAATACACACTACTTTGTTTACTTAATACCGCATCTTGCGCTTGAGCTAAGTATAAACTTAAGCGCTGTTTTACTAAGTGACGCTCTTGCTCACTTAAAAATGGTGCGATAACCATATCTTCACGTGTGCGCACTTCTACAAAGAAGTCTTTAAACTGCTGCCACGACTTAGCAAGGTTTTGACGCCACTCACTGACATTTTCACTTAATTGATTTGGGTCTTCTTTGACGACCTCTTCAGGAAGTGAAATAGCATTAAATACCAGTTCATCAACTTTTTGATTAATGCCATGCAGTTTTAAGTAAATTGCTTCAACAGCCACAGGTTCTATGGCATTCAAGGTTTGTAAATCTTGGTGAATTGCTTGGCGAATAGCGCCTGTACCCGGGTGTTCTGCAAGTAAGCTATCTAAGCGAGATAGCACAGCAGCAGCCCCCTGGTAATCGTGCTCTGCCCACAATTTAAATTCGGCCATACGCTGCAGGCTTGTGACTTCTTGCGGATTAAGCGTGAAAGTTTGCTGCTCGGCGCGCTTTAAAGCCGCTTGTAATTGCTGCTGTGTTTGCTCTGCATTTTCATTTAGTGCATCAGTGACCTTTTGTTCACTGTTATAAAGCGAGTGCTGCATTGTTTGTTGGGCACTTTTTAATGCATCAATTTGCTGCTGTAAGCGTAGGTTTTCATCTGTCAGCTCAGTCAATGCCACAGCCGATTGCTGATCGCTATTTAATTTTAGATAAAACTCATAGCCAACTGCACCAGACACTAAAAGTGAAATAAGTAACGCTAAGCTACCTGTTTTGCTTATGCCTCTTTTAGCTTGTACAGGCGCCTTCGCCCCAGTATTTGCCGTTTGCGCTTTTTTCTCTGGCTGTGCGGTCACTGGCTTTGCGGGTTGTTTTGATTCTGCTTCACTCATTTTGCTACCTTGCTGATTAATGCAGGTGAACATAGCGCTGTCGCTCGCCCCTGCAGCAATATGTATCTGTGTTCTTGCGACATTTTGTTGCTTTAAATAATCAGCGATACGCTCACTGGCAACGAAAAATTGTCGCTCTTTCAACCATGCAAGCTGAGGCTCATTTAGGCCATTAAAAATGGCATCCACCGCTGCATTACTGGTAATGACTATACCTTCTACATCAATTGTTTGCCAGTGGTCCATCCACTTGCCCGGTTCGCTCTCAATTGCGCTCCGCTTGTAAACAACCAACTGATTTAATAAAGCACCACGTTGTTTTAAGGTTTTTGCTATGGTCGTGCGCCCACCTTCACCTTTCACTAAAACGATGTTACTTAGCTCAACATCTTGTAGTGTTTTTAATTCAAGCAGACCTTCTGAATCATGCTGTTTGGGTACTGCAGCACGTCGCCCAAAGGCTTCATAAACCGCATCAGCAGTTTGCTGGCCGACCGCATAAAGTTGCGCTGCTTTGTTGATGGTTGGTGTGAGTTTTAACAATGCATGCACGGCATCTTGCGAGATAAAAATGATTTTATCGGCATTTTCTAGCGGCGCGAGCTCACTATTATTTACTGTGAGGTAATCTAAGGTAAGAACTGGACACAGGGTTGTTTGATAACCCGCCTGCTGAAGCTCAAGAGCAAGCTCAGTGCCTTTACCTTCTGGACGAGTTATCAAAATATGCATATTAAGCGTCTCTATATACTTCAGCTAAAATTTTATCTGCACCTTGCTCAAGTAGTTTTTCAGCAAGTGTAATACCTAACTGCTCTGCGTCAGCCACAGGGCCTGTCACTTCATCACGCAGCATTTGGCTGCCATCAATAGCGCCCACTAAACCACGTAAATGCACTTGCTCACCATCAACCAATGCAAATGCACCAATTGGCACTTGGCAACCACCTTCTAAACGGCGATTCATAGCACGCTCGGCATTAACACGAATACGTGTTTCATTATGTTCGAGTGGCGCTAACAGTGCTTTTGTCACTTCATCATCAATACGGCACTCAATACCTACAGCACCTTGACCATTTGCAGGTAATGATACTTCAGGTTCGATAAAGGCAGTGATGCGCTCTGGCATTTCTAAACGGATGAGACCCGCTGCAGCTAGAATGATTGCATCATATTGGCCATCATCTAGTTTTGCTAAACGTGTATTAACATTACCGCGTAAATCACGGATGTCTAAATCAGGGCGCGCTTCGCGAATTTGGCATTGGCGGCGTAGGCTTGATGTACCAACAATAGCACCTTGTGGTAACTCATCTAAACTTTTGTAGTTGTTTGATACAAATGCATCGCGCGGGTCTTCACGCTCACAAATTGTGTGTAACGCTAAACCTTCAGGAAACTCAACAGGCACATCTTTCATTGAATGCACCGCAATATCTGCACGGCCATCTAGCATGGCTTGCTCAAGCTCTTTTACGAATAAGCCTTTACCACCAATCTTTGCCAGTGGCGTATCAAGGATAATATCGCCTTGTGTCGACATAGGAACCAACTCTACCGTTACGTCGTCATGGAAGTGCTCTAGTTGAGCTTTTACAAATTCAGCCTGCCATAAAGCAAGTGCACTTTTACGGGTAGCGATACGAACTAGTTTTGTTGTCTGTGTCATGAAAAATCCAATTAATTATCAGGCTGATACTAAATATTACTCAGCTAAAATTCTAAATTCTTTTTGGGCCAGTAAGTTGCCATCTGCGTCAATAACTTCAACACGCCAGTCACCCAGTTGTTCTGGCATAATGTTTTTCGTTGAATAAGTACGAAAACGTGGACTACTTACCGCCAATTCAATCGAAGCAAGCTGTTGACCTTGGTAATACCATTGGTGACGAACAGTTTGCCCCTGCATATTTCTAAGCTCGCTAAAAAAGCTCAGGCTATTGCTTATTTGCGCTAATTTTACATCGTTCTTTAAAACGTTTACTGGTTCTCGATCAACAACATCGGTTGTTAATACCGCGCGGCTTACTTTATCTGTGTCTATTTTAGCGCCAATTGCGACACTGGCAATATGCGCTGACTGCGAAAACTGCTGCTGAGCATCAGGGGCTGCAGCAATCTCTACTTGCTGTTCAGTTTGTGGTTGCTCTTCATCAAGAGTGACCGCTGATGTTTCCGGTTGTTGCTCGTCAACAACCTGTTCACTGTCGATCTCAACCTCTACTGTCGTAACCTCAGGTTCAACAATGTTTGAGCTCACAACCTCTGCTTTAGCTGTTTCTGTGCTATCAGCCTGCGGTGTTTGCTCATTCATTGACGAAGCATCGACTTCTTTTGGCTCTTCTTGCTCAGCGTCATTTAAAGGAGCTTGTAATTCAGCATTTGTAAACTCTGCTTGCGGTTCATCTTGCGGTGATTGTTCAGCATTTACAGCACCAGTAAAGCTATACACTAAAATAGCCAATGCTACTAAGATAACACTGCTAACCATAAAAATGCGTCGCCAATGCCATTGATAAGTCACTGCTGTAGGAGTTGAACCTGCCGATTTAACGGCATTCATATTTGCTGTAATTACAAGTTTCTTTGTCATGTTGGCCTCTAAAACCAAAAATTAACTCAAGCGAGCAATTAACCACTCACGAATAGCCATTAACTCTTCACCACAAACTTGGTGCGCCATCGGATAGTCTTGCCAGCTTACTTCCATGTTGTTAGCGCTAAGCACGTCAAATGCTTGTCTGCCTGCACTATGCGGTACCACATCGTCAAATCGACCATGTGCCATAAAAATATTTAACCCCTGCTGCTTGGCTTCATCGGCAAATTTTGCAGGCACACACATATAGGTTGAAAGTGCCATTACACCCGCTAATTTATAATCTAGACGTGGCGCTAAGTGCAGAGATACCACACCCCCTTGCGAAAAACCGGCAAGAATAATTTTGTTTGGGGCGATACCATTTGCTATTTCTTGATCAATAATTGCTGCCACTTTTGCAGCAGATTCACGCACTCCTTGCTCATCAGCACGCTTATCTAAATCCATCGATTTAATATCGTACCAAGAACGCATTGCCATACCACCATTTATGGTGACCGGCTGCACTGGCGCATGTGGAAACACAAAACGTACGCCAAGCTCTTTTGGTAGAGCAAGTTGCGGTGCAACGGGAGCAAAACCATCACCCGAATCACCTAAACCATGTAGCCAAATAACCGTTGCTTTGTGTTCGCCTTGCGCTGGGTACTCAACAAACTCTAAACTCATAGTTCAGAACGCCATTCAATTGTTTGACCTGCTTGGCGAGTTGCCGCATCACACATAAATTGCCAAAACTCTGCACCCGAGCGGTTATCAATCCATTTATCGTCGCGTAGTTCAAAATGGTGACCATTAAATTTAGTCGCTACCCAAACTTGGTGTAATGGTGCTTGCTTGTTGATCACTATTTTACTGCGATCAGGAAAGATGATTTCTAAAATACCTGACGCAGATTCATAGTCTAAATCGGCATCACATTCATCGATTTGCTCTTCAATAGTTAGCATTAATGCATCGGCTAGTGTGTGGTATTCATGATCAGTCATTTTAGTGTCCTTTAACTGGCTTTAAGCCTAGATCTGGGGGCAGATTGTGTACATCAAGTGTAACAGGAATAAATTCATCCGCGAATAGCTGCATTTTTTAAATATTCTGTTACTCTGCGATTATAAAGCCAGCAACCGTATTAATCTAATGAAAGAGACTCATAGCCAAAAATTAAAAACCATTTTACCTCTAAGCGCCCTTCTACTAACCCTAGCAGGTTGCGGACAAAGTGGTGCTCTTTATCTGCCAGATGATACTAAGCCGCCTGCAAAGTCTCAGCCACAAGCTGATCCATCCGAACAACCAGAGCAAAAACAGGACCAATAGATGGACTTTTTTAACTACAATAATAATCAGCTGTTCGCTGAAGACATCGCTGTCAAAGAGCTTGCCGAACAATATGGTACGCCTTGTTATATCTATTCTCGCAAAACCTTTGAACGTCATTATTTAGCATTTGCAGACGCTGCTAAGTCACATAAGAGCTTGGTGTGCTATGCCGTAAAAGCCAACTCAAATATTGCCGTGCTGAATATTTTAGCGCGACTTGGTTCAGGTTTTGACATCGTTTCAAAAGGTGAGCTTGCGCGTGTTATCCAAGCAGGCGGAGACGCAAGTAAGGTTGTGTTTTCTGGCGTTGCAAAAACCGCTGACGAAATTGCCTATGCACTTGAATTGGGGATCAAGTGTTTTAACGTTGAGTCAGTGGCTGAGCTTGAGCGTATTTCAAAAGTGGCAACGGATCTTAACTTAGTGGCACCGATTTCGATTCGCGTAAACCCAGATATAGATGCAAAAACGCACCCTTATATCTCAACCGGTTTAAAAGAGAATAAGTTTGGTATTGATATTCAAACTGCGGTGACTGTGTATCAACATGCAGCATCATTACCCGGTTTAAAAATTACCGGTGTAGATTGCCACATCGGTTCGCAGCTAACGGAAATAAAACCTTTCTTAGCAGCACTTGAAAAAGTACTGACTCTTATCGAAGAGTTAAAAGCGGTTGGCATCAAGCTAACTCACCTAGATATCGGTGGTGGCCTTGGCGTGCCTTATAATGGCGAAACGCCTCCTCACCCGAGCGAGTATGTTGATAAAATTACCGCTCGATTAGCAAACTACCAAGATTTAGAACTTATTTTTGAGCCTGGTCGTGCGATTGCTGCCAATGCTGGCATTTTAGTTACTAAAGTTGAGTTTATTAAACAAAACCAAGACAAGTTCTTTGCTATTGTTGATGCAGGCATGAACGACATGTTGCGCCCATCGCTATATCAAGCTTGGCAATCTATTGTGCCAGTTGAACCTCGCGCAGATGATACGCCTACTCACAACTACGATATTGTCGGCCCAGTTTGCGAAACCGGTGACTTTTTAGGCAAAGACCGTGAGCTTGCACTTCAAGCTGGTGACCTTTTAGCGCAGCGCAGCGCTGGGGCGTATGGTTTTACCATGAGCTCAAACTACAACTCACGCCCGCGTGTTGCAGAGATTATGGTGGATGGTCAGCAAAGCCATTTAATTCGCCAACGCGAAACCTTAGAAAGCCTTTGGCAAGGTGAGAAAATTTTACCATAAACGTTTTTATAACCGCCCTGCTCTGTGGCATGATTAGCTCAGAGCAAACCCGAATTAGAGCGTTATGTTAGTTAATTTTTCAAAAATGCACGGCCTAGGTAATGACTTTGTCGTTATTGATAACATTACTCAAAATGTTTTTTTATCACGTGATCAAATAAAGAAGCTGGCAGATCGCCATTTCGGCATTGGCTTCGATCAACTGCTTATGGTTGAAGCCCCTTACTCTCCTGATCTCGATTTTCATTATCGTATTTTCAATGCCGATGGTAACGAAGTTGAACAATGCGGCAACGGCGCGCGATGCTTTGCTCGCTTTGTACGTATGAAGGGCCTGACCAATAAGCATAAAATTTCGGTTTCAACAAAATCTGGTAACCTCACGCTTTATATAGAGAAAGATGGTCAAGTAACGGTAAATATGGGCCACCCCAGTTTTGAACCGAACAAAATCCCATTAAAAGCAAGCAAGCGTGAGCTGACCTATATTCTTCGCACTGAAGAACATACGGTATTTAGTGGCGCAGTATCGATGGGTAACCCGCATTGCGTGTTAGAAGTTGATGACATTCATAGCGCAGAAGTCGCTACCTTAGGCCCACTCCTTGAAAATCATGAGCGTTTTCCACAACGCGCAAATGTTGGTTTTATGCAGGTAATTTCGCAAGATCACATTAAACTAAGAGTGTGGGAACGTGGCGTTAGTGAAACCTTAGCCTGTGGTACAGGTGCCTGTGCTGCGGTCGTGGTTGGTCAAATTCAGAGTAAACTTGCTACTACCGTACAAGTTGACTTACCCGGCGGCAGTTTACAAGTGCGTTGGCAAGGCGAAGGCCACCCTGTACGAATGACAGGCCCTGCTGAGCATGTTTTTGATGGACAAGTGGCACTATGAGCAAACTAACAGAACAACAAATTGCTGAATATTTAAAAGCACACCCGGATTTTTTTATTAAAAACCCGGATGTGCTCGCTGAAGTTGAACTACAACAGCAAACGGCTGGAACAACCTCTTTGGTGCATATTCAACAGCGCCAATTACGTGAACACAATACGTTATTAAAAAATAAGATTGAGCAGCTCGTTGAACAAGCAAAAGAAAACGAGTTAATTTACCGCTTATTTAGCGATTGTCATCGTCAGTTATGGACTAACTACGACTTTACGACACTGGCTAGCAATTTGCGCAATATTATCTGCACTAATCCATCCATTAACGAATGCCACTTAGTTAAGTACGATAAAAAGTTTGATGAATTAATTGCTCACCGCCTGCAAAACGACGGCATTTACTTGGGTCGAGTAAGCCAACAAGAAAGAGACTTACTGTTTTCAGACACGACTCAATCGACTGCCTTATACTTAATTGGTAACACGAAACACCCTGTGGCTATTTTGGCGTTTGGTAGTGATGACGTAAATCACTTCGAACCGGCAAAAGACAGCTTTTTTGTACTTGAGTTTGTGCGCTCATTGCAACTGCGCTTATTGGAACTTGCATGAGCGATGTGACGACGCCAGACATTAATGAATTAAGTGATGCTTGGCGAACACCCATCCAACTTTTTGCAGACTACTTACGCTACGAAAAACAATACTCAGCGCACACAGTAAACCAATACACGAGCCAGTTAGGCTTTGCTGCTTTGTACTTTAGTAGACTATGTGAAGGCTGGTTTGCTGTTCAAGGTGAGCATATTCGCCGTTACAGCATGCAAATGCGCAGCAAACAATTAAGTGGTCGCACAATCAGTTTAAAACTAAGTTGTATTCGCAGTTTATATAAATTCTTAAAAGCAAAAAATATAGCCAGTCAGGCACATTATCACAATCCGGCAGAGGCCATTAAAGGGCCAAAATTTTCCAAGCCTTTACCCAAAAATTTAGACGTAGATCAAATGGCTAAGCTACTAGAACTGCCCGATGATGAGCCTTTAGCTATTCGTGACAAAGCCATGATGGAATTAATGTACTCTTCGGGTCTGCGCATTAGCGAGTTAGTTGGCGCTAACATACAGGATATAAACCCCACTGAAGGCGAAATTTTAGTCCGTGGTAAAGGTAACAAAGAACGTTTATTACCTGTAGGCAGCAAAGCGCTCAGTGCATTAAAAGCATGGCTGAAAATTCGCCCTCAATTTGCACATCCTGATGAAATAGCCGTGTTTGTTAGCAGCCAAAAAAAGCGAATTTCCGTACGCCAAGTTCGTCTTCGCATGCAAGAGTGGGGTATTAAGCAAGGGATCAGCTCGCAAGTGCATCCACATAAATTACGCCACTCGTTTGCGTCACATATCTTAGAATCATCAGGGGATTTGCGCGCCGTACAAGAACTGTTAGGACACAGTAGTTTGTCTGCAACTCAAGTTTATACGCATTTAGATTTTCAGCATTTAGCTAAAGTGTACGATAACACCCATCCACGCGCTAAAAAGCGCTCAACATCAGAGTAACCCCTTGCCATTATGATCCGATTTAACCGTGCCCTATCGCCAGTTTCTGTTTTAAGTTTTGATTTAGACGACACACTTTACAACAACCATCCGATCATAAAGTCAGCCTTGCAAGCACAAGCTGATTACCTCGAAGCGTTAGACCAATGGCCCGCCGATAGTATCAGCTACTGGTTAAAATGCCGCGATAATGCTTTAAAACATGATGCAACTTTAATTGATGACGTTACGCGCTGGCGACAAGCAGCATTACACTATGCCATGACCGATCTGGGTTTTTCAGCAGAGCAAGCTCAGTTACATGCCGAAAATGCTTATCAGGCATTCGCTGATGCCCGCAGTCAAATAACCGTGACTGATGAAGTGCTTGAATTACTTGCTAACCTCAGTAAACACTACCGCCTTATCGCTATCACCAATGGTAATGTCGAAGTAGAAAAGTTTAACCTTAATGGTGTGTTTGAGTTAGTTTTACAAGCAGGTCCACACGGAAAAGCGAAGCCGCACAGCGCCTTGTTTGATAGCGCAGCCAAAAAATTAGAAGTGCCTCACAAGGAAATTTTACACATTGGCGATAGCCTAGATACTGATGTAAAAGGTGCCAATAATGCCGGATGCCAAAGCGTTTGGCTAAATAACCAAGCAACGCAATATCGTTATCAAGGATTAGCGGATATTGAAATAAGCGATATCATGGCGCTCAATCATTTGATTAAAAAGTAACGACTTTGAGAAATTTGTTTTATGCTGAGTAAGTAGGTAACGAAGATTTAAAACTGGTGGGCGAAACGGGTGAATGCTTTTCTTAAATTAATATTGCTACTTTCTCTTAGTTTAAATGGTTACTTTATTTGGCAGCTTTTTAACCCTGCAAAGCCTATAGAAATAGAAACTGTCGCACCAGCGCCTAAAGTACAAAAAGGCACGGTCTTACCTGCCCACTTCCAGCAAGCAGTTGCACTATTTAGCAATCAGTTATTTGATAAAGCCGTCGCTGAGTACACTCAATTACTTGTGAATGAACCTCGCTATGCAAGGCAGCTAAAGCAAGCTTGGCAACAACAACTTGAGACATGGCTTTCCCATCAAAAATTCACTTTAAGTGAGCAATTTTTAACGGCCTTTTTAAATAGCCACCCTTACGATGTCACCATGCTTGAACTTGAAGCTAAGCGTTTAATCGCACAAGGTGATACCCAACAAGGTATTATCAATTTACTGGCTCTTAGCAACCAGTTAGACAGCAATGATAAGCAACAACTTAACAAACAAATAGACGAGCTAAGCACATCCTATATTCATGAACTTATTGCGACGCAACAATGGCAAGCCCTACTTAATATTAGTCAACAATGGCTTGATTACGCGCCTGGCAACGCCCATTACTTATATAACCATGCATTAGCTAACTACCATTTAGAAGATTATGTCGCAAGCCAAATAACCCTAGATCAACTACCCGAAGATCATGACTATAAACAACAGGCTGAGCAATTACATCTGATGATTCAACAAGCCCTCGCAGGTGTTGAAGTTATAGAGTTAACCGCTCGAGGTTCACACTTTTTAGTAAACAGTATTATCAACGATGATATTGAAACCGAGCTGATGATCGACACCGGCGCTAGCTTTACTGTAATTAACCAAACATTATTAAACTCGCTTAACACCCCAGCCAATTACCTTGGCACCTTGCAAGTAAACACAGCTAATGGAATTGTTGAAGCACAGCGTTATCAGCTCGCATCATTTCAAGTCGGTCAACAACGTATTCGTAATTTTGAAGTACTGATAATAGAAAATCATGCTGGCTATGGCTTATTAGGTATGAACTTTTTAGAGAATTTTAAGTTTAATATCAATCAGCAAGTGAATGAGTTAGAGTTGATAAAGAACAATTTTTAAGGACAAGCAATGACTCTTAACGAATTCCTGGCAACATTAGCAAGCACACCACAGCAAATTGAGTTTACCGATACCATGGCGGTTATAGACAGCAATTATGATTTTACCCCAAGCGGTTTTAACAATCATGGCTTGCTAAGCGAAGCAAATGAAAATAACGGTTCGTGTAAAATTTTTGCCTTTGCAAAGCTTAATCAACTAAGCAAACAAAATACCCTAGATTGTTTTGGCGCGTTTTATCGTGATGACGTGTTGCCCAATCCTGAAGGGCAAGACCATATGAACATTCGCACCTTTATGCTTGCCCCTGAAGCGACCCCTTTCTTAGGGATTACTTTTACCGAGCAAGACGTGCTTAAAGCGAAGTGATTAAAACCAATAATTAAAGGGTTTTTTCCATAAAATAACGGCAGCCGTCGAGTGGGTAGTTTTTCATCTCGTATTTAACTTGGTAGCCGTTTTTTTCGTAAAAGGGTTTGGCTTGGAAATCGAGCGTATCAAGTTGTGCAGTATTTGCACCAAACGCTTTAGCTTTGCTCTCTAATTCAGCTAACAATCGTGTCGCAAGCCCTTTACCACGTGTCTTATCATCACACCAAAGCCAACTAATAAGCAGCCAATTGCCAAATACTTGACCATGGATACCGGCAACAACACTATTTTGTTTATTAACGAACTTAAAGCCTAAAGGAATACGCTCGGCATTAAAATGCGGGGCGTTGAAAGCCACAATATGTTCTCTTAGCTGGTTGTTTAGATCAGCTGAGTCATCACTTTTTAATTGATACATAGTATACCTATAAAATGTTATGACTCAGTATACGCTTATATCGTTAATCAGTATAAGTGGTTCTTGCCATAAGGTACTTCGAGCATATTACTCGCGAGCTTTTCGGGCTGACCGCACATTTCATCATAAGCACTGGTGTGGCGTAGAACCATATCGCCATAACTTAGGTGATCAAGACGCTTTTGAATATGCAACGGGCTAATATCACGAATAAACTCACCCTGCTCATCAGTAACATAATACTCAACGTTATTGATCATCACAGACACCTGATACAGTGCCATTTCCAACGAATGAAGGATAACCTTTTGCAGTGGTTGGTGATCTGCAAGCTCTGATAACTTGATAGGCATGTGCATTCCTCTTTGGTGGTGGAACTATTTATACGTGATTTTGATATACTGTGATCAAATTAATTGTACAAAAATCACTCATGCCAGAAAAAGTACGACTTGCTAAATTTATTGCCCATGCGGGTGTTTGCTCTCGAAAGCAAGCATCGCGCTTGATAGATCAAGGTGAGGTAACAGTAAATGGCCGTGCCGCAAATCATATAGATCATGTTGATGAGCACGATGATGTGATTGTACTTAGCGAAAAAATTTTAGCTAAAGCGCCACTCACCTACTTTGCTTATCACAAACCCGTTGGTATAGATTGCAAGTTAAATGCTGATGACCCAACAAGCCTTATTCATAGCCTGCCTAAAACCACTCGGGTTTACCCAATTGGCCGGCTCGACAAAGACTCCCGAGGTTTGTTGATTTTGACCAATGACGGTGAGTTTTGTAATCAGCTGATCCACCCTGATTACCACCAACCCAAACGCTATTTAGTCACCGTAGATAAACCCCTTGATAGCGACTTCTGTAAAAAAATGGCTAGCGGTGTGCCTGTCGATAAACAAATAACCCTCCCTTGCACGGTGACTCAAGTCAACGAAACGCAGTTTTGCATCGTCTTAAAACAAGGCTTAAATCGGCAAATACGTAAAATGGCACGTTTTTGTGGCTACAAAGTCATCGACCTTTACCGCACAGATATCGCAAAATTGTCACTCACCACGCTTAATTTGCCCGAAGGACAGATAGTCAGTATCAAAAAAAGTGACATTCTCTAACAAAAAAGTTTGCATTAATTGATTACACGTGTAATCTTAAATTAAAGATTACATCTGTAGGCATAAAAATGATTGAACTTTCTAAAGCTGAATTCGAAGTATTAGATGCGGTATGGCTTGGCTACCCAGCCACGGCAAGTGAAGTAATTGCGCGTTTAAGTGACGATAAAGAATGGCACGAAAAAACCATCAAAACGCTACTAAGCCGTTTAGTTAAAAAAGGCGCACTTAGCTTCGAGAAACAAGGCCGCCAATATAACTACACTCCTTGCATCGCCCGTGAAGAATACACATTAAAAGAAAGCCAAAGCTTTATTGAACGCTTTTTTAATGGCCGTATTGCGCCACTGGTGAGTGGCTTTGCTAAATCAGAGCAACTCTCGCAACATGATATTGATGAGCTGAAAAAGGTCATTGATGATTGGGAAAAACAGCAAAAATAAGGCTTGTTATGTTAGATGCATTTTTTAATTGGTTGTTAGATCAACAACTTTTGATCTCATCTGCAATAATGTTTTTATTGCTGCTAGAGCGAAAGTTGCTAAGCCAGCTGTCGGCACGCTTGGTTTATACACTGTGGGCGCTTTTACCGATTAGTTTATTGTTAGCGAACCTACCAGAACACTTAAAACCAATTCAAAACGACTTTATCAGTAAGCTGACTATCACGCCAAACACAGCAATAATGCCGCAGTTTACGCTCACTTGGTTTGCTATTTATGGCTTTATTAGTGCCGCACTGCTGATCACTGCCGTATATTTTCATTACCGTTTTCTAGCAAAACTGCAATTAGCGCCAATTACGCTTGATCAGCACAGCAACCAAAGCATGCGCTTATACCAAAGCAATCAGGTGAGTTCACCTATGGTTGTTGGGGTTATAAACACCAAGCTAGTGCTGCCTACAAACTATCAAAGCCATTACAACAGCCATGCTTTAGCGCTTATTTTAGAACATGAATCAGTGCACATTAAACGCAAAGACAACCTAATTAATGCCATCGCTTTAAGTGCCACTATTTTGCTGTGGTTTAACCCTGTCGCTTGGCTTGGTTATGCAAGTCTACGCCGCATTCAAGAGCTTTCATGTGATGAGCAAGTACTCAAAAATAAATCAACTGAACAACGAATTCTATACAGTAAGGCATTAGTGCACTGTGCAAGCTTTAGCAGAACAGGATTAATGGCTTATTCACAATACGGAGATAAAAACACCATGTTACAACGTCTAAATCAAATAAAGCAGATAGACAACAGCTCATTTATTGCAAAAACAGCGTTAGTTATTTTTACAGCGGGCATGCTTAGCAGCTTTGCGATTGCAAAACAGCCAATGTCCATTGAAAAGACAAAGGACTATCAAGCGGTTATGCGTGTAGAGCCGATATACCCAATTCAAGCGGCAGAGCAAGGTATTAGCGGTTCAGTCGTTTTGAAATACGATATTTTACCAAGCGGCGCCACCAGCAATGTTAGTGTGGTGAGTGCAGAGCCTGAAGGTGTTTTCAATCGAGAAGCGAAAAGAGCCTTAAAACAATGGCAATATGCGCCGTCTGAATCTGGCTTTAAAAACGCCTTAGTGCAACTCGATTTTGCCTTAGACGAAAACTATCAAGCAAAAGATTTAATAGAGAAAATTAAAGTTAGCTCTAAGTAAAAGTAACCACTTAAGACCCTAAAGCAAGCGCCTTATTTAAGCCGCTTGCTTTGTGGTTTTTAACTCATTGGCTTGTAACTAAAGGCAAACAGCAATCATCGCCACAGCACAAACATAGCCTACTAGCCAAACTAATGAGCGCAGAATATCTTGGTTTATGTAGTAGAAAATACAATACAACACGCGGGCAATAACATGCACAATCGCTAGGGTCTCAGTTACCTGATAGACATTATTGCTACCTATTACGACTGCCAGCGCGACAGCAAAAATAATCAGTGACTCAAAGCTATTTTGATGTGCTGCCAACGCACGAGCACCAAAGCCGGTTAGTTTAGCTTGTTGTTCGCGTGGGTGCTTATTGTCGTAGCCTGCCAACTTATTTTGTGCGAAAGCCACAGGTGCTTTAGCTAAATAGGGTATAAGTACTGCGATGAGTGCGCAGATAATCAGTGTGGTCATGATATTTCCTTATCTTTTAACTGTAATAACCTACCCTAGCGCAAACAAAAAAAGCCGCTACTTAAAACAGCAGCGGCCAGCAATAGCATCATTGTCACTATAGTCTAAAGCCGGCATAAAAGCCCTGCGGCATATTGTCACAGCTGAGTTTTTCTCAAGTTGGTCGATAAGCTAATGCTCTCATACTTTGGTTTTGTTACTCTAATTGCCTCTCCTCATTAATTTATTTTCAATATGACTTGGATTTTCTTAACTATTTTTGCGGCATTTATGCAGTCGTGGCGAAACGCTCTGCAAAGTAAACTCAGTGCAACAGTGAGCGTTGCCGGGGTAACGCTTGCTCGCTTTATTATTGCCAGCCCGATTGCTGCACTGTATTTATTTGTACTTTATCAATATCAAGACGCCGCACTCCCTGACTTTAATCTGGCTTTTATTGGCTACATTGTTGGCGCCAGTATCGTCCAAATCGTTGCCACCGGTTTGATGGTAAAACTGTTTAAAATGAATAACTTTGCAGTCGGCGCAGGGCTTGCAAAAAGTGAAGCACTGATGGCGGCCATTTTAGGTGTTATGTTCTTTGGCTCAGCACTCTCACTGCTAGGTTGGGTTGGCGTATTTATTGGTGCAATTGCGGTATTGCTATTAAGTGGCATCGCGAATGTTAAACACTTTAATTTGGGCACTGCACTGCTTGGGCTTGCTTGCGGCACTTCTTTTGCTCTCTCTTCATCATGGATCCGTGAGGCAAGTTTAAATTCAGGACTGACTTTCCCACACTCTGCCGCTTGGGTGTTGTTACTGATAATCAGCTTACAAACCCTGATGCTGTGCGTGTATATTGCATTTAAAGAACGCGGTACATTTAAGAAAATGTGGCATCACAAAGGTACCACTACGGCTGTCAGTTTTTGTAGCTGTTTAGGTTCAATCGGTTGGTTTAGTGCCATGAGCTTGCAGCATGTTGCTTATGTAAAAACACTGGGGCAGATAGAAGTATTCTTTACCATTATGGTATCGATTCTTTGGTTAAAACAGCCGTTAAAACGCCAAGACACAGCGGGGCTTGTGTTAATTGCACTGGCAGCCATTCTGGTAATGCTACCAAATTAGGCTTATTCCTATTCATTAAAAAAAGCGGCTATGCCGCTTTTTTAATGACTAATTTTTAGCGTTATCACACCGCTAATTATCAGCAATACTCCGGCAATACGGCCAAATGTGGCGGTATCCCCATAAAATAAAATACCAACTAAGAAAGTGCCCGCGGCTCCTATGCCTGTCCATACCGCATAAGATGTTCCCATCGGAATATCCTTTTGCGCCAACCACAGCATAAAACCACTAGCGACCATAAATGCGACAGCAATTGCAATGCCTAACCAGCGACTGTCTGCCTGTTGAGACATTTTAAGGCCAATAGGCCAGCCAATTTCTAACAGACCTGCGACAATTAAATACAACCACGCCATTAGTTATCTCGCTTTTTCAAGATCACGTCATACAAATCTTCGCGGCGGTCTTTTAAGTTTCTAACAGTACCTTCACTGTGAAGGATTTTCAGTTTATCCATATCTAAATCACTGAATAACAGCATTTCGGTATTCGGTGTTGCTTCATTCAAGGTCGCATCATGTGGGAATGAGAAATCAGAAGGAGTAAGCACTGCTGATTGCGAATACTGTACGTCTAAACTCTCAACCTCAGGTAAGTTACCAACCGAGCCTGCAATCACAACATAACATTCATTTTCAATTGCACGTGCTTGCGCACAATGACGAACACGTAAGTAACTATTTTTTGTATCCGTCCAAAATGGCACGAACAAAATATCTAACCCTTGCTTAGCGAGAATACGTGACAGCTCAGGGAACTCAACATCGTAACAAATTTGAATACCGACACGACCCGCATCGGTTTCAAATACAGCAATTTTGTCACCGCCTTGGATCACCCAGTCATTTTGCTCGTGAGGGGTAATATGAATTTTGCGCTGCTCATCGATTTTACCGCTGCGGTGGCATAGGTAGCTGACATTATAAATCTTGTCATCTTCAGCAAGCGGCATAGAGCCTGTGATAATATTGGCATTGTATTCAACCGCCATGCGCGACATTGCATCACGGAAGGTTTCTGTATATTCGGCCAGATAGCGAATGGCTTCCGTTTGATTGCTTTGCTCGGTGAGGCCCATTAACGGGGCATTGAAAAACTCCGGAAACAGAATAAAGTCACTCTTATAGTCAGACACCGTATCAACAAAGTATTCCACTTGCTTGAGCAGTTCTTCAACAGACTCAACACAGCGCATTTGCCACTGTACGGCACCGACACGGACAATTGATTTGGTCGACTCAAGTACTGTATCAGTCGGCTCAAACATAATGTTATTCCACTCAAGTAAAGTGGCGTAACCAACTGATTCCTGATCTTCAGGAAGGTATTTTTTAAGTAAACGTTTAACTTGGAAATCATTAGATAACTGAAAGCTCAAAATCGGATCGTACAGCTCTTTGTGGTCAACTTTTTCGATGTACTCCATCGGCGACATCTCTGCACTGTGATTGTAATAGCGCGGAATACGCCCACCCGCTAAAATAGCGCGTAAGTTATACTGACGGCACAGCTCTTTTCGTGCATCGTATAAGCGACGACCCAATCGCATACCTCGGTGAGTCGATGAAATCACTACATCTAGACCATAAAGTGCATCACCTTCAGGATCACTAAATACTCGGTCATGACCATCAACAATATCTTCGTAGGTATGCGGGTTAGAAAAGCGCGCGTAATCGACCTGTACACTCAAGGCGATGCCAACTAGGACACCATCGTCAACAATACCTATTTGCCCTTCAGGAAACTGATCTATCAGCCTAAAAATAGTATGGCTTGGCCAAGCACCACCAAGCCCAGGATACGCTTGGTCCATAAGAGTTTTGATTTGTGGGTACTGTTCTTTGGTTAGATTACAGATCTCTAAATGCGTTTTTTCCGCCGGCATAGCTACTCCTTTTTGGGCACGAGAGAATAATCACAGCAAACATTGCTCAGCATGTTTCTAGATTAGCTTTAACTAGAGTGGCATCAAATACCCACTCTGCCAAGCCTTTGATCATATCAAAGATGATGTGAACAGGCGCTTAGCCTCATTCATAAACTTGAACTAAATGGCTTTACAAAGCAAAAGCGAGCAATTATAAACCTGCATTGCTCAACTTTTCATCTATAATTACGCTACTCTCCATGTGTATTTGAGGTTGGATTGATCAAACACTTATTAAAACAATCAAAGCAATCTGGCTTAGAAGAGATTGAACACGTTAAATTTCTGATTATTTCTAAAATCGCCTATTTCGCGTTGATTGTTCATGTCTTGCTGATCCCCGTATTTGCTCACATAGGTGCAAATACGCTTGCTTTAGTTAATATCTTGAGTGTGCTTGCTTGGGCAAGCGGCATCTTTTTAATTAAGCAAGGACTGACTTCGCTAGCACTTAGAGTATTTTGCCTTGAAGTAATTATTCATGCGGTAATTGTCTGTGCCACCCTTGGTTTAGGCGCTGGGTTTCAGTTTTACCTATGGACTGTGTCTTGCATTTTAATGATCGATTATCAATTAACGTTTAGGCGCGCAGCCATTTATAGTTTAGTTATGATCACGACATTCGCCCTGCTTTATGTGTTTTTTGCAGATGTTCAGTACAGCTTCGCTTACCCAGAGTTACTACCGCATGTAAATGTAATCAATATTATTATTGCCGGCTTACCTATGGTCTATGGCATGGGTCTAATCAGAGAAATCACTTTGTCGCAACGGGTTGAGTTAACAGAAATGGCAGCCCGCGATCCACTCACTAAGCTCTACAACCGCCGTTTTGCAAAAAAATTAATCACTGCGGCACATCAAAAGAGCATAGAGCTTGAGAGCAGTCTTTGTATTGTTATGGCTGACATCGATAAGTTTAAAAGTATTAACGACAATTATGGCCATGAAAAAGGTGATACGGTGCTCGTTAATGTTGCCAGGCTAATTCGCCAATTTATTGATGATGAAGATATAGCGGTACGCTGGGGTGGTGAAGAATTTTTAATTTTATTAACTAATACAGATGCAAAGCAGGCCTTTGCAAAAATTGAAACCTTACGTTTAAAAATCGCCGAGCTAGAGGCACATCATGAATTCCCCGATCTCAATGTCACTATGAGTTTTGGGCTTATTGAATGGCAACCGCTCGCTTCAATAGAAAAAATGCTACAACACGCTGATGAAGCGCTGTATAAAAGCAAGCACGCAGGACGCAACCAAACTACCATTGCTAAAGGTCAACGCCCTGCTTTCAAAGATGCTGATGCGGTTAATTAACCGCATCGATAGTGATACTGTGGGCAATCTCTTGTGGCAATAATGGCGTTAAACCATTACTAACATAATCGTTAAACCCGGCACGATAAAATTCTGACAATGGATGCCCCGATTGCCCACCCGGAATAGCCATTATCGCTTTATCTAAGTGCCCAGGTTGAACAATAAAGCGCTGTGAAGCACCAAAGCTACGTCCTTGCACCGAAGGCATAAAGGTATCGCCAAACCCAGGCTCCGTAGGCATATTCAATAAGCTTTTCAGTGCGGGTATTTGCTTGGCAAATGGGTGCTCAATCACTAATTCGTTAACCTTGCCCCACTCCCAGCTATGCGGGTTGTTACCGTATTGATCGGTTAGTTTAGTGATAACGCGGTCAAAGGCTCCTATCATTTGTTGTTGCCAGTTTGCATACTCAGGGTTTAACCATGCCTGAGGCTGCGCTTCGATAAGTTGCCAAACAGCAGGTTCTAAGTCTCGTTTTACTGGTTTTAAGCTACTATCGAGAGCTTTTAGCTTATTCTCTAACGGGCTAAATAAGCCGTTAATCACTTCACTGCGGTAGCGCTTTACTAAGGTGTAGCCAATTGAGTCGCTACAAGCACACGTCTGCCAATTATTTAGCTCTTTTAAATACAGCGCGTATTTATCGCCTGCGTTGCTAAGCTGTTTGACCAGCAGTTTATGCCAAGCCGTTAAGAAACGCGCTTCGTTATCATGTTGTAAGTCATAAAAATCTTGTTCGTTGAACTGTTGTTTTTCAAATAAGCGGTCGCGAATTTGTGCCGAGCGAGCCCCCATGGCATAAGCACCATTACCAAAGCGCTGGTCATCCTCTGCGGAAACAACTCGTGAGTTGCCCGTCCATAAACGGCCACTTTCTGGGTTTTTAACAAATGGACGCTGGGTTTCGTTTTCGTGCCACTGTGCAGGATACGCTTGCTCAGCCACCGCTAATTGATGGGGCTCTTTACGGGCAGGCACGGCTCCCATATTCTTCCAAGCTGCATTACCTTTATCATCAACAACCATCAGATTTTGTACAGGAATACCCACCTCAGCAGCAAGCGCTAGTGCATCATCAACCGTGTTTGCTTGCTCAAGCTTAAGTAACTCCATATCAACCGCATACTCATGGTGGGCAACCCAACTTAGCGCATAAGGTTTGCCGTTAATTTCTTTAACTGGGCCATACTCACTCATGCTCAAAGCGTAATTTTCGCTGTTGCCGTCATTGAGTAAGATAGGTTCATCTATCTGCCAGGTTTTCTCTTTACTCTCAAGGGCTACCCAGTCGGCTGTATCTAGATAACCATTGGTGAATCCCCAAGCTATCTTATTATTGGTACCAACAACAATGGCAGGAGCCCCTGGTAGTGACACACCGGTGATTTGCTGCATTTCACCATTGAGTGGGTAATTGAGCTGGGCACGGTACCAAATGATTGGCACAGCAAACGATAAATGCATATCGTCAGACAGCATTGCAGCACCTGTTTCAGTTAACTGCCCAGTAACCGCCCAGTTATTACTGCCAAGTTCCTTTCGGTCTGCAATGTCAGTCATAGCCCATTGAGCGTCTTTGAGATAAGGAATACCGCCGTTATAAGGCGCTAATTGGCTATTATCGAGTGCCGCTTGATAAAGGCTAGGCTGAGTAATAAAGTCAACCATCGCCTTACCATATAAATCTTCGATTTCGATCAGTGTTTTGTCGCGCTCAAAGGTGGCCGTTTGTAAATCTAAATACATACTAAAAATGATTAGTAAGCTGTCTTCGCTTTGCCAAGGTTTTGCTTCAGCGCCTGTGAGTAAATATTCAAAGCTATTGAAACCCACTTGCGCATGGCCTTCATTAACCCCATTCGCGTACGCTTTTAATAGCGCTTTATCTTTAGCAGGTAACTGCGCGACAGCAATCTGACTGCGTTTACGTAACTGATGAAAGCGCATTTTTTTATCAAGCCCAACGGCAGCTTTACCAAATAACTCACTAAGCTCACCTGCAGCATTACGGCGCAGTAAATCCATTTGAAAGAATCGGTCCTGACCATGAGCAAAACCAAGAGCATAGGCTGCATCTAATCGGTTTTCGGCATGAATAACAGCCTGTCCTAAGGTATCTCGCTCAATCTTAACTGATTGCGAAATAGCGTCGCTTTTACCGCGACCATCAAGTGCCGGTAAACTTAAGTTTAATACGCCATAAACAAGCCCCGTTGCGAGTAACATTACAACGAACAAACCTATTAGTAACCATTTGATTATCTTAAACATGCCAATTATCCTTGCGCTAAAGTAACACTATATTAACCTGAGTTTTGTGAAAGAATAGTGTTGCGATACAAATAATTGAAATTAGGTTTATAGATTTGCTGTTCATTGTTAATTACCACAGAAATTGTCTATAGTAGGTAAATAGTATAAAACCTGATATTTCTCATGCCGCTAGCGACCAAAACAGATAATAAAAAACTACAAAAACTGAAGCTAGCCTTCTGGTTTTCACTTGCCTGTATCATCGTGATTGGCCTTGTAATCGACCAAATTAATTACAGCCGCGAGAAAGATGCTTTTCGTGCACAGGAGCTGGCAAAAGTAAGTGCCTATCGTGCAGAGCTCGAAGCCACCTTAATATCTAACATTCAACTTGTTAGGGGCCTTGCAGTTGCCGTTGCGGCTGAACCCAATTTAGACCAAGCCCGCTTCACGCAAATTGCCAGCCCTTTATTTTCAACGTCTTCAGAGCTTAGAAACATCGGCGCGGCCCCTGATATGGTTATTCAGATGACTTATCCTCTTGTGGGTAATGAGAAATCTATCGGGCTAAACTTTTTAGAAAACCCAGCGCAGCGTGACGACGCAATTAGAGCACGAGATGAAAATCGTATTGTTATGGCCGGCCCCTTAGAGTTGGTGCAAGGTGGTCAAGCATTGATAGCAAGAATGCCCGTATTCACTCCACCAGAACTCACTTTTTGGGGGCTCCTCTCTGTTGTCCTCGATATAGACAAAATTTACACGAACTCGGGGTTAATCGCGCTAAGTGAGCATTATGATATTGCCCTACAAGGCAAAAATGGCCTTGCTGCTAAAGGTGATTTTTTCTTCGGCTCTAAGGACGTGCTCAACACAAACCCTCTGAGCTTTAGAATTAACTTTCCAGGTGGTGAGTGGCAGATGTACGCCACACCAAAATCTGGATGGCAGCCACCAAGTTCTGCTATTTGGCCGCTTAGACTGGCCATTATTCTATTTTGTATTTTATTTGCTGGCGCCTCAGTATTCTTTTTACGCATGGTCGAAAGACAGTACAAAAGCGAACGTATGTTAGAAACCATGAGTAGTCTTGCTAAAGTCGGCGCTTGGTCTTTTAATCTAGAGACAAGAACCGTCTATTGGTCTGATATGACCAAGCAAATTTTTAAGTTTCCTCTTAATGTACAACCAGAGTGGCCTGCTAACTTTACACATTTCAAAGCGGGTGAAAGCCGAGATAAAATTCGTCGCCTTAACGAGCGTGCAATCAAGTATGGTGAGAGTTTTGAAACTCAAGTACAAATCATCACTGCTGAAGGTGATGAGGTTTGGGTGCTGCTACATGGTGAAGCCGAGCATAAAAATGGCCGTTGTATAAAACTTTTTGGTTCACTACAAAATATTGATACCCGTAAGCGAGATGAGCTAGAAAACAACAAAATAGCCTTACATAATGAGATTTTAGCCTCTCTTACCGTTAATGATGCTGTACTGACTGGTAACCTTAACTTATCTAAACATGTGATTGTGCAAGCAATTTGTCACGCTTTTGATATTGATCGCGCGAGTATTTGGCTATTTAGTGACGACCGCCAGTCGCTCAATACCTTTGCTATTCACGACCAAAGCCAGCCTGAATTTAGCGAGCCGATTTCACTACAACAATTTGAATTTCAAAATTATTTTGATGCCATTAACAATCACGCTGTAATTAATGCCAGTGATGCACAACAACATCCACTGACTAGTGACCTACGTAGCAACTACCTTGATTGGTTTAATATACGCTCAATGCTGACAGTGATCATTCCTACTGGTAGCAAAACAATGGGGGTTGTGTGCGCCGAAAAATGTCATAACCGCAGACATTGGAGTAAAAATGAAGAAAGCTTTTTAATCGCAGTTGCGGCACTCATTGGTAGTTTACACGCCAGTCAGCGCCGTATAGAGACCGAACAACAACTCGTTCAAGCGAAAGAAGCAGCAGAACAAGCAGTAAAAGCCAAAAGTGAATTTTTAGCAAGTATGAGTCATGAGATCCGCACCCCCATGAATGGCGTGATCGGGATGCTCAATATCATCAAACAAACCAAACTAGACACCCAGCAAAACCACCATATAGATTTGGCGCAATCATCGGCTGAATCACTATTGCATATCATTAACGATATTTTAGATTTCTCTAAAATTGAGGCCGGTAAGCTCGATATTGAAAATGTTAGCTTTAATGTATCAAAACTACTTGGCGATACTATCGAATCGTTTGCCATTAAAGCAGAACAAAACAATACCAAGTTGCTGCTAGATACCACACACCTTAATCACGGCTTTATCATTAGCGACCCAAACCGGATTAGACAAATCATCAATAACCTAGTTAGCAATGCGGTTAAATTCACAAAAGATGGTGAGATTATCGTCATCGCCAAACTCGAAACAAACAACGAAGAATTGTTCTTGAACTGCTCTGTTATTGATTCGGGTGTAGGTATCAAGCCCGAAAAGCAAGCCACTTTATTTGACTCATTCACGCAAGCGGATGCATCAACTACACGCCAATACGGCGGTACAGGGCTTGGCCTTGCAATAGTAAAACAGCTGTGTCAGTTAATGGATGGTGATGTCAGTGTGGTTAGTTCATACGGGGAAGGCAGCACCTTTAATTTTACTGTAAAAGTTAAACGTGATCATACAAAGCAAGCGCCAGAGCCAAGCCACATTATAGATAAAAAGCATATTTTAATTGCTGATAATTGTAAGCTCAGTAGCAATATTGCCAAAAAACAATTGCAGCTATGGGGAGCAGAGGTCGAGACCTATACTGATATGCTAAGCTTACTCAATCGTGCTGCAATGCCAACCGATAATGGCTGCGATGCAATTTTAGTGGATTATCTTTTTTATAGCAGCGCAACAAAAGAGCACCAACAAGCATTCTTAAAATACTTTAATGCCACCAACTGTAAACGAATTTTAATGGCCCCAATGAGTCTTACTGAAAAACAAACGAGACAAACATTAAAAGTTGAGAGTATTATCTTTAAACCATTAACGCAGTCTGATTTATTTAATTCACTGGCGAACGACAAATACATTGAACAGCAGCAGGTTAATAAAGAGGCCTTAATAACCAAGGTCGTGACCAGTAGCGATAATACTGAGTCGCAAGTCTTGCTGGTTGAAGATAATAAAGTGAATCAGATGGTGGCAGGTTCGTTGCTAAAGCAAGCAGGCATTAGTTTTGATATCGCTGAAAATGGCCTTGAAGCAATTGCACAACTTTCAAGCCGAGAGCAAAGCCCCTACCAATTAGTGTTAATGGATTGCCAAATGCCAGAAATGGATGGTTACCAAGCAACGCGAGCCATTCGGGCAGGTGAAGCAGGCGCAGCTCATCAGGGGGTTAATATCGTCGCACTCACTGCAAATGCGATGCAAGGTGACAAAGAGCGTTGTTTAAACGCAGGTATGAACGACTATGTCACCAAACCCCTTAAATTTGACTCGCTCAATAAAAAATTAACAGTGTGGCTAAGCACTGAAGAATAAAAAGAGAGTAAAACCATGCAATTATCATCAATTCAACAACGTGTTATTGGCTGTTTACTCGAAAAGCAAAGTACAACACCCGAACATTACCCGTTATCTTTAAACTCACTGACTAATGCATGTAATCAAAAATCTAACCGTGAACCTGTATTGTCTCTCACTGAAGCGCAAGTCCAAGATACCCTCGATGAGCTTATTGCATCACGCTTAGTAACGGTTGATGAAGGGCTATCTGGGCGTGTAAATAAATATGCTCACCGCTTTTGTAATACCGAATTTGGCAGTTTGCAATTTACTGAGCAGCAACGCGCCATTATCTGTTTGTTACTGTTACGTGGCCCGCAAACACCAGGCGAGTTGAGAACACGCAGCAACCGCCTCGCTGAGTTTAGTAACGTCAATGAAGTCGAAGCCGCATTAAATGCACTTATAGAGCAAGAACATGTTGCACGCTTAGCTCGAGAGCCCGGCAAGCGCGAGAGTCGCTACATGCACTTATTTGTTGACCCAGACAGCATTACTGAGGACATGGCTGCTAATGAGCCTGTTCAAGATAACAGTAGTGAATTGCAACAATTACGAAGCGAAATCGAAGATCTTAAGCAACAAATTAACGCAATAAAAGCGCATTTAGGTCTTTAATAAAAACCGCGCCCGTAACATAATGTAAAAAACGCTGACAACCACAACGAAAAATAGGAGCTCTACCATGCGTGCCGACATTCTGGCGGAAATGAAAGTCCAACCAACTATTGATGTAAAAGCGGAAATCACCCGTCGTGTTAACTTTCTTAAAAGCCGACTTATTGCTGCGCACTCTCGCTCACTTGTATTAGGGATCAGTGGCGGTGTTGACTCATCAACCTGTGGCCGTTTATGCCAATTAGCGGTGGATGAATTAAACCAAGAGCACAACACTAACGAATATCAATTTATTGCTGTGCGCTTACCTTACGGCGTACAAGCAGATGAAGACGAAGCACAACTAGCCGTAGATTTTATTCAACCGAGTAAGCGTATGACGGTTAACATTAAAGCGGCTGTCGATGGCATGCATGAACAAGCAATGGCCGCGGTTGTTGGTGGTGGTGCTGAATTACCAGAGCAAGCTAAAATCGACTTTATCAAAGGTAATGTAAAAGCACGCCAACGCATGGTTGCGCAGTATGAAATTGCCGGTTTCAGCCAAGGCTTAGTTGTTGGTACCGATCACAGTGCTGAAAACATCACTGGCTTCTACACAAAATTTGGTGACGGAGCATGTGACCTGGCACCTTTATTTGGCTTATCAAAGCGTCAAGTTCGTGCGCTTGCTGAGCACTTGGGAGCGCCAGCTGTCCTTGTACATAAAGCCCCAACGGCCGACTTAGAGTGTGATCGCCCAGGTCTAACTGACGAAGAAGCGCTTGGCCTCACTTACGATCAAATTGATGATTTCTTAGAAGGTAAAGAAGTCAGCAATGAAGTCGAAGAAAAGCTAACAGCAATTTACTTACGTACTCAACATAAGCGCCAAGCGATCCCAACGGTATACGACGAGCTTTAAAAACGATTAAAACACTAAAAGGGCAATAATAATTGCCCTTTTTCCTTCCTCGTACAGACCCTTAGCAATATTCAAAACCTTCAATCACTCATTATCGGCCGCGCTAAATGATCTAGAGCGCTATGCTTGACGTAAAAGTTAGCAACATGATTGCAGTAAAGATGAAATAGTTCTGTAATTTGGTTTATAGTTGTTACAGTTAAATACATTACATTTCAAATCAAAAATCTAAGGTTTTATATTAGTTTATGTCATCGCCCATTTTAATTACTGGCGCAGGCCAACGTATTGGACTCGCTCTGGCCGAGCACTTTTTAGCGCAAGGGCAAGAAATCATAGTCACTTACCGTACCCGCCATGAAGCAATTGATGTGCTTGCAGGTAAAGGCGCTATTTGCATCCATGCTGATTTTAATAGTGACCAAGCTATCGGGCATTTTATCGAAGAATTAAAAACCCATACCAACCAGCTCAAGGCAATTATCCATAATGCGTCTAGCTGGGATTGCGAAGCAAATAACCACGATTACGCAGACCTATTCGATAACATGATGCGTATCCACGCCAAAGCGCCCTATTTAATTAATTTAGCAGCTTCTGATTTGCTACTGCATTATCAGCAAAACAGTGGCCAAGCCGCAGATATTATTCACTTAACCGATTATGTGGTTGAAAAAGGCAGCCCTAAGCACCTTGCTTATGCAGCAAGCAAAGCAGCGCTTGATAATTTAACCAAGTCGTTTGCCGCTAAATTTGCACCAGACATTAAAGTGAATGCTATCGCCCCTTCGTTAATTATCTTTAATGAACACGATAGCGACGAATACAAAGCCAAAACATTAAAGAAATCGCTAATGGGCATTGAGCCCGGCTGCGCCGAGATTATTAACAGCGTAGAACTATTACTAAGCAGTCACTACATCACAGGTCGTTCTATGCCTGTTGATGGTGGCAGACATTTAAAATAACGAATTACTGAGAAAGCTATGCACGATGATTTAAAAAATAGTTACCAACAAATAATTACCGCAGTAGGTGAAGATCCTGCTCGTGAAGGATTACTCGACACACCAAAACGCGCAGCAAAAGCGATGGAGTATCTGACTAAAGGCTATCGTCAAACATTAGATGAAATCACCAACAATGCGGTATTCACTTCAGATGCCGATGACATGGTATTGATCCAAGACATTGAGCTTTACTCTATGTGTGAGCACCACTTGCTGCCATTTGTTGGCCGCTGCCATATTGCTTATATTCCTGATGGCAAAGTGCTTGGTTTATCTAAGTTTGCGCGAATTGTTGACATGTATGCGCGTCGTTTTCAAATTCAAGAGCAATTAACCCATCAAATTGCTAAAGCGGTTGAAGAAGTGACAGGCGCGAAAGGTGTTGGTGTAATCGTTGAAGCAAAACATATGTGTATGATGATGCGCGGTGTTGAAAAGCAAAACTCAAGCATGCGTACATCGGTTATGTTAGGTAACTTCAGAGCCGATCCAAAAACCCGTAACGAGTTTTTACAACTAGTTAGAGGGTAATGATGGCCAATGCAATTATTAATGTCACTAACCTCAGGCTACGAACCTTTATAGGTTTTAACCCTGAGGAACGTGAGAAAAAACAAGATGTAGTGATTAATTTAGAAATTCATTACCCTGCTGATCAAGCTTGTGAAACTGACGCAGTCGATAAAGCGCTAAACTACAAGACCATTACTAAAGAAGTGATCAGCCTTGTCGAAGAAGGCCACTTTTTGCTGTTAGAAAAACTGGTTGCTGAGATTTTAGCAATTTGCCACCAGCATCAAAGCGTTCACTATGCCAAAGTACGCGTCGATAAACCTCATGCGCTGCGCTTTGCTGATTCAGTATCACTGACTCTTGATTGGCAAAAAAACTAAAATAGCTTTTCAAGCCCTACCGCAAAGGCAAGCACAGCTAAATAACGTGCGCCTTTGCCTAGGGTCACGAGTAACAAAAAGATTGAAAACTTAACCCTAAAAATTCCGCCAACAACCGTTAAAGGGTCACCGACAATAGGCAGCCAAGCAAATAGCAAACTGTAAATACCGTATTTATTAAATTGCTGTTCGGCTTTGTCTAGCGACTTTTGTGAAACGGGAAACCATTTACGCTCTTTAAATCGCATGACTTGCGTGCCCAGCCAATAATTCACACAACTCCCAAGCACATTGCCTACAGTTGCACTTAACCATAACAACCAAAGTAGATAGTCACCACTGGCTATCATAGCTGTCATTACTAATTCTGAAGAGCTAGGTAATAAGGTTGCGGAAATAAACGCGCTGAAAAATAACGATAAGTAGGCCATAAACATCACATAAAAAAGCTCAGCAAATGGCTGAGCTTTTAGTATATGGCAATTAGTTTACTTTATAAATTCTATCGCCATTGGATATTTAACTTCTTTACCATCGTTGGCTTTAATCGCCGATACTACCACCATAATCAATGAGAATAGCGCTACTAATGGCAGCAGGATGACTCCAACGACAACAAACATCAGCATAAAGCACACAATGTAAGCAATCATCATGGTTAATTGAAAGTTTAATGATTTGCGACCATGCTCAGCAACAAGTGGCATTTCTTCTTTTTTTACAAGCCAAACAATCAAAGGCCCAATCACCGAACCAAACGGGAAAAGCAAGCCTGCTAAGGCACTTAAGTGACAAAACATTGCCCATGTGCGCTGCTCTTTATCTGCCACAATTATTTCAACTTTCTGATTATCATCCATTTTAAATTCCTTGTTATGGGTCTGTTTGTTTCTCTACTATAAACCGTAATGACTTTTTACCCTAGTTAAATTGGTTAAATTTAAAACTCTCAACCAGCAAAAAAGGCTGTAATCAACGTTGTGATAAAAATGTGATAACTTCGTGAGGGTTTCTGGATATTGCTATTCGATACTGGTTTTGAATCATCAAAAACAGGAATCTCACATGAAAGCTTTACCTTTAACTTTATTCGCTGCATGCGCAGTAACTAGCCTTGCAAGCCAAGCTGCTGAGCTTGATATAAAACTAACTAACCTCACGCAAGGTTTACACTTTACCCCTATTCTCATTACGGCTCATAACAGTGATAGCAAACTTTTCAGCGTTGCTATGCCTGCTTCTACAGCCCTACAGACTATGGCTGAAGGTGGCAATCTCGAGCCATTAATGACTGAAGCCACAGCCGCAAACAGCGACATGGTTGCCAACCCAGCTGAAGGTTTATTAGCCCCAGCAAGCTCAACGATGGCGAGCTTATCCACCAAGGATGGCAATAGCTACTTATCTCTAACAGCCATGCTACTGCCTACCAATGATGGCTTTGTAGGTTTAGATAGTTGGATGATCCCAACCGAAGCTGGTACCTATACTGTTTATCTCAATGCGTATGATGCAGGCACCGAAGCCAATGATGAGCTTGTTGTTGAGGGTTCAGGTATGCCGGGCACGCTAGGCATTCCTGCCGCACCAGGTGGTAATGCGGGTATGAATGGCAGCGGCGTCACCAGTAACGAAACCAATATGATGGTGCATATTCATCCGGGTAATTTAGGTGACGACGATTTAGAAGCGGGTATGAGTGACCTCAATAACACCGTGCACAGATGGTTAAACCCAGTTGCGATGCTAACAGTTACGGTTAAATAGGAGGTTATTATGCGCTTTTCAAAAAGCTTAATTATCCTCGCATTGAGTGCCGGCCTTGCGGCTTGTGGGGATTCAGATAAATCATCAGACAACATGGATGAAGCGCTGGAAGAAATGACAATGGAAATGGGTGAGATGGCGACAAATCATCAATTTATGGTGGAGGTAGTCAATCTTACCGCTGCTCAACCTTTCTCCCCTGTTGCTGTGATTGCTCACACCGAAGGCATGCTTTGGAAAATTGGCGAGCCAGCATCTGAAGCACTTGAAATTATGGCTGAAGGCGGCGATAACAGCGAGCTACTCGCAGCAGAAATGACAATGCAAGCAGCTTCAGCAGAAAGCCCATTACCACCAGGTGAGCAAGTCACGTTGACCCTGACAACAGGTGAGCTTGATTCATTAAAAATTAGCTTAGCAACCATGTTGGTGAATACAAATGACGCGTTTACCGGTCTTAATGCTATAGACGTGTCTTCGTTAGCGGTTAATGAGTCACTGTCTCGTACTAGTTTTGCCTATGATGCAGGCACCGAAGCTAACACTGAAGCGCAAGGCACGATCCCAGGCCCTGCTGACTCAGGCGAAGGTTACAACGAAATGCGCGACGATATTAACCATGTTGCAATGCACCCAGGTGTGGTTAGTCAAGATGACGGCCTGACAAATTCTGTGCTCACCAGCCAGCATAAGTTTGATAACCCGGTTGCTCGAATCACGATAACGCGGACGCAATAATAATCGCACTCCTTACACCGAGGTCATAAGGATGTGCCTCTGTGATTTGGAGTGAGCCATGCGCCAAGAAAAATTATTAATCGTCGAAGATGATAGAGCAATCCGCCAACTTATCAGCAAACAATTGCACTGCCTAAACTTACATATTGATGAAGCCTCGAGCGCTGAAGCTGCAATAAAGAAGCTTGCCAGCTCAAGTTACGGCTTAGTACTGCTTGATATTAATCTGCCACAAATGGATGGCTTGAGCTTATGCCGCAAAATTAAAGAGCACTACCCAAGTATTGCCGTTATTTTACTGACCGCACTCAGTAGCGATATGGACAGAGTGATTGGTTTGGAAATGGGCGCTGATGATTATATTTGCAAACCTTTCTTCGCCAGAGAATTACAAGCACGAATAAAAACACAATTACGGCATAGGTCACAGCTTATGGCAGCTCAATCACATCATGAAGATAGCGCTCAAGCGGCAATTCAACTTGGAGAACTACACATTGAATTTGCCAGCCACCAAGCATTTTTAGCTGACCAAGCAATTAACTTAACCGCCACCGAATTCGATTTACTGGTCTATTTTGCTAAACACCCAAACCATGTTTTTAGCCGCCAACAATTACTAGACCAAGTATGGGGCTATCAACACAGCGGCTACGAGCATACGGTTAATTCCCACATAAACCGTTTACGCAGTAAGTTTGAGCAACATCACCCAGCAAACTTTATCGAAACAGTTTGGGGGGTAGGCTATAAACTAAACCCCGGTCAATTGAGTGCAAACTAATGAAATCAATGACGCTATATCAAAAACTCGCTTGGTCATTGGTGCTTATTTTTAGCCTGTTGTGCGCACTCGTTTTAAATTGGAGTAAGCAATTAGAACAAAGCTCGGTACATCATGCTCAGCAAAACTTGCACCTCCAACTAGCCGAGCATTTAGTGCATGACAATCCACTGATCAAACAAGGTGTGTATGACTATGACGCACTTGAAAACTTATTTCACACGCTGATGATACTTGGTCCGGCATTTGAGTTTTATTTTGTAGACCCAGAAGGTCATTTACTGACTTATTCAGCTAAACCGGGGCAAGTCGTTAGGCAGCAAATAAACTTAAGCCCAATACAGCAGCTACTCGACAACCCCACTGCTACACCGATTTATGGTGACGATCCGCGTAGCAAGGATGGCGTAAAAATATTTTCGACCGCGCCAGTTTATAATCAGCAGCAACTGCAAGGCTATTTGTACGTGATTATTGGCGGGCAAGCTTACGATACTACCCTTAAAAACATTAAAGCCAATGATAACCTCTGGCTTGCCGCTATGTGGTTTATAACCGCCTTAGTTGCGCTCTTTATTGCGATGTTGCTGTTGTTTCGATTTTTCACTTTACCGTTAAAAAAACTCAATAAAGAGCTTAATAAAATAGAAACGGCTAACTACAGCCTAACAAAAATGTCATTGGATTCTAGCTACACAGCTGATGATGAAATTGGCAATTTAAGCAAAGGCGTCAATGCCATGCTGGCGCGTATTGATGAGCAGTTTCAGTCATTACAGCACGCTGATAGACAACGCCGTGAGTTACTGACTCATTTATCACACGATTTACGTACGCCGCTCTCTTCACTGTACGGCTTTTTGGAGGTGATCAATAAACCGGATAGCCACTTAAACGAGCCCGAGCAACGTCATTATCTCAATCTTGCAATGCATAACTGCCAGCAACTAAAACAGCTGATTGAACAAATTTTTGAGCTAGCTAATTTAGAGTGCGGCCAAGTGAAAATACAATCTGAAACCTTTAATTTGGGCGAATTAATTTATGATTGTGTGGCGAAGCTTGCTCTAACAGCGCAATCAGCGGGAATTTCACTCAAGGTTATTCCTAAAATCTGCGATTTTACCGTGACAGCAGATATTGCAAAATTAGAGCGGGTGCTTACAAACTTAATCGAAAATGCCATTCGGCACACCCCAAATGGCGGTGAAATAGCCGTTAAAGTTAGCCAGCAAAGTGATCAGTTATACGTGGCAGTGTCTGATACCGGGGTTGGTATTCATGAGGATGAACTCAATGCGATTTTCGAACCTCACTATCAGGCGCGTAATAGTATAAAACGAGGCTCAACAGGCTTAGGGCTTGCTATTTGCAAGCAACTGCTCAACCTAATGGATAGTGAAATAAACGTAAAAAGTACCTTAGGAAAAGGCAGTGAATTTCGTTTTAATTTAGCGATGCAGGCATCCGCTTAATCACGGATGCCTGTGTTGTTATTATTTTTCGATACCCGCTAAATCGAGCATAAAGGCGTAATATAAAGCGGTATCTTGCAAGCTCTTAAAGCGCCCAGAAGCACCGCCGTGCCCTGCTTCCATGTCGGTTTTGAACAGCAACAGGTTATCATCGGTTTTATATTCACGTAGCTTAGCAACCCATTTTGCAGGCTCAAAATACTGAACTTGAGAGTCGTGTAAGCCGGTGGTGACTAACATATTTGGGTAAGCCTGCTTCTTAACTTGGTCATACGGCGAATATGACAGCATGTAATCGTAATAGACTTTATCATTCGGGTTGCCCCACTCGTCATACTCATTCGTTGTCAGTGGTAAGCTGGCATCTAACATGGTCGTGACTACATCAACAAAAGGCACTGCTGCAATCACCCCTTTATAAAGTTCAGGCGCTTGATTCACAACAGCCCCCATTAGTAAGCCACCTGCACTGCCACCCATGGCAAAAATATTATCCTTATCACCATACTTTTGAGCTGCTAATGATTTAGTCACATCAACAAAGTCATTAAAGCTGTTTTGTTTTTTCAGCAACTTGCCGTCTTCGTACCAAGGACGACCCAGCATTTGTGAGCCACGGATATGCGCAATCGCAAACACAAAACCACGGTCAAGTAAGCTTAATCGAGAGCTAGAAAAGCTCGGATCCATGGTCGCACCATACGAACCATAACCATATTGCATAAGTGGATTCGAGCCGTCTTTTTTAAACTTGTCTTTACGATAAACAAGGCTCACAGGAACATCGACACCATCTCGGGTGGTCACGTAAACTCGCTCAGAGGCATAATTGTCAGGATTAAAATCACCTAACACTTTACGCTGTTTAAGCAGGGTTTTTTCGCCACTTTCTAGGTTGATATCGTAGCTGCTGCCTGGCGTCGTCATACTTGAATAGTAAACACGTAAGTTAGGGTTATCTAACTCACTATTGCCATAGCTAAAGACCATATAAGTTGGGTCATTAAACGCAACGACTTGCTCTTGCTGGTTACGAAGGTCGCGAATAGTGATACGGGTTTGCCCCATTTCTCGCTCTTCGTATACCAAATGATTGTTAAATAACTCAATGCCTTCAAGCTTCACGTTATCACGACCAGCAATTAGCGTTTGCCAATTTGCTTTATCATGCGCTTTATCGCGGTGCACTTTCATAAGTTGAAAGTTAACTGCATTTAAATTAGTAACGATGTAATACCAATCGCCTAACTTTTTGATGTCATATTCAAGCCCTGCTTCGCGTTCAATAAAACGTTTTGGTATTGCTTTGACATCATTAGCATCAATAACCGAGACGCCAGATGCACTGGTGCTACCATGACTAATATAGATCTCTTGTTGGTCTTTACTCTTGTAAATACTGGTGTAGTAACTGGTGTTTTTCTCTTCGTAAACAAGTTCATCGTCAGCTTGCGGGGTGCCTAGCGTATGGCGATATACTTGGTAGCCTAACAGCGTTTGTAGGTCTTTTTTGATATAGTAAAAGGTTTTGTTGTCATTCGCCCACACGACATCACCTTCTGTGCCTTCAAGGCTTTCTGTGAGCATTTTACCTGTGGTTAAATCTTTTACTTTAATTGTGTAAATACGGCGACTCACGGTATCTTCACCATAAGCAAGCAAATTGCCATTTGGGCTCACAGCTAAACCGGTTACGGCAAAATAGTCATGATTTTTAGCAAGCTCATTCACATTTAAGATAACCTGCTTATCTTCTCCTAGGCTATCTTTACTGCGCACATAAACCGGGTATTCGTCATCACCGCGCGTTTGTGAGAAGTAGTAATATTCCCCTTTTTTTGTCGGTACGGTATCGTCATCCTTCTCAATACGGCCTTTAAGCTCTTCGAATAGGGTGTTTTGTAGCGTTTGAGTATGTGCCAGTTTACTTTCAACATACGCATTTTCAGCATTCAAATGAGCAATAACAGCGGCATCTTTGCGTTCATCATCACGCATCCAATAGTAGTTATCGATACGTGTGTCACCATGAATGGTCATTTCATGAGGTATTTTTTTGGCGACGGGTGCTGCAATCTGAACTTGCTCTGTAATAACAGCTTGTTCTTTATTATCTGGGACTTTATTACACGCTGATAGAACAGCTAAAGAGAGTGCCGCAAGGCAAAGTGAATGGCCAACTTTCATGGGATTCCTGTGTTCGTTTTTATTATTCCGTCTCCAATATAAGTAAAAAAACTGCAATATATAAGTAGCCTTTGTGAAGCAATGTAAAAAGGGAGCCGAAGCTCCCTTTTATCACTTACTTATCAAGTAATTACTTTTGCTTACGACGACGCATAAATGCGAACGGTGCAGCAAGTAATGTTAACCATGCTAGTGAACCTGAAGAAGATTTCTTCTTCGGCTCTTCGACTTCTACAACAATATCTTCGCCTGGGTCTTGTGTTACTGCAATAGTAATCGTCACCGCTTCAGACATGTTACCAGCAGAGTCAACCGCAGTTACCGTTACTTCGATAGAGGTTGTTTGCTCATAATCGATAGCGCCAGCAACCATTAACTCACCTGCATCACTGATGCTAATGCTGTCACTTCCTGTCACTTCGTATGTTGCGATAGGAGTTAGGTCAGCATCTGGGTCAGTCGCAGTCACAGTACCGATTACAGTACCTTCTGCGGCATTTTCTTGAACAGAGAACTCACCAAGCTCAGCATCGATTACTGGATTAACTTCTTCTGGTTCGTCAGCAACGTTCATAACTTCAACAGTCACCATTGCTGATTCAGAGATATTACCTGCAGAGTCTGCAGCAACAACTTCAAGCTCAATGCTCATCATGCCAGCATCGTAGTCAAGCATGTCGCTGTTCATAACAACAACATCACCTGAAGCAGTCACTGAAACAGCTGAAGAAGTAGAATTAACTACAATGTATTCAGCGATTGGATTAGCAAGCTCAGCACCATATGTTGCTTCTAGTGTGCCGATCACTGTATCTACCGCAGTGTTTTCATCTACAGAGAATGATGCATCAGCAAGAACTGGTGCAACGTTAGCATCTTCGCTTGGTGTTGCTGCATATGCTTTTGAGCCTGAGTCAGATAAGATCATGAAGTCTGCACCAGCGTTCAATAGTGTTGCAGAAGCGCCAGGCTCTAATGAGCTAACTACTTCGCCTGATTCATCAACTAGAGCTGCATACACGTCACTTGATGCGTCAGTGAATGTATATGTACCCATCGCAACATCGCCTTCGCCTGATGCAATTGGTGTCCACGTTTCTTCTTCTGTACGGAAACGTACATTTGCAGTTGCGCGGCCAATATCGTCAGCAGTTAGGCCAAATGCACCTAAACAGCTTTGCATTGTAAGATGGTTGTTACCAATAACTTGATAAACATTATCTAAGAAACCTGACGCGCTGCCATAGCCGTGAGTGAAGGTGATTGCTGTACCTGGCTCTACATCATAGAACCATTCTAATTTACCATTTTGTACTGTTACATCGTATGTACCATCTTGGTCTACGTCGAAGTCAGCCATGAAACCACCCACGTAAGAATGAGTAATACCCTCATTCATCACAAGAGTAGTCAAAGTAACATAACCGCTATCACAGATATCCGTAGGTACTTGGAATGTTTCGATTGATGCACCCACTAAGTCAAAGCGTTGATCTTCATCAACATCATCAGTCATCACTGTAGGAGCAAATACTGGCTCAAGTGCAACAGCACCTGTATTTGTTAACTCATGAGCAACACCATTATCTGTCATTACAGGCATGAAGCTCATTGCTGCATTTGCTTTTGGTAATACGTGATAAACAAGGTGGAATGCCTCATCGCTACCATCAGAGAAGATTAACGCACCATCAAGCTCTAAGTTAGTTAAATCAGCCGTTGCATCTTGTGAGCCGATATTGTCATCCGTTAATGTCCACTCTGGTAACGTTGCAGGGTCAATCGTCGCTGTCACATCAAATGACATTGTTTGACCTGCTGGCACTACTATTGACTCTGGGTAATCTAGTGAGAATGAACCACGCTCAACATCATCTGCGTAACGCTGTTCAAGAGAAAGGGTGTACACTTTATCTTCGTTAGAGAAGTTCTTAACTTGAACTGTTTTAGTAAGCTCAACTGTTTCTGATGCACTCACTAAACCAAACGAAAGTGCAGCTTGTTTAGTATCTGCAGCCCAAGCAGCAACTGGTAAGTTAGCCGCTTTGTTTACATCAACAAGACCCGCACCGATGTAACTAATTGGTGCAAGCTCAGCGTCAGGGTTAATCGCTAACGGTTCCATAGTTACATTTAGGTTTGCAGTGTTCATTAACGTCGCTTTAATTTCAAACGCGTTTCGCTCTGGCAGAGCTTCTTTTAATAAGCTCACCGCACCTGCAGTAATAGGACCCGAGAATGAAGTACCTGTTGCGCCTGTAAGACCATCACCAAGACCAGGGTGAGCAGTCATGATGTTAACACCTGGTGCTGTAATTTCTGGTTTTAATAAACCACCCATTGAAGGACCACGCGATGTGAAGTCAGCAATAGCGCCAGAAAGAACTAGACGTTCAACTGTTAGGTTAAATGTACCACCCGCTTTAAGTGCTGTACCTGCAGCAAATGTCACACCGACAGAAGGAATAGTAACAAGAGGCTCAGAACCCCCCATCGGTGCTGGCGTACCATCATCTGTACTGTTTGCAATGATTACAAATGCCGCACCTTTTTCTTGTGCATAATAAACTTTTGCACTGAAGTTGCAGCCGCCACGGTCAAGAATAACGGCCTTTCCTGTGAAATCTACGTCATCAGCAAACGCTTCACAAGCCGTTTGGTTAGCATCCGGGTAAACAAGCTCAATATCATCATTTGAGAAACTAAACGCTGTTTGTGGTCCAAAACTCGCTGGCTGTACAATCGCTTCTTCACCATTAATTGTACCGCTACCAATAGACTCTGCACCTGTAGGGTGAGTCATCGCACCTACTGAAAGAGCGTTTTCAGTTGTACTTGGACCACCAACGATGAATGGGTAAGCGCCATCGTTACCTGCAGAGATAACAACGTTTGTGCCAAGTTTAACCGCTTGGTTGATAAATAGGCCTACAGCATCGTTAGCAATATCACCGTAATCGCCACCGAGAGACATGTTGATAACATCAACACGGTCACTAATGTCGCCATTGCCATCAGGATCCATTGCACTTTCAAGCGCTAGTAGTTGTGCAAGGCCAGGACAACCGCTATTACATACCGAGTAAACGAATAAATCTACATTTGGCGCGATGCCATTAACAGAGTGAGAAACGTGTGTACCGTGGTTAGTTGTCACATCAATTGGATCATCGTCATAATTGATGTAGTCATAACCGCCTAATACTTTACCTTGTGGCCAATCTACAGAGGCAGGATCAGCAATTGCTGCAGCATACGCTTCGTCAGTACCCGCACCACCAAAGGCTGTATGAGTGTAGTCAATACCCGTATCAAGAACGGCAACGCGAACACCTTCACCTGTTGCTAAACCGTTAGATACTAGCGGAGTTGCTTCAATATAGTCAGCGCTGTCAGCAACATGCAATTCATAATCGTATACTGGGTAAATGCCTTCTACTTGAGAGTTTGATAGTAACTTAGCAACATCCTGCTTATTACCATTTACTACAATTGAGCTTACTAGCGTCGAAGTTTTAGCAACAACCTGAAGAGGTAAATCCATGCTGTTGATTGCTTGCTCTACACTTGCTTGTGCTACTTTTGCTTGCGCTTGAATTGACGCTACATCAGCGCCCATTGTTTTTGCATTAATAGATGCTGGAGCATTAAGTTTTACAAGCCAGCTTGTTGCTTCACTGCGAACTTTTTGTTCTTTTTTAGTTACCGCACTCGCTTTAATTAATTTTTTACCGGCAAGATTATACTTTGAAAAGTCATTGGCTTGGGCACTTGCGCACATTGCACTTGTTACAGCCAAAGCAACTGCAGTTCTTTTTATTAGATTATTAGACATGGGTTCCCCTGGGATATGTTATGTTATCGTCTAAATAGTGATTGAAACAAAGTTTCAGAACCAATATAAAACGGAAATACAAACAAGAACAACAACTCAGTTACAAAACAATTACATTAAATTAAGAATGAAACACATAAAAAATCTCAAGCAACTGATTATTAATGGCTTTATATGGAAAGAAATAGTTGTAAATATTTGTAAATGAACATTGTGTTGAATTTTAATAAATAGAGTACTTTCAATGAATTCAGAAGTAATCAACATTCTTACCATGGCAAAAGTGATTCAAACTGCTGTTGCACCCGTCTTTTTAATTACCGGTATTGCTGCAACATTAGGCGTACTTTCCAATCGTTTGGCACGTATCACCGATAGAGCTCGGCAGTTAGAACGTAAACTTAAAGTCAGTACGGATGAAGACTTCAATAAGTCATTAACAACGGAGCTAAGGGCGCTGTTGAAACGCTCTCGCTGCATTCATATTGCATTTAGTCTAAGTGTACTCAGTGCTTTATTGGTGTGCGCCGTAGTTATGTGCTTATTCTTATCACACATTCAATCAATTAATTTAAGCGTGACTATTGCTAGCTGTTTTGTGGCTGCTATGGCACTGTTGATATGTGGATTTTTATCTTTACTAGGCGAGGTTTTCTTAGCTACCAGAAGCATGCGCCGCGGCATGATCTTCGCAGATATAGATATAAATGATTAAATTAAACTTAAGTTAAGATTAACCGCAATACACTTGAATATTATATTGAGCTAAGATACAACTCAGTTAGTTTACTTTTATGACACCTTAAGGGGCAAAAGGAATGAAATTAAAACAATTAGTAGTAGGTGCAATGCTATCTACAATGGCACTAGGCGCATCAGCAAATTCTGTATTTGAAGAGCCAAGCGATGCAATCGAGTACCGTCAGGCAGCATTTTCAATGATCCGCGTACAAATTGGTGACATGGGCGATATGCTAAAAGGAAAAGTACCTTTTGATGCAGAACGTTTTCAAAAGCGTGCCGACAATGCAGCGGCATTATCTAAAATGCCTTGGGAAGCTTTCGTAGCGGGTTCTGATAAGGGTGATACATCTGCACTTGCAGCTGTATGGAGCGACAACGAAACCTTTATGAAAAAAGCCGTTGCTTTCCAACAATATGCTGATGAGCTAGCAGTAGCAGCACAAAGTGGCGATAAGAAAGTAATCGGCAAAGCATTTGGCGCTTGGGCTAAAGGCTGTAAAGATTGCCATAAGTCTTTCAAAGACTAGTTAAAAATTTGAACTAAAAAGGCGCTTATTAGCGCCTTTTTTAATGTCTTATACCAATTCGCTTAATTAAGTGGTCTATTTTGAGGCAATAGAACCTCGTTGATAGCAAGGCAAAAATTTCGTTATTTAGTTTGTTCTAAATCAGAAATTTTTAACGCAGGTAGCGACAGGTTTTATCCCTCAAAATGATTAAGTATTATTGCGGATTGGTATTAGATTACCTAGCCAAGCAAATAGCTGAGGGGCTCTGCACCCCAAGTCGTAAATAGCACCACTAAGCACACTGCAAAAATAACAAAAGCTATCAACGGTGATTTAGTAACAGGCTCAGTAACCGCAACTTGGTCGCTACTACCCGTTAGCATAGGTTTCACTAAGTTTTTTCCTTTAATGCGGTAAATCACAATCGCCAATACATGCAACACAATGGCATACAACAAAATGTCAAAGTTTAAATGATGTAACCAACCGGCAAACTCTACGGTATCTGAGGATACATGCTCGACTAGTGGACCATCCGTTAATATATCGTCACTAGTCATTAAGCCAGAGGTTAGCTGTACAATAAGTAACGCAAAAAAGGCTATCACCATATAACTACCCGCCGCGCCGTGACCCGCCTTATGTTCATTGCTTGTAAACGATTTAATTGCGGCGATTGGTGAATGAATCAGTGCAGACAGCTTTGCCGTTTTACTACCAATAAGGCCCCAAACAAGGCGTGTAATAATAAGCGCTAGAGTGAAGTAGCCTGCAGCAAAGTGCAGCTCCAACATACCTTCTTCAGCACTAAAATAGAGGGTTGCGATGGCCGCAACTAATAACCAATGGAAGCTTCTTATAAAGCCATCCCATACTTTAACTTTTGACATTGTAACTTTCCCTTTAAAAGACGCTAATGATTTCAGCAACAGGCTCGGCTATACATTATTGCAAACTTCAGTTATTTTGACACACCTCTATTTCAGCTGTTTTGATCTGAGCCATAACAACAAACATGAGCGATAAGATGCATAAATCAACAATAAGAGCCTTGCTAAAAGGATTTTTCGACATGCTCCCCTTATGCCTTGCGGTGTTACCTTGGGGAATTCTATGTGGCTCGTTAGCAGTTCAAAATGGTTTCACTGCTTTAGAAACACAAGCTATGTCGTTGTTGGTATTTGCAGGCTCAGCACAGCTCGTTGCGATTGAATTAATGGCAGGCAATACGCCGCTTTTAACTATTTTATTTACCACACTCATTATTAGCTCACGGCACTTTTTATATGGTTTAGCTATTCGCCACAAAGTCATTGACCAACCCTTTCGTTGGCGACTGCCAGTGAGTTTTGTACTGACGGATGAATTATTTGCTTTTTCGCATCATCACAAAGCCTACCGCACAAAAGTTCGCCTTATTTACGCACTCAGTGCCGGCTTTAGTTTTTATATTGCCTGGAATATCTGGACCTTACTAGGTATTGTCGCAGGAAGCCTCCTTCCCGATTTAACACACCTTGGCCTTGATTTTGCCATCGCTGCCACGTTTATTGCTTTAGTTATTCCGGGTGTAAAGAACCTTGCGACACTGGCTACAGTGATCACCGCAGGCGTTGTAGCAACACTATTAAAAAGTCAGGGCTTTCAACTTTGGCTTGTCACCGCGGCTCTTATCGCTATGACAGTGGGCTACCTAATTAGTCGCTTGCAAGCAAAAGAGGAGCATACACAATGATGACCACCATTTTATTAATGGCGTGTATCACCTTCTTCACACGTTACTTATTTTTGCACCGCGCATTACCGTTTAAAGTCGGCCCGAAAATGCAGCAATTTTTAAGTTTTAGCGCCCCTGCCGTACTCACCGCAATTTGGGTGCCCATTGTGTTTATTAATGACGAAGGGATAAATCTAGATTGGCAAAACCCTTACCTAAGTGCTGCTGTTGTGTCTGTTATCGTGGCCTATAAAACACATAACATATACTACACAACACTGGCAGGAATGGGATTATTTATAATTTTAAGTTAGCTGCGATACTTAACGCCAAGTAAGAAAAACCGCTGATTAAAATTCACCCTTTTAGAAAAACTCCAAGCAAGTTAGAATCAATGCAACAATAATAAAAAGTTATCATTATGAGCGAATTTCACCAACTTTCTGCCACCAGCCTACAAGGCCAAACCGTTGACTTTTCTGATTTTGAAAACAAGGTCGTACTTGTTGTAAATACAGCAAGTAAATGCGGTTTCACTCCACAATATGAAGGCTTACAAGCACTGCATGAAAAGTATCATGAGCAAGGCTTAGTAATAATTGGTTTTCCATGTAACCAGTTTGGCAAACAAGAACCAGGTGATGCAAAAGAAATTAAAGAAGGCTGCCTTATTAACTATGGCGTTAGCTTTTTAATGATGAGCAAAGTCGATGTGAATGGCGAACATGCTCACCCTGTTTTTAGATACCTAAAATCAGAATTACCGGGGTTTATCACCCGCAAAATAAAATGGAACTTCACCAAATTTTTAATTGGTAAAGATGGCAAGGCAATTAAGCGCTATGCGCCACTGACAAAACCTGAACAGCTAGAGTCAGACATCGCAGCAGCACTGGGAAAATAACAAAGTCTAAAAGCAATAAAGAGGCAAATTGCCTCTTTATCTAAATTTATGCTTAGTCGTTCAAGTACTCGTCAAAGTCGTCATCGCCTAAGTTTCTGCGCAAGCGTTTTTGTTCAAGATAGTCTTCCAACTTCTTCTTTACGCGTTGCTTTTTCTTGTCGTGTTGATTACGCCCGACCATTTCGTACTCGTCTTCAACAAAATCGTCATCTAGCGCGTCATAACTAAATGTCTTACCCACAACCCACTCCATAAAGTGTTTGAGACCAATTCTTGAGATTAAAATTTGCTCGATGAATTGGCAAAGATTAAAAAGCTCAGTAGTAATTTAGTATCTAAAAAACCACCAAAATAAAGCCATACACCCATGCTAAATAGGTCATATGTCAATATTGTGAATAAATAGCGCTAAATTTGATTTCTGAAAAGTGAGAGTTTTTTATCGTTTCGATAAAAGTCATTTATGCATGTGTATTTTTTAGTTAATTTAACTAAAAAATGGTTAAAAAGTTATTCCCCGCAATTTTTAAGAAAGCCTCAAAACACATCAAGATATTGAATTAATTGAACTTATAAATTTTGGCATTCAATTTGATTATGTATTTGTGTCATTTCAAACAGGAAAGAAAAAAATGAAAAAGTTATTGTTAGTAAGTTCTTTATTTATCGCTACCGGCGCAATGGCTCATAACGATAATGATACAAATATTTCATTCAGCGGTGAGCAGTGTGATGTTGAATTTATAAATGATGTACGCATCACACCAAGCGAGTTAGAAGTATACACAGCCGATAATCGCACTATGAAAATCATCGATCAACACACTTTATATATCGATGGTCAAAGCGTGTCGCTTGATGCTTCACAACAGCAAGCAATTGCAGATTACTCAGACAGCTTACGCAGCCAACTTCCTGAAGTAGCAAATATCGCACTTGATGGTGTAAAAATAGCTGGTGTAGCCATCGAAGAAGTATCAAATGCTTTCAATATTGATGGCCTAAGCGACATTTCAGAATTAATGGACGATATCAGCGTAGAAGTACAAAACGCTTTCTATCAGCAAGGTGCGTTCACCATGGGTCAGCAAAATTTCGAAAAATTTGGCCAAAACTTTGAAGACCAATTCGATGAGCAAATCGAATCGGCTGTCGAGTCAGCCATGATGCAATCGATGGGCAGTATTTTAGTGGCGCTAGGCTCTGAACTTTTAGGTTCAGGTGGCGACATGGATGAGTTTGAGCAACGTATGGAAAACATGGGCGCACAAATCGAAGCGCGTGTAGAAACACAGGCAGCTCAACTTGAAGAGCGTGCAGATGCATTATGCGGCAGCTTTGCTGATATCGCTCATAAAGAGCAAGAGCTAGTGGTTCTAGTACCAGAGCTAAAAGAGTATCAACTATTTACTTTCAAACAGAATGCAGAGTAATTGACTAATTAACATCCCTGAACCAAAACACTTGGTCCTTTCGCGCAGAGCTTGCTCTGCGCTTTTTTATTTTTTGGCCAGCACAGTCAGCTGCGATAACGTTTTAATCGCCTGCTCTAAGTTTTCAGACCAAGGCAAGCCATAACTTAAACGAAAACAGCTACGGTATTTTTTACCCGCTGAGAATATCAACCCTGGAGTAATACTGATCCCCGCCTCAAGTGCCAAATGGAATAACTTTACCGCATCATATTGGCTACCAAGGTCAACCCAGATAACACAGCCCCCTTGCGGGTTACTTATACGCGCACAACTTGGCATATATTGCTGCAGGCACCAAATCATACGCTCTTTGTTGGTACTTAAGCGCTGTCTAAGCAAACGAATGTTACGGTCGTACTCACCGCTAGCTATAAACTCATACAAGGTCCACTGGTTTATAAGTGGCGCGGAGCAACTAAGCGCGCGTTTGTGTCGTCTTGCTTGTTCAGCAAACTTACCGGCAATGATCCAACCTATGCGATAACTGGGAGCAGCTGTTTTTGAAAACGACGCGCAGGTGATCACTAAGCCCTTTTTTGAATAAGCTTGTGCAGGAGTGGCACGCTTAGCTGTAAAATGTAAGTCGCCATAAACATCATCCTCAATAAGCACCACGTCACGCTGCTCTAAAAGTGCCACTAATTGCTCACGCTTGGCATCAGGCATAAAACTGCCAACAGGGTTATTTAATGAGGTTGAAAACACACAGGCTTTTATATCATGTTCATCGAGTGCTTGAGCCAAGTCATCTAGCCATATTCCTTCATCAGGACACAGCGGTATTTCCAGTGCCTTTAAACCTAAGCTTTCAATTAATTCGATAATGCCAAAATAACAAGGCGACTCGATAGCAATAACATCACCGGGTTTAGCGACACACTTAAGGGCAATCGCCAACGCTTCTTGAGCACCATTGGTGATCACTAATTCATCGCTATCAACCCCAATGCCAAAATCCAGATAGCGATGAATGAGTTGTTTTTTAAGTGGTGCAAAGCCATCCATCGGCCCGTAGTTAATTGCCGATGCGCCCGCTAATGTCATTACTCGGCGCATTGTTCGTGCCAGTGCTTTATCTGTAGGTGCAGCGGCTACAGGGTTGGCGATACCAAATGGCACCACATTAGCTTTATGGATAGCGCTGTAGACTTGCTCAATCAAGCCTTGCTTATTGACTGTGGTCGGCTCTCGACTGAGCCTAACTCGCTTTGGTCGTGACTGATTTAACTGTGAAGACTTTAAAAAGTACCCTGACTTTTCTCTTGCTTCAATCAATCCTTGCCCTTCAAGTAATTGATACGCTTGTTTTACAGTAGGAATACTGATGTTGAGCTTGTCTGCCATTTTTCTGAGCGAAGGTAACTTTTCACCCGGTAATAACGAGCCTTGCAAGCAAAGATCTCTAACTAGATGAATAACTTGTTGATATAAGAACTCACTGTTACTACGACTGATAACTTGTGACATAGCCCACCAAACTGTATAGGTTGCATTTCTAGTTTTCTGTATATGTTAAGTATACAGAAGCGAACTAAAATGAACATACTTTCAATTTTTAGGTACTAACTATGAAAAGCGCCACTCTCTACCTTGCTACAGTATTGATCTGGGGATCGACTTGGCTAGCTATTGAGTTTCAACTGGGTGATGTCGCTGTTGAGGTCTCTTTATTTTATCGCTTTGCCATTGCAGCCATTTTAATGTGGGCCTTTGTGCTGGTAAAAAAACTCCCTATGCAATATTCACTGTGTGATCACGGATTTTTTGCATTATTGGCTTTATTTAACTTTGGTTTAAATTATTTAGTGCTGTATTGGGCGCAGAACTATCTCACCTCAGCAATGGCCTCAATTGCCTTTTCGATGTTGCTATTAATGAACATTATTAACACCCGCTTGTTCTTCGCCAAACCAATTGCAAAACGAATTTACTTTGGCGCACTACTTGGCGTAATGGGTATTGCCAGCTTGTTTTGGCCACAAATTCAGCAATTCGACTTGAGTAATGGTGCGTTGGTCGGGTTACTACTTGCGCTGTCTGGGACCTTTGTGGCTTCATTAGGAAATATGGTCAGTGTTCGAAACTCTCAGCGTAATATTGGCGTACTTCAGGGCAATGCCTGGGGCATGTTATACAGCGCTTTAGGACTAGCTGCTTATGTTTTAGTAAGCGACGTTGAGCTGACATTGAATGCCCCAACCAGCTATTGGGTATCGCTCTTCTATTTAGCAGTATTTGGTACCGTAATCGCATTTGCTTGTTACTTCGCGCTACTTAAAAATATCGGCCCTGAGCGAGCAAGCTATGTAATCGTATTGTTCCCGCTGGTTGCAGTGGTCTTAAGCACCTTATTTGAAGGATTCGAATGGCAAGCGAATACCTTTATGGGATTTAGCTTGGTGTTATTCGGAAATGCTATCGTGCTAACTCCAACTCGACAAATTAAAGCATTTTTTGCTGCACGTAACCTACAGCAAAAAAGCTCCATCCCCAGTTAGAAGTGACTATGTCACCTCTAACACCAAGCGCCGGCAAATTTGCCGGCGCTTTTTTATGGCATATGAAAACGAAGTGCTTGTTTGTGTATCTTAATCTTAGCCGGAGTAAAACCAACAAGCTCACCATCGGCTTCTATAGCCAACCCTTTCGTGGTGACCTCAGCAGTAGTTAACCGAGCATATTCTAGCGCTTGCAAACCATGATGCTTTACGAGTAGTAAATACAAAAAGCTGATCAGGTTTTTCAACAAACCGCCAGCTGGCATACAGTAGCAATCAAGCTGACCATCATTTAACTTTGCCCGAGGGGCAATCTTTAAGCCACCACCAAAGTAATGATGATTAGCAAAAATCGTCGCTAAATTACTGTAGCTGAGTGCTTTACCATTAAACTCACCCTGAAGTGACTGTGCCTTAAATGAAAATAGCTGCTTGATGCCCTGCCAAGTGTAGCCAAACGAGCTAAAACTTCCGGCTTTGTTTAGTTGAGTCACGACTTCAGCGTCAAAACCTATTCCCGCCACATTAATAAAATAGCGCTGATTGATTTGTCCAACATCGATTAACTCAGTACGGCTATTAAAAACAGCGTCATACCAAGCCTGTTGTTTACATGCAAAGCCGCGAGCAAAATCATTTCCTGTGCCTGCCGGAATTAACGCGATAGAACAACGACTCATCATTAATGCATTAACAGCTAAATGCAGCGTCCCATCACCACCAATCACCACAACTTGAGTTTGGTTTTTAGCCAAAAGCGCTATATCAGCGCAATCATTCTCAAACTTGCCTGTGGTTAAATACAATTTAGGCTCAATCTGTCTTTTTTTACATTCTTTTAGTAGCCAATCAACACTGTTTTTATGATTTTTTTTGTCACTTGGCTTTATTATTATCAACATCAACGGTTACTTCTTTTCTTGCATGGCAAAAACACCACACTCGTTCAAATTATATTAATCTGAATAAATAGTCACTTTCTCACTCTAAAAACGCATAAATAAAAATAATAAAAACTAAAAACCTTTATTTACCTACACTTCAGCGTTAAAGAAACTGCATAAGCATGCAAGATATCACTAAGGCAAAAACTTAACCCCATGTTAATAAAAGGCTTTTGGATTAGAAAAAGTTATCCGACAGACTCAATTTTTATCGTTTTATTTTTGTTCAGTTTGATTGCAAAATACTCACGTTTTCAACCAAACACAACCCGGAGCAAAGTAATGAACCCAATTAATACATTAAACCAAAACGCTGCAACTCATGTTGCCGTAAAACCAACAAACCGCAAAGCAAAAATGTTGGCAAAACTAAATCGCTATGGCAAAAAGTTAGCTCTTGGCGGCGCAGTACAACACAAGTAATCCCCAACCATGGTTACTTTATCGGTGCAGTAAACACCCAACCACTAACGAAGATCCTTCTTTAGCTCCTCCGTTTACTGCTCCAACCCCTTTCTTTTAAGTTAAAAACAGCAATTAATTAAACCTTTTTACAAAAAACTCCCTCTTTACGCTCAAAAAACAAGCAAACAAACTTTTTCCTATTTACACAGCCGATTCAGCTAAGTATTATTCTCGCATCACGATGTGGAGAGATGGCAGAGTGGTCGAATGCACCGGTCTTGAAAACCGGCAGGGGTTTGTAGCCCCTCTAGGGTTCAAATCCCTATCTCTCCACCACTTATTTTTATTTGTTGATTAATTTCAGCAAATTACAATCAGAATTATGCGCTGGAGAGGTGGCCGAGTGGCCGAAGGCGCTCCCCTGCTAAGGGAGTATAGGGTTTGTAGCTCTATCGAGGGTTCGAATCCCTCCTTCTCCACCATTTTATTATTAAAAACCGCTTTTAAGCGGTTTTTTTATGCCCGAAAACTTGCACACTTCATTATATTTCATGCATGCTAAGTATCTATTTGCTACACAAAGTGATGCTATGTTTCGTTTTGCATTTTTTACTCTTGCCCTATTTGCCAGCGCCTACAGTCAAGCCACTATTTATAAGTGCATGATTGACGGGGTTGCCACTTTTACAGAGCAGCCTTGTGGAAAAGATGCAGTAATCGTGAAAATTGCACCGCCACCAGCAAGTAGCCAAACACCAGCTACAGAGCAACCGCAAAAACCACAAAAGCCTGCCGACTTAAGTGTTGAAGATTATTTAAAAATTCAAAAAGCCGATCGTGAAATAGACCGCCTTCAACTAGAAATTAAAGAACTACAAAAACAACAAAGTGAGCGCATCGATAAACTCAATAATATGACGCAAGATGCCGCAAATAGGTTAGGCGCAGCCTCTATTGATGATGCTATCAGCAAACAAAGTGAGCGTATTAACGCTTACTATAAAAGCCAAATCAGCATCCTCGAAAAACAAGTAGCACAGCTAGAAGAAAACAAAAAGCAGCTCAAAGAGCGAGGCACGCAATCCAATTAGCTTAACTTACCAAAACTAGTCAGACATGATATAACAACATTTGCTGATTTAGTTTAGGGGTCAATTGTTTTGCACATTCACACGCTCGAAGGTTATATTCAAAATATCTATTTAGTTGAATATCCAGATAAATTGATGCTGCTTGATGGGTGTTGCCGTGCTGATGTTGATACTGTATTTGACTATATTACCGAACAACTCAAGCGTCCCATCACTGACTTAAAACTGATTGTTGTCACCCATATGCACCCAGATCATGCCGGTGGAGCGCATGCACTAAGAAAGTTAAGCGGCGGCAAAATAGCGACGTCGAATGCTCCAGGTCAATGGTATAGAGGCATTGATGGTTTCTTAATGCATTTAACCGATATCGCTTTGGCTTGGTGGGTCGCAGGTAGGTTAAATAAAAAACGCCACAACCTTTGGTACAGCCGCCATCTAGATGCAGATTATTACCTTGCTACTGATGCAACCCTACCCGGCTTTGACGATTGGCAAGCACTACATAGCCCAGGTCACACTGACCGAGATATTAGCCTGTATCATATTCCTAGCGAGCGAATTTACATTGCTGATTTACTAGTAAAAGTAAAAGGGCAGCTTGTGCCACCCTTTCCTGTTTTTTACCCAAAGCTGTATTTAAGCTCTTTGTTAATGCTAAAAGCGCTACAACCAAAACGGATTATGTTTGCCCACAGCAACGAAGTAAGTATTGATGACATCGACTTTGAGCAAATTTTAGCGCTGGTCCCCGAAAAACCAATGACGCACTGGCGTTCCGTTAAAGCAAAGGCTCGACAAGCACTTAATTTAAAGCGCTTTTCACAGTCGTGATAAAAGTATCTATATCCTGCTGATCATTATAAATATGAGCAGAGACTCTTAAGCCTAAGTGACGTTCATCAACCGCAATATTCGCTGCAATAAGCGCAGCTTTAACAGCCGCTTGTTGCTCGCCAAAATGCATAATAGCCGTACCAGAGCATTTGTCAGCCTGTATGGGTGAGCGCATATAATCAGCTAATTGATCATGAAACTGAGCGAGCATTGCTAAGTTATGAGCGCGTACTTTCTCAATACCAAGATCAGCAAAGTAATTAATACTATGCGAAGCCAAAATATAAGGTGCAACTGAAGGGGTACCGCCCCAAAAGCGTAACGCGGTTTGATGATAAGCAAAGTGCTTAATATCAAACTCAAACGGATTTTGATGAGAAAACCAGCCAACATCTTGTGGCTGACAAAGTGATAGCTGCTTGCTGTTAACCCATAAATAAGCAGCACCCGGTCCCCCACATAACCATTTTACACTCGAGCCCAACATAAAATCGGCATCAAGCTTAGTTAAGTCGACCTCTAAAATACCCGCAGACTGCGCAACATCAAGTAAGCTCAATGTGTTGTGTTGCTTTGCGATATTGATAATTTCGTTAATAGGCGCTTGCTGACCCGTATTTGAATAAACATGGCTTATAAAGACTAAATCAATATCATTATTTGCTAAATATGACTGCCAAACCTGCGCATCAGTTAAATCTTCATGCTTACCAATAAACACGATTTCAGCACTTTCAGGTAGGGCTTTTTGCATCGCAAAACCCATGCTTGGAAAGTCACTTTCTGCCATTAACACTTTGCAATTTTCTTGTTGCAGTCGTGGGTGCGACATCAACAGCTTGGTTAAACCACTCGATAAGTTAACTTGTGGACAAAATAACTCACTTTGCGAGTTAAATAATTTAGCGAGACTACTCGTAAATGCCTCAACACCTTGCAACCACTGTTGCCATGGTTCTTTATTTTCATTTTGCCAAGCAGCAAAAAACTGCTGATGAAAATGCTGCTCAGCAGATTTTAAGGGTCGCCCCACAGAGTGGTTGAGCAAATAGCTGCCTTGTGGAATTACGAAATCGTTTTTGTTCATTACTTAATCCACTGTTTTAACTTAGTTAAATCATCAAACCGAGTTCGAATATCGTCCCTTTTTGCTGCCGCACGGCGATCACGTAACTGCTCTAGTGAGTTAAGTAACACATGCAAAGGCGGCCCACTGGCTGTGACTTTATCCATATGTTGTTGCTGCATTTGCTGTGAAGGCTGCGCTATGTATTTACTGACCAACTGATTATGGTGGCCAATGGCTGTATCACCATGCAGTTTACACACTTGAATGAACAGCTTTAAGTTAGTTTGTAACCATTCGCTATCGCGCTCAGCTTCTGCTGCTAAAAAGTCATCCATAATGCTTGTCATACGCATGCTTTCACGCAGGATCTGCTGATCTTCAGGCATCATATACAAGAATTTATCCACCAGCATTTGCGAGTAACTAGGTTCATTAGCAAAACAAAGACCAAGCAGTAAATCAATAACATTAATGCCCGCAAAATCACCAGCATTCGCGCCACGATATACCTCTTTACCTACTCGATACGGCTTGTAATACGGGCGTACACAATAGAAAAAGCGGTCTGTATCGAGCTTGTTGTATAACGTATTATTCGACTCAATCACATCAAGCAATGCTTGTTTTGCCACTGCGAGTAAATCTGCCGCGATAGGGTGTGATATCCCTAACGGCTGAATTTTTAATAAAGCATCTGCCGCGCGCTTATACGCTAAAATGCCCTTGGTATTGTAATCGATAAAGATTTTCTCATCTTCAAGGTCAGTAAAGCGCTTATACAAACCATCAACCGCTTTATTGTGGGTTGTTAAATGCGCCGTTGCAAAACGCGGGGTAACACCAATAGATGCACCAATGTGCATTGCCAACGCAGAAGCTTCAACAAGCGGTGAGCTTGTTTCACGAGAAGGCTCTGTTATCTCATGGCGACGGCATGCCGCCATATACAAGCCAACATTACCTAATAAGTCAAAGGCATTATCAAAGCCTTCATCGGTATTGCCCTCTGCCAGTAAGGCACGAATATGCTCATTACCTTCTTGCTCTAATTGACGTTTAAGGTGCTCACCGACACCCTCTACATTCGCTTTATCGTCTTGTTGCCAATATAGTTTTTCTAATTCGCTGTTGATCTCAACAAAACGGGTGCGAAGCCAGCTATCAAATGCCTTAGTGTTCTCAGTCACAGGCTCACTCCAAAATAATTTTATTGCGATAATGTTAACAGAGTTCAATGAGTGCTAATCGCCAAAATATAGACTAGAATCCATCTAGATTAGTGAAAATCACTCAAATAAAAATGAAATTAGATAAAAAAGACCAACAATTACTTAATGCTTTACAGGATAATGCGAGAACTTCTGTCTCAGAGCTGGCACACTCGGTTAGCCTGTCCGATACCCCTTGCCTACGCCGCATTAAAAAGCTCGAATCAGCAAATGTGATCAGTGGTTACCATGCTGCCATCAATCCTAAAGCCGTTGATTTAAATGTGTCTGTGTATGCCTTTGTTCGCTTAAACCAGAACTCTGTTGCCGCTGCTGAGCAATTTGAACAGCAGGTTGAGAAACTTGACCATGTACTTGAGTGTTCCGTTATTTCAGGCAGTTATGATTACCTACTGAAGATCGTTGCCGCTGATTTAGAAAGCTATGAAAGCTTTGTGAAACATAAATTAGGTAGTATTGATTGTATTGCTAACATCGAATCGACAGTAGTCTTAAAACAAGCGTTCACTAAGCGTCATTTACCACTCGCTTGACGCAGCTTGCTTGCAAATAAAACACAACTCGATAAGCTAAAAACAGGCTTTAAAAGGATTCTTAAAATATGAAATTCATCAACTTAGTTGCTATCTCTTGGGCCATCAGTGGACTCTTTAGCAGCTCATTAATGGCGCAGCAACAAACCTGCCTTACTCAGCTTGAAGACCAAGAACTGATGATGAAAAGTAAGCGCGAAGGACTATTTAGAGAGCCATTACCACGCACCCATAGCACCTTTAGTTATAATATCGAGCAAGCATTTAGTGACTATTTAACCGCTGCTTACCTGCAAATTAGTAGCGAAAACCCGCGTGCTAGTTTGCCATGCCCTGTTTACACAGACACCTATCAGCAGCTTGTTGCACAAGGCTCTCGACCAGCTAACGCGACTGTTGCCGATTTAATAAGCCCATTTGAACTTAAACAGGCCAATAGCCGTAAAGCAGTGCTCTTGATCCACGGTTTAACCGACTCACCCTTTACCTATCACGACCTTGCACAAGTGTATTATCAACAAGGGTATACGGTACGCACAATTTTACTACCTGGGCATGGTACCGCTCCTGCAGCACTTAGAGACATAGATGCCGATGATTGGCAAAAGGCTAGCGTGTATGCCATTGAGCGCACATTAAAAGACTTTGATCAGGTGATATTAGGGGGCTACTCAACCGGTGCTGCACTGGTTATTGATTACTTAACTCAAGGCCCGGTCGATAATAAAATTACTGCTGCTATGTTGTTTTCACCTGCAAGCGAGCCACACAATAAAAACGGTTGGCTAGCGAAATGGGTCGATGCGATTCCATTTGTAAATTGGATTGATAAAGACGCGGACCTTGATTTTGCCAAGTATGAGTCGTTTCCATTTAGTGCAGCCTCAGCTAGTCACGAAGCAATGAGCCGTATTAGCCTTGATGAACTACGTCATCGCCAACTCCCTAATGTAGCGATATTTAGCACCTTTAGTGATGTTGACACCACAATAGATAACCAAGCGACCTTTAAAATTTTAACTAAGCTACACGACCCAAAAACGCGCAAGAATAACCAGCTTGATCGGCTTGTATACTATGGTGATGACAATAATATCCCAGCCAGCTTTCCAGCTGATTACCAAATAATTCGTGATTACTGCGACACCGATGACTGTAAAAAAATCAAAGGAATGTCACATATTGGTATTGTTAATAAGCCCAGCAACCCTTACTACGGTCGCACAGCATTGTATCGCAATTGCGGCAGCTACTTAGATGACGACACGCTTTATACAGCCTGCAAATACCAAAAAGACGTTGTGATGGGTGAACGAACAGCCGAAAATTTACAAGCGCACAAACCCTTTGCGCGACTCACGTTTAACCCTTATTTCGATAAGCTTGCTATGCATATCAACGGTTTCATCAAAGATATTGAATCGGCTGCACAATGAGTGAGTTTAGTCACCGCTGGTTTAATCGAATAAGTGAGATTGATGCCACTCTTTGGCAGTCATTTTTTAATGATACACCCTTTACTGATCACGCTTTTTTAGCTGCTTTAGAACAAACTGGCTGTGTGAGTGAAGAATCGGGTTGGCAACCTATGCACCTAGCAATTTACCAGCAAGAACAGGTCATAGCCTTACTACCCGGGTATCTAAAACACCACTCTTATGGTGAATATGTATTTGACTGGGCTTGGGCTGAAGCCTATCAACAACATGGCTTAGAGTATTACCCCAAATGGCTGTGTGGCGTACCATTCACACCTATTGCTGGGCAAAGAATTTGTATAAATCACGATAACCCCACTGAAGTCTATGCTTACACTCAGCATGTACTCACAGCAACAGCAGCGCAGTTAGGCTGGTCAGGTTGGCATATAAATTTTTGCCACCAGCAACAAGCGACTGCATTAACTAGCGATACCGTAATGCAACGTCATGGCGTGCAGTTTCAGTGGTTTAATGAAGGCTATAATGACTTTGAGGACTTTTTAGCTTCACTCACCGCAAGAAAGCGTAAATCGCTCAAAAAAGAACGCGCTAAAATAGCTGAACAACAGATAACCATAGAATGGCTCGAAGGTGCTGACATCAACAAACAGCATATGCAGAAATTTAGTCATTTTTACCGCCAAACCTATTTGAAGCGCTCAGGCCACAATGGTTATTTGAATACCGCCTTTTTTGAGTTATTACAGCAAAGCATGGCCGACAAACTGGTGTTAATGTTCGCTAAGTATCAAGGAGAAGTGATTGCCGCCACACTCAGTTTTAAAGATCAGAACTGTTTATACGGTCGATACTGGGGAACAAATTATGAGCTTGATAGTTTGCACTTTGAGCTTTGCTATTACCAAGGCATTGAATACTGCATTGCCAACAAACTTAAACAGTTCCATTCTGGCGCACAAGGTGAGCATAAAATAAGTCGCGGTTTTAAGCCCGTATCTACCTATTCACTGCATCATATTCAGCACACTGAGTTTGCAGCTGCCATTAGCGATTTTATTACTAGAGAACGCCAACATATGGCGCTCTATAAAGCCCATTGCGAAAGCTTACTGCCTTTTAAACAGCAATAATTGGTTATTCGCTGGCATTTGCACATCTTCAACCAAGGCTAAGCCAGCTTGCTCTGCAAGTTGGCAAATCGCTTCAAAATCACGAATCGCACTATTTGCATCTTGCTGTTTTAAAAACGCATCGAATTCAGCATTACTAGCACTGGTAAACTTACCTTGGTACTTAAATGGTCCATAAATACACAACTTACCTTTTGGCGCTAAATGCTTTGCTACACCTTGGAAAAAGCGTTCCACCAGTGGCCAGCTAATAATGTGCATTGTATTCGCCGTAAAAATGGCATTCACAGTTTCAACCGGCCAAGGATCATTAAGGTCGAGTGTCAGTGGCGCATGCAAGTTAGTTAATGCAGCTTCTTGATGCCATTGTAAAATCCCCGGGTGATTAACCTCGCGATCACTACAATGCCACTGCAAATGTGCTAAATGCGTTGCAAAATGCACACTATGTTGCCCAGTACCTGAGCCGACTTCTAATACATCCGTCACATCAGAAAAGAACTCTGCTAATACGTTTAAAATAGGTAATTTGTTGTTTTCACAGGCTTGAGAGAAGGGTTTATCCATACAAATTAGTGCACCATGTTTGGTAATTAGTGCACAACAGTAAAGCAAAAATAAATAATAAAGTCGCGGTGAATTTATTAGTTAAAAATATAAAACTATAATTTTCAACAAGTTAAATTTATTGATCAATATTGGTACAGCTTATGCTATTTCTTAAGTGAGTTAACCAATAGGAGCAATATTATGTATATCTCACCCTACACCGCTGTAGATGCAGCACTTGCAGCCAGCGAACGTGCTGAAAGCGAAAAAGCCGCCTTAACAAGTTGTGACGACAGAGCAACCGTGATCGATCTTCTTTCTCAATGTAACAAAGAAAATGTACAGGCGCCGAAAAAACATGAAACAGACCAGATTTTTATTCTCGGCTACAATTAATCACACACAGTTAATCCATTCAGTCTTAGCTTCATTATATAAGACTTGCACTAAAACCGATTAACTGTAATGATAACAATTATCATTACAGTTAATCGGTTTTTCTATGCACTCTCACAATGCTATGCTCCATTATCAGCGGCAAATGAAATGTGTTTGCCAAAGACCTGGGCTACATGCCCCTGCACTTGTTGGTAACTATGTTGAAGCGGGTTTAAACATTTCACGCTATTACGAAAAGCATCACAACTTTATTTTGCAAGAGCTGTATCTAAGACGCACCTTTCATGAACTACTTGAAAAGATGTGTGATTCATTAGTGCATAATGCAATTCGTAAACAATGTTTAGCTCAGCTTTATAAACCGCAACTTGCGCTAAAGCGTTACTACAAAACTCATAACTGTATTGAAAAGTATTTCAGTTTGGAGCGAGAAGCGTGCCTTCTCAGCCAAGAATTTAACCCGATTTAGGAGTGTTTATGAGCCAATTTAGAACCGAATCAGATAGCATGGGTGAGCTACAAGTCCCTGCGAATGCTTTGTATCAAGCTCAAACGCAACGCGCTATCAACAATTTTCAAATTAGTGGCTTAGCCATGCCTAAGCAATTTATCACCGCCCTCGCCTACATTAAGCAAGCTGCAGCGCAAAGTAATGCTGCTTTAGGCCATTTGAGCCAAGGTAAAGCCAAAGCCATTGAGCAAGCATGCCAAGAGGTCATCGATGGTAAGCATTTTTCAGAGTTTCCTGTTGATGTATTTCAGACAGGCTCTGGCACTAGCTCAAATATGAATGCCAATGAAGTCATTGCAACGCTGGCGAGCCAATTTGCAGGCGAAACCGTTCACCCCAACGATGATGTAAACATGGGACAAAGCTCAAATGATGTGATCCCCACTGCGATTGCTGTAAGTAGCGCTATTAACATCATTTATGAGCTGTTTCCTAAACTCGATAAACTCAGTCAAAGCCTACAAAACAAACAAGCCGAAGTGGGCCATATTGTTAAAACCGGCCGCACACATTTAATGGATGCTATGCCGGTGAGTTTTGCACAAACACTGGCGGCATGGCAGTTACAAGTGGATCATGCAATGGCTGGTATTCGCCAAGCACTGGAGCGAGTTTGTGAACTTGCACAAGGTGGCACAGCAGTTGGTACCGGTATTAATGCCGACCCTGCGTTTGCCGGTGAGTTTTGCCAACACTTGAGTGAGAATGTGGGTATTCGCTTTAGCCCAAGCAAAAACTTCTTTTATAACATCGGTTCACAAGATGCCATTGTTGCGCTGTCAGGTCAGCTAAAGGTACTTGCTGTAGCACAAATGAAAATAGCCAATGACTTACGCTGGATGAACTCCGGCCCTCTTGCAGGGCTTGGAGAAATTGAGCTTGAGGCTTTACAACCGGGCTCATCAATTATGCCGGGTAAAGTAAACCCTGTGATCCCTGAAGCGGCCGCTATGGTCAGCGCACAAGTAATTGGCAATGACGCGACCATTACAGTGGCTGGTCAAGCGGGTAACTTTGAGCTCAATGTAATGCTGCCTGTGATTGCCTTAAACATTTTGCAAAGTATCGAACTGTTAGCAAATAGCAGTGAAGCACTGGCAGATAAAGCGATTGCCAGCTTTAAAGTAAACCAAAGCAATGTTGATAAAGCGCTCGCTAAAAACCCAATTCTGGTTACTGCACTTAATCCGGTGATCGGCTATAGCAAAGCCGCAAAAATTGCCAAATTAGCTTATCAAGAAGGTCGTCCTATTATTGATGTTGCTGCTGAGCATACGGATATTTCGCGCGAAGAACTGAGCGAGTTACTGAACCCTGCCAAACTAACCCAAGGTGGTTTGTAATACCTATTTAATGCAGATAGGTGTAAAACTTTTATCTTACTGTAGCTCTGTGAATACAGAGCTACTTACTGAAAGCTAACGTTTTTATTGCTCCACTTTGAGCAATGTGTATGATAGTGAGTACTTATTCAACGATTTTTAGGTATGTTATGCGCTATCCACTATTGGCAATTTTATTTCCTGTGTTATTAACTGCGTGCTCGGACGCTGCAACTAATGAGCAAGCCGAATCAACGGCAACCAGCAATAAACTTGTCGAGGCACCAAAAGCCGTTGAAATAAAAAACGCTGAGGAAGTGACCAAAGCAGCCCCAGATAAAGCCACTATTAGCTCTGCCCATGAGCAACTTAAACAATTAATCGATGATCCAAGCTGTGACAACAGCAGCCAATGTAAAGTATTACCTGTTGGTAGTCGTGCTTGTGGCGGCCCAAGTAGCTTCATTGTTTATTCAACCAAAACAGCTGACACGGCTGAGGTTGAAAAACTTGCAAAAGATATCACCGCCCTTGAAAAGCAATTTAACGCAGCAAACGACATGATGAGTATTTGTCAGCATCTAACCGCACCAGGTGCGCAGTGTTCTGAGAATACTTGTGTTAGAATCGAAGGCTCAGCGGCAAGTGTATACTAAGGAATAAGCAATAATGGTTCGTTCATCGACTTTCAAGAAACTTTTCATCACCACAACTGTGTTAGCAAGCATTGCTTTAAGCGGTTGCGAAACAACAACGTCGGGTAGTTCTGCGCGCGTTGATCTAGGTGATTTAAACGATCAGCTGAACGATATCGTTAGCAATAATAGCTGTACTGCGAGTTTTCAATGTAAGGTGTTAGAAGTTGGTGAGCGGGCATGTGGTGGCCCAAGTCGCTATGTGGTTTATTCAACATTAAACAACACACAAGAGCAAGCAGAGCAACTTGCAGAGCGAATTACAGCGGCTGAGAAGTCATCTGATCAAGCATTAACTGTTAACGATTGCTCACCAGTTCTGCCTGTACAATCTCTGTGTATTTCACAGCAGTGCCAAGCAATCGAGATTAAGTAAACAATACAATAAGGCCGGATACTATCACCACGCTGATGATACAAATCCCGGCCTTATATATGTATTTAACCTGCATTGTATTATGCACCCAGTAAGCATAAATGTAGCGAACAAAGTAACTTGCTGCAGTACCAAATAATGCAAAAATAACTAAATACGCAAGTAAAATAATATCCACAGTCATGCCACTTCTTTAAAACATCTAGTCTCAGTGTAAGGGCTTAAAGAAGTAAAGGCAAAACCTTAGCTTTTTTTACTGTGTTCAATGAGTAATTCAGCCACGCGCTGCTTCACAGCACGCTTATCATCGGCTGCAACACCAAAGCGCTCAGCCAATAAAGCAATCTCTTCATCATTTAAGTTAAACGATAAACGCTGTCTGGTTTTTTTCGACTTAACGTCGAGCTCCAAAATCTTACGGATCATATCTGATGGCGTAAGCTCTTGGTCAATGGCTTGCTTCTTAATTGATTTTTGCACTTCAGAGCTTAAATCAAACGCCATTTGCGTGGCTCTAACGGCTTGCTCCTGACGCTGCCATTTGGCTTTTGCATCACTCACTTGGCATCCCCAGGAAATAAGTCAACAATATCGCTAATTGGTCTGGTTAACGTCAGTGATACCTCTGTTTCACCGCCTTCCCAAATCTCAATATTTAAACTATGCGATTCATCATCTGAGCTTAAACAGATCATTTCACACGGTTCACCGCCTTCATCTTCATAACGAGGTAAAGGCTTATTACGGTAGTCCTTATTATGGAAATAACACACATAAGGCGCTTCTGATTGCTTGTAGCTCGATGCTAAAAAGTGACTAAAACGCTCCGGACTATTTTGCACGTTAATTGCCGTTAATTCGTCTTCATCAAAAATACGAGCGAACTCATCAAGGGTAAAAATCTCATCAACATCGTCGCGTTGAATTTTGATCGCAAAATTTGCCCATTGCTCACCGTCATCTGATTCAATTTGCAAAAACACCACTTGGCCAGATTCACTCTCGAGTACCAACTCATACTCTGCACTACGTTGGTACTGATACGTTTGCACATCAATAACACGCAATGTCTGTCCTTTTAACCAGCTTGGGTAAGCGAACGAATCAATCACCGTCAGCATATCACCAACGAGTAATTGGCTTGGATCAGTAAGCTGACGCTCTGGTGCTTTTTTAGATTTGAAAAAGTTAAACATTGGCTGACTCCTTGTTGAAGCAAAAAAGGTAACCCAGTGCGTGGGTTACCTTTTGTCTTTGTGTTAACTGATTAGCTATTTTGTTTTGCTTTAATACGCGCCAGAATATCCGCGCTTTTCGGGTTGGTATCACCAATACCCGCTTCAGCCATTTTCGCTTTTAAATCATCGCCATTAGTATCAGCTTCTAATTGCTTAGCCGCACCTAACTGGTCTTGGCGGTCTTGCTGACGCTGCTTAATACGCTCTAGAGACTCACGTGCTGATGTCATTGATGAGCTATTAGTATTTAGCGTGCTATTAACAGCCATTGTTGCTTGCTGCACACTCTCTGTCGTTTTAACCATCGTTAATTGACGTTGGTTTTCTTTAATCGACTTTTCAGCATCTTTAACTTGCTGCTTTAGTTGCACAATGTGGTTACTAAAACCAGCTAACACTTCTTCGTGCTCTGCTTTCTCAGCTTCAAAATCACCGATTTTTTCTGCGATTTCTAATGCTAGCGCTTCATTGCCTTTTTCAAGTGCTTGACCTGCATACGCTTCATGTTCTGCAATTGATGCATCTAGTGCGCTAATTTTACGCTTCGTTTGCATCTCTTTTGCCATTACTTCAGTCAGGCTTTTTTTAGCGCGTTGTAGGGCATTTTGTGCATCAGCAATTTCTTGTTCAAAGATACGGATACCGTTTGCATCAACAATTGCTTGTCCTGCTTCACGAGCGCCACCACGTACAGCTGTAAATAGTTTCTTTAAAATACTCATAATCTTAACTCCAGAAATTGCTAATTAATCGTTTAAATAAATGGTCACGGCTTCAAGTGCATCAATCGCATTGTCTGCCAGTGTTACCAACTCATGGGTAATATCATCAAACGATGAATTAACCGATAACGCGCCAAAAATAGCGTATTTATCATCAATTTTTGCAAATGCGCTTAATGGGATTGGTACATTTAAACGTAGTAACGTTTCGTTTAACTCATTACGCATATCTGCTTGTACTTCGTTTTCAGCAAACAGGTAGCTAATACACAGTAATTGCTCTTCTGTTTGAGTAACAAAGATAGGTAACTCATCATTCCCATCGACGATAACTTGTAACACATCTTGCTCACCTTCGTTGGCAATCAAGAAAGACTCAAAGCTCACACCTTCTGTTTCAAAAGAAGCCAGTTTGATTGATAGTTCATTTAATTCCATGTCTCACCTTTTTACGTTTTGACATATTATGTCTGAGTTAAGATTTGCATAGCCGACATATTATGTCAACTATAAAATATCAATTTTTGTACAATTCGGTTTCAACTTGCCACGCTTGGCGGTAATAATCATATAAGGTTCCTGAACCTAATCTATTGACTTCAATCGTGTTTACTTGTTCAAAAAAATGATTCGGAAACACAAAAGAAGCCAATAAATATTCTTTGCTTACCCAACGAGATGGCACCGGTAATTCGTTAGTTTCGCGAATTCGCTGACTTGCTGATTTGCCAGCGGTGGTCGCGATAGTCCAACCCCATTGACCAAACGAAGGAATATTTTGTTGGTATTGCTCAACATAACCAAAGCCAGCAGCTTTCATTGTTTTAGCAATACTTAAAAATGCTTTCTTCGCATGATAAGGCGATGTTGATTGCACAGCCACAGCCCCATCAGGTGCCAACAACTGACGCACATGATTATAAAAATAATCACTGTACATCTTATTAAGATCAGGATGATTAGGGTCTGGTAGGTCAATTAAAATAGTGTCAAAGCGCTCGCCTTTTGCCAGCATTGCTTCGACTTCTAAAAAGGCATCTGCAATGCGAATATCAGCCCGGGGATCGCTCATAGAATGTTTATTTAGCGCTGTTAAACGTGTTCTGATTTTCTCTGGCGCATCATAGTCGCCAACATCATTACCAAATAAGTTTAACAGCTGACCATCTAAGTCAACCAGAGTGACATGCTCTACTGGCCACTTCAGAACATCACGTAATGCAAGCCCGTCACCGCCACCGATGATCAACACGCGGTCATGGCGATTTGAGGCCAACATAGCAGGATAGACAAGCATTGAATGATAAATTTGCTCATCCACACTTGAGAATTGTAAACGGCCATTGAGGTAAAGATCGGTAATCGCATTGGGCTGATTGCGGCTCAAACGCTCAGTTAAAACTAGGTGCTGATACTTAGTTGCTTGCGAGTAGATAACTTTATCTTTGTATAAAACATTGCTTAGGTTTTTCATCCAGCTGGTGCCAAGCACGAGCACAAACGCAAAAAACACCAACAACAGCACATGGCAAACTAGCAGTAGCTTAGCGAAGCGAACATGTTGATGATAGCGCCATAAAAACACGAGACCAGCAATAATATTAAACAACGCCGTCCAAGCTGCTGCTTGCATAATTGGCATAGCAAGCATAATGCTCACCCAAATAGCAGCACCGACACCGGCACCGATATAATCCGCCCCGTAAATAGTTCCCGCATTATTTTCTAAAAAGCGGCCATAAACTTGCTGGCGAATACGCGCAATCAGCGGGATCTCCATACCGATCAATAGCCCGAGTAACAGACCAAACACATAGGGTAAGAAACGTGACCACTCTTGTAGCTTTTCAAATACATAGCCATTAAGTACGGTATCTGCAGGCAAGTTAAAAATTTCGGAGAAGATATGCGGCAATGAATAACTGACAGCGATAACACTCGCTATCGCTAAAATACAGCCCATGCCGACCAAAGCAATTATGCTCTCTAGCCACGCGAAAGCAGTAAATGCATCTTTAAACCAACGTGCTAAAAATGCACCGATACCCATAGCGACAATCATGGTGCCGATCATGGCATAAATGGCACTCTCGACCGAGCCTAAGACACGACCTGCATAATGAGATAGCAGGTATTCATAAATTAGGCCGCACCCAGCGAGTACGGCCATAACAGTTATTAATAGGAAATCATGCCCAAGTAGATTGGCTCTACTTGGGGCGCTTGTTGTAGTAGACACTTAATTAGGCACCTAACAAGGTTGCCATAGTCGAGCCAATCGCAAATGAGATTGCTGCAGAGATAGCTGCTACACCCACGTTCTTCTGGCGGTTCACTTCATCTGAAATATCACAACCAGATAGGATGATTTTGATAGTCACTAAGTGTAGTAAAATGAAAGCAACTAAACTCACTGCAGCACTTAATGCCCAGTAACCTAAACTAGCAACAATGTTGTCAGCCGCATAAGGAGCAATACCTGATGCAGCAGTTAATGCCAATGCACTACCCACTAAAAAGCCAGCGTAACGAATACCTACTGCTAAGTTACCGTCAATAACCGCTTGCTGTAAGCAATCACCACTGCGATTAGTACGCTTGAATAACTGCACTCTATATTGACTGATTAGTAGCATCGCAATGCTGCCAATGGCAAAAGCTGCGATCACAATTTGAATACCATGCCAGCCTTCAGTCGCCACCCAAAATAAAGCTGAGCGAATAACAATAGCCACACTCACCACATGGCCAAAATCAATGAGTGCAGCAGTCGCATTACCTTTTACGATTTCGTCATGCAGGCTCACTTTACGAAGCGCTACCTTGTCTTGGAAGAAGTGACCTAGCTTGATAAGCACAATCGCCATCACACCATAACCTAGCATTTGTAATGCTTCTTGTTGTAAAGTCGGTGCAAATGAGCCGCTGCTCACGCCACTAAGAACAATAGCAAGTGCCACAAGCCCAGCCGCAAAACTAATACCAAAAGCAAAATTGTCACGCTCAGTTATTTCATCATTAGCGTGTAAGTTAGATACCCAGCCTTTAATAAATTTTAGGCTGACAAATAAAGCGATAATGATTGCAAAGTCGATTGCTAAAGCTTGCAACGACCAAGTTGTTATTCCATTAAATTCATACATGTGTTGTAACTCCGGTGGTTATTCTTTTCACTACTTACCGCGGCTAATGCCACGTGATGTTCTGCTCGAGCTGTTACGTAATGACCCAGAGCTTCTACTGTAACTACTGCTAGAAGCATAGCTACTACGTGTGCGTGGCGGCGTATAGCTGCTACGGCTTAATCCAGATGCGCCACTACGCTTCTTGGCATACGGACTAGTGAATTGTTTACCTTGGCGTTGATAAGACTGACGAGTACGTGTCTCTACCGTTTGTTGTGCTTTAATCTGTTTTGGGCTCGAATAACGGTAACGGCCATAGTCATTGTAATAGCTGTACTTTCTGTGACGGCTCCAGCGACCATACTCAACTCGGTCGAATACATCGCCTAACATACGATACATCCCGTACCAAACCCAAAAGCTGGTACCGCTGCTATTCGTTTGCCATTGCCCATAGTTAGGATTACCAACTAACTGGTTACCAACACTTTCACCTTCAGCGGCCTCACTAATTGCGCCAACCCGTGCTAGTGACCCCTGCGACATATCAGCAAGCATATTGATAGGATCTGTCAGCGCATCCTGAAATAAAGACGGTTTGGCAGCATCACGAATAAGATCAAGTTGATGAAGAGTATCTTCATATGGTGGTATTAGATACGTAGACTTAACATCAGCTAAGCGTTGTGTAAGACCTGAATAAATAGCCCCTTCACGAGTCGCATCAAGACTAATTACACGGGCGATCTCAGAAAGTTGCGGTTGCTGCTCAGCAAGCACCTTGCCGTATTGTTTAAGTATCGTCGCATTACGCAAAGAGCCATTATCAAGCGCTGTACCGAGTTGATTTAATTCAACTTCAGCTTTTTCTATGGATTGTTGTATTGTTTGTTTCAGCTGCTCTTCTTTCGACTCACAGCCCATAAGCAAGCTTACCAAACAAAACAGGCTAATAAGTTTCCAAGCTTTTATTTGAGACATTCATGTCACCTGATTGTGGTTTAAAAACGCAAATAGTTTTACATAGCTCAGGTACTAAACCAAGATTAAAATTGCAACAAAGGGTAAATTGGGTCGTGAATTACTAGTTAGCGAGAGTAAAGTTAGAAAGGGGAAAGTTGAAAGAGTAAAGCTTGGAAGTTTGGCGTAGGTTGGGTAGAGCGGAGCGAAACCCAACACATCACAGAGCTTTCAGCCTTCAGCGATCAGCCGATAGGTCGAGGTTCTAGGTTCTAGGCTCTAGGCTCTAGGCTCTAGGCAAAGTGTACTTGTAGGAGATGTATGGACTCCTCCCCCAAATATAGTGAGTACGGTATAAAGAAATTGGACAATTACTTTTACCAATAAGGAATCCATACATGTCAGAATTTAACCTAATTAGTATCGACTTAGCAAAAATGTTTTTCAAGTCGGTAAGTTTTTTCATCAAAACCTACAAAGTAATAAAGCGGTGAGCAGAAAAGAGCTACTGACCATACTCACTACGTCACCTCGCTGTAAAGTTGTTATGGAATCATGTGGCGGTGCTCATTATTGGGCACGCAAAGCGCGTAGTGTTGGTCATGAAGTCGTGATTCTAGACCCTCGATTTGTCAAAGCATTTAGAGTTGGCCAGAAAACGGATGCAAATGATGTCATTGCAATAGCTGCGGCTTCTTTCTCACCCAATGTTCGCCCGTGTAAATCACTGACACAAGCACAGCAAAGTCTACAATCGATAGAGCGAATGCGTGCGTTAGCTGAAAAGCAGAAACGGCAA
>NZ_BRCZ01000011.1:0-118821 GCF_023708065.1 Pseudoalteromonas sp. NCCP-2140 | reverse complement strand
AAGAAGAAATTTATAACATCAGTTACTGGAAAAAGCAGGAGTATTGAATTATTGATTGAAAAAGATCAGTTACCTGAATTTAAGTAGGGGCAACTGATCAAAATATATGTGAAAGAGTACTAGTGCGTTACTTCTCTCAAGACCCTCGCGTCATTATTGAGGACATGGAGCCAACGCTATAAGTATCAATTTACAATTGCGCGGAGTCTGTCTCTGCGCTTTTAATCTTACATAAAAATAAAAAGTGGGACTGGCCAATCAAGGTGGCGAGTTTATTTTCAGAGCACAATGATTTAAACCACTCTAATCGATAGAAAACAGGGCTCCAGCCGAGCTTCATACTCTGCTCTATCGATGCTAATGCTGAGTACTTTTCATTTAATACGCTTTGTAACATGGCTTTAATAAAATACGCTTCAGCTAAATCAGGTTGTGTAATTAATACTTTTTCGATTTGATTCATTGCTTGTTGATTTTGCTCTAAGTGGATTAAGACCTGTGCTTTTTCTAATTGTTCGGCAATACTACTTGGTGAAGCCCCAAGATGTTCATTAATTTTTTTGTATAGCTCAAGCGCTGCATTCGTATAGCCTTTTAAGTAGAGTAAATCGGCATAGTTTAGCTGTAAGGTTGATGTTTGTGGCTCTAATGACATCGCCCGCTCTGCAAATTTTAATGCCAGTTCCAATTCCCCTTGTAATGACAGGACTATCGAGAAGTTACTGAGTATAGAAGGGCTTTGTTGTCCTGAGTCTATTAATTTTTGATAATGTTGTTGCGCCTCTTCTAGCTCTCCTGATAACAAAGAGATATCAGCTAGAGTTTTTAAGGTCACAATATCTTCTGAACTGTAGCGTAAAATTTCTTTCAAGTAGACAGCAGCTTCATTACGCTGACCTTGAATAAGATAAGCAATTACTAAGTTTCTTGTCGCTAACAGCGTTGGTCTGAGCGCATATGCACTTTGTGCATGTTTTAATGCACGCTCCAAATCACCAATACGTTTATAGTAAATGGATAAAATAATCTGCTTTTGGTAAGCCTCTAATGTTGAGTCTTGAATACGTGTAATTACCTGATTTGCTTTAGTGTGCTCACCTGCATGCTGGTATATTTCTAACAAATCAATTAAGTAAGCAGGGCTTTCACGATAAGAGACTGGTGAGTTATCCAGTTGGGTTCGCAACTCCTTAATAAGCGCTACATTATGCGTCGACTTGTACAGTCGCAACATGATTTTTCGATACAATGGATATAGAGGTTTAAAGTCAGCACGTTGAAAGAGTAATGACTCAGCTATCAATTTTTCTGCTTCAGTGCTTTCTATATTATTAGCAACCTGGGCAACGAGTGATACATATTCATCCACGAACTTATCTGACAACGATAACTGGCTGTGTTTGTTTGCTTCTAAGTTAAGTAAACTTTGCACTGAAGAAAGTGCTGAATTATAAATATTCAGATAGTTCTCTTTATCTGTCGCAGTTCGATACTTATTGACTAATACTGCATTCTTATCAAGCTGGCTCAAACTAAAATCACATGACAAAGAGCTGCAATCGAGTAATGGTATTAGTAACTTAGATGCACCAAGAGCACTTGCCAAATCACTTAAGCTGGCATTACTGCCTAAAACAAGTTGAGTTTGTTTTATTTCTTGCTCTGAAATTAACGCATAGTGCCGATTTCCTAATAGTGACTCGGTTACTGCATCATTTATCCCCAAACTAAGTATTCTTTTTTGTGTTTCTGTTACATCATTTGTCGACGTATATTCAATGGGTAAAAGAGCTACATACTCTTTCGTTTGCATTGCCAAGAAAGTCCAAATGAGCAATCCAAAACACACTGTAAAGCCGATTAAGTACATAAGTCGCTTATTAATGTTTTTCTGTTTTTTGATATCTTTGACTTCAATGGTAGGGCAATCAAAACTGAGCGTCGCTAGGATACTCTTAAACTGTGCTGCCACAAAGCTCGCACTCGTCGGTCTATTTTTTGGCTTATAGGCCAATAGCTGTTTAATTAATACTGCCAAATCAGGTGATATAGTATAAATAGATTCATAACTTGCGTGGCAAGGATATGATTTCATTGCTGCAGCAATATCTTGTTCAGCTGCACTACTTGCCTGATTTGCATAAGCATGAACATCACAGAATAGCTGATATGCCATCAACCCCAGTGAAAATAGGTCACTGCGAAAGTCTAATTTCTCATTGTTAAGTTGCTCTGGTGACATTGCTTTCAAGCTGCCAAAACTTGTGTTGTGTGATTGTGTGTCTTTGTGTTTTATTTTTGAAATACCAAAGTCTGCAATTTTCACAGCACCATCTTCACTGATCAATACATTCGCGGGTTTTAAATCGAGGTGCAGAATCTCTTTTTCATGAATACCTGCTAAGCCATCACTAATATGAGAAAGTATTTCTATTTTATCAGCTACACTTAGCTGGCGCTCTCTTAATAGGTGTGCAAGTGTGGTCCCTTTAACATATTCCATTTCTAATAAAACGAGTTCATCCTCATGAAGGATTCTATAGAGCTGCACGATATTTGGATGATTAAAGCTTGCAATAAGCTGTGCCTCGGTTATGGCACGTTCAACATTATCACTCTGAAGCTTCATGACTTTAAGTACAACTTGCCTATTCAGTTGCACGTCTGTCGCAAGGTATATTGTGCTCATCCCTCCTTGCGCCAGTACTTGTACCTGTTTATAGTAATCCTTTAATAAAAACACAAACAACTCGGTCAGTTAAGTGCATATTTATTAGTTTAGCCCCCAATGTTAATAAAAAGCAAAATAAATGATAATAAAATGCTAATATGAAATTATTTTTCCATATATAAGGATGTATTTATGGCTGTACTTATCTGCAAAGACTCTGGTAAAAGTATTTATTTGCGCGACTTCCATCGTTTTGGTCGTTTAGCTCACTCTGTAGATACACTTTTAAATTACCCTGAAGTTACCCGGATCCATGCTGTTATTGAGTGGGTTGAGCCACATTGGTATATTCGCGATTTGAGTAAAAATGGCGTGTGGTTAAATGGTAAAAAGCTAGAAAAACAAACTAAATCTCTATTATCTTTGCATGATAATATCAGCTTTTCCGAGGTCAGTAAGGTAGAGTATCAATTAGTCTCCATCGAGCCACCTAAAGACCTATTATTACCTGTTGGTAATGATTCGCTTGATGTAATTGAGCTGGAACGGTACCACTTTTTACCGAACAACCAAGACCCCAAAATTATCGTCTATTTTGATCCTAACAAGTATACATGGTGCTACGAAAATACCGATGACCACCAGCTAATGACACTTGAAGATAGTGATATAATTACGATTGATGCTCAACAGTGGCAATTGTTTAAAGCTGAAATGACTTCCCAAGAAAACACTGTTGATCTAAGCCCACCAGCCTCAACCGATGATATAGAGTTCATATTCAGCTTAAGCTTAGACGAAGAGCAAACCGAGTTAAAAGTGAAGCACAATGATGAGCTACAAGACTTTGATGTACGTTCGCATCACTACCTCACCGTGTTATTAGCACGCTATAAACTAGCAGACATTAAAAATCACTTTGCACCGGAAGTGCAGGGTTGGGTACAGGTAAAGAAGCTAGCTCGTGATTTAGGGATTAATGAATGCCATGTCAATATTCAAATTCACCGTGCCCGTAAACAATTTATTGAGTCATTTAATTTTATGTCTGCTGATACACTCATTGAACGTAAGCGAGGAAAGGTTCGCTTTGGTGGTGAGCACTATGTGATTTACAAAGGGCAAGCGTGTGAATCAACTGAATAGCCTGAAAATTGGCTGCTAAATCCACGCCTGCCTATTTAGATTTTATGACACAAAAATCAGCAGTACTTACTCAGACTAGAAACAGCTGACACCAAGCTCTATTTAAAGCACCAAATTAGCAACCCTTAGGATACTTTACTAAGTATTACTTAATCTCAACACGTTGAGAGCGCATAACGACTTCGTCATTTAATTCAATACCGATACCTGGCTCTTCTGATACTTGGAAGAAACCATTTTTAGGTTGTGGATCTTGAATACACAATTCACGGTTCCATTTCTTAATAGCATAGGTGTGATGTTCGTGAATTAAGAAGTTAGGAATTGCGGTCTCTAAGTGTAACGAAGCTGCAGTTGCTACTGGGCCGCCACACACGTGAGCTTGAATACGCACATCAAAGACATCAGCATAATCACACACTTTTTTAGTTTCAGTGAAACCACCACACAGGCCTAAGTCTGGCTGTAATACATCAATACTTTGATCTTCTAAGTAAGGACGCACACCCCAGCGGTTATACAAACGTTCACCACCTGCAATTGGCACCGCTACTTTGTCAGCAACTTTTGCGTGCAATGAATGATTTAAGTAATTCACAGGCTCTTCGTAATACATACAATCGAATTCTTCAGCAATTTCACCAATTTGAATTGCTGATGTTGCGCCTGGTAAACTGTGGCACTCAAAAATAATGTCAACTTCGTCACCGACTGCTTCACGAATAGCCTGCATACGCGCACGATATAATTTCATTTCTGCACGAGAAATAATATTAGTGCGGTCATAATAAGTATTGCCGTTTTTATCGTACTGGATTGGGTCAACTTTTACCGCATCATACCCTTCAGCCATCGCCTTAAGCGCTGCTTCTGCGTATTCTTCTGGGTGAACAAGCGCTTTAAATTCGCTGTCCCAGTCAAACTGTAATTGTGATGCATAAGTACGCAGCTTGTCGTTAACTTTACCACCTAATAGCTGGTAAACAGGCAAGCCTAATGCTTTACCTTTAATATCCCAAAGTGCAGTATCAATGGCGCTCATTGCTGCATACACAACAGGGCCGCCACCTAAACCCCAAAAGCTTTCGCGTAGCATTCGTGACCACAGTTTTTCTGTTTGAAATGGGTCATGACCAATTAAAAAGGCATCAGCCATTTCTTTGATCATTGCCGCAGCTGCGCTATGACCTAAATCATAAGCCAGACCCGCTTCACCCACACCGCTAATACCTTCATCGGTGTGAATACGCACAAAAACAGGTGTCCAAGCAGGTCTGTCTGGACAATGAATATCGAACACTTCGACGCGATTAACTTTCATGGTTACTCCTTACTGAGCAAAACTAGGATCAAGACGATAAGCTTTACGCAACATGGCTGGCCAAGCTAACTGGCCACCGGTGCTGCCGCTATGCACGACATTCGCTTGATTATAAATATTATCGATAATAGGTTGTGGTACTGGAATTGCCGTTTGACCACTGGCTTGAATAGCCAATTGAATTTCACAGGCACGCTGCAAATCATAAAATCTCATAAAGGCATCTCCCACTGTTGGGCCAACAGTTAAGCCACCGTGGTTAACCAATAGCATGTGATTAGTAGTGCCTAAATCATCTTGCAAGCGCTTTTTCTCATCACTGTTTACCGCTAACCCTTCGTAGCCATGATAAGACAATGATGGCAATGAGAACATTGAGTATTGGCTAAGTGGTAACAGGCCTTTTTCTTGCGTTGCAACGGCGATGGTTTCTTTTGTGTGTAAATGAATAACACAGTGAGCGTCATCACGAACTTCATGAATAGCACTGTGAATAGTGAAACCAGCTGGATTAATTTTAAATGGCGTGTCATCAAGAATATTGCCAGCTAAATCCACCTTCACAAGGTTAGATGCCGTCACTTCATCAAAACTAAGACCAAATGCATTAACTAAATAGTGATCTGTGCCCGGTAAACGTGCCGATAGGTGGGTATAAATTAAATCCCCCCATCGAAAGTGCTCCACCAAACGGTAACATGCAGCTAAATCAACACGAAGCTGCCATTCTTGTTCAGATACTTTATTTTTTAAATCGAGTTTTGGTAAGTCAAACATGGGAAACCTTGTAAATGTGACACAGCACAAATAGATGTATAGAAGTCTAAATTACTATTAATAGATGATCAATAGGTGATACAAAAAGGCCACATCAATTGATGTGGCCTTTTCACGCTAAAATGGTGTTTATTTTACTTGTGATAAGTAATCAGCAATTGCAGCCATTTCTTCTTCAGATACGTTTGCAACCATTGCTTTCATCGCAGCAGCCATACCGTTGCTACGCGCACCTGACTTAATGTCTTTCATTTGTGCTAGTAAGTACTCTTTATTTTGACCATTTAATTTAGGGTACTGAGCCATGATAGGCGCTTTACCTTCTGCACCGTGACAAGTTTGGCAAAGCTTAGCTGTGTATAGTGTTGCACCATCCGCAGCCATAGTGTTGAAAGATAGGCTTGCAGCCATTGCAATGCTAGCCCCACATAAAATTTTCGTGATCTTGCTCATTTGTATCTTCTCTTTTTTGACGGGTTATTAAACATTTTCTTTAGTGTAGACCATGATTTAACAATATTGCACCCGAAAATTGTAACGGCAATAGAAACAGTCACTACCAAATTAAATCATCAGGTACTTCAAAATCAGCATACGGATCATCTTCATCCTTTTGCTTATCTTCAGGCTCAACATGGAACACTATGTAATCTTCGCTGACTTCAGCGACTTTTCGTGCTGGTTCGTCTTCCAGTACAAAAAATTGGCCTTCTAAAACACAAATTGCTAAACGGCCACCAGCTAGGGCCTTTTGTGTTTTTTCGTTTACTTCGAGTTCCTTCACTTTATTTTGATAAGTGAAGTTAAATGTACGATCACCACGGATCTCATCTTGGTTGTGATGCTCTAAAATCTGTTTAACGCGCGCTACTTGCTCACGTTGCTTTTGCTCTTCTAAACGCGCTTTATTAAGCTCATCGGCTTTTTTCTGCTGCTCAAGCTTAGTTTGTTCAATATGTTTTTGCAGATCGCTAGGATTACTCGTGGCGCCTTTCTTTTTCTTCTTTTGCTGTTTGCGCTTTTCTGTTTTGGCTACTTTAGCTTTATGTGCCGTAGTAAGACCAGCTTTAAGTAATTGATCTTGTAATGAACCCATGACGAAATTCCAATTTATTAATGCGTATTAGGGTTATTTTAATCAGCTCTGCCAACAAATAACAGTACTGAGCCCACTTGATTCACAGCAATCGAGTATATTGGTGTGAGATTAACACGCGATGAAATCATGACATATTGATTTAACGCAAGATTTATCATTTTAGTCGCCTTTGAACTTGTAAAAAAACCTGTACCCGATAAGCTAGGGCTTTTCCTCTTGGGAGCTAAAAATGCAGCTGCGACATTTGTTACTTTGCTCTGTGTTTATTTTCTTTGTTTTATACGCCCCACAACCCTTACTTGGATTATTTGCTAGTCATTTTTCTGTGTCACCTGCTACTGCTGGTAGCTTAATGACCGCTACTATGTTGCCACTAGCAATTGCTCCTTTAGTGTATGGCTTGTTTTTAGCTAAGCGAAGCCCACTAACAATTCTAAAGATTGCTATGCTTGTGTTAGCAATCAGCTGTATCGCTTTTACTTTAGCACCAAGCTTTGAGTTGCTATTACTGGTTCGTTTTATACAAGGGATCACCCTACCCGCAGCGCTCACCGCTATGACCAGTTATATTGGTGTGACTTTTCAGGCTGACCAATTGCAACGTAATATGACGCTTTACATTGGCAGTACCATTGTTGGTGGCTACTTCGGACGTATGCTCGCTGCTTTGTTTACTGACTTTTTAAGCTGGCAAAGTTTTTATTATGTGATTGCGCTTGGCTTAGTACTGTTTGCACTCGCCATTCCTAAATCAAACAAAGGCGCGAGTATTCATGCTGCAAAGTCGCCGCTATTGTATCTAAAGCAATTAAAAGATCCGCTGGTATTAAAGCTCTACGGAGCGGTGTTTTGTATGTTCTTTTGTTTTGCGGCACTGTTAAATTATTTACCTTTCATTCTGCAAGACAGTTTTGCTATCACTAACACCCGAGACATCGGACTGGTTTACAGCGGTTATTTGCTTGGTGCACTAGCTTCTATAGCCACACCTTGGCTGTTACGAAAGTCATCAACACCTTGGCGTTTACTAACCTGGGTTTTTGTATTCTATAGCCTGACGATGGTGCTATTGATGAGCCAACAGTTATTACTTTTTGTTATTGCTTTTACTGGCTTTTGCGGTGCAATGTTTGTTATCCACTCAAGTGCCGCTCCACTGGTAAATAAAATCAGCAGCGCACCTGCAAGTGTCACCAATGGCGGTTATGTATCGTTTTATTATAGCGGTGGCGCATTAGGTTCATTATTGCCAGGGCTGGTATATCAGCAACACGGCCAAGTTGCCTTTATGACCGTGCTACTTTTAGTCTGCTTAGTAGGTTTAAGCTTAGTTTATTTGGCAGGTAGAAATACGATACGCGGTTGATGCCCGGTACTTTCAAAAAACAGCTCTAAGTCGCCTTTTTTCATCAGCCAAGTGGCGGTATTTTCAAAAGGGTGACAATGAAAAAGCTCGTTAAACCAAATTTCTTGGTCTAGCCAAAGAGTGACATTATTTTGCTTATCGTTTAACAGTGCCAACATAGAAACACAGCCCGGTGGCACTTTAAGATAACGCGCTAATCGCTCATCGGATGCAAACCCTAAACGCGATAACCCCTGCTGCTGAGCAATGGCTTTTAAGTCGAGCTGCTTATCGTGAGCGGTGATCACTAAAAAGTGGCGCTTACCTTCGTTATCTCGTAAAAACAGGTTTTTTAAACGTGTGCCCGGTCTATCGAGCATAAACTTATCGGCATCTAAGCTGCCGTGTAATGGTGGATGCTCAATCACATCATAATTAATATCTAATTGAGCTAGCGTAGCAGCTAACTTGCTTTTATCTGCATACATTTACAAACAACGTCCTCGTAATTGCACACTTAAATCACGCCATAATACTTCGTCAATAACGTGTTTATCGTCGCAGTATTGTCGTTCTTTAAGCTCTTCATTTAATAATTCAACCGCTTGGTCTTCGAGCATAAGTTTTAAGTTGCTCGACTCTTCAAATACTTCTTGCTCGGCAAAATCTTTAAACTGCCTGCGTGTCATTGGCTTATCAAGATTAATCGGGCGTCTGCCCTGTGCTTTAACTGACACCACATAGGCAAAGATTTTATTGCCTTGCTCATCATTTTTTTCGTAAAACTGCTTATTATTGATTTCAAAAGGAGGCGCTTCTTCTTGGCTTGCGCAACCGGCAAGTAAAACAACCAAAAGCCATGCTATTTTTTTCATTATTGGATAAGCCTTGAACAGTGAATGCGCTTTAGTCTACCAAAAATAAAACAACAGAGTAAAAAATCGAACATTTTAAAAAAAATACTTGACCACAAATGCAAAAATATTTAAAGTTCACCCCGCTTGAGACGCAAGACTTAAGCATCCTGTATTTAGGAATGTGGGGCTATAGCTCAGCTGGGAGAGCGCCTGCCTTGCACGCAGGAGGTCAGCAGTTCGATCCTGCTTAGCTCCACCACCTTCCTACCTCTCTTTAGGCAATCTGCCAAATACTAAATAAAAACCAATACAATCTAAATTAAAGCGACTTTATTAGTCTTTCTGCCGTCTTCGTTTTATTTTAAACACAAAAAAACCGAGCAAAGCCCGGCTTTTTAAGCAATTACTTTTTAGTGATTATTCACGAATTTGGCCTTCGCCATTCACTAGGTATTTTTCAGTTGTAAGTGACTCTAGACCCATAGGACCATAAGCATGTAGCTTAGTTGTCGCAATACCAATCTCAGCACCTAAACCTAACTGTGAGCCATCAGAAAAACGCGATGACGCATTGACCATCACCACTGATGCATCCACGCTGCGTTGGAATAACTGCGCTGCAGCTTGGTCTTTAGTACAAATCACTTCTGTGTGGTTTGAACCAAACTTAGCAATATGATCAATGGCACCAGCAAAGTCAGGTACAACTTTAATTGCGATTTCTAAATCTAAATATTCTTCACCAAACTCGTCGTCAGCAAGTACTGTTGCATTATCAAAGTACTCAGCAGCTTTCGCATCTGCATTTACTTTTACGCCTTCTTGACGAAGAACAACTGCACACAGATTTAAAAACTCATCAGCAATATCTTGGTGAACCACTAAGCCTTCTAGCGCATTACACACACCAGTTCGCTGAGTTTTACCATTTAATAGTAAATTGATTGCAACGTTTAAATCAGCGTCTTTATCAACATAAAGGTGGCATACACCTTTAAAGTGCTGAATCACTGGAATAGTGCTGTTTTCTGTTACAAAATTAATTAAACCTTCACCACCACGCGGAATGATTAAATCAATTGTTTCACGCTGTTGCATCAGCTCCATGAGTAGACCACGGTCTGGATCTGGGATCACTGAAATCAACGCAGCAGGTAAACCATGCTTTTCAAGTACTTTATGCATTACACTTGCGATTGCTTGCGAGCTACGTAGTGCTTCTTTACCACCACGTAAAATAACACCATTACCCGATTTAAAGCATAACGCACCGGCATCAGCCGTCACATTTGGACGTGCTTCATAAATCATACATACAACACCCAATGGTACGCGCATCTTGCTGATCTTAATACCATTTGGACGCTCTGAAATTTCACGTAATTGACCTACAGGATCATCAAGGCTAACAATTACTTCGATACCTTCGGCCATTGCTTCAATACGCTCATCGTTAAGCGTTAAACGGTCAATCATCGATGCAGCAAGGTTGTTATCACGTGCTGCCGCTAAATCGCTTTCGTTCTCTTTGATGATAAAGGCTTTGCTTTCGCGTAGCGCCTCTGCCATCTCAGTTAACACTTGATTCTTAGTAGCAGTATCAAGTAAAGCTAACTGGGTTGCAGCTTTTGCAGCTTGACTCGAAATATCCGTAATTAAACTCATGACTTCTCCAATAATGCGATATCTTTCTCTGAAACAACTGGGCCGATTGAATCTTGCATTTTTTCGCTAAATTCACTTTGCTCGTTGTCAGCAATAAAATTCAATAAACAGCTACTGTAGTTCGCTGTTGCTTTTGCTAGACGCGTACCATCATCACTACGAACTAATATGGTATCGCCTACGCCAAATTCTCCATGTACTGCAACGATTTCATCGCTACGAATACAACCGTCTTCATCTGTTAATGATTCATCGAATGAACCTTCCACGACAACCTCACCTTGCTCATTAGCGGTGTGAGTCATCCAATGCACTGCTTCTTGCATTGGTTTTTCGTATGGTGTGAAGATAGTACCTGGGTTGTCACCCGCAAGCAGTCGGTTAAATGTCTCTTCTTTAAAACCATTTAAAATAAAGGTTGTAATACCATGTGAAGTGGCTTTTTCAGCCGCTTCGATTTTCGTTTTCATACCACCTGTACCAACGGCACTGGTTGCACAACCGGCCATGGCGTAAATTGATTCATCGATGCTGTCAATTTCAGGTAATAACACTGCATCTTCATGCAAATTCGGGTTTTTGTCATAAAGACCATCAACATCCGAAAAAATCATCAATGCATCTGCGTCCGCCGCTGCGGCTACCATTGCCGACAAGTTATCATTGTCGCCAACTTTTAAATCGTCGGTAGTTACCGTGTCATTCTCATTAATGATAGGTAATACACCATGCTCAAGTAAGGTGAAAACGGTTTCACGGATACTTGTGTAACGCTCACGGTCACGTAAGTCACCATGAGTTAATAAAATCTGTGCTGATGGGAAATCAAAGAAGCGATCCCACATCGCCATCATTTCTGTCTGACCGGCAGCAGCCATTGCTTTTTTCATCGTCACTGAACGTTTTTCTTGTTCAGGGAATAAATGAGAACCAGCAGCTACCGAACCCGATGATACTAAAATAACTTCGATACCTTGCGCTCGACAGCGAACGATGAACTGTGCAATGGTCAGTAAATAACGAGAGCGACACCCGTCTTGTTCGGGTGCGATTAATGCGCTACCTACTTTTAGTACTATACGTCGCCAATTTAACTTTTGCATAACTGTTCAACTTTCCATTTTACTATCTGTTCAGTGCCAATTTGCCACTGATTAAAAGACTCGCGCTTAGCTTTACTAAACGCACTGACTATTATCACTTTGCCAAACCACTTATCTATGCACACGACTACGCCACGCAAGTACTGCGATTAGATATAGCACAACTTTTATTCAGTCAGTAGACCAAACGGTTATAAACCATAAGTTGATAAAAAAAGATAAGTGTTGTTTATGTATCGCTGTAAAAAGCTGTGTGCGGCTTTTATTAATAACAACATACATAGAGCCTATACAATCTGGTACACCAACAGATAGGGTGTAGATTGTATGACCGAGATTTAGCTGCCACGATGGGAGCTAAACATTGACCAGATAATGAACTTATATTCTATTCAACACGTAATAAATATGCACTGAACAACTTAGAGCTCATTTCTATTTAATTAGAAAACAAAGTGTATAAAACACTAATAATGTCGCAAACAAGTATCTTTTCAGAAAGCTAAGCTATAAAGAGTGTCTCTAAAGCTAATAACTATTTAGATATCAAATTGTTTGAACACGAACTATAATACGGGAAATCAGGGGCAAAGATCAAGTGCAAAAAGTAGTCATAACTTTTATACTTACCATAAACATAGAAAATATACATTTATTAACAGTATCTTAGGCGCGCAATTTTATTGTGTAATAATTTTTAATGAGCCTAGCAGGGTTTAAATTCATAAACACACCCAAAAAGTATTAATAACGACTAAAATCGTATTTGAAGCAACGAGTTTGCTTGTATCCATGACGGTGAGTAGGCTTTAATAGGCAAGCGTTATTTTAATAATGTCAGCAACTAATGACGCGATTATCTAAGGCGTTGGCATTTTAAATTGTAGTAACTAAAGGATAATTCATTCTATGTCAGCAATTTTTATAGCAGGGATCGCCTTGTGCTCAGTATTAGCACAATGGGTAGCTTGGGCGTTTCGTGTACCGGCTATTTTATTTTTACTACTAACAGGTTTAATTCTCGGGCCTTTTAGTGGCGTACTAGAACCAGATGCATTGTTGGGAGATTTATTATTCCCAGTGGTTTCTTTAAGTGTGGCAGTGATTTTATTCGAAGGTTCACTCACTCTGCACTTTCGAGAACTTAAAGGGATTGGCAAGGTAGTTCGTAACCTTTGTTCAATCGGAATGATCACAACATGTTTGGTGATAAGTTTAAGTGCCTATTGGATTCTAGAACTTAATTGGCGTGTAGCCGCTGTACTTGGTGCGGTACTTGTTGTAACAGGCCCTACGGTTATTGCACCGTTATTAAACTCTATGAGACCAAACCAAGACATAGACCGCATTTTACGCTGGGAAGGCATAGTAATAGACCCTATTGGTGCCTTATTTGCTGTATTGGTTTTTGAAGCTGTCATGCTGGTAGGCCAAGGCGAGGTACTAAGTCATACCATTATCGCGTTATTTAAAACTCTCGGTGTAGGTTTAACCATTGGTGTGGTTGCAGGCTGGCTTACAACGCTGCTTATTCGTAGAGAGTGGCTGCCGTTTGAGTTACACAAGTTTGGTATTCTTGCCTTAGTACTCATCAGTTTTACGGTTTCAAACCACCTAAGCCATGAATCTGGCCTACTCGCCGTTACCGTGTTTGGTATTTGGCTTGCCAACCAAGACGAACTTGAAATTGACTCTGTACTTGAGTTTAAAGAAGACCTTTCGATGATCTTGATTTCATCGTTATTCATCTTACTTGCAGCCCGCCTACAGCTATCAGATTTAATGATGTTACATAGCGATGTGTTTATTTTCTTAGCCATCGTGCTTTTTGTGGCTCGCCCAGCGTGTATTGCAATATCGACTTTTAAAACCGACTTACCTATCAAGTCTCGTTTAGTGCTGGCTTGGATTGCTCCGCGAGGTATTGTTGCAGCTGCGGTAGGCTCTGTATTCGCGTTAAGTATGGTGGAAGCTGGCATTGCCGATGCTGAAAAAATGGTACCACTCATATTCACGGTGATCATTGTCACTGTAGTACTACAAAGCTTAACGGCAACACCATTGGCAAAGCTGTTAAAAGTGCGCCAACCTGCACCAAATACAATTTTGATTATTGGTGCCAACCATGTAGCAAGAGCCATCGCACGCGGTTTAAAAGATCAAAACATTCCCGTGCACTTGTCTGATCCTGCATGGGAGAACTGCAAAATGGCACGCATGGATGGCTTACCTTGTTACTATGGTAATCCGCAGTCAGAGCATGCTGAGCGTTATTTACCGTTAACGACGATTCGTAGCGTACTCGCGCTTTCGCCTAACCGTCACCACAACGCATTAGGCGTGCAGTATTTCTCGCATTTACTTGACGAAAAAGATGTATTTTCACTGCGTTCTTCAACCAACCACGCTAAAGCAAATAAAGACAGTGCGACCTTCTTATCGCGACAAATTCTGTTTGGCGACAATGGCGCTTATGCGCGCTTAAGTAGCTTAATTGCCAAAGGCGGCAAAGTCAGTGCAACACGTATTTCAGAAGAGTTTAGTTGGGAGCAATACAAAGACGTTAATAGCGAAGCTATCCCGCTGTTTATTTTAAATGGTGAGAAAAGTGATGATGACGATTCACCTATTAAAATTCGCCCGTTCACTACAAATATGGAAAAAACACCGCAAGTAGGTGAACGTATTGTGGCACTACAGCCACCTAAATTATCGGTACTAAAAGACCCGAACAACGGCAAACCAAAAGAAACTAAAGAAGAGAAATAAAAAAAGGCCAGCATTAGCTGGCCTTTTTATTTGCATGTATTTTTATTTGCCTACATAGGTAAACGGGCGCGTGCAACGACGCTGTCTGGCATTTTTTCGGCAAGCTTAGCGAGTAAATTTTCGACTTTCTTGTGAGTTGCTTTATCGGCAACCATTGAGTGGAATAACCAACGGTAGGCATCTTCATAATCGCGCGGGCTGCCATAACCTTGATTAAATAGGTTAACCAGTCGCATTTGTGCCTTTAAGTTGCCTTGGGCTGATGCTTCTCGTAAATAGGTTACCGCCATCGCTTTATCTTGCTGCACTAACTGGCCTACATCGTAGTAGCGACCAAGTTGCTCTAATGCCGCGCCTAGCCCTTGTTGAGCAGCCTGACGCATGTAATAAACCCCTAACTCTACATTGCGGTCTACACACACTGCATAAGCTAGCATATCGCCATACAGGAACTGATATGATGGTAGTGCCATTTTATTGGCTCGTGCCTCGATATCTTGCACTAACTGGCAATCATCTGCCTTTACACGTGCTAGGTGTGCATTTTTATTGATCAAGCCAATTAACTCGCTCTCTGTGTACAGAGGCACAGCTGTTATAGGCTCTTCAGCCATGCTTAGGCTTGAGAAGAGTAATGTTAAAGGCAATAAAACACGCATCAAAATCACTTAAATAAAGTCAGTCTTAGCAAATAATATACAATTATCATTCCAGAGTGAATTTTGGGCACAAAAAAAGCTGCCGAGGCAGCTTTTTCAGTCACTATGACGATTATGCAAACGGGCTGCGTAATACCATAGTTTCTACACGATCTGGGCCAGTAGAGATGATATCAACTGGAACACCAGTGATTTCTTCAATACGTTTGATGTAATCAAGTGCCGCTTGCGGTAATTGATCAACTGACGTAGCACCTACTGTGTTTTCTGACCAGCCTGGCATCTCTTCGTATACTGGTGTTACTTTCTCGTAACCTTCAGCTGCTAATGGTGTAACGTTCGTTACTGTGCCATCTTCTAACTGGTAACCAGTACAGATTTTTAATGTTTCTAAACCATCTAAAACGTCTAGTTTAGTTAAACAGAAACCTGAGATGCTGTTGATTTGCACTGCGCGGCGCATTGCCACTGCATCTAACCAACCTGTACGGCGTAAACGACCTGTCGTTGCACCGAACTCATGACCTTTGTCACCTAAGTGCTTACCAACTGGATCTTGCTTATCAAGACCGTCGTAAAGCTCTGTAGGGAATGGACCAGAACCTACACGTGTAGTGTAAGCTTTAATAATACCTAGCACGTAATCAAGGTGTAATGGACCAAAACCAGCACCTGTTGCTACACCACCAGCTGTTGTGTTTGATGATGTTACGTACGGGTAAGTACCGTGGTCGATATCAAGTAATGTACCTTGCGCACCTTCAAATAAGATGTTGTCGCCCGCTAAACGCGTTTGATCAAGAAGCTCTGTAACATCAACAACCATTGCTTTTAAGATATCTGCGATAGCCATTGCATCGTCAAATGTCTTTTGGAAGTCAACTGGTTCAGCTTTGTAGTAATGCTCTAATGTGAAGTTATGGTATTCCAATACTTCTTTAAGCTTGCTAGCAAACTGTTCAGGGTTGAATAAGTCACCTACACGTAAACCACGACGTGCTACTTTATCTTCATAAGCTGGACCGATACCACGACCTGTAGTACCAATTGGCTTATCGCCACGTGCTTTTTCACGGGCTAAATCTAATGCAATGTGGAAAGGTAAAATTAATGGACATGCTTCGCTGATTAATAAGCGCTCACGTACTGGTACGCCACGCTCTTCTAGCATGCCGATTTCTTTCATTAATGCTTCTGGTGATAAAACAACACCGTTACCGATCACACACTTAACATTGTCACGTAATACACCCGATGGAATAAGGTGTAAAACCGTCTTTTCACCGTTGATTACCAGAGTATGGCCTGCGTTATGACCACCTTGATAACGAACTACTAAAGATGCTTTGTCTGTAAGGAGGTCAACTACCTTACCCTTACCTTCGTCACCCCATTGGGTGCCTAGTACAACAACGTTTTTACCCATTGCAAATTCACTTAGAAAAAATTAGGACGAGATTTTATCAGAAAACGAGGTGAAAGATCACCCCGTTTAGCTTATTTTTTCTGCGCCTGAATTTTTATCATCTTAATTACTTAAACAACTACATGCAGAACAGGGGTTTATAAAATAGTTAAGGATAAAAATTAATCACGTGCAGAAACAAAAAAAGCCCTACAAACTGCAGGGCTTTTTATCACACAAATATTAATTACTGTGCTTTTGTACCTTTCATATAATTAAAGAAGTCGCTATCAGGTGAAATCACCATCACGTCTTGCTTATTTTTAAAGGTATTTTTGTACGCTTCTAGGCTGCGCATAAAACCAAAGAATTCTGCATCTTTGTTATAAGCGTTAGCATAGATAGCTGCGGCATCGGCATCACCTTGACCACGAACAGTACGCGCATTACGCTCAGCGTCTGCAAGCATTACTGTTACACGACGGTCGACTTCTGCACGAATTGTTTCAGCTTTCTCTTGACCTTCAGAACGGTGCTCTTTTGCAACCGCAGTACGCTCAGCACGCATACGTTGGAAGATTGAACTACTCACTTCTTGTGGTAAGTTAATTTGCTTAACGCGTACATCAAGTACTTCAATACCTAGCTCTTGTGCACTTTCAGACGCTTGAACTAATGCTTCTTCCATCAGCTCACTACGCTCACCAGAAACGATCTCTCTGATAGTACGAGAACCGAAATTAGTACGCAGACCGTTGTTCACCTTTTGCTTAAGTAGTGTTTCAGCGTATTGCTTATCACCACGGGCACGCAGGTAGAATGCACTAAAGTCATTAATGCGCCACTTAACGTAAGAATCAACGATTAAGTCTTTTTTCTCACTTGTTACGAAACGGTCAGGTGCACCATCTAGCGTTTGAATACGTGCATCTAAACGACGTACTTGGCTAAAGAAAGGCACTTTTAGGTGTAAACCAGGGCCGTACACTACCGCTTTATCATCACTGTCTTTTTCAACTTTGCTGAATAACAGTACAATTGCTTTCTCGCCTTCTTGCACAACAAAAATTGAAGAGAAAGACAGCACAATAGCAATGGCAAGTATTACTAAACTAAAATTTTTCATCTTGCTTATCTCCCCTCATTAAAACGGTCAGTTGCGAAACGGTCATTGCTTGAATTTACCGTGCTGTTACGCGACGTGTTTATTTTATTGCGAAGGTCTTTGATATCACTCGAGCTTGGTAATGCAACACGTGTTGCTGTACCTTGCTTTTCCATGATTTTATCAAGCGGTAAATACATCATGTTATTACCACCTTCAACATCAACTAACACTTTAGAGCTGTTACCTAGCACTTCTTCCATCGCATCGATGTAAAGACGTTTACGAGTTACCTCTTTAGCAGCTTGGTACTCAGGTAATAGCTTTTCAAAACGCGCTACCTCACCTTGTGCTTCTAATGTAATACGTTCACGGTACGCTTCTGCTTCTTGCGTCATACGAGTAACTTGACCACGGGCACGAGGTTCAATTTCACGAGCATAGGCTTCTGCTTCACGGATGAAACGCTCTTCATCTTCTTGTGCAGCAATAGCGTCATCAAACGCGTCTTTTACTTCACCCGGCGGACGTGAATCTTTAAAGTTCACATCACTTACAATAATACCTAGATTGTATGGCTCGATGATTTTGTTAAGCTCATCCCACGTTTGTTGACGCACTAACTCACGACCTGTTGTTAGTACTTGGTCCATTTTTACGTGGCCAATTACATAACGTAATGCACTATCAAGTGCTTGTTGTAAGCTGTGGTCAGCATCAGTAACGCTGAACTTGTAAAGATGTGGGTCGATAACACGGTACTGTACTTCAAACTCTACATTTACCACGTTTTCGTCTTCGGTAAGCATAAAACCTTTAGCAGATAACGAGCGTACCGCTTCGATATCAACAGGGATCACGCGTTCAATGAAGGTCATTTTCCAACGTAAGCCAGGTTCTGCAATGCGATCGTATTGCCCAAATTGTAAAACAATACCGCGCTCAGCTTCTTTTACCGTGTAAATACCACTTAATGCCCATACAATGATGGCAATAATAAGGATGAAAGAAATGCCTGCGCCACCAAGTCCACCGCCGTTTTTACCTGGCTTATTACCACCAAATAAACCGCCAAACTTGTTGCCGAACTTACGCATTACCTCGTCTAAATCAGGTGGGCCTTGATCTTTTCCGCCTTTATTATTCCACGGATCTTTATCATTGCCATTATTACCCGGTTCATTCCAGGCCATAGCTATACTCCATTGTTATCTAAATGAATTAGGTTAAATCTATCAAATCTACAGCATTTCTCATACTAAAAAAGACAAATGCTGGTGATTTTTAATCAGTCACTACGAAAGAGTCTAGGTCTTGTCCCATCTCTTTTTTCAAGCGATTCCATTCTGCCATTGGCAAGCGTACCGATAATAACCAGTTTCCTTGCTCATCAAAACACTCTTGATGAACTGCATTTAAGTTGAATAATGCTGCGCGAATACGACCATGTTGTGGTGGTAATTTTAGCTCATCAGCAAACATCTTTTTGGCAAGTAACTCATTAATTGCCTCACTCAGCAGTTCACAACCAACGCCAGTGCGCGCCGACAACCAGACTCGTACTGGTTGACCTTCGTCATTTCTATCTATACGTGGCGCAACGTCATCTAGCGCATCAATTTTGTTATAAACCAATAATTGCGGCACTTCATCTGCTTCTATTTCTTTTAAAACAGACTGTACTTGCTCAATATTTTCTTTTCGACGAGGGTCTGCCACATCGATAACATGTAGCTGTAAATCAGCTTCACGGGTTTCTGTTAAGGTTGCTTTAAATGCTGCAACAAGGTCGTGTGGTAAGTGACGAATAAAGCCTACCGTATCAGCTAAAATAATTGGACCTATATCGCCGATATCCAACTTACGTAAGGTTGGATCTAGGGTTGCAAACAGCTGGTCAGCAGCATACACATCTGAGTCTGTAATACGGTTAAATAACGTTGATTTACCCGCATTGGTGTAACCTACCAGTGACACAGTTGGAATTTCATTGCGCGTACGCGCACGTCGTCCCTGCTCACGTTGAACAGCAACTTTATCTAAACGGGCACGAATGTTTTTAATTCTTGCACGCAGTAATCGTCTATCGGTTTCGAGCTGGGTCTCACCCGGACCACGTAAACCTATCCCGCCTTTTTGTCTTTCAAGGTGGGTCCAACCACGGATCAAGCGAGTAGAAATGTGGCGTAACTGAGCTAACTCAACCTGAAGTTTACCTTCGTGAGTACGCGCTCGCTGCGCAAAAATATCTAAGATCAAACTCGTACGATCAAGAACGCGGCACTGGCAAACGCTTTCTAAATTGCGTTCCTGTGACGGGCTAAGTTGATGGTTGAAAATGATGACATCTGCATTGTGGATTTTGACAGTTTCAGCGATTTCTTCTGCTTTTCCGGTCCCGACGAAAAGTTTCGGATGTGGTGCTTGACGACTGCCTTGCACAATCGCCAAACTACTAACACCAGCAGAAGATACCAACAACTCTAATTCGTGAAGATCTTCGCGATCCCCCTCTTTAGGTAAGTCGATATGAACTAAAACTGCCTGTTCGCCGGCTTCATAACGGTCAAACAAGCATTACGCTCCTAAGTTTAAAAATTTCCAGATTCTTGCTCTTCTGAATCATCACTTCCTTGAACGCCTTGGAAGTTAACAGAACGCGCTGGAACAACAGTTGAAATAGCGTGTTTATACACCATTTGATTTACGGTGTTTTCAAGTAAAATAACAAATTGGTCAAATGACTGGATTTTACCCTGCAATTTAATGCCATTAACCAAAAAGATTGATACTGGAATGCGCTCACGACGTAACGCATTTAAAAATGGGTCTTGTAACGACTGGCCTTTTGCCATGTTATTTTCCTTCGTTCTAGGTGTTATTATAATTAAGTAGCTGAACTAATTTAACAAAGCTAAAAAACTTCCAGCTACTACTAGCTTAGCGAACTTACTACACGTTGCAAGTTTTCTTCATCACCCGTGGTCAACCAAGTTACTTCAGGCCAACCTCTTAACCAAGTGAGTTGTCGCTTGGCTAACTGCCGTGTGGCTGCAATACCACGAAAGACCATTTCATCATAGTCAATTTCGCCAGCAATGTAATCCCACATTTGTCTATAACCCACACAACGAATCGAAGGCAGGTCTGGGTGTAAATCCTTACGTTTATATAGGGATGAAACTTCATTTTCAAACCCCTGGTCGAGCATTATTTTAAACCTTTTCTCAATTCGCTGATGTAATTCACTGCGATCATCAGGTGCAATGGCAAATTGATGGAAAGTATAAGGAAGCTCAGGCTGCTTTTGTTTTTGCAGCTCAGTCATTGTTTTACCTGTAATACGATACACTTCTAATGCACGATTAATTCTTTGCGAATCATTTTCGCTCATTTTGTTCGCTGCATCAGGATCGATTTTCACAAGCTCTTTATGCAAATGTGGCCAGCCAAACTGCTTTGCTTCCTTTTCAAGTTCAGCACGTACTTCAGGTGATGCCTCTGGTAGCGGTGATAAGCCATCAATAAGTGACTTAAAATACATCATTGTACCGCCAACCAATACAGGTACTTTACCTTGCTGATGAAATAGATCAATCTTTTCAATTGCATCACGGCGAAAATCTGCCACTGAATAACTATCTGCTGGGTCGATAATATCGATCAAGTGATGCGGCGCACGAGCAAGCTCTTCGGCATTTGGCTTTGCGGTGCCGATGTCCATATCTTTATAGACTAATGCTGAATCAACACTGATTATTTCTGTGTTTAAATGCTCACACAGCGAAATTGCTAAATCTGTTTTCCCTGCAGCGGTTGGTCCCATTAAAAAAATGACGGGTAAGTTATTCAAGCCTAAATACCTTGCTTAGTTTAAAAACTGAGATAGTTCTATTTTAACTGCTTTTTGACGTAAACGTTGCATAGTTTGTGGATTATTTTCTAACCGAGCCACTTGCTCCAAAAAGGCTTGGCTTGCGTAATAGCGTGCTGGGATTTGCTGAGCTAACCAAGCTAACCATTCATCGAGTGAACTTGGTGAGGCTTTACAGCCTGCAATAAGTCGCTCAATAGCATCACTTACATCAAGTAAATAGACACAAGGCGGAAGCTTTTTCACCATCACAAACTGTTTTTCAATGACTAAATCAAAACCAAGTAAGGTAAACCACGACTGCTGAGCATTTAACGCGCTAATATCATCAGCACTTGCATTTACTCGCACAGGTAACAACAAGGCTTTGCCATCAAGGCTACCTGCTTGCTCTACGTGCGCTTGCCAGTCGAGTGCTAATGCATGCTTAAAGTGCGCAGCAAAGAGTTGGTTGTCTTCACTAAATACGCACTCGCCTTCTCGTACATGAATAAGCTTGGCAAGCTTTGCTTGCTCTACAACCGGTGCTGTAACACTTGGTTCTGGGCGTACTTGGTCAAAATGCGCAGCATGTTGCTCGCTGATCCCTTGATAAAATGCATTGACATCTTGGTGCGATGTTTTACTGCGACCTTGGCTGTCACTACTAAAACCACCGCTAGAGCGCCCTGCTCCTGTTGCCCCAGAATAACTCGCTGAACGTGTCGGCTGTAATTCAGATTTAGGGTAATCATACTGCTCTGTTGGCGCTGATTGAGTAAAACTTGGCTGTGTGCTGCTTGAGTGCGTCTCATCAAACGGAGCATGCTGAAAAGCAGTGTCATTATGCTCTGTAAAACCAGCTTCGTGCTGAAGCGGCACCACCACTTGTTTTATTGCCTGCAGGATAAAGTCATGCACTAAACGGCCTTGATGAAAACGCACTTCATGTTTTGCTGGGTGCACGTTTACATCGACCTGACGTGGGTCAATATCAATATAAATGACAAAACCGGGTAGCTCTTCTGAGCCTGCGACTTCTTCAAAGGCTTGGCGGATTGCATGCAAAATGAGTTTATCGCGCATCATGCGATTATTCACATAGGTATATTGCGTGCTATTCGTTGAGCCCACGGGTAATACCCAACCGCGCAGCATCAAACCAGCTTCACCTGATTGAATATGCAGCCCCTGCTCACTAAATGCTTTGCCAGCAACTTGAGCAACACGCGCTATTGCTTGCTCAGGGTTTGGTTTAGCACGGTATTGACGGACAACTTTGCCGTTATGAGTCAGGGTAATAGAAACATCAAAACGACTCAGCGCAATACGCTTAATAAGCTCATCAATATGTGAAAACTCGGTTTTCTCGGTGCGAAGAAATTTACGTCGCGCAGGGGTATTAAAAAATAAGTCTTTCACCTCAATGGTGGTGCCATCAGGGTGTGCGGTTGGCTTAATCTGCACCGCCATATCACGACCTTCAGCAAACGCTTGCCATGCAGCCTCTTGCTGCTTTGGCTTTGAGCTTAAGGTTAAGCGAGAAACAGAACTAATTGATGCTAACGCTTCACCACGAAAGCCAAGTGAACAGATGTTCTCTAGGTCATCGAGTGACTTAAGCTTACTCGTGGCATGGCGCGACAAGGCTAATGTTAGCTCATCTTTATTAATGCCAGAGCCATTATCGCGAATGCGAATAAGCTTATGACCGCCACGCTCAATATCTATTTGAATGCGCGTTGCGCCAGCATCTAAACTGTTTTCTACCAGCTCTTTAACAACGGATGCTGGGCGTTCAACCACTTCACCCGCAGCAATTTGGTTAGCCAATCGCGCGGGTAGTATTTCTATACTCATAGTGTTCCTAACACGAAAATTGACTAGCTTTGAGGAATATCAAGCTCTTGACCAATAAATAAGGTATTTGATTTTAAGTTGTTGGCCGTTTTTAGCTTACTCACAGAGGTGTTATATCTGCTTGCTAAAATACTTAACGACTCACCAGGGCGAACTTTGTGTTTAGTCGGAAACTGCGACTTTAACTTAGCGAAAAGCGAGTCATCTGGCGGGTTTTGCATATAGTAATTTTTAATCGAGGTGAAAATTGCTTTAGCTAAGCGCTCCTGATGCTGCGCCGTTTTTAGCATTCGCTCTTCGCGTGGATTCGAGATAAACCCTGTTTCAACCAAAATAGAGGGAATATCAGGTGACTTTAATACTGCAAGGCTCGCCGCTTGTGGGCGTTTCTTATGCATTTTAGCCACTTTTCGTAATTCGCTAACCACTTCTTCTGCGACACTAAAGCCTGTTTTCATCGAGTGATCCATCGACATATCTAGCAGTGCTTGCGCTAAATATTTTTCGCTTGCGGTATCTTTTAATACCCCAGCTGCACCACCTAAAAGCTCCGAGTGTTTTTCTTTATCCTCAATCCATTTACCGATTTCTGAATTAGCACGGCGTAGTGATAGCACCCACACAGAAGCACCGTTTGGTTGTGGACTAGTAAAGGCATCCGCATGAATCGACACAAAGAAGTCAGCTTTTTTCTTACGGGCAATGCTAGTACGAGTGTTTAGATTTACAAAGTAGTCACTACGGCGCACCATCCGCGAAATCATGCCTTTTTCAGCATCTATCATTCGCTCTAAGCGCTTCGCTATTTGTAGCGTAATGTCTTTTTCATAAGTGCCCGATGGACCAATTGAACCAGGGTCTTCACCACCATGACCTGCGTCTATGGCAATAACTATATCGCGCTCTTGATGAAGCTCACGTTTTTTCACACTGGTATTGGTCGAAGCAACAGGCTCTGCCTTCGGTGTTTTATCAACAAGGTCAACCACTAAACGATGCTTGTATGGGTCGGTAGGTAGTAAAGCAAACACAACGGGTTTACTAGCACGGGCTAGCTCAAAAACAAAGCGCACACTTTTGCTATCTTTAGGTTTCGAGTAACGTAGTTTAGAAACAATCTGATGCTTTTTAGGAATAGCAGGCAAGCTATCTAGTTTGTCGGTATTTTTTAAATCAATGACTAAACGAGCTGGATTTTTCAGCATGAAATAGCTGAAATCAGGTTTATCGTTTAAATCAAAGACCACACGAGTGCTGTCAGGTGAAGGCCACACACGTACGCTATTAATAGTATTTTGTGCAAGCGCAATTTGGCTCACAACCAATAACATCAAAGTAGTTAATAGTTTAAACGTACAACGACCCATTTTTACTAATACACCTTTATTTTTATATGTTTATTCTTGCGCGCTCTTAAGTTGCTGAACAATTGCCTGACCACGTTCGGTTAAGCTGTTAATTGCAATGGCACGCGCCTCGCCTTCATAGCGCAGGGTGATATCAAGATCCGGTGTTGGAATAAATTCGCCGCCTTTTTCAGGCCATTCCACAACACAAATAGCCTGTGGTGAAAAATAGTCACGAATTCCCATATATTCAAGTTCTTCAGGGTCACCTAAGCGATATAAATCAAAGTGATAGACATCAGCTTTAGCTAATTGGTAAGGCTCAACCAGTGTATAAGTCGGACTCTTAACCTTACCTTGATGACCGAAACCTTGCACGATACCACGGGTTAATGTCGTTTTACCGGCACCTAAATCACCATGTAAATAGATGACTGCCCCTTGCTCCATCAAGGTTGCAAGTTGCTTACCCATATTAACCGTTGCTGCTTCATCAGCGAGTGGAAAACCAACACTGTCGGTCATTATTACCTCATGAAAAACTAAAAACACATTACTTTGTTAATCATACCAGAATAATTTTGTAAGGCGAGAGCCGCTCTTATGCCTAGTTTGACAAAAAAAAGCCGGCAAAGTTGCCGGCTTTTTAGCTTAAACAGAATTTTGTTTACAGACCTAGTTTCTTCTCAAGGTAGTGGATGTTTGTACCACCGTTTTGGAAGTTTTCATCTGCCAAGATTTTCTTGTGCAGTGGTGTGTTGGTCTTGATGCCATCGATCACTAATTCGTTTAACGCATTGCGTGAACGAGCAATAGCTACATCACGGTTTTCACCGTAACAGATCAACTTACCAATCATTGAATCGTAATGAGGTGGTACTGTGTAATCTGCGTAGATGTGGCTGTCCCAACGAATACCTAAACCGCCAGCAGGGTGGAATCGCGTGATTTTACCTGGTGATGGAATAAAGGTGTCTGGGTCTTCCGCATTAATACGACACTCAATTGCATGACCACGAATAACCACATCTTCTTGTGTGAATGATAATGGTTGACCCGCTGCAATTTTTAGCTGCTCTTTGATTAAGTCAACGCCAGTGACCATTTCTGTTACTGGGTGCTCAACCTGAATACGGGTATTCATTTCGATGAAATAGAACTCGCCGTTTTCGTATAAGAATTCGAACGTACCTGCACCGCGATAACCGATTTCGATACATGCACGAGTACAACGGTCACCAATGAACTTACGCATTTCAGCTGTGATACCTGGCGCTGGCGCTTCTTCAACAACTTTTTGGTGACGACGTTGCATTGAACAATCACGCTCACCTAAGTGAACTGCATTGCCTTGACCGTCTGCAAGTACTTGAACTTCGATGTGACGTGGGTTTTCAAGGAATTTTTCCATGTAAACCATACCATTACCGAAGAACTGCTTTGCTTCTTGCTGAGTAAGAGCGATTGAATCAATCAGTTCTTTTTCGCTGCGAACAACACGCATACCACGACCACCGCCACCGCCTGCTGCTTTAATGATTACAGGGTAACCAATACGCTTAGCGATTTGAATGTTGCGCTCGCTGTCTGCCGTTAATGGGCCATCAGAACCTGGTACACAAGGTACACCGGCTTTACGCATCGCTTCGATTGCAGAAACTTTGTCACCCATTAAACGAATTGTGTCGCCTTTAGGACCGATAAATACAAAGCCGCTTTGCTCAACTTGATCAGCAAAGTCTGCATTTTCAGAAAGGAAACCATAACCTGGGTGGATAGCAACTGCGTCTGTTACTTCTGCCGCTGCAATAATGCGCGGAATATCTAAGTAACTTTCAGTGGCTGCTGGTTTACCAATACAAATTGTTTCGTCTGCCAGTAACACGTGCTTAAGATCACGGTCTGCCGTTGAATGCACAGCAACAGTTTTGATCCCAAGCTCTTTGCAGGCGCGCAGTACGCGAAGTGCAATTTCACCTCGGTTTGCAATGACTACTTTATCTAACATAGAGTTGGCCTTTTGTTGCGCTATTATTCAATGATGAATAAAGGTTGATCGAATTCTACTGGCTCGCCATTTTCAACTAAGATAGCTTTTACTGTGCCTGCTTTATCAGATTCGATTTGGTTCATCATCTTCATTGCTTCAACGATACATAACGTATCGCCAACATTTACTTTAGAACCTACTTCTACGTATGGTGCTGCTTCTGGAGAAGCCGCTGAGTAGAATGAGCCAACCATAGGAGATTTAACTTGATGGCCAGTCGGTGCAGCTGGAGCAGCCGCTTCTGCTGCTGGAGCCTCTGCTACTGGAGCTGGTGCCGCTGCTGGCGCAGGTGCTGCAAACTGTTGTGGTGCATACTGCATTGCAGGTGCTGCAGACATATTGTTACGATTGATGCGTACTGACTCTTCACCTTCAGTGATTTCTAATTCAGCAATACCAGATTCTTCTACTAATTCGATAAGTTTTTTGATCTTGCGAATATCCATTGAACGACCCGCCTGTTAGTTATTTAAAAATTAATGTGTGTTTTGCAACCGGCTAACAGCAGCTTCAAGTGCCACCTTATAACCCATTGCTCCTAATCCAATAATGACGCCTTGTGCCACATCCGAAAAATACGAATGATGACGGAATGCTTCTCGAGCATGCACATTAGTTAAATGCACCTCGTAAAAGGGAATGTTTACACTAAGTAATGCATCCCGTAAGGCTACGCTTGTATGCGTAAATGCAGCAGGGTTGATAATAATTGCATCAACCGTTTGCCATGCATCGTGAATGCGTTCTATTAATGCAGCTTCACTGTTACTTTGGAAATGCGTTAAATCAACATTGAGACTGGCAGCAACCTGACTAAGTTCAGCTATAATCTCATCAAGAGATTGAGTACCGTACTTTTCTGGTTCACGCTTGCCAAGCATGTTTAAATTTGGCCCATTTAGAACTAAAAGTTTGAATTTTGCAGCCATAATACGCGATATATCCTATAAGTAAGCAGTTTAACAATATTCATCATAAACCCACGCTTAACCTAAGCGTGCTGATGTAAAATAGCAACTATTTCTCACGTTAACCACCTATTATAGATATTTCGACGTAAATAGCAGCAAAATACTGGTCTAATCACTCCCTATTCGTGGCAAAGTCAAGCATAGCAAGGCACACAACAGGGTCATTCTAAGCGTTTTCCTGCTGATTAATTGAACTTCAATCAGTGAATTTGCTATTTTTCACTTAAAATAAGTATTTTTTATGATGCTGATACAAAAACGCCACTCAGATGAGTGGCGTTTTGCTATTTTCTTGCACGTTTGCGTTTATTTAGCGCTATTTCGAACTTTTGCTAAATGTTCTGCAAAGTCTTTGGCATTTAAAAAGCCTGTTACACGTTGCTCTAAAAGCTCATTACCTTGGCTATCAAAGAACAAAATGCTCGGTAAACCAAATACCGTGTATTCTTCCATTAGCTCTATGGTTTTTGCATCGCTTTGTGTTAAATCGATTTGAATTAATTCAAAGTGAGCAAATTGCTCTTGCACTTTAGCGTCAGGAAACGTGTAGTGCTCAAACTCTTTACACGCAACGCACCAGTCGGCATATAAGTCGACCATTACTAAGCGCCCTTCGCTACTTGCCTGTGCAATTTCTTCTTTTAATTCACTTAGATTAGCAACTTGTCTAAAACCATGTGTTTTTACAGCAGCTTCAGTAACCACCACTTTACTAGGCCAAAAATAATTTTTCGTTAAACTCGCCCCAGTCACAACCAATAAGGTTGCTGCAAACCACAATGCTGTTTTTAGCTTGCCTTGTGATTGACCACTTTGCCAATGATGTAAATAAAGCGCTGTAGCAAGTGCTAATAAACCCGCCATTAACCAAATGATTTCAATATCAACAATACGCTCAAGCAGAATAAGTGGTACAACTAGCATGATGAAACCAAATAGGGTTTTCACTTGCTCCATCCAACCACCGGCTTTTGGTAGTAATTTACCGCCAGAAGTCCCCAGTAATAATAACGGTAAGCCCATGCCTAAACTGAGCACATAAAGTGTTAAACCACCGACGAGATAGTCACCACTTTGCGCTACATAGAGTAAAGCAGCAGATAATGGCGCTGTTGTACACGGTGAAGCAATCAAACCAGACAGTACACCCATCATAAATACGCCAACATAATTGCCGCCTTTTTGCTGGTTACTAACCTGAGTAAGTTTATTCATCATACCGCTAGGTAATTTGATTTCGTACCAGCCAAACATCGACATTGCCAGCAATACAAATAAGATACTAAAGCTAATTAGTACAGTAGGATGCTGTAAATACCCTTGTACTTGCCCACCTAATGATGCAACCACTAAACCCAGTGCTGCGTAAGTAACGGCCATACCTTGTACATATACAAATGACAGCGAGAACGCTTTTTTAGTCGATAAATTCTGCTGACCCGCTATAAGGCTCGACAAAATCGGAAACATTGGGAATACGCATGGCGTAAAGGCAAGACCAACACCAACTAAAAAGAAGATTACTAGGTTAGTTAGTAAACCTTGCGATGCCAGCTTATCGGTATATGACTGCTCACCAGCTGGTTTTGAAACTTCTTGAGAAGGGGCTGATGACGCTTCATTAGTATCGGCTGCTTGTGTTAATGCAGCCAATGCATTCCCCGCATCTGCAGCCTGTGATACTTGCTCACCTGCAATCACAGATAAAGGAATGGTTCTAACTTCTGGCGGATAACATAACCCCGCCTCGGCACAGCCTTGAAAACGCACTTTAACAACCGCACCTTCTGTGACGTTACTAAGCTTAGAAACCACACTTAACGAATCAAAGAATACCTCGGTCTTACCAAAAAATTCATCCTCAATAATCACGCCCTTGCCAAGATCAGGAATTTCAATATCTGCGCCTTTGGCAATAATTTCGACTTTCTTTTTATAAAGGTAATAATCAGGCGCAATATCCCAGCCAATAAATAAGGTTTTGCCTTGCTGGTCAAAATCGAAAACAAAAGCCTGATCAACTGGGAGAAATGTTTGCTCCGCAGGTTGTAGTAGATTTCCAAGTAAATTGTTATTACTTGCGCTTGCTGGCATTAGCAACAATGCACAAAGTAATAAAAGGAACGATCGCATTAATTAAGTACCTCATCCATCCAATTAAAATAGGCTAAATTGCCTGTAGCCACATCAACGACCTGAATTTCAGGCACCTCATAACTATGCAATTTCTTGATAGTTTGGATCACCTCATTCATTTTTTCTGACTTAGTTTTGATCAGTAACTTACTCTCAATAGCTTGAGTCACCTCGCCTTCCCACATGTAAATAGATTCAATAGTAGGCAAAATGTTCACACAAGCAGCTAGCTTTTCTTTAACTAGATGTTGTGCCAACTGACGGGCTTCAGCCTCATTTGCACAAGTAGTAAAAATAAGTCGAAAATGCGTAGTCATAAGGAACCTTTATTTGATTACATGAGTCGCACCATAGTAGCCGATAGTAACTATAATGTGTAGCGAGCAAGGTGATCCTAGGTTCCGTCTTGAAAAATGACCTGTTCACCCCAATTTATATTTCACTGACTCGAAAGAGAATGACATTTTTTAGAGAGCGTTATGTTTAGATTTTTGTTTTTGTTATTTATTTTAGTGCCGATTGTGGAGATCGCGTTACTCATCCAAGTGAGTGAAGTGATCGGCGGCTTTGCCACCATAGCGCTTGTAATTGTGACCGCGATTGTCGGTGCGAAATTAGTGAAGCAGCAAGGTATGGGCGCGATTCAAAACGTGCAATTACAAATGGCACAAGGGCAAATGCCTGCAAAAGAATTATTTACTGGATTATGTGTCATTATCGCCGGTGTTTTATTAATGACACCAGGCATTATGACTGACTTTTTTGGCTTTTTACTACTCACGCCAGCAATCCGCAACAAACTGGCTGCAGGCCTAGCTAGTCAGGCAACTGTGCGCATGAGTTCGCAGGCAAATCAAGGCTCTGCACACTTCCAATACCATAGTAAAACAACCACTCATGAAGAGCCAAACCATCAACCGACAACTATCGATGGTGAATTTGAGCGAAAAGATTAAAATTTTTTAATTTTTGTACTTGGATTTTTTTAAGCCACCCCCATTAATGAATGCAATGAAACGCAACGGGTGGCTTAGCACTCCCCTGCAATAACACAAGATTTTTTCTGTACTGTTCAGAAACTGTTAGGAGAACTAAATAAATGAACATTCGTCCTTTACATGATCGCGTCATCGTTAAGCGTCTAGAAGAAGAAACTAAGTCTGCTGGCGGTATTGTATTAACTGGCTCTGCAGCTGAAAAATCAACTCGCGGAGAAGTTATCGCTGTTGGTAATGGCCGTGTTTTAGACAACGGTGAAGTAAGAGCATTAGAAGTTAAAGCCGGTGACACTGTGCTGTTCGGCTCTTATGTTGAAAAAGCTGAAAAGATCGAAGGTCAAGAGTACCTGATCATGCGTGAAGATAACATTCTAGGCATTGTAGGTTAATCCTACTTTTCGTTTAGCAACCCGTTTACAGAATTTAAGAGGAATTTAATCATGGCAGCAAAAGAAGTACTTTTTGCAGGTGACGCACGTGGCAAAATGCTAACTGGCGTAAACATTTTAGCAAACGCAGTAAAAGTAACTTTAGGTCCTAAAGGCCGTAACGTTGTATTAGACAAATCATTCGGCGCTCCAGTGATCACTAAAGATGGTGTATCTGTAGCAAAAGAAATCGAGCTTGAAGACAAGTTCGAAAACATGGGCGCACAAATGGTTAAAGAAGTAGCGTCTAAAGCGAATGACGCTGCAGGTGACGGTACAACAACTGCAACAGTATTAGCGCAAGCTATCGTAAACGAAGGCTTAAAAGCAGTTGCAGCGGGTATGAACCCAATGGACCTTAAGCGCGGTATCGACAAAGCAGTTACTGCGGCAGTTGAAGAGCTTAAAGCACTTTCTGTTCCATGTGCAGACACTAAAGCAATTGCACAAGTAGGTACTATTTCTGCTAACTCTGATAAAGAAATCGGTGACATCATTGCAGAAGCAATGGAAAAAGTAGGCCGTGATTCAGGCGTTATCACTGTTGAAGAAGGTCAGTCGTTAGAAAACGAACTAGACGTAGTTGAAGGTATGCAGTTTGACCGTGGTTACCTTTCTCCATACTTCATCAACAACGCTGAAAAAGGCGCTGTAGAGCTAGACAACCCATTCATTCTACTTGTAGATAAAAAAGTATCTAACATCCGTGAGCTACTACCTACATTAGAAGCTGTTGCTAAAGCTAGCAAGCCACTACTTATCATTGCTGAAGACCTTGAAGGTGAAGCGCTTGCAACACTTGTTGTAAACAACATGCGCGGTATCGTTAAAGTATCTGCGGTTAAAGCTCCTGGTTTTGGCGACCGTCGTAAAGCAATGCTACAAGACATCGCAGTGTTAACAGGTGGTACTGTTATTTCTGAAGAAATCGGTTTAGAGCTAGAGAAAGCGACAATCGAAGACCTAGGTACAGCGAAGCGCGTTGTGATCACTAAAGATGATACAACAATCATCGACGGTGCAGGCGAAGAAGACGGCATCAATGGTCGTGTTGCACAAATCAAAGCACAAATCGAAGAAGCGACGTCTGACTACGATAAAGAGAAACTACAAGAGCGTATGGCTAAACTAGCTGGCGGTGTTGCAGTAATCAAAGTTGGCGCAGCAACTGAAATCGAAATGAAAGAGAAAAAAGACCGCGTTGAAGATGCACTACACGCAACTCGCGCAGCGGTTGAAGAAGGTGTTGTACCAGGTGGCGGTGTTGCACTAGTTCGCGTAGCAAGCAAACTTGTTGAACTTGCTGGCGACAACGAAGACCAAAGCCACGGTATTAAAGTTGCACTACGTGCGATGGAAGCACCACTTCGTCAAATCGTAACTAACGCAGGTGACGAAGCATCTGTTGTTGTTAACTCAGTAAAAGGCGGTGAAGGTAACTACGGTTACAACGCAGCATCAGGCGAGTACAACGACATGATCGAAATGGGTATCTTAGACCCAACTAAAGTAACGCGTTCTGCACTACAGTACGCAGCTTCAATCGCGGGTCTTATGATCACAACTGAAGCAATGGTTGCTGAAATCCCGAAAGATGAGCCAGCTGCTCCAGATATGGGCGGCATGGGCGGCATGGGTGGTATGGGCGGCATGATGTAGTGCGACGAGAGTCGCGTAGGTCGCTAGCCTAGCAGGACTATCTGTCAGTGAGTACTTATGTACTCACTTCCACCACCTGTAAAATTAGTAATCGACTCCGGCAATTGGGGGTTTTAGCTGATTGCCGGAATATCACTCCCTTGAGTTGATATGTCGTTGCAATTGCTAAGGCAATTGGAAAAGAGCGAGGCCATCGGTCATCGCACCCAAAAAGTATATTTAATGTTGAGGAAGCGGAAACTAACCCTTCCGTAGTGAGAGCCTAGCTCATCACAAAGGCACTAATAAATAGTGCTCCAATTATACATTTTGTATCACTTCCTTCTGAATACAGGCGAAAGCCTTTGACTATTCAAACTTGTCCAAGACCTACGGAGTCTACGACCTACGGGCGTAAGCTGTTGTAGCTATTGTCTCAGCCAATTATAAATATATTGGTTAGCGAGACCTGTTATACGACTAATAGTAGCCTAGGGATAGTGCGATGCTGGTAACGGCATGGTGCGAAGCTTCCTGACAATGTACCTCTGAGAAATCAGTGTCTCTGTTCGTGAGAACAAGCATAGTTAACCAACAATGGGTCAACTGAGGGCTAGGCTGGGTAATATGGTTAACGTAAGTGAACTGTTGATAAATACCGTCAACCGCATAGAGCGAAATATTGTTGATACGCTCTAACCAAAAGGTATGTAGTCGGTTAATCCTTTTACATCTGGGATTACGTCGTCATTCGACTACCGGTAGATAGACAGAACCTAAGTTACTCGTGTAGCTACAACGGAACTCGGTAAGCCCAATTATTTGCCTACATTACTGAAAATTTGTAATGCAGGCAGGTTTCTCGCAAGAGCAACTGTTGAATAAGTGGGTATAGGATGTCTGACCAAGCGAACGCCGAAACTGTAATGGTTCGGATAGGAGTTCAAACTTTGCTCCACCCCGAAAGGGTGCAAAATTCAGACTGGTCTTTAATCGTGTGAAGGCATGTAAAGCCATCAAAACAACCCAATGGGGATTAGCGATCCCATTGGGCATTGCTTTTCTTTATTGCGGTTTAGGAGAAAAGCAAGATGAGTACGGAATGTATGTTCCATGTACCTGCATTCTCCCACCATGCGAACAATTGGCATACCATTGATTGGTATACGACCGAACGTAAGGTGAGAGAGCTACAAGTACGGATCGCGAAAGCGACTAAGCAACGACAGTGGCGCAAAGTGAAAGCTCTGCAACGCATGTTGGTGCGCTCGTTCTCAGCTAAGGCATTGGCTGTAAAACGAGTAACTGAAAATCGAGGCAAACGGACTGCTGGTGTCGATGGGGAGTTATGGAGTACACCTGAAAGTAAATGGCTAGCGCTATTTCGATTAACGCGCAAGGGCTATAAGCCCAAACCGTTGAGGCGGGTTTATATTCCAAAAGCGAACGGCAAGCGTCGACCGCTTGGGATACCGACCATGCTCGACAGAGCCATGCAGGCATTATACCTGCTGGCGCTAGAGCCTGTGTCGGAAACAACCGCCGATAGAAATAGCTATGGCTTTCGCCCTATGCGCTCAACGGCTGATGCGATTGAGCAATGCTTTGTGAATCTCAGTCGCAAGCATTCTGCCAAATGGGTATTAGAGGGCGATATTAAAGGGTGTTTCGATAACATTAGTCATGACTGGTTGCTTGCCAATGTACCATTGGATAATCGAGTACTCAGGAAATGGCTAAAAGCGGGGTTTATGGAATCCGGTAAATTAAATCCGACAGAAGCGGGTAGACCGCAAGGAGGGATTATCTCTCCAGTATTGGCTAATCTTGCGCTTGATGGCTTGGAGGCGGTACTTGAATCTCACTTTGGGAAGAAAAATACCAAAGCTAGCTACAAGACAAAGGTCAATTACGTGCGATACGCTGACGATTTCATCATTACAGGGGTCTCGAAAGAGCTTTTAGAAGATGAAGTAAAACCCCTTGTAACAGCCTTTATGGCCGAGCGAGGGTTACAGCTGTCGCCGGAAAAAACGGTGATAACCCATATTGACGAAGGGTTTGACTTTTTGGGTCAAAATTTACGTAAGTACAAAGGTAAGCTTTTAATTAAGCCAAGCCGGAAGAGTCTGCGTAATTTGCTTCATAAAGTAAAAAGCATAGTAACGGGTAACAAGACAGTGACTGCAAGCAACTTGATAATACAGCTAAACCCTATTCTTAGGGGGTGGGCTAATTATCATAGGCACGTGGTAGCAAAAGAAACCTTTAACTATGTGGATTATCGGGTTTGGAAAATGTTATGGCAATGGTGTCGAAGACGCCATGCCAACAGACGCAAGCGCTGGATTAAGTCTAAGTACTTTAAATCTGTGGGCAAACGCAACTGGACATTCTCCGGTACTACAATCGACGGTTTTGATAAGCGATTGTTATACACAAATGACACCGTGATAAAGCGACACACTAAAATAAAGGCTGAAGCCAACCCTTATGATTTAGCATTTGAGGAATACTTCGAGCTGCGCTTAGAGCGAGCTTGGCGTGAATCAATGCAAGGTCAAAGAAAAGTGCTGATGCTTTGGCTCAGACAGCAGCAATGCTGCGCCATGTGCCGTCATAAAATAACCAAAGAAACAGGATGGAATATCCATCACATTGTGGAAAGGGTTAAAGGCGGCTCGGATGAGTTAAGTAATTTAGTGTTGTTGCACCCTAATTGTCATAGGCAAGTACATATTTTACACAGTTGACATAGGATCAAAATGGTTATAACCTTATTCCATAACGTTATATAAATCGGGTTATCTATAACAGATAAGCAGTCCCTATACTTTTCCTATTCACGGAGTAATTTATGCTACCAGAAAATTACATTGAGGTTTTAAATAGACTTAAGTCAAAGGGTCCGATAGTCGAACAAATTTCGTCTGAGAGCCTAGAGTTCGATTTCGATATTCTAAGAGATCTAGATAAAAGAGGGTACATTCAGGGGACGTATACACCTTCAAGTACTTGTAACTTTTATACTAATATTTCGATTACAGAATATGGACACGCGAAGTTGGCAGAGTTAGAGAGAACTTCACAACCAAGCGAAGAGCTCGCTACTTGGACGATTGATAGGAGGCTAGTTGTATTTGGTCTACTTATTAGTCTCTTAGGTTTATCTATGAAATTTTTCAGTGGTTAATCGCTGGTCTGTACTCAGGTACTGATTTATAAAGGCTTGAGCCGTATGCGGGGAAACTCGCACGTACGGTTCTTAGGGGGCGGTGGTGCAGTAATGCACCGCTGCTACCCGACATCATCCCCCCGGTAAAAATCTTTATTTAAAGATATTACCCGAAGGTACCTCCCCTTCAAAAGAAAGCCCCTATTAACACATGTTTTTAGGGGCTTTTTTACGATTATAGAAACTTAGTCTGATTTATAAATCATTTGATAAGAGCTATTCTAAGCTACTTACTTTTTTGATTTACTTGCTTAGGTTTACCTTTATCTGATTTAGCAGCTTCACTGACAATCGCGTCTTTTTGCTCTTCGGTAATTAAAGCTTGATCTAAAAGCTGTTCAGCCGCTTTTGCAACACAACTGACGTATTTACCATGGTTAGCAAACTCTGACGATTCACCACATTGTGCAGCCATATGTTGTTCAACTGAACACCCTTCATAGGTTACCGCCTCAAGAGCAGGAGTGTCTGGGCAGTAATCAAAATCATTATTTACTCCATCGCCGTCAACATCGGCATCACATTCATCACCTTGACCATCCTGATCAAAGTCTAGCTGATCAGGGTTTGCAACTTCAGGGCAATTATCGACAGCATCAGGTATACCGTCTTGATCCATATCTTCATCAACGATACCTATCGGGTCACTGATAGTTGAAGCAAGGCAATAATCATCACATGAATAAGTTAATGATGCCGGCATATCATCCCATACAGCCAAAACAGTGCCGTACGTTGCATCATTTGTGTAAATTAACCAAGTTAACCCTCCCCAAGGAACATCATATAATGCACTACCATCATTAATGATTGTATAACTGGTTGGTCTTGGACGAATATCAAATGCCCCTATGCCTGAGCCATAGTTGAACATTTGCATCGCAAATTTTCCATCTTCAGTACGAAAACCATCATCATACATTTGCTGCGTAGTGTAAGTTCCAAACGTTCCACCAGATACAACTTGCTCTGAGGATATTGAGATTGTCGAACCGTTAATACTGCCATTTGTGGGTTGTAAGTGAATAGTTCCAGTCATAGCTGTCACATCTGCAAATGCCACTGCAGACACAAAACATGAGGCCACTCCTGAAATAAGTAAGTGCTTATTCATATTTATATCCTTAAATTTGGTAGGGTTGGAATGTGCATTCCAAACATCACCCAGAAGTTTAGTGAAGCAGTATGAGGCAATTTTATAAGGTGTATAAAACATTCCCGAGACATGGCGAAACGAGCTTTTCTGAAACTGCGGCTTAATATTTGTAGATAATCCCGAAAAAGTCAATTTACAACCAATAATAATTTACAAAAAATTTACTGGTGTTACCGCGAAGATTTAAATTTAAAACCAAAAAACAGGAGAGAAATAAAAGCAATTAAAATCAACACTTTAATAATCGACAGGATTCGATAAGTAAGAATTTAAGATAGCATGCGAGTCCAAGTTACTTTACCTAGATTATTTGTACCATTTAACAGAACAATAAACTAATAGCTAAGTTCACAAGTGCCCCCAACATCCAAGACTCTAGGCTCTATTCAATTATGCTTAGGTTGGAAAGTATTACAATTTATAAGATGGTTCTTAAAGTCTTATCGCTTAAAACTTACAGCTTAAAGCTAAAGCTGCCATTAACCAACTCCCTCACTATCACAAACAAGTCACTCGGTAACATGCCTCTTTCGCCTTCACGCTCTGCGGCAATATCACCGGCTTTTGCATGTAAGGTTACACCTAAACACGCTGCTTGCTGAGGAGTAAGCCCCTGTGCGATCAATGCCGCTATGATACCTGTTAATACATCGCCACTGCCGCCAACCGCAAGTGCAGGGTTACCGTCGGTACACACCCATGTTTGGTTATTATCAGCAATTAAACTGCCAGCGCCTTTGAGTACACAAGTAGTGGTATAGCTACGTGCGAGCTGCTTTACGGCATGAAAGCGATTTTCTTCAATATCGCTAGCGCGACAATTAAGTAACCTTGCAGCCTCACCGGGGTGCGGTGTTATAACCGTATTGGCTAATGGGAATGACGAAGCATGCTGAGCCATTAAATTAAGTGCATCTGCATCAATAACCAATGGCTTGTTATTAGTAAAGCAATACTGCATTACTGCTTCAAAGGTTGTTTCCGACCAAGTGTCTTGACCAAGTCCAGGGCCAATAGCAACACAGGTTGCCCACTCTAGGGCGCTAATCAGGTTTGTATCTGTCACCATTAGTTCTGGCCGGCCAATACTCACTGGTAGAATAGAGCTACTATGGGTATACACTTTAACCATACCCGCACCGGTGCGAAGCGCTGCCTCTGCAGTTAAACGAATAGCGCCTGCAGTGCCGGCATTACCACCAACACACAGCAATTTACCATGGCTGGTTTTATGGCTGTTGTTATCGCGCTCAGGAAGCCTAGCTTGGTTCAGATAATTGATAAGCTCAGCCGTGGGTGATGTCTGTTTTAAAAAGGCATCTTCAATACCTAAATCATTAAACTCTAATGTCCCTGCATGCGCTCTACCTTGCCCTGTCATTAAACCTTGTTTAATCCCCACAAAAGTCACAGTAAGCGCGGCTTTTATTGCGACTCCTTGTACGACACCTGTGTCTGCATGAATGCCTGAAGGTAGATCAATAGCAACTATCGGCACTTGGCTCTCGTTAGCTGCTTTAATCAAGGTTGAAAAAGGCTCGCGTACCTTGCTTTGAATTCCCGTGCCAAGCAGACCATCAATAATGATATCTGCTTGCTCAATAGCACTGGCATCAGCGGTTATTGCTCCTCCATCGTCGAGCCAAGCTTGCTGAGCACTGAGCGCATCGCCTTTGAGCGGTTTATCAGATATTGCTGCAATAACCGTAACCTGTTTGCCCGCTTGTTTAGCTAAGCGAGCAACAACATAACCATCGCCGGCATTGTTACCAACGCCCGCTAACACTACGAATGTACTTGCCTTAGGAAAATAGCTGATAGCTTGCTGATAAGTCGCCAGCCCTGCTCGCTCCATAAGCTCATACAAGGTTACGCCAGAGCGCTTAGCTGCGGATCCTTCATGGTCACGAACTTGCTCTGCTAAAAATACTGACTGCGAGAGAACAACTGACATATCTATCCTTAAATTGGCCTTTTAATCAGCATATAAGTACAGATGAGTGCAGTCAATGAGGCATAAAAAACGGCGCGTAACTTACATTACGCGCCGTCTCTTTAAAGCTATAGTGACTTACTCAGTGTCTGGTAAGTTGCGACCGTAGAAGATTTCTTGCATCTCGCGAGTCAGCTTAGAGTAGATAACTTCTTCTTCTTCTTCCGAAAGATCTGCTGTAGAAACACCGAATAGGTAAGTATTCAAGTCAGTTTCTTTTAACATCATCTTAGTGTGGAATAAGTTCTCTTGATACACGTTCACGTCCATCATTTGGTACGCTTCTTTGGTATCTTCAGTCATGTAGTTCTGAATTGAGTTAATTGCATGATCGATATAGTGTTTAACACCATCTACGTCACGAGTAAAACCACGTACGCGGTAGTCAATTGTTACAACATCAGACTCAAGACTGTGAATTAAGAAGTTTAACGCTTTTAATGGCGAAATAATGCCACACGTTGATACTTCGATATCAGCACGGAACGTACAAATACCATCATCAGGGTGTGCTTCTGGGTATGTGTGAACACAGATGTGGCTCTTGTCTAAGTGCGCTACCACTGTTTCAGGAAGAGGACCCGGCGCTTCATCAACGTCATACGTTGTTTGTTGCTCAATTGGCTCTTCAGAGATCAAGATTGTCACACTGGCGCCTTGCGGATCATAATCTTGGCGAGAAACATTTAGAATGTTTGCGCCAATAATATCCACAACTTCACCTAAAATATCGGTAAGGCGATCAGCACTGTACTGTTCGTCGATATATTCAATATATTCTTTACGCTGTTGTTCCGTCTTTGCGTAACAAATATCGTAAATACTAAAACTTAAGCTCTTAGTTAAGTTATTAAAGCCATGAAGCTTAATTTTATCGAAGGGTTTATTCATGCTAAACCAACCTTAAAACGAGTGAAACCTGCACCAGCAGAAATAAAAGTTCGCGGATTTTATACGAATTTCCTGCTCGGAAAAAGCGTTATTTTACCTGTTCTTGCACAACTTCATGACTATGCGTAATTTCTACTGTCTTATCAAGCATTAAGGCTACAGAACAATACTTTTCAGCAGATAATTGTACCGCTCTTGCAAGGTGCTTTTCAGAGACATTATCACCGGTAACCACAAAGTGTAGATTAATCTTGGTAAACACGCGAGGTGCTGACTCAGCACGCTCTGCAGATAGCTTAACTTGCACATCAGAAAATGACTGTTTTGCTTTTTTTAAAATACTAACAACATCAACAGATGAACAACAACCCGCTGACATTAAAACCATTTCCATTGGGCTTGGCGCAGCGCTATCGCTACCTGCATCAAAAACTACATTGTGACCTGAATTTGAAAGGCCAATAAACGTATCGCCTTCTACCCATTTTACATTCGCTTGCATGTGCTTTATCTCTTAAAGTTATTTTGCTTGATTGTAAGCAAGTCACACACAGATGCAAGGGATAAGAGGTGAGCTTTAAAGGAAAGCGAGTTGCTAACTTTGAGCTGCTCGCTTAAAGACTAGAAATTGTGTTGTGCTTTATAAGTTAGGCACTTTCGACAACAGCACTATCGAATAAGTTTTTTACTAATCCAGCAAACTCATCAATAAACGCGTGTTGTTCAACGGTTACTGTGTGATTTGTAACGCTGCTCAGCACTTCTTGTAAGTCATATACGATACCGTCGACTTCGCGAACAATTTGGCTGCGTTGTTCTGTATTAAGCTCTGTGTGTTGCTCGCAAAGTAACATGACATTTTCTGCTATCACGTCTTCAATCAGCTCTAACACTGTTGGAGCTCCTGGTTTAATTTGACCCGGCTTCTCAAAAAGCGCTAAATTTTGAGTGAGATACATGACAAGATCATCGTACCCTTGCCTATCTAAAACCATACGACTGCACACCTAATAAAAAACTATCTCTTTAGATTTAAGCAGAAAGCGCTTTTAATTGCTACCTTTGCCAAGCATCTCATACAAAAAAAGCAGCCGAAGCTGCTTTTTATAATGATTTACGATTATTAATCGATTTTTAAGCCTGGGCTTAATGTCGCTGGCATTGCTACTTTTTCAAGCTCTACCGAAGCGACAGGGTATGCACAATAGTCAGCAGCATAATATGCGCTTGCTCTGTGGTTACCTGATGCACCAATACCACCAAATGGTGCTGCACTTGATGCACCTGTGATAGGACGGTTCCAGTTTACGATACCTGCGCGAATACGACGAAGGAAATGGTCGTAATCTGCTGCGCTGTCGCTTAATAAACCAGCTGATAAACCAAAGCTTGTGTCATTCGCTTTATCAATAGCGGCATCAAAATCAGTGAAGCGGAATACTTTAAGCAGTGGTCCAAAGTGCTCTTCGTCTGGGAAGTTAGCTACATTTGTACACTCTAAAATACCCGGTGTCACAAAACCGGTATTTTCTTTGTGCGTTAGCTCAACTAACACTTCAGCGCCAAGCTCAACAAGTTGCTGTTGTGCTGTGACCATACCAGCTGCTGCAGCAGCAGAAATCATTGACCCGATGAAAGGTTGCTCTTCTGCGTCGTAGTCACCGACTTTAATAGCTTTAGTTGCTTTAATAAGACCAGCTAAGATAGCATCACCTTGCTCGCCCGCAGGTAAGAATAACTTACGCGCACACGTACAACGTTGACCTGTAGAGATAAACGCTGATTGAATAATATCGTGGATAGCCGCTTTAGTGTCAGCAACATCAGTAACGATAAGCGGGTTATTACCACCCATTTCTAAAGCTAAGATTTTACCCGGTTGACCAGCAAACTGTTCATGTAAAATATGACCAGTGCGCGAAGAGCCAGTAAAGAATAAACCGTCGATCCCTTTATGAGATGCAAGCGCTTTACCCGTTTCTACTTCACCTTGCACAAGGTTGATTACACCTGCAGGGAGACCCGCCTTTTGCCATAACTTTAACGTTAACTCAGCAACTGCTGGCGTTAGCTCAGAAGGTTTAAATACCACGGTATTGCCTGCTAATAGTGCAGGTACAATGTGACCATTTGGTAAGTGACCAGGGAAGTTATAAGGGCCAAACACAGCTACAACACCATGAGGCTTGTGGCGGATCATCGCGCGACCTTGTGGCATTGGGTTTTCAACATCGCCTGTACGCTCTAAAAATGCTTTTTCAGAGATAGCAATTTTACCCACCATCGCACCTGCTTCAGTGCGTGTTTCCCAAAGTGGTTTACCTGTTTCTTGTGCGATAGCAATCGCTAATTCTTCGCTGTGCTCTTTCAGTGTTTCTGCGAATGTTTTTACAATCGCTAAACGCTCTGCAAATGTTTTATCAGCCCAGCTGTAAAACGCTTCACGTGCAGCAGCGACTGCGCCGTCTACTTGTTCGGCTGTAGCAGTGTTTGCTTGCCAAATTACATCGTTATTTGCTGGGTTTACAGATTGAAAAGTATGACCAAGGCCTGCTTGCCATTGACCATTAATAAATTGCGCTGCATGAGTCATTAATATGTCTCCTGAATTCTATAGTTCTGCAAGTGATACTGAATCACCCGCTTCTAAGTGAAGTGCTTTTGCTAATTCACTTGAGATTGTGATGCTATCGGCATCACATGATAGGCTAACTTGAGTCACGGTTGCTCTAAAATCAGCAATTTTATCATTTGCTAACAATACCGTGGTGTCGCCTTGGCTTTCACCAATTTCAACTTTAACTGTGTGGGCATTTCTGACTGTAGCAATGTTATCTACTTTTGCTTCAACAGTTGGGCCTGCATCAAAAATGTCTACATAACCATTAAAGGTGAAACCTTCGCTCTTTAATAGTTCAATCGCAGGGCGTGTGTTGTCATGTACTTGACCAATCACAGCTTGTGCATCTTTGCTCAGTAAGTTGACGTAAATTGGGTATTTAGGCATTAACTCAGCAATAAATACTTTCTGACCAATACCCGTTAAGTAATCTGCCGTTGGAAAGTCCATTGAGAAAAAGTGCTCTTCTAGCCATTGCCAGAATGGGCTTTCGCCGCTTTCGTCTGACACACCTCGCATTTCAGCAATTACGGTGTCAGCAAAACGCTCTCTATGTTGATTAATAAACATAAAACGCGCTTTTGAAAGCAATTTACCGTTATTGTTTTTACGGTAGCCATCTTTTAAGAATAATGTACATAGCTCAGTTGCACCGGTGTAATCATTACACAGGGTTAAAATATCAACGGCTTTATACACGTCTAGCGTACGAGAAGAATGAATTACTTTGCTTAAATGATAATGATAAAAAGCATCATCTAAACCAACAGCGGCTTCAATACCCGAAGTCCCTACAACTTCACCCGTTTCGCTATCTTCAAGAACAAACAAGTAACCTTCATCACCTGGCTGCTGTGCTGCTTTTGCAAATGAGCTGACAGAATGATCAATTTTCTTTTGTAATAACTCTTCATTATTAGGCAAAGACGTAAAGCCATGGCCTGACTCAACAGCAATCTTTACTAACGCTTGGTAATCGCTTTGCTGGATTGGGCGAAGGATCATCATAAGTCCGCTTGCTCCCTTATAAATAACGGTAAATTAAGAAATGTGGGCAAGCTTAACTTGCCCTGAAATGACAGTTTCGTTTAGCCGTTAACGACTTTTGCAACTGCTTTTTCGAAACGAGCCATACCTTCGCGGATATCAGCTTCTGGAATTACAAGTGACGGAGTGAAACGAACAACATCAGCGCCAGCAACTAAAGACATAACGCCTTCTGCAGTACCAGCCACTAAAAACTCTTTTGCACGACCTTTGAATTGCTCTGTTACTACAGCACCAATTAATAGACCTTCGCCACGGATTTCAGTGAATACATTGTACTTTTCGTTAATCGCAGTTAGTAACTCGCGGAATAACGCTGACTTTTCTTTAACGCCGTTAAGTACATCAGGAGTATTTACTGTGTCGAATGCTGCTTCTGCTACTGCACACGCAAGTGGGTTACCACCGTAAGTAGAACCATGAGTACCTACTTTTAAGTGCTTAGCAATATCAGTTGTGGTGATCATCGCACCGATAGGGAAACCACCACCTAACGCTTTTGCAGTCGTTAAGATATCAGGAGTTACATTTAAACCTTGATAAGCATAAAGCTCACCCGTACGACCAACACCTGTTTGTACTTCATCAAAGATAAGTAGTGCATTGTGCTTTGTACATAACTCACGAACACCTTCAACAAACTCAGCAGTTGGCGAAATGATACCGCCTTCACCTTGTAGAGGCTCCATCATTACTGCACAAGTGCTGTCTGAGATAAGCGCTTCAAATGCTGCTAAATCGTTGTAGTCACAGTGAACGATATCACCAGGTTTTGGACCAAAACCATCAGAGTATGCAGCTTGACCGCCTACTGTTACTGTGAAGAAGGTACGGCCGTGGAAACCTTTGTTGAATGAGATAATTTGTGACTTTTGCTCACCAAAGTTATCAAGTGCAAAACGGCGTGCAAGTTTAAGTGCCGCTTCGTTAGCTTCTGCACCAGAGTTAGCAAAATATACTTTTTCAGCGAACGTTGCGTCAGTTAGCTTTTTAGCTAAGCGAAGCGCTGGCTCATTAGTCATTACATTTGATAAGTGCCAAATTTTTTCGCCTTGCTCTTTTAATGCACTTACAAGAGCTGGGTGACAATGGCCAAGACAGTTAACAGCAATACCACCAGCAAAATCGATAAATTCGCGACCTTCTTGGTCCCATACGCGAGAGCCTTCGCCTCGAACTGGAATAACACTTGATGGTGCATAGTTAGGAACCATTACTTGATCAAATAATTCGCGATTGACTGTCATTTTATATCCTCATAATTGTAAGCACACTCAGAGTAAGGTGGCGCTCTAAAGCTAAACTAAGCCATTTTACTTAGCCGATTGAGCTTAGCGCAAAATCACCAAAATTACTCTTTGGTTCAATTTTCATTCATCCATTATTCCAGAAAATTTTCGTCCTGTCTCTTAGAAAACTTTCATGTAGCCCTTGAAAATAAAGGGCTTGAGATATTTTTTCATGGATAGTGAATAACTATTTGAAGGCTATTTTTTGCTCTAAATACTATAAAAAGGCGTACGGCTAGTGAGCCAAGCAGAGGCTAAAGAGAAAAAATTTGTCACTGCGGATTGATAAACAATGAATGAATAGTCGCAAAAAAATTAACAATTTTTTTAATTAATTTGAATATGAAAGCGATCAAAATTGCATTTTGCTAGCTGATCAAGCTCTTCTTTAGTGAAATCGAAGTGTGCAAACCAACGTTCGGTTTCGTCATTTTCGACTAGTTGATGCTCATTTAAACTTAAATACTGAGCGTAACAACGTGCTTTTAAAATCACCTTGGTAAGCGGCAAATACTCATCGTTTTTAGCTAAAGGTGTAGTTAACTGCTGCATTACCGCATTAAATGGCAAATACCTAAAAGCCATTTTCTCAATTACGGTGGCTGTTACCTTCATCGACTGCTTATTTAGCAAGGTGCTTAAAAATAAAGGATCCGGTTTTAGCTCTAATAAAGCTGTGTGTAGATCTTTCTTTTGTTCATCACGGGCTTTCGTTACTTGGCGCTGCCAAACTAACTCGAAAATACGAAGGTATATACGTACTAGCGCTATCTTACCCACGTCGAGTAGCATACCTAAAGTAAACGCATGCACCTCATTTACACCATTTAATTTAGCAAGTTCTTGAGCAGCAATGGCACACGCCATTGAGTTATCACGAAGTCGGCGCTTTAGTAGTGGAAATGGCTCTGTACTGTGTGGCATCCAATGGCGTACCGCAAAGGTTGGCACGACAAACTTTAAGTTATCTAAACCAATGTAGCGAAGCGCTAACAGAGGGTTATCGACTTGAACTGAAGTGTGTTTATTACGTTGTTTTCGATAGAAAGGTAAATTCACAAACGCAACGAGCTCACGACCTAACCAACTCAAATCTTTAACTAACGGCTCTAGTCGACCTACTGAGGCCGAACGCACAGCTAAAATATCTAAAATAGCAGGTACGCTATCTTGAATCCCTATAGTTTCATGAATTACTGAATCAATGTCTTCAAGCTGCTTATGCATGGCAGCCTCAATCACTTGGTGTAATTGCTTGCTCGCCTGTGCACGGTATTTATGGTGAGCTGTACTGCTCTTTTGACGTTTTTTCTCGGCAGCAACTTCTACTTCTAATAGAGTTCGCTGTTCCATTGATTCGCCATAATCAATTTCGAGGGTGTGAATATAGCCAATTTGACGCTGTGCAAAACTGTGACCAAGCAAAAGATCGTGCGCGCGCTCATTAAGCACCATCGCAGTCCTTTGTTGTCGGTTTTCTTCGGTCATTTGCACAGGCGTATTGTCGGTCATATTTGTTAATTCACTAGCCTAAGGTTAGAAGCGAGTTAAAAAGTTAGCAAGTAATTCAAGCCCTTGTTGGGTCAAAATTGCTTCGGGGTGAAATTGCACTCCTTCAAGTGCTAAATCATTATGCATGATCCCCATAATTTCATCAAAATCAGAATTTTGTTCTGTCCATGCGGTAATAGTGAAGTCACTAGGCAGGCTTTGTTTATCCACCACTAAAGAATGGTACCGGCATACCGTCAGTGGATTTGCCAAACCATTAAACACACCTTGATTGCTATGCTTAACTAACGAGGTTTTACCATGCATCACTTGCTTTGCACGAATAACATCAGCACCTAGAGCCTGAGCAATAGTTTGATGACCTAAGCAAATACCAAGAATTGGCAACTGGCCTTTTAGTTGTTCAACCACTTGCAAAGAAATACCCGCTTCGTTTGGTGAACATGGCCCAGGTGAAAGTACAATGTGCTCTGGATTAAGCTGTTTAATCTCAGCAATGCTGATCTCATCGTTTCGTTTAACTAATACATCTTGGTCTAAGCGCTGAAAATATTGCACTAGGTTGTATGTAAACGAATCATAATTGTCGATCATTAACAGCATTGCGTGTAACCCAAAATTACTCAGTCAAAATAATGAAGGCACATTTTACCCCAAGCATTCATAAATGTCGGCAAAAAATGAGGTATTACTCAGCGATTAAATGCGCTGTAAGGTCAGCCCTTTCTTGCTCATTAAGTTTTTGCGAACATTTATTTGCAAAGTCATAACGTACTAGTACGGTTTTACCAACGGCACAGCAGTTATCTTGCTGCCAAGCCTCTTGGCGCAGTACAAATGAACTAGAGCCGATGTGCTCAACACTGGTTTTCACTGTGACATCGTGACCATAAAACAACTCACCCACAAAGCTTACTTCAACCTTAGCAATGATCAGTTTCCACTCATAAGGGTTTAAATCGGGCGTAAAAAACCTGAAAATAGGCGCTCGGGCGGCTTCAAACCATACAGGGAGTACGGTATTGTTGATGTGCCCTAGCACATCTGTTTCGCTAAAGCGTGGTGTGATAGTTTCAGTAAACATAGTAACCCTATAAAAAATATAAACTAAAGGTAGCTCATGACGGACTTTATTCGCGTATACGAAAACGCCCTCAGCAAAGAATTTTGCGACAACTTTATCACGGTATTTGAACAAAGCCCGCATTTAAAACAAGGCATTACCTCAGGCGGAGTAGATTTAGCGAAAAAAGACAGCCGCGATTTATACCTTAATAACCACCCCGAATACGCTGAGCAACTAAAGCATATTCAACAAACGACTGCTGGTTACGTATTCAAATACCTTGAAGAGCATATTTTTATGATGATTGGTGCCTTTGGTTTAAAGGTTTACCATCCGCAAACGGGCAAACCTGTTGACTTAACACAGGATAACTTTGAAGAAGTCGGCAAACCACAATTGCCATTACTCGTGCAGCAAATTTTCCGCATGGGTCCAATTCAAGCACAGAAATACGATATCAATAAAGGTGGTTACCCTTATTGGCATAGCGAGGTATATCCGCAAGCAGGCCACAACGAGGCACTACACCGCGTGCTGTTATTTATGTTCTATTTAAATGATGTAGAAGAAGGTGGTGAAACAGAGTTTTACTATCAACAACGAAAAATATCGCCTATACAGGGTTCTATGGTCGTAGCACCGGGCTATTTTACCCACACGCACCGTGGTAATAAGCCAATTTCAAATGATAAGTATATTTTAACCTCGTGGGTTTTATTCAACCGTGCGGAACAAATTTATGGCCAACCAAGCACCTAATATGCTTGAGGGCATTACATTCAAACATAAGAAAAATATTAAATTAGGCAGCTCTTTTTAATTAAATTTAAGGTTTGGTTAATTTGATTCTTTAAATAAGAGCCGTCTGCAACCTTTTCATATACCTCACTGACTCTTAACAAAACAAAATTTCCATGCATTTCTGCTACGGAAAAACCATAAATAATAATTGAATTGTTTGAATCTACCATAAAAATCATTTCGTGATGCAAAAGAGAAGGCTTTTTTAGAAACTTTACTTTTTCAATTTCAAAAGAAGAAAGTAAGGCATTTGCATACCTAGAAAGCAGTTCAGCAAAGGCTGAATGCTTTTCCTTTGGTAAATTAGCCGCGATTTCATTTTCTGAAGGAATAAGAAGCGTAATCGTATAATTCTTTGAGAAGTCTGAAGAAGAAAACTCATGAATTGTACCACCAAGCCAAGCTGAAGGAGGGGCTTTTTGGACCCCTTTATTAACTAAACAATTCTCATTTACTTCAATTAATAATCCTTGGTCACCAAAAGATTTGTTTGAGAACGAAAAGCTCAATAATAAAGTTAATAGACCAATACTATTACTTATTTTTTTCTGCTTTTTTACAAAGTAACTTTTTAAGCTTTTCAATTTTCAAATCTAAATAGAAACAATGGACAAAATAAATACTCAATACAATAAAAAATGCATACATTTTCGTTGAATTATCGAGTCGCTCCCAACTTGTATAAGCACTATACGCAACGAAAAACATTGCTAAAATTGCAAAAATACGATTGAGCATTAATGAAACTCAGAGCCTTGGTTAATAGATGTTCTATTAGCCATTTCATTTTCACCCTTTTGTAACTCTTTATTATTAAAGTGTACAGTTGCCCAAATAACTAAAGTAGTCCAACCTTTTTTCCCTAAACGCTTTTGATTAAGCACAGATTTAGCTAAATCCTTAGCTCCTAATGCTGATACTGAGTAACCTAACATATTAGCTATTTGGTCAAATTTTTTATGAAATGCAATATCATTTTTAAGTTCGTCATTCGTGAGAGACCAAATATGCCATTGAGGATTAATTAGAGTATCCACAGCCTTTTGAGCCAAGCGTTCTGACAAAATAGGATTGCCTGTCGATCTAATAATCTTCATTGCAGTTAACCTATCTAGTCGGTCTAAATGTCTATATAAAATGGTCGCACACATAGCCTCTACAGCTTGACTTTGGGAATTTTTAGATAAGTGGAGAGGAATATCAAGAATACGAGAAAGGATTACAATTTTCTCATTCTCATTTTTAGGTAGTTTATAAAGTTGATTAACCGAGTCTAAATTAGCCATCACTATTCCTTGTGAAAAGTCCTTTTATAGGAACGTTAGCTAAACGATTTATATATGTCAATACTGTTTTCATCAAGACGAATACTGCTGCCCCTTTCAAACAACCCTAACTCGAATAAGAATTAAACCATTATGTAAAACAAAAGAATTAACTCAGAATATGCAATGAAAAATAAGTATTTTGCTTTATACTTACTTTTAAAAAGGCAAATAGATTTGCGCGCTGAGGCCACCTTCGGGGCGATTAAGTAGTTGTACTCGGCCGCCGTGCATATCGACAATACGTTTTATTATCGCAAGCCCTAAGCCACTGCCTTCGCTACCGCGAGCAGCATCACCTTGTTTAAACGGTTCAAATACAGTTTCAAGTTCGCTTTCAGGGATCCCCGGGCCATGATCGTTAACCACGACCATGGCAAACTTTTTATTACTGCTCACGCGGGTTTCAACCTCTATATCACCATCTGAATAGCGAATTGCGTTTTCAATCATATTAGTAACAACACGCTTTATTGCTACCATACTCACTGGCACTTCGCTTAAGCTCGGATTCTCTTTAAAGGTAATAGTGCGGTGATGTTTTTGTTCAGCTTCGACAACTTCAGAAACAATCGCGTTTAAGTCTTCTAGCTCAAGTTCTTCACGTTTGTGGTGGCGTAAATATTCAATGAATTGGTCGATAATGGCATTCATGTCTTCAATATCATGAATGATCCCTTCACGCAGGTAATCTTCATCGTCCGACATCATTTCGGTAGCAAGGCGAATACGTGTAAGCGGCGTGCGCAAGTCATGAGAAACACCAGCCATTAATAACCGACGGTCATTCTCAAGGGCAGCAATACCACGCGACATTTGGTTAAACGCTCGGGTTACTTCAATAACTTCAGTAGAGCCTTGCTCTTCTAGCTTAGTTGAAAAGTCACCCACCCCTACTTTCACAGCGGCTTGTTGCAGTGCCTTTAAAGGCCTATTTAGATGACGGGCAAATAACCACCCACCGAGTACGCTTAAAAAGCCAATACTCGATAAATAAAAAGTTAAAAACTTTAAGTTGTTTTCTTGCAGGCCGGTGAGCGGCACGCGCACCCAATAACCCGGTGCTTGCGGTGCTTCAACCCAATAAACAAGTGGATCAGTTTGGCTAATACGTACTCGAGCAGAGCCATTGAGCTCTTTCGACATACTGCGCGAAAGCATAGAGTACTCACGAGTTTCAGCCAACCCTTCACTCATCGCTTGGCGCTGGGTCATCACTTCGATGCCGGTGATCTCAAAAAACTTATCTGAGGCTTCTTTGCTTACCTCAACCCCTTCTTCCCATTCGATAAACACGGTTTTCACCTGTTTCGAAAGGATCAGGTTTACTTGTTCTATAGTTGGTTTAACAACATAAAAACTAACCGTGATATAAGAGACAATTTGATTGATTAACAGCAGGGCTGCAACCAAAAATACCGTTTGTCCAAACGCACTACGTGGAAACATGCCCATTACTGTTATTTTTCACCGTCTGGCACAAATACGTAGCCTAAGCCCCATACTGTTTGGATATAACGAGGATTAGCAGCATCCACTTCAATCATACGGCGTAAGCGTGAAACCTGAACATCGATACTGCGCTCAAGCGCACTGTAATCTCGGCCACGCGCTAAGTTCATCAGTTTATCGCGACTAAGCGGTTCACGTGGATGAGTCACTAACGCTTTTAATACCGCAAACTCACCACTGGTTAACGACATTGTTTTATCACCATGGCTCATTTCACGGGTCGCAAGGTTTAGTGTGAAGTCACCAAAACTAATTTCGTTTTCTTCGGCAGCAGGCGCACCTGGCACTTCTTTAGCACGACGACGTAAAATTGCTTTAATACGCGCTAACAGTTCACGTGGGTTGAATGGTTTAGGAATATAATCATCAGCACCAAGCTCTAAACCGATTATACGGTCAACTTCATCGCCTTTGGCTGTAAGCATTACAATTGGAATGTCATTTTCTTTTTGACGTAAACGACGGCAAATTGATAACCCATCTTCACCTGGCAACATTAAATCTAATACTATCAAATGGAAGTTTTCACGCTCTAATAAGCGATCCATCTGCTCTGAATTTGCTGCTGAGCGAACAATAAAGCCTTGTTCTACAAGGTAACGCTCTAGCAAGCTACGTAAGCGCATATCGTCATCAACAACCAATACTTTTGTCGTTTCGTGTCCCATAACTTTCATTCTTTTTGTAATATGTTACTTATTAATATAAATGAAAAAGTTAAGAATAAAAAACGAATTACGCGCTTAGATTGTTACTGAACATTTCAAAATCCCACTCGACAAAGGGTATACTTTGCGGCTGGTTTTCTTTTTAGGCTGAATAAAATGGCAAAGACAAATTTAATAACCCGAGAAGGGTATCAGCAATTACAACAAGAACATGATTACTTATGGCATGAAAAGCGCCCTGAAATTACCAAAATTGTTACTTGGGCAGCAAGCTTAGGCGACCGTTCTGAAAACGCCGATTATCAATTTAATAAGCGTGTTTTACGACAGATAGATCGCCGTGTACGCTATCTTCGTAAACGCATGCCAGATCTTAAAATTGTTGACTACAACCCACAGCAAGCGGGTAAAGTGTTTTTTGGTGCTTGGGTCGAAATTGAGAATGAACAAGGCGATACAAAGCGCTTTCGTATTGTCGGCCCCGACGAAATTTACGAGCGCAAAGATTACATTTCGATTGATGCACCTATGGCTAGAGCGCTACTTGGCAAACAGGTAGATGATGATTTTTCGGTGAACACGCCTGAAGGCGCAAAAGAATGGTATATCAATGAGATAACTTATCCGGACGCGAAATAACTTTTGCCAGAAAATTCAGAAAGCGTTAATTAGTGATTGTTTAGTCTAAAAATGTGATCTATAACTAAAGGTACTCAAGATAAATCATTACTTGAGTTTTAGAAGGTAGTAAGTATGTCAAACGCAATACAACGCATAATGAGTAATGCCATTGTATTCGCACTATTAATTAGTGTGAGTTTGATATCTTACGCCAGTGATATAGAAAGCCATTCAGACAGTGTTACGCCAACCGCTCACTTTATTGCGTGTGATAGTGCAGACCCTGCCAACTTAGATACCGACCTCGATAAACATACACCTGCGTTCGTTGCTAATGTAGCCCAACCACTGCCAGATGCACGTGTGGTTTCGTATGTTCACCCTTGTAATAAGGTGTCTATTTATAGCGCGCACCAGCGAGGGCCACCAGCTTTTTAATTAACTCAAATTTTCTATTTCAGTTTAATTAAAATGTATGGTGACCAAAATGAATAATTTCAAAGAATTACGTCTTCAAGATATCTCTAATGGCGCATTATCTAATGCAGTCAATGAAGTTGAGCCAACACTAGATCTCACTTCTTCAGCTTTAAAAGTACTTAATAGCTTTACTAAAAAAGACCCTTTACGTGCACATTACGGCACCACTATTGTTGATGCTTTAAAGCAAACAAATAGCTGTTGCTCAGATTTTATTTTAGTGGTTGATAGCGAAGATAAACTACTCGGCATCACTTCTAGTGCTGATCTGCAAAGCTCAAAAATTATGATCCTTGCACAGCGCTTGAACTTACACCGTGACGAAATTACTTTACACGATGTAATGACGCCACTTAGCAGCTTAGCTGGTGTGAGCCTGCAAAGCATCAGCTACGCAAGTATTGGCGATGCACTGCAAACCATGGAACACCAAGGTATGATGTTCTTATTAGTAACCAGTGCTAAACAAGAAATATGTGGTTTGATTTCAGCTCGAGAGATCGCTAAAAAATTACATATCCCTGTTAATATCAACCCAATTGCTAATGGCTTTAGCGAAGTATTACAGCAGGTTGATCACCCGCACTAAGCGTTAAAATCTGCGTTGTGTAAGACTATTTTTGCAGGCCTTAAAAGCAGTGCTTTTAAGGCCTTCTTATTGTGATATTATTCAGGCAATTAATCTTCAGTTTTACTGATTTTCTATTTTTAAAAAGGTTTATGCATGAGCAATATCTCTGCACGCTTAGCAACAGAGCTAAGTGCCCAGCAACCACAGGTTGTTGCTGCAATCAAATTACTTGATGAAGGTGCCACAGTTCCTTTTATCGCCCGTTATCGTAAAGAAGTAACTGGTGGCTTAGATGACACGCAACTACGTTTACTTGAACAGCGCTTATCGTATTTACGTGAATTAGAAGAACGCCGTAGCTTTATCCTTAATACTATTGAAGAGCAAGGCAAGCTAACAGCCGAACTAAGTGCTGATATTAATAACGCTGACAGTAAAACTGAGCTTGAAGATTTATATCTGCCTTTCAAACCTAAACGTCGTACAAAAGGGCAAATTGCCATTGAAGCGGGTATTGAGCCGCTTGCCGATGCGCTATTTAACAACCCAAGTCTCGACCCTGAACAACAAGCAAGTGACTACATTAATGCTGATGCAGGCTTTGCAGATAATAAAGCGGTGTTAGATGGCGCTAAATTTATCTTAATGGAACGCTTTGCTGAAGACGCCAAACTGCTAGCTAAATTCCGTAGCCATATCGCACAACATGGTCAAATTGAAAGTACTGTAATCGCTGGTCAAGAAAATGAAGGCGTAAAGTACCGCGACTACTTTGAGCATCAAGAACCGCTTAAAAAAGTACCATCACACCGTGCACTTGCTATGCTGCGTGCTCGTAATGAAGGCGTATTACAACTTAGTATCAACCCTGAGCCAAGCGCAGAAAACCCGGCGCAAGTGTGTGCACAAATGATTGCCGATCATTATCGCTTAGATGTTAGCAATTCTGCTGCAAGCGCTTGGTTAATGGGTGTAGTGCAATGGGCATGGAAAATTAAGTTAAGCCTTCACCTTGAGAATGAATTTTTAGGTGCAATGCGCGAAAAAGCAGAAACCGGCGCAATTGACGTTTTTGCTAAGAACTTAAAAGATTTATTAATGGCCGCTCCTGCAGGTCCACGCACCACGTTAGGTCTGGATCCTGGTTTACGTACTGGTTGTAAAATTGCTGTTGTAGATAGCACAGGCAAGCTGTTAACAACACAAACGATTTTCCCGCACGCACCACAGAACCACTGGGATAAATCGCTTCGTACTCTTGAGCAATTATGCCGCCAACATAAAGTTGAGCTAATCGCTATTGGTAATGGCACAGCTTCACGTGAATCTGACAAATTAGTAGCTGAACTGATTAAAGCCAACACTGAGCTTAAACTTAATAAAGTGATGGTTAGTGAAGCAGGCGCTTCTGTTTATTCGGCATCTGAGTTTGCCGCTAATGAATTCCCTAACCTTGATGTTTCACTACGTGGTGCTGTGTCTATTGCACGCCGCTTACAAGATCCACTTGCTGAGCTGGTAAAAATTGAGCCTAAATCAATCGGTGTAGGTCAGTATCAGCACGATGTATCGCAAAGCCAACTAGGTCAAACACTAACATCTGTGGTTGAAGACTGTGTAAACTCAGTGGGTGTAGACTTAAATATGGCGTCGGTGCCACTACTTACTCGCGTATCTGGCTTAAACAAAACGTTAGCACAAAACATTGTTAGCTACCGTGATGCGAATGGCTCATTTAGCAAACGCTCTGAACTTAAAAAAGTTGAACGTTTAGGGCCTAAAGCCTTTGAACAAGCTGCCGGTTTCTTACGTATCAGCACAGGCTCAGATCCTCTTGATAACTCGTCAGTTCACCCTGAAGCATACCCGGTTGTTAAGCGTATTTGCGAGAAGAACAGCTTAGATGTAAACAGCCTAATTGGTAACTCTGACATCCTAAATAAGCTCGTTGCAAACGACTACATAGACGAAAAATTTGGCTTACCAACGGTTACCGACATTATCAAAGAACTTGATAAACCGGGTCGTGACCCGCGTCCTGAGTTTAAAACAGCTGAATTTAAAGCCGGTGTTGAAACTATTAACGACCTAAAACCAGGTATGATTTTAGAAGGTGTAGTGTCTAACGTTGCTAACTTTGGTGCCTTCGTTGATGTGGGCGTACACCAAGATGGTTTAGTGCATATTTCTGCGATTACTAACAAGTTTATCTCTGATCCACGTGAAGTGGTTAAAGCTGGCGATATTGTAAAAGTAAAAGTAGTTGAAGTAGATGCTGCTCGTAAACGTATTAGCTTTACCATGCGTTTAGACGATGATGTTGATACCAGCAATAAAGCCGCACCAGCTAGCAAACCTAAGCCTGCTGCGAAAGCGAAAAGTGCACCTAAGCAAAAACGCGAATTTGGCAATGTTGCCATGGGTAATGCCTTTGCAGATGCATTTGCCAATGCAAAAGTGAAAAAATAATAGGCTGTTGGCATAAGTCGAAAAAAACCGCGTAAGTGTAAACTTACGCGGTTTTTTATTTGTATAGCAACTTAATCAGTCTCGTTGCTATGAAAGGCTCAATAAACTGAGCCTTTATCGCTATTACTTACGACGACGAAGTGCAAGTAATGGCAGTAGTAACACAATGAAGTGACCTAATGAGCCGCTTGAAGAACTCTTAGTTTCCGCTTCAGTTTCTGGTGTTACTTGTGAAGCGAATTCACAGCTACCATCATCTTCATTCGCAGTCGCATCATAGTTAGTTGCAGCAGCATCAGTACAACCAAGCTCTACACCATCAGACTCAACCATAAGCAAGAATTCTTTGCTTACTTTGTCTGCTGGGTTAGCTTTGTCTTGCACTGTGACTGTTACCATTGTTTCACCATGGAAATGTGCATCAGGGATTAAGTTAAACGACATTCCGTCAACTTCAGCCGTAACATTCTCACCGGTTACCACTAATTCATTTGGCGACTGGTCTGCATCAACAACCATCACGTCAACACCATCGATACGGCCATTTTCTGCTACCGTCATATCAGCGATGTCGCTCATTTTCAGGTTGCTTTGTACGCCGATTGAGTGCATTAACATACCACCTTCTTGGCTACCTAGTTGGTAATCAAGGGTGATATCTTGCACTGAACCTTTCGCATCAGGCATAACCGTAGCAGTAAAGTTAAACTCAACTTCACTTTGCTCTGGGCCAACATAATCAAAACAGATTACTAAGTCATCTTGTAAGATTTTGCCAAGGTCGTCATAACCAACCACATTGCTTAATGCACCGTCTTTAAAGCCGGCAGTTGTAGAGTAAACACTATCACCACCTTCAATAAAGATAGTCCCTTCATCAACACCTGCGCCTAGGTTATCGTAAGCAAAAATAGCTTCGAACATACCTTCATGGTCATCGATACCACTACGTAAAATCACTTCATAGTCGAACGTGTCACCGGTATTTTTATCAGTCACATTATCGAATTCCATAAATACGAGATCACCTAAGTCAGGACGCTCTTCTTTATACTGAGAAGCAATCGTTAGACCTGTTGGATCCGTTGGATGGCGAAGGTTTTCAATTTCAAACGAGCCACGCCAGAATGGTGCAAGCGCTTCAACTAAGAAACCAGGACCGCGGTGTGCACTCATCATCCACCAAATAGGTGTGAACTGCATTGCACCTGTTGGGTGTAAACGTACTTCGTTATTATTTACTTGGTTGTAAATTTCAAACTTCGCACCTTCTTTATAGAATAACCAATCAATTGGCACATCAAAGTACACATTTGAGCCACCCTCATACCAAGCAGCTTCAGGTTGAATGCGGAAATCACCCCATAAATCGATATATCCCCCTGTCGAGAATTCATCAATCATTGGCGTTTTACACATCTCATTAGTGATGTTGTTAGTTACCACATAATCACGTTGTACGTTACGCGTTGCGTCTTGTGTACCTTGAATAGTTAACGTGTTGCCTTCTACAACTAATGAAGCTTCAACTTCTTCATTGTTTGAAGTTAGCGTTTCAGGCCAAACTTGCATGCCATCAGGAATCGTCAATGACAATGAATAGTCACGCGCTTTAGATTCATAGTTAGCTTTAAGTTTTACATTAACGTTAACTAAGTCCATAGCACGAGCAGTGTCTTGATCAACATTTAAGGTAAGTGCTTCTGCATCACGCTTTAAATTAACCGATGTAAAACCAAGAGTGCCTTCAGCTCCATCAGCATTACCTAATGCAAAGCCGCCATAATAAACATCATTCGGTTGCGCATCTGGTAAATCCCAATTTACAGCAATTTCATAGTTACCATTGCCGCTGTGCTGCTGTGGCGCTGATACACTGAATTCACCGGTATTTTGCTCTTTAACAATGGCGTAATGCGTCACTGTTTGGTAACCAACATCACGAGCACCCGCAAGCGCTGCGGTCGCAAACCAGTATTTACCAGGCTTGGGATCGATAATATTACAATAGTTATCTTCAACACTACTTGAAGAATAACAAATCATTTCTTCATTAAGCGCTTTGATCAGTGCAGTAGAATCTTCCGCAATCTCTTCATCAGACACCATGAATGAGCCACTTTCATTAGCATCATAACCCACTATTAAGTGTGCTTTTTTCATTTGCCAGCGAGGCTCAGCAAGATCTTCTAAATCTGTAGTTTGCTCGGTAGATGCAACTTTAACCATTAAGCGTTTTGTACCTTCTGGTACTTCAAATGCCTGGATATCCCATGCTTTTTCTACGCGATCTTTTGTCACATAAGGTGCAACACCTAAGATATTTGCGGTAATCTCCGTTGGTTTTACTAGACCATAATAAGTCGGCGTAAATTCACTGTAGCTATCGGTATTAACAACGATTGATTCTGATGCACTTGCACGTGCCATATCGATATCAACCATGGTTGGTAGCTCATCAATGACGTTTTTCGCAACTAATGTGAAATGAGCATCAGGCGAGTCGCCATCAGTGTTCTTGAATAACACTTTACCGTTGAACCAAGCATCTTTATTTAAGATATTGTCCCAAGGCGCACCTTCTTCAACAGGATCAAGCTTAGACTCGATGATATTCGGCAACTTCATAGTAACCATCACATCTTGTGTTTCACCTGCTTGAAGTGTGAAATTACTTGGTGTTACGCTAACTTCTACACCAAAGCTTTCTTCTTCACCTTCAACAGCCCAACCATAAGCTGTTGCATCCCAAGTACCATCTTTTGTTGCCTTAACTGTACGCATCCACGTGCATTCAAGTTCGCAGTCTTGGTTAACTAACGAAGGTAGGTTAAGCCACTCTACTAAACCACCATTGCGCGGGTTCGCATCATGATAGTTTTCAATAGTCTCATCCATGATAAGACCCGCATTGGCAGCTTGTGCTACGTCAATCGCACCGCCACCAGCCATGAAGTTGTAGTATGGGTCAATTAAAGTAACGCCATTAGAAATGCGCACTTTGTTCGCCGTCATCATTAGTGCTGATTGAATTTCTGCTGGCGTCCAATCTGGGTGCATTTGCATAAGTAGCGTCATTGCACCAGTAACATGCGGCGTAGCCATTGAAGTACCACTCATGAAAGTCCAATCAGATGCACGAGGGTTAGCTGTAAATGGTTGGTCATCAGCATTCGCTGCGTAAATATCCACACCTGGTGCCGTCACATCTGGAACAAGGTTATTGATGTAATAACTTGGCCCCATTGAGCTAAAGATCGCAAGTTCATTACCTGCTTCTTCATCAAATGAATAGTTATTTTCTGGCTCGCCAATTGTCGCAATAGCAGCGCCATCTGGGTTAGCATTAACCCAATTACGAATTGTATAGCGTGCATTTGCTGGTAAGTGAATACCTGGGATAACATAGTTATCAGCAACAATGTTTTCTGTCGAGCTAATGTTTTGCAAAATGAAGCCACCTGCTCCACCAGCTGCCACGTTCTTAGCTTTATCTACACGCGCGATGTCACCACGTAAACACACTACAATTTGGTCAGATGTAAACGTGCCTGCTGGGAAAGGAGCATTACAACTTGCAGCATCGTAATCATCATTTTCGTTCGGGTCGTCGTACTTTTCGGCAAGTACAACTTCACCTGTGATACCGCCAGAGAAACCCTTACCTGAATACTCACCAGCATAAGGCGTGCGCGTGCCTTGGAAGTTATTGATGGTTTTAGCACCTAGGTCCATTACACGATCATGGGTTGATGCACCTACTGTGGTTACCCAAGGCGAAGTATGATCCGCAGACATATAATATGGGCCTGAGTTACCCGCAGCTGCTGCTACTGAAATACCTGCTTCACGCGCACTTAAGAAAGCCATTTCCATTGGGTCTTCCCACGGGAAGCTTTCACCACCACCAATTGAGAAGTTGATTGCATCTACACCATCTTCAATTGCATCTTCAAATGCAGATAAAATTGCTGACTCAGGACAGCCTGAGTATAGATCCCCCGAGTTTCCTGCATAACACACTTGGTACGAAATAATGTGTGCACGAGGTGCCACACCACTGGTACTTTCAAAGGTAAATGGTAAGTTTTCACCATCACTTACTTTCTCACCTGTTGCAGCTTGAAGCGGTGTGTTTTCGATGTAATTACCCGCCGTAGTGCTTGCTGTGTGAGAACCGTGACCATTGTAGTCTTCACCATTTTCAGGGCGGCGATCAGCACGTGCAAATTGATAATCAGCATTCATTGCAGTGATTTCTGGGTATGAGCGAACACCAATTAGCTTATCATTACATAGCTCAGGTTCTTCCTCACAGTCGCCTACAAAGTTACCTGCACCTAGTGGATTTTTCTCACTGTATTGTTCGTCGCTAGCAAATGCTGGATGGTCTGTATTGATACCTGTATCAATAATACCTACAACCATACCTTCACCTTTAACACCTACCGATGAAGCCGGTGTTGCACCCTGCCATAATTGATCAGCACCAATAAACTCAGGACCACGGTCTGTGCGTAATTCAAAAATACGGTTAGGAGTAATACGCTTTACGCCTGATTGTGTCGCAAGTAGCTCTGCATCAGCTTGTGTCATTTCGACCACTACCGCGTTATTTGCAAGGGTAAATTGCTTTTTAATCGCAATATTGGCACCTATTGCACGCGCCTTACTTAATACTGCTGTTTGACGTTGCTTTAAAAAACCTTGATACGCGCGCACACTTTGCGACGCTGTATCAATACGCTCTTTAACCATTAAAGAGCGAGATTCAGTAATAGCTGTAGCGCTGAAACCTTGAATTTCACCTTGATAACTTGCCACTGGCTCATCATGCATTTGCACAATGTAAGTTTGAATGCCTGTCACCCCATCTTGAGGTTGAAAAACATGTTCCGGCTGCTGACTTTGATAGTGCTGGTTTAAGCGTTGAGCACTCCCTTTGAGCAAGCTTGGATGATCTTCGATTTGTTTTTCTTGTTGATAATTCGCGATATCTTCAGCTGTAAATGTTGGCTGATAAAAGCCTTTATCTGACACTTTGTTAAAGCCAGGCTCTGCCGCAGCATAGCCTGTAGCGCCGACATACAAGGCTGTAAGTACGGCGACTGAACTTTTCTTCAAGTGTGCGATTTTCTTATTGCGAGGTTGCATATGATTCCCACTGATTTAATTCTAAACAGCTCATAAATTGCTTGAGCTGACACACTAAATTATTTAGCAGGCAAACATATACAGAGGGGGGGTTACATGGTCAAACCGACCTGTACACACTTGAGACACAAAATCAACATTAAATAAACACCAGAGCGGTAAAAACAAACGCATTGCAGGATATTTATACAAAATGTAGCGTTTTGTACAAAAATACGATTACAGAAACAAAATGAGGAGTGAAAACAGCTAGGGAAAGGTATCCCTAGCTGCTAAAAAGTTAGAAGTTATAACGAACCGAAAGTGCAAGATCTGAGTAATCATTTGCATCACGATAGCTTGCGCTTATCAGCCAAGCTGGTGTAAAGGCATAGTTTGCCCCCACATGAAATACAGCATTATTTTCGCTCTCTTCGTCATGCAAACGCTCGTAGCCAACGCCAGCGTTGATCTCAAATGAATCAGTTAATAGATGTCTGATTTGCGCGTTAGCAGACAAAATATCTGCGGTTTCTGAATTTGAGTGGTTCTCTGAAAAGCTATTAAAAACTTGATCTTGGTATGATACGACTTCTTTAAAGTCAAAATCTGATTCTATTTTTAACTGGCCAATCTTTGCAGAAAAATCAACTTTAGTGCGATCTGATAGCGAATAAATATAGCCTAAACCAATTTCGTAACGGGTCATATCGATATCATAGTCGTAAGAATAAGATACGAGTGTGTCACCTAAATAATTATTATTGCTATCGTAAACACCCGAACCACTGAAATTAGAACGTGATGTTAAATCGTCATTTAAAATTGAATAGTTGCCTGAAACATACCAGTTCTCAGCAAACTGCTTACTGAAATTAAAGCCAAAGCCTTTCAGAGATAACTCGTCGATCTCATCAATTTCTGTCTTTTTATATCCAGCTTCAACATAGTCATAGCTTAATGGTGAAGTGTTTTCTGCCATTACAGCTGTAGAAGCAAGTGACAAAGTGCAAGCAAGAAGAGTGAATTTCATTTGTTAAATCATCCTAATTATAAATCGGGCACAATCTACCAAAGCGAAAGAGGACCCGCAACAGAAACAACATTAATTTTAATAGGCTAAATGTAAGAAACTGTTATAAAAATTCGATTGAACACTTAATTAATTGAGCTATTTTTAGGCAATAAAACCGTCGCTAACGACAGGTTTAATCCATCAAAAAGATTAATTAGTAATGTGCAATAATAGAAGCTTAAATAAAAGCAGAGAACTGGTTTTGGTTCGTGGGCGAGGTAGCCGCTTGATAAAAATTAGCAATACGTGCGGCACGCTCGTCTACTTCAACATCACGCTTTGCTGTTTTGGTTTCGCTGGTTTGAGTAGCACTATCTTCGGCATACTCACTGTTTATTTTGAAGGTCGATTTGCCTGAGTCAGCATCGTCATCAACTGATTGACTGGCAAGCTCAGCTTGCGCTGCCATAAGCTTTTGTGTGGCATCGGCAGCAATTGAGCGATCAGCACTTGAAGGCTCTTGAGGTGCAAGCGCAGCTGCACGCACCGTCTGCATTTTTTCAATTGTAGCTTTTGGGTCACCTTTAATTTCAGCAACATCAATTTGCACCTCGCCGCCCACGGCATAGTTTGTACCATCTGGGCCGCGTTGATACTCATAGCTTGGTGAGCCAGCATACTGCCCTCCTACCGCTGCATGCGCTTGTTCATGAATACGCACTTCGGTATCGCGGGCTTTTAGCTCTTTAATTTGCTCAGTGTCTTGTTGCTCTTGCTCTGCAACCTTTTGCTCTTTTTGCTGCTCTTGTTTAGCTTCTTGCTGTTCTTGCTCTGATTGTTCAGGCTCGCCTTGTTCGCTACCTTGTTGGCGCTCTTCAATCACTTTGTCTTCAGCTAGACGACCTTTAGCATCATACGTACCAGCTTCAGAACCTGGCTGCTTGGTTTTGTCGCCATCATTCAAGGTTTTATTTTCTGCGTTACTCGGCTTGGTAGCAGCAGGAGGTGGGATCACTTCACGTAACTGATTATCACGGCGAGCACTTTCGGTGTGCACATTCGCTGTGTTGATATTAATCGAAGGAAACGGAGTGACGATATTCATAAGTACTAAACTTTAATATCTATTAATGTACCCAGCACTTCATCAGCAGTCTGAATCGTGTTGATATTAGCTTTTGCATTAAACTCTTCAACTTTTAAATTAACAAGCGACTCATCGATTGGGGCAGGTTGTGAAACTGGCGGAGTTACAGCTTCATTTGGAGTTGCCGCTTGTAATTGGCGTTGTTGAGCTAATTGGGCATCATCTTGCTGATCAATTGAGGCACGGCTAATCTCAGCGCTCGCCTTTTCGATACCTTGGCTTGCGCGGTTATAACCTTCTACCGCATTATTAAAAACAGAACTGATTGGCATAACACCCTCCAACAGTGAGATCTACCCGATAAGTATCGCTCATAAAACGAGCAAAATAAAGCTAAATCCCGCTATTTTTCTGGCCTCTCAGCGAGTTTTGCTTAACACATTGATTTCAGTGCTGATATAAATGCCGCTTTATGTGAAATAAAAGGCGCGTGTGAGGCCTTATCTAAAACTTCATATTCAAACTGAGGTTGTAAGGCATGCATTTTTTCAATCGCGCGATAAGGTACTAATGAATCTAAGCGACCGAAAATACCACGCACAGGTACGCTAAGGTTAGCGAATAGCTCACGTAAATCATCCTGCTGTAAAATGTCTAAGCCCACACTTAAAGCTTGCTCTTGAGGCGCTGGGTATTGGTTTAAAAGTGCTTTAAGTTGCTTAATGTCATCTCGCGCTGATTCACTGCCCATCGCTTGTATCGCCAAAAACCGTTCTATTGTTTTTTCTCTATGCCTAACCAGCTGATCTTTAAATGCATTTAATACGTCAGGTTTAATACCCGGCCATTCGTCGGTTTGCGCAAAAAAGGGGGTTGAGGCAACCAATACAACCTTTGCGACTTTGTCAGGCCAATGTGCTGCAATATACAAGGCAAAAAGCCCGCCCAACGACCAGCCAACAAGAATAGACTTTTCATTTAGCTGTGTACTTAGTTGCTCAGCTGCAGCGTGCAAAGTGTAAGGTGTGGGAATAGACTGTGCGTTACCAAAGCCAGGTAAATCGAGACAACGGACTTCACCATCATGAAAAAACTCAAGCTCAGGTTTGATCACTTGCCAAACCCCTTGGTTCATTCCCCAGCCATGTAATAGCACCATCTCATTTTGCATATTTTGTATTTCCCAACCACACTTAGCGCTCATAATAGCGTTTAAAGGAATGAATGCAATGTCTCACTTACCTCACACCTTAAAACTAGGGCTAGACGCACTATTCCCCAACTTTTGCATTAGCTGCCAGAGTCACATACAGGCTGATCAAGCTTTGTGTCAGTATTGTTTAGATGACCTCAATTTATTTGACCTTACACACCATCCAAACCTGTTACATCGACCTGATATCTGTGATGCATTTCCTGATAGTAATTTTGATCATCTAATTGCCTGTGCTTGGTATCAAGCGCCTTTTAAACTTTGGCTCAAGCAGTTGAAATTTAATGACCAGCAGTATTTTTGTGTGGCGCTACAACAAGTAATACAGAGGCAGCTGCAATTAGCTCATCAAGTTAATTCAAGTTGGCCCGATCTTTTTATTGTGCTACCACTACATAATCAACGCTTTTTAGCGCGCGGCTTTAATCAGGTAAGCCAAACTTGGCTGCCTGTTTTGAAAAACCAGCAATGTACTGTTAGCTCAGCTCTTTACAAGCAAAAAGCAACCAAAGCGCAATCACAGTTAAGTAAAGCGAAGAGAGTTAAAAATCTACAAAATGCCTTTGTTTGTCAGCAAGATTTAACAGGAAAAACCGTGGCGATTATTGATGATGTGATGACCTCTGGCGCAACCATAAATGCTGCGACAGAAGCCATAAAACATGCAGGGGCAAAGCAAGTATGGGCTATGCTCACTTGCCTAACGGGGTTAGGCAACCCGCATTATGATTAATTGTGATTACTTATCACCTGAAGCATGAAAGGCATTACCAAAAAATAAGGCATTGCTTAGTAATCGGCTCGTACCGTACCAGTAACCACGGAACACAGGGTTATCTGTCATACCTATTACACTGCCTTTGCCATATGAATGCGCAATTAGGCCAGCAGCACCCGCTACTTGCTCTACGTTTACGTCATCAGTAAAGCCAGCTAAAAGCGGCTTATCTGTGTAAGTAAGCACATTAACAAAAGGTGAGTCTGATTTCTCAAGTAGCCAAGTGCTATTCTTAAATACAGGTAATGTATTACGGTTCAGCGAATACGTAAGTGGATGAGATAAATCTACAGAGGTATTAAAAATTGCACCGGCAATACGCTGACGACCAGCTAAGTCATCTTTATCAGCATAAGTAAGCCCTGTTGTATCAAAGGCACTGGCTACATCGCGACGAGATAAGTAGTTTGCTTTTAGTAGTTGCTGATCAGCTAAGAACTTCGCCCCCCCTTTGTGACCCCAAATAACACCGCCTTTACGAACCCACGATTTAATAGCCACTTTAGTCGCATCATCAAGACGATTGAAATTTCCGTGCGCTAAAATAATATGGCTGTAGTTTTCAAGGTCGATGTTACCTAAGCGCTCCATTTCGATAATGCTTGGCGCGGTGCCTACAAAACGATCTAAGTAATACCACACTTCACCAAGCTCATACTGGCTAGTTCCTTGACCACCCACGAGTAATACTTTAGGCGCTTTCACAACCGCCATTGCACGAGAACCTAAATCAGCACCTTTAACCGTTAAGCCCGAACTAATTGGCGTAATTTCAATGCCAAACTCATTCTGTGCTTGGTTTAAATAACTAACCCAGTTGCTATCAGTTTGCAGACCAGCAGGAACAAGAATACTACCTGGTTCAAACGCTATTTCACCTGATGGCGTTTTTGCTGTTAGTGGGCTTAATGCCACGCGTGCTTTCACACCTTGTTCAAGCAAGCTATTAAGCATTTTTGGCGCTAGGTAATCATCCCATTTAAATGCATAGGCATAGCTTTGCGGTAATGCTGCAAAGCTTGACTTAACACTTTGCTGCCAAGGCATTTTTACCACATTTAAGCCCCAGTTGCTGCTTACCTTTGCAAATTCTAAATTAAAGGCATGAGCAAGTGTCCAGCCAGATACATCATAAAACGTATTATCAACAAAACGCTGTTGCTCACTGAAAATCGCTTTAATTAAACGAAATTGTGGCTGTGCTAATGGCACATAATAGCTCTGCTCAGAAAAGCTTTGCCCGTTTACTTTTAACGGCTCTTCTAACATGTACGCATTGATTTGGTGTTGTCTCAATAAATCAAGGAAGTATTGCATGCGGCTTTGATCAGCGCCGCCTTTAACTACATACCCTTTAAAATCTTCATCACCAGCAAGATCAACTGCTTTGTTATAAAATTTTGCTTGATAATCAAGTAAGTCTGTACGGTTATCAATCGCCGCTTGGAACGTCGATAAGCTTGTTAATAACTGATTTTTAATCGTAAACGGGAAGCTTAACGGGCCGTTAATAGTTTCTTGTAAGTGACCACGCGAGCTCGCTTGTTCAAATAAGATGCCTACACCGCCATTGACGTCTGGGTAAGTTGAGCCTTTACCATAGTAAAAGTCATCAAAGCTTTCTTCTGTGAAGTAAAGTGCATTGTGCTCATCAAGTGTTTTTGCATGATAGTTTGCAATTGCTTTAGTCAGCGTGACATTTTCTTCAGGCGTAATTGGGTGCTTACGAGTTGGGATCCCTGGTTGGAAAAAGTAAGTGCTGTTTGGGCCCATCTCATGAAAGTCAGTTAGGATATTCGGTTTCCATTGGTGAAACTGTGCAATACGTGCACGTGATTCAGGGTGCTGTAGTAATAGCCAGTCACGGTTTAAATCAAACAAGTAATGGTTAGTACGGCTACTTGGCCAACTTTCGATATGCTCGCGAGTTTGTGGATCTGATGATAACTTCATGCCACGGTTGCTGTTTGCCCAATTTGCAAAACGCGCTAAGCCGTCAGGGTTTAATGATGGGTCGAGTAAAATAACCGTGTTGTTAAGTAAGGCATCGATTTCTGGCCCCTGTGCAGCTGCAAGGTAATAAGCAACGAGAAGCGATGCGTTGCTGCCTGATGATTCATTACCGTGAACACTGTAACCCATCCATACAACCGCAGGCTGTTTACTTGAGTCACTCGCTTCACCATTTAGGCGAGCCAAATGCGCCTTGCGGATTTGCTCAACTTGGCCAAGTTTGTCGGACGCTGTAACCGTTAGCATCACCAGTGGACGCTGCTCATGAGTGCGACCGATTACTTTAAAATTCATTCGGTCACTTTTTTCAGCAAGAATTTGCATATATTGCACAAGTTGATCGTGACGTACATGCCACTCACCCACTTCGTAACCTAACACCTGTTCAGGGGTCGGAATACTTGGGTCAAATTTCACATCTTGTTCAAAGTAATAAGAAAGAGGTTTTGCTAATGCGCTAACGCTCACTAGCATGGTTAATATTGTTATTATTAAACGCATAGATAGCACCCGTAATTATTTGATGTTTTAACGCTACCATTCGATAAAATAGATGCAACTTTTTACGCTCAACACTGGCGACAACACGATGAGCGGAGTATGATACACAGTATCCGAGTAATTTAGTCAAGTATAGTCCGTTTTATGATCTCTATTTCTGAATCTGCACAATCTCATTTTGCTAAACTTTTAGCAGACCAAGCTGAACAAACAAACATTCGTGTGTTTGTAGTAAACCCAGGTACTTCGCAGGCTGAGTGTGGTGTTTCTTACTGCCCAGAAGACGCCGTTGAAGCGACTGATATTCGTCTACCATTCAATGGTTTTGATGCCGTTGTTGATGCAGAAAGCGCCCCTTTCTTAGAAGAAGCTGAAATCGATTTTGTAACTGACAAAATGGGTACTCAGTTAACGCTTAAAGCACCAAATGCGAAAGCACGTAAACTTAGCGATGATGCATCACTACAAGAGCGTGTTCAACACATGCTTGAAACCGAAGTTAATCCTCAGCTCGCTAACCACGGCGGTCAAGTAAGCCTAGTAGAAATTACTGCTGACGGTATCGCGGTACTGCAATTTGGCGGTGGCTGTAACGGTTGTTCAATGATTGACGTCACACTTAAAGAAGGCATCGAGAAAGAAATGATCGCCAAGTTTGACGAAATCAACGGTGTAAGAGACATTACTGATCACCAATCTGGTGAACACTCTTACTACTAACCGGTATCTAAAGCATGCTTAAAAAATGGGTATTTCGCTTAGGCAGCGATCCCAAGTTAAGCTTAAAACGCTTTCTTCGCGGCCTAGCACTGTTTGTGCTAGCCGTGATTTTTATTGCCATAGGTTACTATGGACCCGCACTATTTCAATTAATTGGCCTAGTCATACTAGCTGTGGCTTTATTCTTTGCTGGTTGGGGCTACTTAGGTATTTTTGCCAACCGTTTTGCACAAGTTTTAGAGCGCTCATCCCCAAAAGATCACGACCCCGATCTTTGGAAATAAATCTTCAGCGATAATTTACTCTAATAATTGCTGGTTGTTGACAATTTTACGGTAGCGAAACCACAGCGTTAATCCGCGTATCAGCATAAAGCTGGTCATCGCAAACCATAAACCATGATTTTGCCAGCTACTCACTACCCAAAACAGTCCAAAAAAGCCCACTAGAGCACTAAATAGCATAGTATTACGCATGTCTTTAGCACGGGTTAAACCGACAAATACGCCATCAAATAAAAAGCAGCCCATCGCCGCAATAGGCAATATAATCACCCAAGGAAGATAAACCGTTGCAAGGCTGATAACTTCGGGCACATCGGTGAGTAAGCGAATAATTGCCTCACCAAATAATAAAAATATAAGGCTATAAAACAACGCAAATAACCCGCCCCAAAACAAGCTCAAATTAACCCATAACTTAATCTGCTTAGCGCTGTGCTCACCTTTCGCTTTACCGACCTTTGCCTCACTTGCATAAGCAATACCATCAAGCGCAAAGCTCACCAACATTAAAAAGTTTAGCAATACGGCATTAGCCGCTAAGGTTGTTTCGCCGATCCGTGCGCCATAAAAAGTCATAAAGCTAAAACATAGCTGGAGTGCTAGTGAACGAATAAAAATATCGCGATTCAAGCTCACTAAATCAAGTAACTTAGCAACACTTAACCAGGCTTTCACAGCAAGGTTAACACCTTGTTTTTTAGCTAGTTGTGCAACTAACATAAGTGCAAAAGCTAGGGCGATATAATCAGCGATTAAAGACGCCCACGCAGCTCCAGCCACACCCCAATCAAGAAACACCACAAAATAAATATCAAGCACAATATTGGTTATATTGGTGATAAGTAATAAATAAAACGGCCCTCGACCATAATGAACACCTAGCATCCAACCAAGTAAAACCAAGTTACACAAAGCAGCGGGTGCACTAAAAATACGAATCGAAAAATAGCTATTTGCTTGTTCTAAAACAGCTTCATTCGCATTTGATAAATATGCCATTAAGGATTGAATAGGTATACTCAGCGCTATTAATAACAGCGCTACCGCTGTTGCTAGTAACAAGCTGCGCTTTAATAGCTCAGCAAGTAAGGTGTGATCGCTTTTACCATAGGCCTGGGCAACTAATCCTGTGGTGCTCATGCGCAAAAAGCCTGCTAGCCAAAATAATAACGAGATAACTGCTGAACCGAGCGCTATACCAGCTAAATAGTGAGCGCTTCCTAAGTGGCCGATTACAGCAGTATCAACTAAACCTAACATTGGCACGGTAATATTTGATAAAATCATCGGACCGGCTAATAACAGTAAACTTTTATGGTGTGCCTTATGACGTTTAAGAAAATGTTTCATTTAGTATTTGCAGTCCTGTTAGGTTTATCTTTGCGTGCCCATGGCGCAGTCATTCTACAGTATCACCACGTCAGTGAAAGCCTTCCTGCGGTAACCAGTGTCAGCAGCGAAACATTCACTGAACACATGCAATATTTAAAAGATAATAACTTCAACGTTATTCCACTAGATGAACTCATTACCTCGTTACAAGCAGGCCAACCGCTAACAGATAAAACCGTCGCAATAACCTTCGATGATGGCTACAAAAATAACTATGAAGAAGCTGCGCCCATCTTAGAAAAATTTGACTATCCGTACACTATTTTCGTAAATCCCGAACTAATTGATGAAGGCAAAAGCTATGTAATGACGTGGCAGCAGTTAAAGGAGCTATCGAAAAAAGGCGCCTTAATTAGCAACCACACACAAGTTCATAATTACATACACCGCAAACAACCAGGCGAGACTGAAGAAGTATGGCTTGCACGTACTAAAGAAGACATTTTATCTGCCCAGCAGCGCATTAAAGAAGAAATTGGCCATGATTACAAATACCTTGCTTACCCTTATGGCGAGTTTAATAATTCACTGCAACAACTAGTAAAATCGCTAGGATTTGTTGGTATAGGTCAGCATTCAGGGGCTGTAGGTATCCATTCTGACTTTACCCGGTTACCACGTTTTCCGGCATCGGGCTTTTATTCAAAGCTTGATACGCTTGCCACTAAACTAGACTCTCAAGCATTCACTATCAAACAGCTCACCTATTCAGATAGCGTGACAGACGAAAACCCGCCAAGTTTAAGCATTCAATTTGATATGCAGGACTTTCATAAAAGCCAGTTTGCTTGTTATGTATCAGGTATTGGTCAAGCTGATTTAACCTGGCTTAGTAAAGATACGGTGAAGATCACATCACCTGAAAAGCTGAAAAAGGGCCGCTCTCGCTTTAACTGCACAGCCCCTTCTATCGCGAAGAAAGGCAGCTATTATTGGTTCTCTCAACCTTGGGTTATTGTACCTTAACGGCCTGTTTTAGCATTTGCGCTGTGATTTTATCTAGGCGAACCACTTCATTAGCCGCATTAAGCTCTACAGCGGCTTTTGGCATGCCCCATACCACAGACGATAATTCATCTTGCGCTATGGTGTAGGCTCCTGCTTGATTTAATGCTAATAAGCCTTGCGCGCCATCACTGCCCATACCGGTCAATAACGCCGCTACTGTCGCTTTAGGGCAAGCAACAACGAGGGAGTTAAATAGCACATCTACTGCTGGGCGATGGCGATTAACCAGCTCACTCGAATCAAGCTGACAAAACAGGCCTCCGGCTTTTTTCACCACACTCAAATGCTGATCGCCCGGTGCAATATACGCCCAGCCAGGTTGTAATTTATCGCCATGTTCAGCTTCTTTAACGTTTATTTTGCACGTTCTATCCATGCGCATCGCAAACGAAGTACTAAAGACCGGCGGAATATGCTGAGTAATCACAATCGGTGGGCAATTTTCTGGCATGCGCACGAGTACTTCTTTAATTGCCTCGGTGCCACCCGTTGAAGCCCCAATGGCTAGTACGCTATTGGCCTTAAATTGCAATGTAGCTAAAGCGCTGTCGTCTTCAACTTTTAATTCTTTAAAGGCGCGTATTCTGGCACCTGCGGCAGTGCGAACTTTTTGATGTAATAAATGGGCATAACGCTGCAGGTTTTCTGTAACATTGATGGTTGGCTTAGCAATAAAATCAACAGCACCAATTTCAAGAGCTTCCAATGTGATAGGAGAGCCTTTTTGAGTTAATGTTGAAATCATTACCACTGGCATAGGACGAAGGCGCATCAAGTTTTTCAAAAAACTTAACCCATCCATTTTCGGCATTTCGATATCTAATGTTAAGACATCGGGATTAAGGCGCTTAATTAAATCTCGGGCTTGATAAGGGTCTTCTGCCGCACCAACGACTTGAATGTCTTGCGCTTGCTCGAGAACTTCCTTGAGTAAACCACGGATCAGAGCAGAATCATCAACTATGAGTACTTTGATCATATGCTCTCCTAAAATAATTCAATATCCGTTTCTGCATCTTGCTGCTCAATATCGTGTAAGTATTTAATTTCACGTTTTTCGAGTTTATCAGAGTGCAATTCACGCATTTTTTTGACCTGAGCCTTGCCTGTTTGCGGATCAAACATCACCTTACGTGGCCAAGGTCCGCCAACATCATGGGATACTAAATCCAAACCCTCTTCAAGTACATAGGCATTTGCAAAACGAATGTTGCCAACACCAATATCTGTCATTGAACGGATTATTTTCCCGCCGCCAAACAGCTTTACTTTGAGGTTGCGTCTAGAAGCACCATTTTTTAGGATTTCATTGATCAAGTATTCCATTGCCCAGTTGCCATAACGACAGTTAAGGCTGTGTGCGTTACTCGGATCAACGCCTTTTTCTGCTGGCAGCATAAAGTGATTCATCCCACCAATGCCTAATCCTTCATCGTAAATACACGCAGCAATACACGAACCTAACACAGTTGTGATCAATTCATCAGACTTAGACACATAAAATTCGCCTGGTAATACTTTAGCAACCACTTTATGGCGCTTGCCATCCCAAAACCGTTTAACGTGCTCAAAACCAGACAATACAGGTTTAAAATGACTACTCATAGACCACCTTTTTGATAGATAGTTTGGCCTAAATTCTTAAACTCTTTGTGGTCCTTACCCAGTGTTTCGGAATGCCCCAAGAATAAATGACCTGAATCGGTCAACAAATCGTAATAACGTTTAAATAGAGTATCTTTCGTCGGCTTATCGAAGTAGATAACTACATTGCGACAAAAAATAACATCAAACGGCCCTTTCATAGGCCAGCTCTGTAATAAGTTTAGACGTTTAAAGAAAATATTCTTTTGTAGTTCGGGTTTTACTTTATATAACTGACCGTCATGGCTTTTTAGAAACCAGCGCTTAAGTTGGCTTTTGTCTAAACCATTCACATTCGCAGCGGTATAGGTGCCAGCCTGTGCTTTAGCGAGCACATTTGAATCTAAGTCAGTAGCTAGGATTTTCACATCCCAGTCAGATGGGAATAAACCGCTTAAGGTCATAGCAATGGTATAAGGCTCTTCGCCGGTCGAGCAACCAGCAGACCACACCCTTACACGCTTTTGTTTAGCATTACTAATCAACAGTTTGGGGACTATGGTATTTTTTAGATAACTAAAGTGATGTGGCTCACGAAAGAAAGAAGTCAGATTAGTGGTTATGGCATTAATAAATTCACTAAACTCTTGTTCTTTATTCTCTTCAAGAAAGTCTAAATATTCTTTAAAGTTCTTAAGCTTATGTTGGCGAATACGTCTTGCTAAGCGCGAGTAAACCATCTCGCGCTTATGCTCAGCTAAAACAATGCCGCAAGCATCGTACACTTGTGACGAAATAGCTTTAAAGTCACTATCCGTTAGTAAAAACTCTTTCATGTGCTTGACCCTGCAGCTGTAACATTAGATGCAATTAACTAGTTAGAATTTAATTGGGAAGAGTTTTAAAACTCTTCCCACTCATCACTAGGGTCAACAAAGTTATTGCCTTTTGGTGCCGAACGTACTGGTGAGCTTGGCTGTTTAGCTGCAGGCGCTGAACTTGCACGGCTTGTAATATCCATCTCGTTATTTGATAACGAGAAGAAGTTTAACAAGCGGCGCATATCATTCGCTTGCTCAGCCATTGATTCGCCTGCAGCAGAGGCTTCTTCAACCAAAGCAGCATTTTGCTGAGTCATTTCATCCATTTGGGCAATGGCTTTATTAACTTGTTCAATACCAGAGCTTTGCTCTTCAGAAGCTTGAGCAATATCAGAAATCATTGCTGTAACTCTTTGCACCGCCGTAACAATTTCTTGTAATGTTGAACCCGATTCATTAACCAGTAATGTACCATCCTCAACTTTTCCAACACTGTCTCGGATCAATTCTTTGATTTCTTTTGCTGCAGCTGCTGAACGTTGTGCTAAATTACGAACCTCACCTGCAACAACTGCGAAACCACGACCTTGCTCACCTGCTCGGGCAGCTTCGACAGCGGCATTCAGCGCAAGTAGATTTGTTTGGAAGGCAATTTCATCAATAACACTGATGATGTCTGCAATCTTCTTACTTGATTCATTAATTGCTGACATACTGGTTACAGCGCGATTTACAACTTCGCCACCTTTTTGCGCTTTAGTACGTGTTTCTTCAGCAAGTTCATTCACTTCTTTTGCATTATCAGCATTTTGGCGAACCGTACTGGTCATCTCTTCCATGCTTGATGCAGTTTCTTCAAGTGATGAAGCCTGCTCTTCAGTACGTTGACTTAAATCAGCATTACCTTGCGAGATTTCTTCTGCACCACTAGCAACCAGCGTTGCTGAGGTATTAATGCGATTAATCACTTCAGTAAGCTTATCAGCCGTGGCATTTGCATCACGTTTTAACTTATCGAATGAACCTTGATAGTCTTGCTCAATACGTTTTGATAAGTCACCGTTCGCCATAGCATCAAGCATATTGCCTGTATCTTTTACTGCATCATCAACAATGCTGACAAGGCTATTTAAGCCCTGTGCCAGGCGTAAGAAGAAACCTTGTTTACCCGCTTCTTCTACACGGGCTTCTAAGTCACCACTCCCCGCAGCAGCAACCAGACCCGCAATTTCTTTTTCAATCGCCACTTCAGCAGTTCTGTCTTCCCACTCAACAACCGTACCAATACGTTCGTTTTCTGGGGTGAAAATAGGGTTTGCAACCAAGCCAAAAGTACGACCGCCAACTTGAATTTCCGTGCTGTAAGTATCACTTAACTTAGCCAGCATGTTGCGCTGATGTGCTGGATTTTTATGGAACACATCGATATTTTGACCCACTAGATTATTACTATTGAAGTTAGGTAAGTCTTTACGTAAATCACTTTCAGCAATTTTCATCATACTCAGAACAGCGTCGTTCATATAAATAATGTTGTTGCTAGAGTCAGCAATCATGGTGTTAGTTGCCACACGGTCTAACGCGCGTCGAACACGAAGATTCTCTTCAGCTTCACGTTTTTCAGCATCCGCTTTATTTACGCTATCAGTAATATCCTGCCACTCAACAATAGTACCTAAACGCTTACCCGAAGCGCTCACCCAAGGAGTCGCAATCAAGCTAAAAATAAGCCCCGCCAAACGCAATGTAGTTTTGTATGGTTCAGATAAGGTTTTTAGCAGCTCACGTTGGTGTGACGGTTGTTTATGAAAATCATCAACACACGTACCCACTAAATTCGCCACAGAGAAGCTAGGTAGCACTGTTTGTAACGTTGATTCGCGAGCTTGCAGCATTTGCTTTACTTGCTCATTAACGAAAATAATTTTTAAATCATTATCGGCAATCATCACATTTGCTTGGCAAACACGCAGCGCATTTGATAAATCGGCATCACGTTTTGACTGACGTTCAAGTTCTTTTTGCGGTGTAATGTCAGTCGCAAATTTGATAACTTTAGTGACATTACCATTACTATCAATAATTGGGTTATAGGTACCTTGGATCCAAACTTGTTTGCCATTTTTACCGACACGCTTAAATTCATCAACAAAGAACTCACCGCTGCGTAACCGCTGCCAAAACTGTTGGTACTCTGGGCTTTGCGACTCTTGTTCAGCAACAAACATAGAGTGGTGTTGCCCTTGGATCTCTTCGAGTCGGTAACCCATGGTGTTTAAGAAATTAGCATTGGCAGTTATAATCTGCCCCGACGGTTGAAACTCAATCATCGCTTGCGACTTTTTAAGCGCCGCAATAACTAAATCATTTTCCGACTCAACATTTTTAGGACTGCTAAACCATCCCATACCCTTCACCTTCTTGTTAATCTACCCAGTTAAATGTCCATTGTTTTTTGTAGGTCAAGTAATGCGACCATTTTCTCACCCACATTGACTAAACCCGCAACAAATTGCGCGTTATCTGAGTCAGACAAATGTGGCACTGCCTTCGCTTCATGCTCAGCAATGCTATAGACATCCGAGACGGCATCAACGGCGATGCCCATAATTTTACATGTATTTTCAAGCTGTACTTTTAGAACAATTACAACGGTTAACGGCCCGTATTCGATGGCTGAAATACCAAAACGAAGCCTTAAATCAATAATCGGCACTATGGTGCCACGCAGATTGATAACCCCTTTGACGAAATCCGGTGAATTGGGGATCACCGTAATTTCTTCCCAACTGCGAATTTCTTGCACCGTTAAAATATCAACACCATACTCTTCTTCAGCCATGAAGAAGGTTAAAAACTGTTTTACATCTTGATCTTGTTCAAGGTTTAGTTTGTTATGCAGGTCGTCGTGCTGTGCAATCATGACGCCTCCAAATTCGCTTTTGATTCAATAATCAATTCTTGGCTCCCAGGCTTTCTAAGCCCAGATAATTTAATCAAACCACTAATATCAACAATCAAAGAAACACGACCATCACCCAAAATTGTCGCCCCTGAGACACCATCAACTTTTTGATAATTGGCTTCTAAGCTTTTGATTACCACTTGCTGTTGCGACAATAAGTCATCAACCAATAAACCTACTTTTTGGTTGTCACTCTCAACGACAACCAACAAGGTTTTATCAAGCGTTTCAATCGCCCCTTGGTGATTGAAAATGTTGTAAAGCCTTAAGATTGGAATATATTCATCACGTAAGCGCAGCACATCTAAGTCTTTGCCTACCCGACTCACTTTACTAATATCGATTTGCAATGACTCAATAATCGAAATCAGCGGGATAATATAAGTATGTTCAGCAATTCGGACTAACTGCCCATCTAAGATAGCCAATGTTAGCGGTAAGCGAATTGTAAATGTCGACCCCACGCCTGGTGCAGAAGCCACTTCAACAGAGCCGCTAAGTGCTTCGATATTGCGCCTTACTACATCCATACCGACGCCACGACCTGATAAGTCGCTGACTTGATCGGCTGTAGAAAACCCTGGTAAGAAAATAAGCTCATTGATTTCGTTATCAGACAACTCATCGGTTTCTGAAATTAGGCCGTTTTTAATCGCCTTTTCACGAATTTTAGTGGTGTTCAGGCCCTGACCATCGTCCATAATTTCGATAACGATATTGCCACCTTGATGAAACGCATTGAGCGTTACTGTGCCTACAGGGTTTTTGCCTGCAGCGACACGTTTATCAACGGTTTCTAAGCCATGATCTAAGGAGTTTCTCACTAGATGCACCATGGGGTCAGAAAGCTTCTCCATTACAGTTTTATCTAGTTCGGTTTGTTCACCCAGTAATTTAAGCTCGACTTGTTTATCAAGCTTTTGAGAGATATCGCGCACTAAGCGAGGAAAGCGACTAAACACAAAGCTGATAGGCAACATGCGAATACGCATGACATTTTCTTGTAAGTCACGGGTATTATGTGCCAGTTGTGCTAAGCCCTCTTGTAATGAGGCTATAGTTGTTTCTGTGATTTCTTGCTCACCCAATTGGCTTAACATCGCTTGGGTAATTACTAATTCACCCACCATATTGATCAGTGAATCGACTTTATCGATACCAACCCTGATTGAGGTTGATTCTGCATTGGCTGTGGTTGCTTTAACTGGCGCTGGCTTTTTCGTATCAGTGATTGGTTTAACTGCTGCTGGTTCAGCCTCTTGCGCTGGCGCAGCCTCTTCAGCAACAGTTTCAACAGCGGCAACCTCTTCATCACCAAACAAACCACCACATAGCGTAATGGTGATATCAGCATCATCTTCAACCCACTCGAAAATTTCTTCGATGCAGCTTTGCTCTTTGTCTGTGGTTAAGAAAAAGCGCCACGACAAAAAACAATCTTCAGGGGCAAGGTTAGTAATATCGGGGACATCATCTTGAAAGGCTTGTGTTTCAAGTTCTCCTAATTCCGCTAATTCACTGATCATGTACAGTGGTTCATTACCGGTTTTAAATAAATGATGGTGTGGTTTGAAATCGATTTGATAGGTGTTAAAGCTGCTTTCGCTAACAGCTTCTTGCGTTGGCTCTGGTGCTTTACTTGCAGCACGCATACCAAGAATTTCTTCAAATTTAATACGCAATTCATCAGCTTCAGTTAAGTCTGGCTGCTGCTCAGCTTGTAAAGTTCTGAGTAAAGCCCGTAAACAGTCAACTGATTTTAAAAGTAAATTTACATGCTCAGCAGTAAGATCTCGTGAACCTTCACGAATTTGATCTAACAGGGTTTCGAGAACATGAGTAAAGTCTGCAACAGCACTAAAACCAAAGGTACCGCTGCCTCCTTTTATTGAATGCGCAGCGCGAAAAATTGTATTTATGGTCTCTAAGTCTTCTTCGCCAGGCACTAAGTTTAATAACTCAGCCTCCATAGCGTCGAGTCCTTCGAAGCTTTCTTCGAAGAATACTTCAAAAAATTGGCTTAGATCTATACTCATGCCCCGCTCCTATTATTAGCGAATCACTTTTTTCAATACCGCTAACAATTGCTCAGGATTAAATGGCTTAACAATCCAACCAGTTGCACCAGCAGCTTTACCTTCAGACTTTTTATCAAGGCCCGACTCTGTGGTCAGCATCAGTAAAGGCGTGAACTTATAGTTAGGTAAGCTACGTAACTCACGAATAAGGGTAATACCATCCATTACCGGCATATTCACATCAGAAATAACAGCATCAAAGCCTTGTTGTTTTGCGATATTTAAAGCTTCGCTGCCGTCTTTCGCTTCTGTCACATCAAAGCCAGCTTTTTTAAGCGTAAAACCAACCATTTGGCGCATAGATGCAGAATCGTCTACTGCTAAAATTCTTTTCATAAAAACCTCTTAATTGGCATTCTCAAGCACAAGATAATGGCTTAAGCCCAAACTATTAATTGCCTGTTGCAACGGCTTGCTCTCGCCAACCCAAATAATTTTGTGTTGCACCGAAAGCAAATGCTTCTGTAATGCACATAAAAGCTGAATTGATGCTGTGTCAGCACGGGTCACTTCACTGATATCCAAACAGATATCATCATTTGCTGACAGCTCTTGGAGCAAATCTTGATGGAGTGTTTCGACCTGACTAATAGCTAATTCTGTAGGGAGCTTTAACATTACTTACACTTTCCCTGCTTTAAACAATTCATAACAAAAGCTTAGACTGACTAAATAAAAATGCCATAATTTGAATCAAAAAATAGTAAAATTTTTTAGTAGCTTAGACATTTATGTCAAAAAAGGAAGCTTTTCTTTTGCTGAAAATGACTCCCTTAACCAAGAAAATTTACTTTGCGTAATAATCTGCTATTTTTTTGAACTCTTCAGTCAAAGTTGTGGCGTTAATTAATGGCACACTGCCTTGTTTAAATTCAGGCTTAAAAATCGCACGTACCGAGCCATCGCCATCAACCATCACTACCGACGCGCTATGATCAACGGCATACTCTTGCTCATCACTATCGTTAATTGCGTAAATTAAGCCAAGCTCTCTAACAAATGGAAAAAGCTGTTTGTGTGGGCCTGATACTGCAAGAAAATCAGGATTAAAGTAATCAATGTAGGCTTTGCGTTTTTCGGTTGTATCACGCTTTGGATCTACGGCAACAAACCATACCTGCACTTTGTAATCTTGGCTTAACTGCTTTTGTACTGCCGTTAGTTTCGCCAATGTCATTGGACATATATCAGGGCAACTGGTGTAGCCTAAAAAGACCAAATTCCAGTGCCCCATAAACTGACTGTTATCAGCGGGCGCACCATGTTGATCGGTTAATAAAAACGGACTAATCGGCTTTGCCTGCTCATAAACCAGTGCTTCGACTTCAGGAGCTGTGTTGTCTTTACCACAACCAGTTACAAACAATACCGCACTGAAACATAAAAAAGCGACGATTCGCGTCATAAAACTAACCATTTATCAATGAATAAGGCGATAAAGAGTAGCATTAAATGCACGATTGAAAAACGAAATAAGTCCATTGCTGTATTATCTTTTGGGGCAATTTTTAGTTTTAACGCTTTATAAATGAATATCGCGTTTAAAACGCTTGCACCTAATAAGTAAATTAGCCCTGACATGCCAATTAAATAAGGCAGCACACATACCAAAGCAAGCAAAATGCTGTAGCCAACAACGCAAGTTTTACAAAATTCGATACCGTGAGTAACAGGCAACATAGGAATTTTTGCCCGCTCGTAATCACTTTTACGTGCAATCGCCAAGGCCCAAAAATGCGGGGGAGTCCAAGTAAATATAATCATCACTAACAGCCAAGGAGCCGCGGCCATATGGCCTGTTTCAGATACCCACCCTAGCAACGGCGGCATAGCGCCTGCCAAACCACCAATAACAATATTTTGCGGTGTGGCACGCTTTAAAAATGAGGTGTAAATAAAGGCATAGCCGACAAGCGCAAACAAAGTAAGAATGGCGGTGAGCGTATTCGCCCATACCATAAGCATAACAAAACCTAGTATTCCTATAGTTGCAGCAAAGCTCAAAGCATGTTGTTTACTGAGCCGACCTTTTGCCACAGGACGATGACGTGTACGTGCCATTTTGCTGTCGATTTCACTATCAACAACATGATTGATCACGGCAGCAGCAGCCGACAGCAAGCCAATACCTAGCAAACTTGCAAGCTGCACAAATATCCCTCGCCCAACATCGGGAGCCAATGCCAAACCAACCCAAGCAGTTAGTACAAGCATGGCAACTACTTTAAATTTACTGATAGCTAAGTAATCTTTAAGTAACTCTGAGCTTTGAATAAATAATGATTTTTCTGAGCTTAGTAATAATGCCATCACAGCCTCCTAGGTTCTTATTTTTAAGTGGAAGCATAGTCTTACCATGCTAAGCAGTAACAATGCGGCCATTAGGTTGTGCGCAAGCGCTACACTTAATGGGAAGTGCCAGTGCACAACAGCTAGGCCTAAACAGATTTGGCACAACAAAGCGATTAATACAGTGACTGTGCAGTGCTTAATTTTTCGAGAGTAACAGCGTGAATATATGCGCCACATGATCAGCGCTAACACCACACAAGTAACCAGCGCCCAAATACGGTGTAGCAGATGAATAGACATACGCGCCTGCTGCGATAAAACGCCATATTCATAGGTGCTGTGCTCAAGCGGTAGCTGAAACACACTCTTCAAAGAAAACGGTTGTCCGTAGCTACACAGCGGTAAGCCATTACAATGCGGAGCGGCGTAATTTGCTGCAAGCCAGCCACCCAACGCAATTTGCAGTATTAGTACCACCAAGCCCACCAGCGCTAACTGATAATATGGCTTTGCGCCGCTATCACTGCTAGCAACAGGGTCAGTCTTTAAACGTAGATACAATAAAAACAGCAACGACAAGATACTAAAACCGCCGAGCAAATGCCCCATAACAACCAAAGGCTGTAGGTTCATAGTGACAGTCCACATGCCCAATACGGCTTGGAATACCACCAATAATAATAGTGCTAATGGCAGTTTAACCGGCGTATTTGGATATTGGCGTTTTAACCAGGCAAAAACAAACAAGGCTAAAATAAGTAAACCAAGGGCACCGGCAAAATAGCGATGGATCATTTCTTTCCATGCTTTCGCTGCTTCAAACATCATATCAGGGTAGTTTTGTTCAACATGTAACAGAGCAGTTTCATGTTTTGGCACAGTTAAAAATCCATAGCAACCAGGCCAGTCAGGGCAACCAAGCCCAGCATCACTCAGCCGTGTATAGGCACCAAGCCCAACAACTAAGATAGAGAAGAAAACCGTAATTAAGACTAAATATTTATAATTTTTATACATCTTTATCCCCTTAATGAGGTTTAACTTGAACGCGCATAGTTAAGTAGTTTCTTTAAGTCTTTAAGTAAGCCTTTTTGAATCAGTCTGTTTTGTTCTGGCTCAGCCGTGTAGGGGTAATGCAAAACCACTAAGCCCATGTGATCAACCAAGTATAAGTCTCCCGCTTTGAGCGCAGGACTTACTGCTAATTGACGCCAATTGGCCGATACCTGCTGTTGATTTGTCAGTACCGCCACATCCACTTTTTGCTGATTTTTACCTAAAGCGACATATAGGTTATCTAGACTGGCTAATTGGTTTGCACAAACTTCACTGCACTCTTTTGGATAATTAAGCGCAATTGTCCATTGTTTAGGATCGCCTTGTTGCCAATCAGCTAATTTAACTTCTTCGCTTAAAAGCTCACCATGATTACTCGAACCACTCGGTAACCACTCAAGCTTTAATGCTGCATAAGCAAGTACCAGCGGCACAAAACAGCATAAAACGAATAAACTAAGCGGGTTTATTTTCATAACCTCTCCTTCTCATCGCTAAATAAGCAATAACTACACACGCTAAGCCGATTAATAACCACTGCACGGCATAGGCGTAATGTTTATCTGGCCCCATCACGACACTCTGGTAATGCGGGGTTGCAATACCATCTGCTTCATTGCGATAACCGATAAAGTCTTGTAAGGGCTTTGCTAATTGAGCACTAAAAATTGCTAAATCGATGCCTTGAATACGCTTAGGCCAGCCTTGCTCTGCACCAATCTCATCGGCAAGTGTGAAGCCTTGTAAGTTGCCTTGTTTCAATTGCACAGTAGCCGTAAAGCTTGTTGATTCTGGCCACACAACGGTTGGCAACTGGCTGCGGTTTGTTGGAGCTTTTAGCCAACCAAAGTTAACGATTAAAGGCACGCTTTCACCTGCAATTGTCATCGCTACGAGTAAGTCATAACCCACTTGCCCCTGATAAATTTGATTATCAAGCAGCCAGTACTGTTGTTTATTTACCTCGCCAGAGACCTTGACTTGCAAGCCCGTTTTATTCAGCTCTCTAGGTAAATTTTGCAGCTCTTGCCAGCTCAAAACTCCTTGCTCTTTCGAAATGGCTAACTGGCTTAGTTGCTGCTGTTTTTGCTCGGCTCGCTGGTATTGCCAAACGCTTAGTCGTAAACAAATAAGCACTGCAAGTATCACAACGCAAATTGCGATAATTGAGCTAAGCTTTTGTTTACGCCATAAAATTAACTGCATTTGGAATACCTAATATGATTAAAATCATTATTGTTTTGTTATTACTTTATATTCTGTTCAACCTATTTAGAGCGCTGTTTGTGATGATGTCAGCAAAAGAGCACTCGAAACCCATGTCGCATTACTTAGGTCGTCGAGTACTGTTTTCAGGTATTGTGCTGGTGCTCATCATTGCCGCAATGAATTGGGCTTTATTCACACCAACCCGTCGCCGCTTCACAAAGCTACAGCACGTACACAAACACAAATAAACACAACCACACCACATCAACAAAGTGCCAATACCAAGCAGCCGCTTGAAAGGCAAAATGCTTTTCACTCGTGAAGTGGCCTTTAAAGATTCTGAGCAGCACCACAAATAAAATAATGGTGCCTAGTGTCACGTGCATACCGTGAAATCCAGTTAACAAGAAAAAGGTATTCCCATAAACGCCCGCATCTAAGGTCAAACCTAAATCTTGGTAAGCATGCATATACTCGTAAACTTGTAAGCCAAGGAAAATCACACCTAACAGCACGGTTAAAGATAAAAATACCTTTAGGGCGCCGCGCTTATTGTTTTCTATCGCAACATGAGCAAAGTGAATTGTGACCGATGAGGTAAGCAGAATAAGCGTGTTGATCAGAGGTAGACCTTGCCAGCCCATAGCCTGTGTGGTCTCGCCCGCTGGCGTAGTTAATAGCGGCCATACGGCTTCAAAGGTTGGCCAGAGCACTTCGTTGGTCATGGCATTATTACCAGCACCACCAAGCCAAGGCACCGAAATCATACGTGCGTAAAAAAGAGCGCCAAAAAACGCCATAAAGAACATAACCTCAGAGAATATGAACCAGCTCATACCTTGTCTGAAGGAGCGGTCCATTTGTGCTGAGTAAAGCCCTTTATGAGACTCTTCAATAACGTTTCTAAACCAGCTAAAAACCATATAAATTAATATGGCAATGCCTAGATACAAGACATACTGGCCACTACTGCCCTCTCCACTTACTTGCATCACAGTTAAACCAGCACCAACAGCAATTAAAAACATCGCGATGGCACCAACTATTGGCCAAGGACTCTCGGCTGGAACATAGTATTTTTCATAATTTTGATTCATTTTGTTTGCTCCCAATTAGCAATTAGCTTGGCGGCTTTTAATCGTTTTTAGCCACAACATGCCCGCTAATATCAAACACGGTATACGACAACGTCAGTTCCTCAACATCGTCGGGTAACTCAGTATCAACATAAAACAACAAGGTAAATTCCATTTCTTCACCGGCTTTCATTGGCTGCTGATCAAAGCAAAAACAGGCTATTTTGTGTAAGTACTTTGCCGCTTTTCCCGGTGATACTGATGGAATTGCTTGCATGACTTTGTCTTCATTACTGGTGTTCTTTGCTGAGAATTTAACTTCACGCATGGCACCAGGTTGTACCGCTACGCTGTATTGCTCAGACTGCACCTTAAATGGCGCGCCGCTTTGGGCGTGAGTGGTAAAGCTGACATCAACTTGGCGCTGTGTATTTATTGATTCACTCGCGCTCGCTTTTTCTAATGATGGCTTACCATTCAACCCTGTAACGTCGCAAAACACGTCGTAAAGCGGCACCATTGCAAAAGCAAATGCGAACATGAGCAAGCATGTAATCAGCAGTTTTTTTAGCAAAGGTGCATGGTTCATTACTTAATCTCCGGCGGTGTTTCAAAGGTGTGATAAGGCGCTGGAGAATCGACTTCCCACTCTAAACCTTCAGCTCCATCCCATACTTTGGCAGGTGCCTTTTCGCCACCTCGAGCGCATTTAAATACCACCAATACAAACAACAGTTGCGATAAGCCAAATGCAAAACCACCAATACTGATAATGGCGTTAAAGTCAGCGAATTGCAGAGCATAGTCAGGAATACGACGCGGCATACCAGCAAGGCCAACAAAGTGCATAGGGAAGAACAACACGTTGACACTGATTAGCGATAACCAAAAATGCCATTTCGCCAGCGTTTCGTTGTACATGTTGCCAGTCCATTTCGGTAGCCAATAATAGGCTCCCGCCATAATTGAGAACACAGCCCCCGTCACAAGCACATAATGGAAGTGAGCCACCACAAAATAGGTATCGTGATACTGAAAATCTGCTGGTGTAATCGCAAGCATCAAGCCAGAGAAACCACCTAAGGTGAATAACACTATAAAGGCGATGGCAAACATCATCGGAATTTCGAAGCTAATCGAACCTCGCCACATGGTGGCCACCCAGTTAAACACTTTAACGCCCGTTGGTACCGAGATAAGCATGGTGGCGTACATGAAAAACAACTCGCCTGCCACAGGCATCCCTGTGGTAAACATATGATGTGCCCAAACGATAAAACTTAGCAGCGCAATCGATGAAGTTGCATACACCATAGACGCATAGCCAAATAGCTTTTTGCGCGAGAAGGTCGGTACGATAGTCGATATAATGCCAAAGGCCGGCAAAATCATGATGTACACTTCGGGGTGACCGAAGAACCAGAAAATATGCTGGAACATCACAGGGTCGCCCCCTCCCGCTGCATCGAAAAAGCTGGTTGCAAAGTATTTATCGGTCAACACCATAGTGACCGCCCCTGCTAGAACAGGCATAACAGCAATTAACAAAAATGCAGTGATTAACCATGTCCATACAAATAGCGGCAGCTTCATCCACGTCATACCTGGCGCTCTTAGGTTGACGATAGTCACGATAACGTTAATCGCCCCCATAATTGAGCTGATACCCATGATATGTACGGCAAACACAAAAAGTGCAGTGTTATCGTTGCTGTAAGTTGTTGATAGTGGTGCGTAGAAAGTCCAACCAAACGCAGGACCACCACCAGGCATAAGTAACGAAGCCAATAGAATTAAAAATGCGAACGGCAATATCCAAAAGCTCCAGTTATTCATACGTGGTAAGGCCATATCAGGTGCGCCTATCATCATAGGTACCATCCAGTTTGCAAGCCCAGTAAATGCGGGCATAACGGCACCAAACACCATGATCAAACCATGTACGGTAGTCATTTGGTTAAAAAAGTGCGGATCAACTAACTGTAATCCAGGCTGAAACAGTTCAGCGCGGATCACCATTGCCATCGCTCCACCAATTAAAAACATGGTGAGTGAAAAAATCAGGTATAAACTACCAATGTCTTTATGATTGGTGGTGTAAAGCCAACGCTTAAAACCTTTAGCTGGATGATGATGGTCGTGATGCGCATGCCCTGTTGCTTGCTCGTTAATAACATTACTCATTAGTTCGCCTCCGCTGCTGCATCAATCGCGGCTTGAATTTGACTCGGTTGGATAACATCGCCGGTATCATTACCCCACGCGTTTCGCTTATAAGTAATAACCGCAGCAAGTTGCTTAATTGAAAGCTGTTTATCAAACGCTTGCATTGCTGTGCCAGGCTTACCGTGTAACACGATATCTATGTGATCTTTTACATCACCTAATACAATCGGGCTGCCTTTAAGTGCTGGAAAAACGCCTGGTAAGCCCATACCGGTAGGTTGGTGACATGCAGCACAGTTTGCCATATACACTTGCTCACCTAAGACCATAAGCTCTTCTTTCGGTAATGTTTGATCAAGCAAAGCAGCATCTGCTGCAGCCGCATTGGCTTTTTCTTGCTTGGCATCTGCAAGCCAATTAGCAAATTCATCTTCAGGTAAGGCTTTCACCACAACAGGCATAAAGCCATGATCTTTACCGCATAACTCAGCACATTGACCACGGTATACTCCTGGCTCGTTAATACGTGTCCACGCTTCATTGATAAACCCAGGATTTGCATCCTTTTTAACCGCAAAATCAGGCACCCACCATGAATGAATTACATCGTCTGAGGTCATTAAAAAGCGAACTTTTTTATTGATAGGAAGTACTAGCGGTTTATCTACTTCAAGCAAATAATGCTCAGTTTTCTCTGCTTGGTTGTCTATTTGATCTTTAGGAGTAGATAGAATCGAGTAATAAGCAATGTCTTCACCCATGTACTCGTAATGCCACTTCCATTGTGAGCCAGTCACTTTAATGGTGATATCGGCTTTAGAGGCATCTTCCATGGCAATTAAGGTTTTTGTGGCAGGCACAGCCATGGCGATTAAGATGACAAATGGAATGGCAGTCCAAAGTATTTCAACTTTTGTACTTTCATGAAATTGGGCAGGCTTGGCCCCTTTGGATTTACGGTGGTGTATTAAAGCCCAAAACATCACCGCAAATACGATGATGCCGATTACACAGCAGATAATAAATATCGTCATGTGTAACTCATAAACATTATTACTTATATCGGTCACCCCTTTACGCATATTGTATTGGCTATTTGCCAATGCAAGCTCAGGAAGTGCAAACAATATAAGCCACAAGGCGTAACGCAGTTTACCCATGTGACGGCTCCTTTAGATGCTATTGCAAGACGCAAAGCGAAAAGGCGATACAACAAGGTGCCCATTCGTTTTTCTTATTGTTCAGAGCGACTACGTATCATTTTGACCCACTTATGATACCGACCCCATGACTAACACCTCGCACATTTTTGTGTCTTTTTATTAATTAGGTGTTAATACAGTGTATTAACCAATTAGTTAAAAAATAACCAATAAGCAAGTTTTAATGATAATAAATGTTTATTTTGGTGCATAAATAACAACTATAATCAGCGCGTTATTTAATGTTTAGGAGTAAGAACGAAATATAAAAAGAGAGGAAAACTGCGCCATATAAGGCTTTAAATGAAGAGTAAGGATTCACAAATCCTAATTAAGTAGTAAAATTTCAGCGGCGCACCAAATTGAGTCAATTTAATGCACCAAATTGGGAGCGTTTACATCCAGTCAGCGTTACGAATAACACCTACCGCTAACCCCTCGATGTTGAACGACTCATGCTCAAGGTCAACCTCAATAGGCGAAAACTCTTCGTTCTCAGCGTGTAAAAGTACTTTGCGACCCGCCTTTTCTAGACGCTTAACTGTTACATCTTCATCGACTCGAGCTACAACTACTTGCCCGTTTTCAGCAACTTGTGTTCTGTGTACTGCAAGCAAATCGCCATCCATAATACCAATGTCTTTCATACTCATACCATTTACACGCAGTAAGAAATCGGCAGCAGGTTTAAATAATGAAGGATCAACTTGGCAGTGACTTTCAACATGCTCTTGCGCCAAAATAGGTTCACCAGCTGCAACACGGCCAATTAAAGGTAAGCCTAGTTGCTCTGGCTCATCTTCTTCAATTAACTGAATACCGCGACTCGCCCCAGGCTTCATTTTGATCATGCCTTTTTTTGCCAGTGCTTTTAGGTGTTCTTCAGCAGCGTTGGCACTTTTAAAACCCAATGTTTGAGCTATTTCAGCACGCGTAGGTGGCATGCCTGTATCTTTAATAAAGACTTTAATTAGTTCTAAAATTTGCGATTGGCGTTTAGTTAATGGGCGCATACAACTGGTTTTCCATACAGTACATTTAACTGTGAGTATATACAGTTATTTGAAAATCGCAAATTTAAATTAACCCCATCATATTGCTACAAAACTAACATTGAACCACACCGAAAGATGCCATAAGGTATTATCTTTAATTAGCAGGCTAAGGAAACACAATGAGTATTTGGCACCAACCAATCACGTTAGAGCTTTGCAAAGAGCTAGAACAAGGGATTACCGGTCAAGGCACTTTAATGAAAACTATGGGCATTGAGGTAACTGAAATTGGCGATGATTATTTAATGGCAACCATGCCTGCTATTCCTGAGCATCATAACCCTATGGGCATGGTCCATGGCGGAGCAAACGTTGTATTAGCAGAGACAGTGGCAAGCTATGCAGCCAATTTCGTGGTTGATTTCAAAAAGTTTTATGCTGTTGGCCAAGAAATTAATGCCAACCACATGAAAGCGTCACGCAAAGGAACGTTAACAGCAACTGCGAGACCGCTGCATTTAGGTAAGCGAACTTCTGTTTGGGATATTAAAATTACCAATGCCGCAGGAGAGCTTTGCTGCGTATCAAGAATGACCGCAGCTGTTGTAGAGCGATAAATTCTGGCTATTTTTCGACAGGATAAATAGTAATTTCAATCCCTGCGCCAATTGCAGAGATACGTAACAAGGTATCGGCATGCAGGGGTTGGTTAAAGCATTTAGGCGAATTACCTGATTCAAAGCCTATATCAAATGTACGCTTTGAGCACGATAACCACTGTTTTAATGCATTGCGCGAGCAAGACTCAATAAGCTCGCAAAGCTGGTTAATGGCTTTATCTGGAGAGCTGATATCTGCGGTTGCTTCAATACGTGCTAGTTGGCGGTATTCATCTTGGTCATAATGTAAAACCATGGCGTTTTTCTTCAAATCAGCAACAAGCGCACTAATATCGTGCTTTGACTCAAGCTCCAGATCTACATTTAAAAATTGAATTTCCGACATACTCTCGTTTTTACCCTCTATTTATATCGACTGAAACTTTAACTCAGTTTTGTATATATACCAAATCTAGAATACAGTTAATGCGACATTATGCCGCATTGGCAATCTAGCTAAACAACCTAAAATAGCGCCCACATAACAATAATAACGGGGTAATAATGAATAAACGCCTGTTTAAGTATGCTCGTAAAGGGCATAAATGGCTTGGCTACTTACTTGCTTTGCAGATCTTTTTTTGGCTCTTAGGTGGGCTGGTAATGAGCTCATTACCACTTGAAAAAGTGCATGGTAAGCATCTGGCTAATCGCAGTTTAAGTAGCCCATTTTTATTGTCGGACTACCCTGCTTCAATTGATAAAATAACAGCGCAATTCGAGCAAATCGAGGGTATTAAATATAGCCATTTTTTAAATACCCCGATTATAGAAGTTACATCCTCTAGCGGTACGTTTACTTTTGATAGCAGAACAGGTGCTAAAATGCCTGCACCGAGTAAAGCGCAAATCATTGAAAATGCGCAAGCTCACCTGCTTATTGACGCAAAAATAACGCAAGCGCAGTTATTAACAAAAGGACCTAGAGAAGTCGGTCACAAAGCCAATGTTTGGCAAGTTAGCTTCGATGATTGGTTAACAACAACCTTATATTTAGATAGCCAAACCGGTAAAGTTATAACTGTGCGCAGCACCCTGTGGCGCATTTTCGACTTTTTCTGGATGCTACACATTATGGATTATGATGAGCGTGAGAACTTTAACAATCCACTACTCATCAGCTTCTCAGCCACCAGCGTACTATTTTGTATTACGGGAGTTCTCTTGTTACTACAAAACGTTCGAATTAAACGTAAAAAGCCAACTACACGTGTTGGTCAATCAAAATAGGATTGCCATCTGGGTCGGTGATAATAAAACTCGCGTCACCGGCCTTTTGTATTTCTAATCCTTGTTGCTGAAATTGTGCAGCTAATTGCTCAAAGGTTGCAAATTCATCCAAAGCTTCAGCATTTTGATCCCACCCAGGATTAAAGGTCAGCATGGTTTTATCAAACATACCTTGAAACAAACCAATCAAATGTTCACCGTTTTTCATAATTAGCCAATACTGTTCTATCTCCCCAGCAAACTCTTTGAAACCTAGCTTTTCATAAAACTGCTTTGAAGCACGAATATCTTTTACATTTAGACTTACAGAAAAAGCACCTAATAACATGGTTGTAATTCCTTTAATAAAAACGGCCTAACAACTATAGCTGAGTTGAAAAACTTTTCCTTTTTAGAATAGTAGCTCTAAAATGGCGGCTCCTGTTGTTCACTGATGTGATGGATATGCGTTTATTTTTATACTTAGCCCTTTGTTTTATTTTCACTTTTCCTATATCTGCTAAAGAATTTTCGAGCTTTTACAGTGCCAAAAAGCATTTAATTAAGAATCTACCAAACAACACTAAAAGCTTATATTGTGGCTGCGACATAAAGCGCCAAGGTAAAAAACTTGTGCCAGACCCTGATGCGTGTGGTTATATTCCTAGAAACTCTGTCACCCGCTCAGGAAAAGAGAATGCTCGCGCAAAAAGAATAGAGTGGGAGCACATTGTGCCTGCCTGGGAGTTTGGCCATCAATTACAATGCTGGCAGGATGGCGGTCGCAAAAACTGTAAAAAGGTCAGTGAAAAGTTTCGTCAAATGGAAGCCGACATTAATAACCTTGCACCAGCTATAGGCGAGATCAATGCTGACCGTTCAAACTTTCGCTACGGCATGGTGTCAACATCAAGTGCAAGTTACGGAGCATGCCCTGTAAAAATCGACTTTAAACAACGCGTATTTGAGCCGCCCATTTATGCAAGAAAGCAAATAGCCGATACCTATTTTTATATGCAAAAAACCTATGGTTTAAAAATATCTGATAAACAACGCAAGCTGTTTGAGTCATGGCAAAAGCTTGAAATAGCTGAAATTAGCAATCGTAAGTCTTTATAACTAGCAGCACATTCGTTTACATTTCAGACGCTATAATTTATTGCTTTCATTGCAGGTAATTGCTAGTTTTTAGTCAATTACTATCGCAAAGGAAGCACTCATGTTTAGCAATAATAAACTTGCCTTAGCCATTTTTTTAGCGGCCTCAGGCGCGTCTCTATCTGGCTGCGGCGGTGGCTCGTCGAGCAATACCGATACAACTTACCCGCCAACAACTTCAGAACCCACCTGGACGGCTGGTGTTTTTGAGCCATCGAGCGAATTTAAAGATCAATGCGCTGTACCACGTACTGGCAATGATCCATATAACAATAATCAACCTTACCCAGATACAGCAGGGTCTGAATTTACTGAAAAAATGTGGCTACGTTCATGGAGTGACGAAACCTACCTTTGGTACGATGAAATTGAAGACAACAACCCTGATAACTTCAGCTCTGTCGCCGCTTATTTTGATCAGTTAAAGACCTTCGAAACAACTGATTCTGGTGCCTCTAAAGACAACTTTCATTTTAGCAGACCCACTGAAGAATATTATCAAGAGGCTCAATCTGGGGTCGTTTCTGGCTATGGAATTAATTGGGCATTTATTAGTAATGTTCCACCACGAGAGTTGCGTGTTGCCTATTTAGAGGATGACTCACCGGCTGCAAATGCAGGATTACAACGTGGTGATACTATTTTAATGGTCGACGACGTCAGCATTGACACTAATACTCAAGAAGGCGTAGATATTTTAAATGAAGCGCTATTTGGGCCGACGGCTGGCGACTCTCACAACTTTGTTGTACGCAGTAATGATGGCACCGAAAAGTCGTTTACTTTAGTTGCAGGAAATATTACCCAAACACCCGTGCAGAATGTTGATACCCTAACAACTGGCAACGGTACAAAAGTGGGGTATATGCAATTTAATAGCTTTATCAGTATCGCTCAGCCTGAGCTGATAAGCGTGGTGAACAAGTTCAAAGCCGATAATATTGATGAATTGGTTATCGACTTTAGATATAACGGTGGTGGCTTATTAGCGCTTTCATCGCAACTTGCCTATATGGTTGCAGGCCCAGCTAATACGAGTGACTATTTTTACTATCAAGTCATTGAAAATGACAAACAGCCCGAGAGTGATCCATACCCATTCTTTGATTTTGAAATCGATTATTCTACCTTCAGATCAACGGGCAATACTTTACCCGACCTAAACCTCTCAAAAGTGTATGTGTTAAGTACAGATAACACCTGCTCCGCTTCAGAGGCGTTCATTAATGGTTTAAAAGGTATTGATGCTGAGGTGATCCTAATTGGTGGCACTACCTGCGGCAAACCTTATGGGTTTACCCCAACGCATAACTGTGCGACCACTTACTATACAATTCAATTTTCGGGCGCAAATGACAAAGGTTTTGGTGAATACTCAGACGGTTTAAAGCCAACTCCCTCACCTCAGTTTGATGCAGATGTAAGAGGATGTGAAGTTGCAGATGACTTTGACAATAAACTAGGTGATAGCCAGGAAAACTTATTAGCAACCGCGCTTTATCACATTGATAATAATACTTGCCCAATTGTAGTTGAGTCATCAAGCGCTAAGCAATCTAGCTCTACCTTACAAGCAACTCAAAAGGCTGGGCTACCACTTAAGATTAAGCAACCGCTTTACAAAGACAACATGGATTTAACCCGTCCGCTACCAGCTAAGGAGGGTGATAATGAATAAAGCACTGTTATTAACCTGCACCTTACTAGCAAGCATAGCAGGCTGTAAAAGTACTCAAGCGGAGCAACCGCAAGATGCTACGCTTGTTCGGGTAAACCCGGGAGTGATTACTGATATACAGCAGGCTATTCAGTCTGCTAAGGGCGGTGCACTGGTCACCTTAGCCGATGATGTGTTTACTAAAAGCGCAGAGTTACTGATTGACCACGGCACCAACAAAGGGCCTGATGGCCTGCCAATTATGGGTGCCCATTCAATTCCTTCTGAGAGGTTTGTGTTGCAAAAAGCAGGTGAGCAATGCCTGCTTTACTACCCCAAAAAAGAACTCCGTATTCCACTTCCCAATGTAGAGTGCGAAGTTAACTAACAAAAGGCGCAGCTTAGGCTGCGCCTTTTACATCATAGGCTTTGGTGAGGGCCAAACACCTCATAATGAATGCGTTCACTTGCAACCCCAATACTTAGCAGCTGCTCTTTTATCATTGCCATAAATGCGATTGGGCCACACAGGTAAAAGTCACCTTTGCTTATTGGTAAGCTTTCAGCGATGTGGTTTACATCCATTAAGCCCGCAAAATCGCCCCCCTTGCCATCTTTAAACCAGGTAACACAATGTAATGAAGCGTGCACTTGCTGTTGCTTAAATAAGTACTCTTTAAAGGCAAACTGCGTCTCACTGTCGCAAGCATGCAGGTAATGAATTGGCTGATTAGGTTGATTACTTAATATTGTTTCGAGCATCGCCATCATCGGGGTTTGACCAACTCCCGCTGAAATCAATACAACAGGCGAGTCAATTTCGCGAAGCACAAAGTCGCCTGCGGGTGGGTAAATTTCTAACTCATCCCCCTCAGTTAAGCTATGTAGGTAGTTAGATACTAAGCCTTCTTTTTTCACGCTAATTCGGTAATTACGACCATTACTTTGCTGCGATAAAGAGTATTGCCTCACTTGCGTTAAATCACTGTTTGCAGGCGTTACTTTAATCCCTAAATATTGGCCCGGTAAATACGCCACAACAGGCTTTGTATCGGCAGGCGTTAAGGTGAAACTACAAATTTGCGATGACTCCATACGTTTTTCTGTAATAGTGAAAGTACGAGTACCAAACCAACCTCCCGGTGCCTTTTTGGTTTTTTGATATAGCGACATCTCCTCGTTGATACATACATCCGCTAATAATGAATAGGCTTCACGCCATGCATACTCAACCTCAGGGGTAAATTGTTCTGGCAATAACTCTTTTAAAGTCGCAATCAAATGTCCACCAACAATAGGATAATGCTCTGGCAAAATATGGTAACTGGTGTGTTTATGATTAATGCGCGCAAGCGCACCTTTTAACACTGCCAAGTTATCAATATTTGCCGCGTAGGCAGCTAAGGCATTAAACAGCGCAAATTGCTGAGAGCCCGATTGCTGATGTGTCATATTAAAAATATTTTTAAGCTCAGGGTTGTAGCTAAACATACGATCATAAAAATACTCAGTCACTTGAGGGCCTGCTTGTGCAAGCAACGGCAAAGTACTTTTAACAATCTGGATCGTTTTTTCAGATAACATAGTTTTTCCTATTGGAGAGATTAACCGCGGCGACCATCAACACGACGATTCACTAAGATGGGCGCACAATGAAATAAAAATAAGCTAAAGCCAGCAACCCACAGCAACGCACTTAACTGCCATGCAAGGTGATGACCTAAATAAACGGGAAGTAACGAACGTACAATGGCAGCTATCACAATGAGTACAAATGCCAAACTAATGTACGCAGGGGCTTGTAATACGCGCCCAGTGTGACCATGAGAGACACGTACCATCATGGCGATGATCATCACACCTATGGTGCCAACAGTGATCAGATGAAGCGCATCTTTGAATAAGATAATAGGGCTGAAATAGCTCAGCGCGACGAGTATTAAACCAACCGATAAAGCCCAATAAGCCACATGTAATGACCATAGCAAAGGCACTTTTAGAATGCCTTTATGCCACCACAAAACACACCGGGCTGAATGTAAACAAGCAAGCCAAGCAAAAACCCAACCGGTGCTCATTGCGCTAAAAAATAGCTGACTCATAAAAAACCACGCAATGGCGAAAAATGAGCTAAATACGACTAATTTATCGAGCTTGGGGGTTCTAACTTGTTCACTTAGGTTAAGGCCGCGCGCGGTAAAAAATGGCACAACTCGCCCAGCCACAACACCAACTAGCAGTGTCATGATAAGTACAGCGGTATCAACAACCCCCAGTGCCAGCGACATTTTATTAAGTACAACTAAGCTCAAAAAAATCACATTGAGCGCACAGAGCAAAGATGCGATGACAACAAATAAGTAGTTATGGCTGCTTTTTGCCTGTATCAGCATGTCAGCTAGAATAATAATTCCAGCTAGCCACCAAACGAGTTGTAGCGCACTAACAATATAAAGGTTTAGCTGCTCGAACCCTGCAATCTCAATAAAAAAACTAAGCCTTGCAGCAAGCCAAATCATGCTAAGCAAACAAAGCTTAATACCACTTACACTTGCCACACCTGTCCATGTTTGTGCGGCGGTTAGCAAAAAGCCCATGGCAACCACACCTGCAAAGCCAAACAGCATTTCGTGAGCATGCCAAAGCGTTGCGGGCATTGTTAGGTGCCACTGTGCATAGCCCGCCAAGATTAAAAACCAGTAACTCATAGCAAATACAGCTAAGGCACCTGCCGCCAAGAAAAAAGGTCGAAATGCTAATGCCCATAACGGCCACTGGCTGAGTTGATAAAATTTGATCTTAGTTGGCATAGGTTCAGTTAAATTAATGACTTTCATTCGTGCTCTCAGCGTTTAATTTCCCCAGCTATTGCACAGTTCAAGCCAAAAATAAAAACCATTAAATATCAATACATTAAATTTGGACACTTGATAAAAAAGTCAAAATGACACACCATTAAAAACATCAATAAAACACATTCAGGTCAAATTGACATGATGCTCAAAAAATCCCTTCTTGATGTTGCACTTGCACTTACCAAAGCAAGCAGTGTTGATCATAATTTCAGTTTTCTGTTGAGTTGCATTAATAATTGGCTTGAATGTGATGCAGTTGCCTTATTATTGAAACAAGGCGATGTGTTAAAGCCCGTAGCCCTTCATGGGTTGTCGGACGATACGTTAGGAAGACGCTTTAAAATAGCAGAGCATCCGCGCTTATTTGAAATATGCCGTGGCAGTGAACCGCTAAAATTTGCCAAAGATTGTGGCCTACCCGACCCCTACGATGGTTTATTACAAAGCCAGCATGGAGACTTTCCTGTTCATGCCTGCATGGGCGTGCCGCTGCTGAGCAGCAAAGATAACAACGAACTATTGGGTGTTTTGACCTTTGATAGTTTAGATGAACATGCCTTTGACGCTTTAGCAATGAACGAGCTCAATCAACTAAAACTGCTAGCTGCAGGCTATGTTGAGCATGCCTTAACCTTGCAGCATTTTAGGCAACATGCACAGCACAGCCATCAAGTTGCGCAGCAGCTTAATCTTGAAGCGCTAACACGAGAAGGTGTCGAAATTATTGGTAATAGCCAAGCAATGCAGACCCTTAAAAATGATATCCAGCTCGTAGCTGCCTCAGAATTTAGTGTATTAATACAAGGTGATACAGGCGTCGGTAAAGAACTCGTTGCGCGCAATATCCATTTAAACTCAAAACGCCGTGACATGCCGTTGATCCACTTAAACTGCGCATCGTTACCAGAGAACTTAGCCGAAAGTGAATTTTTTGGTCACAGTAAAGGCGCATTTACTGGCGCACATACTGCGCGTCAGGGTAAGTTTCAACTCGCCGATGGCGGCACACTATTTTTAGATGAAATCGGCGAACTTGCGCTTGCCATGCAAAGTAAGTTATTGCGCGTTTTACAAAGTGGTGAAGTACAAACGGTGGGGGAAGATCAAAGCCGTTATGTTGATGTCAGAGTGATTGCAGCAACCAACCGCGATTTAAAACAAGAAGTCGCAGCGGGGTGCTTTCGTGCAGACCTTTATCACCGATTAAGCGTTTACCCATTGTATGTTGCACCACTAAAAGAGCGCGATAACGATGTTATTTTATTGGCAGGCTTTTTTATTGAGCAAACATCTAAAAAATTGGCAATTAAGCAACTTAAGCTTAGTAGTGATACACAGTTACTACTGCGTCAATATGATTGGCCAGGCAATGTGAGAGAGCTTGAACATGTGATCAGCCGCGCAGCACTCAAAGCCAAGCAGCAGCAATGGCAACAAAGCATTGTCACAATCGAACCTGAGCATTGTGATATTGCTAAAACGGCCGTTGCTGCACCAAGCCCTGTTGCAGTTAACGAACAAAAAGCCAGTCGCTTATCGCTGAAAGAGGCAACCGACGCTTTTAGTTATCAATTGATTATGCAACAACTTGAACTACACAACCTAAACTGGGCAGCCACAGCACGCAGCTTAAGTGTTGATAGAGCCAACCTTGTGCGCCTAGCCAAACGGCTAGGCATTAGCGTTAAAAAGTCTGTTTAAGCTTTTAAATCTTTAAAATAGGCTTTTAAAAGCTGACTAAATGCTTGGACTTTGGCTGTGCGATGCACCAAGTGATGCGTTACCAGCCAAAGATCCGTTGGCCAGTTTAGCTCTTTAGGAAGCACTGGCAGCAGATCAGGGTATTGGCTTGCCACTTCATGCTGTAAACCACCAATTCCTAAGCCTCTCACAATCGCCCTTGTAGCTTCTGATGTTTCAGACACCCGTAACTTAATTTGCGAAGGTTCAATATGTTGATCAACCCATGCAAAATAAGGCACTTTACCGTTATACCCAGCCACCCCAGAAACAAAACTATGCTGTTGCAACTGCTCAATATTCTTTGGCATACCATACTTTTCAATATAACTTTTAGAGGCATAAAACCCTGACGAAAGTTCAGCTAAATGCTGGGCAATATAGTCGCCTTCATCAGGCCGAGGACCCGCTCGCACAGCAATGTGCGCCTGACCGTGATCAAGGCGTAAACGGTTTTGATCAAGAATAACTTCGAGTTGCACTTGCGGGTGCAGACTTTGAAACTGCTCACAGACATCACTAAGCACATCAATAAAACCACTAACCGTAGTTAATAATAAACTGCCTCGCAGTTGGCTATCAGCGGCAATAATATCGTTGTGAAGTTTTTCAAGTTCAGCGTTAATCGATTTTGCAGTCGCAAACAACTTAGCGCCTATTTCTGTCACAGTATAGCCACGGGCATGGCGGTGGAATAACCGCGCATCAAGGTTATCTTCTAAATTATTGATTCTTCTAAGCACTGTGCTGTGGTGAACACCTAACGATTCAGCAGCAGCGGTTAACGTGCCGAGTCTTGCCACCTCATATGCGACTTTTACATCTTGCCAATCATCAAATTGAATCGCCATAACGGCTCCTTGTGTGCATATACGCACATAAGTTTTGCGTTTATTTGGCTTTTCTGCAAGCTGTTTTTTGCTACAGTGAGTATATCAACAGTGAACAGAACAACAGTGAAGCTTAAAAAAGGAAGCCATCATGACAGCACCAAAAATTATTGCCCTAGCAGGCAGCCTACGTAAAGACAGCTTTAATCAAAAACTGATTAATGAAGCTGCACGCTTCGCCCTCGAAAGTGGTGCTGAAGTAGAAGTGATTAAATTAAGTGATTTAGACTTACCTTTATTTGATGAAGATATTGAAGCGCAAGGTACACCTGCTGGCGCACAATTATTAAAAGATAAGCTTCGCGCTGCTGATGGCATTTTATTAGCAAGCCCAGAATATAATGGCTCAATTACAGCGCCACTTAAAAATGCAATCGATTGGGCTTCTCGTACAGAGCAAGGCGCAGTACCTGCATTTCGTAATAAAGTGACTGCACTTTATGCATCTTCACCGGGTGGTTTAGGTGGCTTACGTGGTTTAAATCACGTGCGTGATATTTTATCGGGTATTGGTAGTTTAGTACTTGCAGATCAACTTGCAGTACCTGCTATCCACACTAAATTAGATGAGCAAGGCCGCATCAGCGATGCTGATACAGCCGAGCAAGTTGCCAGCCTTGCCCAGCAACTTGTGAGCGTAGCGAGCAAATTAAATAAGTAATATAAGGGCGTGTTGACCTTTTATGATTAATTTTGCAGCAGTGTGTTTGGTATTTAGGCAAGGCAGAGCCTATGTAGTGTGGTTGTTCCACATAAATAGGCGATAACGCAGTATCAATGCCAAACACGCGCTGCCCTTCGGGTTCTTCCTAGGGACGATTAACTCTTTGTTGCTCGATTTTTACTTAGCCCACTAGGTTACAAATCTCGCGCCGCGATAAAATCGCCCCTAGAGTGAACAAATTTTAATCCACAAAGGTCAACACGCCCTAGCTTAGTTTTGTCGCTGCTAGCTTAGCAGCGATAAAGTCTTCATGAGTTACATAGAGCAAGCTTGCGACGCGGCGAATAACCATTTCTTCATGCTTATCTAAATTGCCATCTGCGTAGGCTAAACGCCACAACAGCTCGATGATTTCAATACGCTGCTCGGCACTGCACTGGGCATTAACTTGTTTTGAGAACTGAAAATAATCTATTGCATCATCTAAGCTTTGCGATGCACTTGCAACTAACTCTTGAACCTCTTCCTCGTTGAGCGAGAAATACTTCTTTAAGGTCTCATTCAGGGTCTGTTGCTCATCATCTTGTAACTCATTATCTGCACGCATAACCTCAATTAATAACGCAGCAACGGCGGTTTTTAGGTCATGCTCAGCAATGTTAGATTGGGTATCATTCAGCGCTGAAAACAGCTGTTTTATTTTATTGAGCATCACATTTTCCCTTTTTGGGTGTTAGACTACATGTAAGACGTAACGTTACCTTAGTTTGACTATGGATGCTAACTCAGGTTCAACATCACGATGAAACAAGGTATTAATCACATGGAGTTAAGTGTTTGTGAGTGAAGTGAGAAGTACACAAGCACTATTAATCAGCGCCGTTTTAATGTTAGCGGGGTGCAGTAATGCGCAGGCAGCAAAAGGCGAAACCGAAAAGCTCTATGACTTCGACGAAAAAGTCCACTACTACCAAACTAAATTGGCCGACGGCCGCTACCACCTCGAAATTCAGTCTGACGACTACAAGCACTTTCGCAATCAAAGCGTATTCTTACTGCGCCATGCAAGTCGCTTATGTAGAGACAAACCATTTATGCTAAGAGTGACTGATGGGGTGCAGGAGTATGAACGCTTTCCAACTAAACCACGCGCCTATCAGCCACCTTTAACGGTTGTTTTACAGTGTGAAGACGAAGCTAAATAGAACTAGTCTTCATATCCCCACGGCGCGCTTGGCGGAGTGATAGGGTTAGTTAAGTCAAAATCAACTCGAAATTCACGCCCTTCACGCACTAAGCGATACGTAAATTGCTTAGGGTAAATATACATTTGCCACGTGTTACCCATTGATTGGGGAATACCTTGGCTCACAAACAACTCTTTTGAGTACTGATCAGCCGGGAACGACTGCGCGTTAGCAAAACCCGCATCAAGAGTATGCCCACCATACATGGTTGATTTATCATCGCTGCCATCTTTATGACGATGGTCATGCTTTAAACTCAAACCACTGCCCGTTTTTGTGATGATCCAAGTACGAGATGCATCATCACCAACATGAAATGGCACTTGTAACTCACGCTCGTTACACCGACGTACATGCATTACTAACTTTTTGCCCGCAAATGAGCTCGGGCCAGCAGCGTTATCAACGCTCACTTTACCTTCGTAAGCTTTACCGCAATGGGCAGCAATATTATCAAAAAAGCCATCATGGCTTGGAATTGACACTAATGGTGCCGGTCGTGCAGCTGCTACTGATGATGCTGCCACGAGCATCGATGCTACTAAGTATTTCATGGTGTGTTCCCTAAATAAAATTTCTGTCTAGGCTAATGGTTTAAGGGCCATAAAGAAAACAATTACGATAAATAACAAAAAAACGCGGCCTTGGCCGCGTTTAGGTTCACATGGAAAAAACAGGTTATTGCCAAGGGCGTTCTGCTGCTAGTTGCTGCTCAAAGGCATCAATTTGGCTGTTAAGTGTTTCAGTCACACCGATAAAGTCTAAGCCGCTTAATAAACGCTCTTTAATGTCATGGCGAATATCAAAGTGAATAGTGTCAAACTTATCGCTACGAAGTTGTTGGTTTTCTAAATCAACTTCGATATGAATATCGTCATGCTGTTCACTCAGCACAAATAATTGCTCAAGCGTTTCTGCTGGTAATGCGATAGCAAGCATTTGGTTATTGCCGCAGTTATTAAAGAAAATATCGGCAAAGCTTTCCGCTAAGATCACTTCAAAACCATATTGCTTTAATGCCCATGGCGCGTGCTCACGCGATGAACCACAACCAAAGTTGTCGCGAGTTAAAAGAATTTGCGCACCTTGGTAACAAGGGCGATTCAAAATAAACTCAGGGTTTGGCTCACCGTTATCTAAATAACGCCAATCGTAAAAAAGCGCCGCATCAAAACCATCACGGCTGGTCGACGTTAAAAATTGCTTTGGAATAATTTGGTCAGTATCAACATTGTTTTTATCTAACGGGGCCATTAAGCCACTAAAAAATACACTCATTAGGCTTCTCCTCTGATATCAACAAAACGACCATGAATTGCCGCTGCTGCAGCCATGGCTGGGCTCACTAAGTGAGTGCGGCCACCGCGACCTTGGCGACCTTCAAAGTTACGATTAGAGGTCGACGCACAGCGTTTACCGGCTTCTAATCTATCGTCATTCATTGCTAAGCACATTGAACAACCTGGCTCACGCCATTCAAAGCCAGCTGCTTTGAAGATATCTGCAAGGCCTTCGTCTTCGGCTTGTTTTTTAACAAGGCCAGAACCAGGAACAATCAGCGCTTCAACACCCGCTGCAACTTGCTTACCTTCAACTATTTGTGCCGCAGCACGTAAATCTTCAATTCGGCTATTTGTACATGAGCCAATAAACACGGTATCAACAGTTGCTGAAGACAATTTATCACCGGCTTTTAAGCCCATATATTTTAGTGCGCTACGGATTGCATCTGCTTTGATTAGATCTGGTTCTTGCTCAGGATCAGGAATGAATTCATCTACGCCAATCACTTGCTCAGGGCTGGTACCCCACGTAATTTGCGGTTGAATATCAGCAGCCTCTAATTCAACAACATGATCAAACTCTGCGCCTTCATCAGTTTTTAATGTTTGCCAATAGGCAACGGCACTATCAAAGTCAGCACCTTGTGGTGCAAATGGGCGACCTTTTAAATAATCATAAGTTGTTTGATCTGGCGCGATTAAACCCGCTTTTGCGCCCATTTCAATACTCATATTACAAAGCGTCATACGCGCTTCCATAGACAGCGCTTCGATTCCTTCACCACAAAATTCAGCAACATAGCCAGTACCACCCGCAGTGCCTAATTTACCAATCACCGCCATGATTAAATCTTTTGCAGTAACAGTTGGGCGTAGGCGACCATTTATTTGAATTTTTAATGACTTGGCTTTTTTCTGCTGCAGTGTTTGAGTGGCTAGAACATGCTCAACTTCTGAAGTACCAATACCGTGCGCTAGTGCACCAAATGCACCATGGGTAGAGGTATGGCTGTCACCACACACTATGGTTGTGCCCGGTAAGGTAATGCCCTGCTCAGGCCCCATTACATGCACAATACCTTGATTAATCGAATTTAAATCATAAAGTTGAATACCAAACTCTTTACAGTTTGCATCCAGTGCCATTAATTGATTTTTTGACACTTCACTCGCAGCATCTAATGAACGGCTTTTTGTTGAAACGTTATGGTCCATGGTCGCAAAGGTTTTTTCTGGGCAACGTACTTTGCGGTTTTTCTCACGTAAACCAGCAAAGGCTTGCGGCGATGTAACTTCATGAACGAGATGACGGTCGATATAAAGTAAATCGGTTTGATCATTTATGCTGGCGACTACATGAGCTTGCCAAATTTTATCGTATAAGGTTTGGGCCACTTGCTATTCCCTCATTTTAGTTACGCTGAGTGACGAGCTCAGCGCAAACAATTTTTAATTAAATACGTGCCACAATTGCCGCAGCAACATCACTGGTGGTGTACCCTGCATTTGGGTAAATATCTGGCGTACCGACACCGGCCTCAACCGCTTCTGCTACCGCTTTTTCAATCGTGCGAGCCGCTTCATCTTGACCTAGTGAGTAGCGCAGCATAAGCGCAGCACTTAAAATTTGTGCGATAGGGTTTGCAACCCCTTTACCCGCGATATCAGGTGCTGAGCCACCAGCTGGCTCATACAAACCAAAGCCAGACTGATTTAAACTCGCTGATGGTAATAAGCCCATAGAGCCTGTGATCATCGCGCACTCATCAGACAAAATGTCGCCAAACAAGTTATCGCAAAGTAATACATCAAACTGACTTGGCTGTTTTACTAACTGCATTGCCGCGTTATCAACATAAATGTAGTCAAGGCTTACCTCTGGGTAGTCTTTGCTCACTTCAGAGACCACTTCACGCCAAAGTACGCTGGTCGCCAACACATTCGCTTTATCAACCGAGGTAACATGATTACTACGCAGCTTAGCGGCTTCAAATGCAAAGCGTGCGATGCGCTCAATTTCTTTACGTGAGTATGTTTGGGTATCGAAAGCAGCTTCTTGCTCCCCTTCGCCACTGCGGCCTTTTTCACCGAAATAAATACCACCGGTTAACTCGCGCACACATAAGATATCAAAGCCTTGTGCACTGATATCTGCACGCAGCGGTGATGCAGCACTTAGTGCTGGTAATAATTGTGCTGGGCGTAAATTACAGAACAAACCAAAATGCTTACGCAGTGGCAACAGTGAAGCTCGCTCGGGTTGCTCGTTCGGTGGTAAGTTTTCCCACTTAGGACCACCTACCGAGCCAAATAAAATCGCATCGGCATTTTCACAAGCACTAAGAGTGCTTTGCGGCAGTGCCTGACCAAACTCATCAATGGCAGCACCACCAATCGCGTGGTGATGACGAGTCAAAGTAAAACCAAACTTTTCGCTTACAGCATCCAAGACGGTTTCTGCTGCTGCCATAACTTCTGGACCAATCCCGTCGCCTGCTAATACTGCGATACTGTAATTCGATTGACTCATCCTGCTTTCCTCTGTTGTTTTAAATCAGACACTTTTTGTGCACGATAAATTAAGTTATAAACGCGGATCATGGCGCGTACCGACGCTTCAACCACATCCGCTGCAATGCCCGCGCCGTGATATGGGCGACCATCGTATTTAGCGATAATATTCACTTGTCCTAGCGAGCTGGCACCTTGGCCTGTTGCTTCTAGGTTATATTCAATCATCTCAACCGACATACCCGTTAAGCGCTCAATTGCTAAGAATGATGCTTCGACAGGGCCGTTACCTGTTGCTGCCTCTTGCTTAGACTCGCCATCAATTGTCATGCCGATTGTTGAGCTCGCCACTGATTGTGAGTTAGACGTCGAGTTAACAAATTCAAGCTGGTACTTTTCGTCTTTATCTTTGATTTGATTAAAGTAAATCATCGCTTCTAAGTCGTAGTCATACACAGTACCTTTTTGGTCTGCTAATGCTAAGAAGCTGCTGTATAAGCTATCCATATCGTAATCAGATTTTTGATAGCCTAACTCTTCTAAACGATGCTCAATAACATGACGACCTGAACGCGAAGTCATGTTTAATTGATTATTAGGTACACCGACACTTTCTGGCGACATAATTTCGTAAGTGTTTTGGGCTTTTAATACGCCGTCTTGGTGGATCCCTGAGCTGTGTGCAAAGGCGTTTTCACCAACAATTGCTTTGTTTGGTTGTACTGGCATATTACAAATCTTCGCGACTTGACGCGAAGCACGGTAAATTTCTTCACTACGAATATCGGTATGCACTTTTAAGTGGTCTTCACGCATCTTCATGATCATCGCCACTTCTTCAAGCGAACAGTTACCTGCGCGCTCACCAATACCATTAATCGTACATTCGATTTGGCGAGCACCGGCTTGTACCGCTGCGATTGAGTTAGCAACCGCTAAACCTAAATCATTATGGCAATGCACGCTTAAACGCGCCTTGTCGATATTTGGCACATTGTTCATTAAGTGATGGATCATCGCAGCATATTCGTCTGGCGTTACATAGCCTACGGTGTCAGGTAAGTTGATAGTTGATGCACCCGCATCAATAGCGCTTTCAACGATACGGCATAAATCCCAATGCGGTGTACGACCTGCATCTTCACACGAAAACTCAACGTCATCGGTGTAGTTACGCGCAAGTTTAATCGACTTAACAGCCATTGCCGTTGCATCGTCTAAGCTCATACGTAATTTGTGTTCAAGGTGTAATGGACTGGTTGCAATAAATGTATGAATACGGCCCTGCTCTGCCGGGCGAAGTGCTTCACCACATGCTTCAATATCTTTTGCAACAGCACGTGCTAAGCCACAAATAATCGGCCCTTTTACTTCAGTCGCAATGCGCTGTACAGAGCGAAAATCTGCCGGGCTAGATACCGGAAAACCCACTTCCATTACATCCACATTTAAGCGGCTAATGGTATGCGCAAGTTGAATTTTGTCGTCTTCGGTTAGGCTTGCTTTTAATGCTTGCTCACCATCACGTAACGTTGTGTCAAAAATCCAAACCTTATCTTTCATAAACTGTCCTCGTTCCCAATGACCCATTAGCGAGATAAAAAAAACCCCGCGGTTGCGGGGTTTTTTAATGTTCTACAAATGCAAATACACTAAGCCCCGCTCACTGATTTAAGCAGTAAGAGGTTTAGTTTTAATGTAATTGAATGTGTAATTTGCATCTTAATTTACTAAATGTGTGTTCAGTGGCTGTATTTTTAACATTCAAAAAACTTGCTTGCAAGCATAATTTTTCCACAAAAGCGATTTTTAAATCGCCTTAATAGAATTAAAAATCCACAAAAATGCATTTCTAAGGTTAATTAACCCTCACTGAGTGTATTGAACGTTTAAAGTTTCGGAAGGTAAAGCCTCTATTGCTTAGATTAACTTTTGCGATTGGTTACTATCACGCACGTATAAAGTGGCACCGCGAGCAATATAACGTAATTGCCAAATTAAACGTTCAACCAGCTCTTCGCGTTGTGTCCCTTCAATATCGAGGGCTTCGGCACCGGCATTAAATACTAAAGTCACCATGGCTTCGGCTTGAATGTATGCATGAGTTGGGTCGCATGGTGTTTCGCTTTCAAGGTAATGCGCAAGCTCTAAAATGAAATGTTTAATTTCACGAGCAACCGCGGCACGAAATGCTTTTGAAGTTCCTGAGCGCTCACGCAATAACAATCTAAATTGGTTGCTCGAGTTATCGATAAACTCCATAAAGGTAACGATTGATGTCGTGATCACACTTCCACCACTCTCAATACGGCGACGCGCTTGGCGCATAAGCTGGCGAAGTGTTAAACCAGCTTCATCAACCATGGTCAAACCGAGCTCATTCATGTCTTTAAAGTGGCGGTAAAAAGAGGTGGGGGCAATCCCTGCTTCACGGGCAACTTCACGCAAGCTTAAATTAGAAAAACTATGATCGGCACTCAATTGATTGAATGCAGCCTCGATTAGTGCTTGTCGTGTTTTTTGTTTCTGTTGCGCTCTAACACCCGACATGGAAACTCCCAGCGTGAACTTTTAATGATTTTTCGGTTAATGAGACAGTCTAATACTTGACGCGGAGAGAATGAAACACTATTTTAGCGTACAACTGTACGCCGAGATTTATTCAGATGAAAAAACCACCGATTATTTGGACCAATGTGCTATTTTTTAGCCTTACATTTTTGGCCTCGATCACCCTTGTTCCTTGGTATGGCTTTAGCTACGGATACACCAGTACACAGTGGATAGCCTTTGTTGGCTGTATGTTCTACGCCGGACTTTCTATTACTGCAGGTTATCACCGTTTATGGGCACACAAAGCCTATGATGTGCACCCTGTTATTGAAGTGATTTTTGCCTTAGGTGGTGCTTTTGCACTACAAAATAGTGCCTTGCACTGGAGTAGCGATCACCGTATTCACCATGGTCAAGTTGATGATCCAATCAAAGACCCTTACGCCGCTACTAATGGCTTTTGGTATAGCCACATAGGTTGGATGCTGCGCGATTATCAAGGCGAGCAATACGGTAACTACAGTAACTGCCGTGACTTACAAAAAAACAAAGTTGTTATGTGGCAACACCGTCACTATATGAAGTTAGTCGTCGCGACTAATTTTGGTATTCCTTTACTACTTGGTTTAATGCTTGGCGATGTATGGGGCATGTTATTACTGGTTGGTTTACTACGCTTAGTATTGAGCCAACATTTTACCTTTTTTATCAACTCGCTGGCGCATATCTGGGGTTCACGTCCATACACAGAAAAAAACACCGCCCGTGATAATGGCTTTTTAGCGCTATTCACCTACGGTGAAGGCTATCATAACTTCCACCATATTTTTGCTAGCGACTATCGCAATGGCATTAAGTGGTATCACTATGATCCAACTAAGTGGATGATCCGCTCTTTAGCGGCAATCGGTCTTGCTTCAAAATTAAAGCGCACACCGATTGAGCGAATCGAAAAAGCCAAAGCAGAAACCTTGATGAATAAGACTCAAGGTCGCCTTGCAAAATTGCCTTTAGCGCAAGATAAGCTTACATTATTACAATCTGAGTACGATTTACTGCTGAAAAAACTGCAACACTTCTGTGCCTTGCAAAAACGCGTGTTAGAAATCAAACGCAATAAAATGATGAAACAATGCGAAAAGTCAGCATTAATGACACAATATCACGAGCTTGAAGCCGCTTGGGAAAACCAAAAGCAGGCTTGGCTTGCACTAAATGCGAGGTTGTTAAAAGCCTCTTTTAGTTAACATAGGAGCGGCTGTGGCCAAACAACAAGTAAAGCAAAAAGATACTCCATCTTATCAATATGATGCGATCATCATAGGTACAGGTCCTGGCGGTGAAGGTACCGCCATGAACCTGTCTAAAAGTAACAAGAAAGTCGCTGTCATTGAGCGCCAAGAAGCGGTAGGTGGCGGTTGTGTGCACTGGGGTACTATCCCGTCAAAAGCATTACGTCATTCTGTAAGCCGTTATATTGAATATAAAGCAAATCCGCTTTTTAATATTAGTGAACGCCCTAACCGCTTAACTTTCCCAGATATTTTGCACCACGCAAGTAACGTCATTTCAAAGCAATCTAATTTACGCAGCAGCTTTTATGAGCGTAACCGCATTCATATGTATCAAGGTGATGCTGAGTTTATTGATAACCACACTATCAAAGTGACGCACCTAGACGGTTCGTTTGAAACTCTTACTGCACAAACAATCGTTATTGCTACTGGCTCGCGCCCTTACCGTCCACCGGGTGTAGACTTTAAACATCCACGTATTTACGACAGCGATACGATTTTAGGCCTTGAAGATGACCCTCATCGTGTGCTGATTTATGGTGCCGGTGTAATTGGTTGTGAGTATGCCTCTATTTTTAAAGGCTTAGGTGCCAAGGTTGACCTGGTAAATACCCGTGACCGCCTACTTGCTTTCATGGATGCGGAAATTTCAGATGCTCTAAGCTATCACTTCTGGAATAGCGGCATTGTTATTCGCCATAATGAAGAGTTTGATCGCGTAGAAACTCGCGATGATTGTGTGGTAATGCACTTAAAATCAGGTAAGCGCGTAAAAGCTGACTGTATTTTATTTGCCAATGGTCGTACTGGTAACACAGACACATTAAACCTTGAAGCTGTAGGCCTAAAAGCGGATGGTCGTGGCCAGCTTAGAGTGAATGAAACATACCAAACAGAAGTCGACAACATTTATGCTGTAGGTGATGTCATTGGTTACCCAAGCCTTGCAAGTGCGGCATTTGACCAAGGCCGTATTGCAGCCGATGCGATTGCAAGTGGTAACTGTGATGAGAAGCTGATCATTGATATCCCAGCAGGTATTTATACGATCCCTGAAATGAGCTCAGTGGGTAAAACAGAGCAAGAATTAACAGCAGCAAAAGTCCCTTACGAGGTAGGCCGTGCTCAATTTAAGCATTTAGCGCGAGCGCAAATTGCTGGCACCGAGGTGGGTAGCTTAAAGATTTTATTCCATGTTGATACCAAAGAAGTACTAGGTGTGCACTGCTTCGGTGAGCGTGCCTCTGAAATCGTTCACATCGGCCAAGCGATTATGGAGCAAAAGAACGGCGGCAATAACATTGATTACTTTGTAAATACCACGTTCAACTATCCGACCATGGCAGAAGCCTATCGCGTAGCTGCATTAAATGGTTTAAATCGTTTGTTTAAGTAACGAAGTGAATTATAACAAAAAGCCCGCTTAATGCGGGCTTTTTTATGACTAGCTTTTGCTTACTTGTGGTATTTACCACTGAATTCATGAACCGCGTTGATAAATACACCTGCATTTTCTGGGTCTACATCTGGTGTAATACCGTGACCAAGGTTGAATACATGGCCAGAGCCTGTACCAAAGTCTTCTAGGATAGTGGCAACTTCTTGGCGAATACGCTCAGGCGTGCCATGCAGCATTGCTGGGTCCATGTTACCTTGCAGCGCTACTTTATCGCCAACACGACGCTTTGCATCACCGATGTTAATAGTCCAGTCTAGACCTACTGCATCACAGCCTGTTGCTGCAATTGCTTCAATCCACTGACCACCATTTTTAGTAAATAACGTCACTGGTACTTTACGGCCATCATGTTCGCGAATTAAGCCATCAACAATCTTGTGCATGTATTGTAATGAAAACTCATTGTAGTCACGTGGGCTTAATACACCGCCCCATGAGTCAAATACCATTAACGATTGCGCGCCCGCTTTAACTTGCGCGTTTAAATAGTCGATTACTGAGTCAGCTAATTTATCAAGTAATAGGTGCAGTGTTTGTGGCTCTGCAAAGGCCATTTTCTTGATTTTACCGAATGTTTTGCTGCTACCACCTTCAACCATGTAAGTGGCAAGTGTCCAAGGTGAACCAGAGAAACCAATTAGCGGTACTTCACCTTTTAATTCGCGACGAATCGTACTTACCGCATTCATCACATAACCAAGCTCATCAGTTGGATCGATATTTGGGATTTTTTTAACATCTGCTAATGAAGAAATCGGACGTTCAAATTTTGGACCTTCACCTGTTTCAAAGTAAAGACCTAAGCCCATAGCATCAGGAATAGTTAAAATATCACTGAATAGAATTGCAGCATCAAGCGGATAACGACGTAATGGCTGTAACGTTACTTCACAAGCAAGTTCAGCGTTTTTACATAAACTCATAAAGTCGCCTGCTTGGGCACGTGTAGCACGGTATTCAGGTAAATAACGGCCAGCTTGGCGCATCATCCATACCGGTGTGACATCAACAGGTTGCTTTTGTAGTGCACGTAAATAACGATCGTTTTTTAATTCGCTCATGCGTATAGAATCCTAGAACTGAATGAAATTGAGCAGATTGTATCACCATATTGAGCGTCTCACTATGGATAGATAATCAAGGCTAGATATAGATCATGTTTTTTCAGCCTCCCTCAGCCTAATGTGCGTTTTTTGAGCGAAAACAAAATAAATTTAAAACTTTCTATTAATAAATTTGCAACATACAAAAAAGCTTGGTATAACTTACCCCGCGTTAACAAAAACAATAATAAAAATCTTATAACAATAAGAACAACAATCTTCCCATAATAATAAGAACGCTTGTTTTAACAAGTCTAAGAAAAAGAATTAAACCACCAATTTTGGTGGTTTTTTCTTTTCTAAATCAGCAAATTACAACTCATCCGCTTAGATAAAAATTGCAAAATTAATACTAGTAGTTTTGAATCAATTCCCATACACTGCAATGAGAGCAAAAAAAAGTCCACTCTAAAAACAAGGTCATTTTTTGGCCTATTCAATGCTGAAAAGTATGTCTTTAGAATGACTTTTACAATCTGTTGCAATTAGACACTAAGAATTTAGTTGATCTTTGTGTCATATTTCCTTTTTATATATACAAAGGAAAACCTACTCAGCGAGGAGATGAAATATGCTGACGCGTTTGGAAAAAGCTCAACAAAAATGGGGTGGTAGTCACTCTGTAATCGACAAATGGCTCACAGAACGTCAAGAGCTGCTTGTGTTGTTCTGCCGTATTGCAGGCTTTTCACCGTACGAAAAGAAAGATCACGCCCTTCCTGATCAGCTGCAAATTCAAAACTTTTGCCAAATTCTGATGGATTACCTTTCTGCTGGCCATTTCGAAATTTACGACGACATTGCCAAAGCGTGTGAAGAAAAAGGTCCTGAGAGCCAAAAGCTGGCGAATGCCTTATACCCTCGCATTTCTGAAACCACAGATGTAGCACTCGACTTTAACGACAAATACGCAGAAGTTGACAAAGATGACTTGCTTGATGAGTTTGATAAAGACCTATCAATCTTAGGCGAAGCACTTGAACTGCGCTTTGAGCTAGAAGATGAGTTAATCGACAACTTATATTCTAATCACACCAGCTAACAGCTTAGTTACACAGCAGAGAAACACTCTCTGCTGAAGTGTTTTTGCCTTGCCAAAAAGAATCATCTATTCCATTTCGTAACAAATATTTGAAATATTTTCTTCAATGCGATACTCATACTATAAAAACATGAGGCTCGCTATGAATAAACGGTCATTTTTAAAGTCACTTTCAATTCTTGCCGCTGGCGCAAGTCTGACATCAGCTCCTTTAATGGCGGCACAAAATGCTAGTACCCAAACATTAATTAAGCCAAAAGCTCTTCCTACAGGCGGCACAATTGGGATATGTAGCCCGTCAGCTGCCACTGCTGAGCAGGCTGATATTTTATTAGCACAAGGCGTTATAGAAGCACTGGGTTACAAGGCTAAGCTTGCACCAAACATTTTAGCAAGACGTGGGCATTTAGCTGGCACTGATGCAATGCGAGCCGGCGACTTAAATAGTTTATTCAGCGACAAAGAGGTTGATGCCATTTTGTGTTTACGTGGCGGTTCAGGCGCTGCCCGTATTTTACCTTTGCTCGACTACGCAATGATCCGTAACAACCCAAAACCTCTAATGGGCTATTCAGATATTACCGCTCTTCACAATGCATTACTGTCTCAAGCTGGGTTAATCAGCTTTCATGGCCCAAATGCATCGAGTGACTGGAACCCGTTTCATGTCGCGCAATTTAAGAACATGTTCGAAGCGCGTAAGTTGATGCATTTCCAAAACTTACCAAAAGCCGATGATGAGCTTGTTAACACTCAGTATCTGACCCAAACGATTACACCAGGTAAAGCCTCTGGACGATTAATCGGCGGTAACTTAACGGTACTGACAGCCCTCGCAGGCTCGAATTATTTACCTGACTTTGATGGCGCAATTTTATTTTTAGAAGATATCGACGAAGCGCCGTATCGAATTGACAGAATGATGAGCACACTAAAACTTATGGGCGCACTGGATAAGATTGCAGGCTTTGTATTTGGCGATTGTAATGACTGTAAGCCAGGCCGTGGTTATGGCTCTTTAACCCTTGATGATATTTTTGCAGATTATATAAAACCGTTGGGAATTCCTGCTTATCGTGGAGCTATGATTGGCCATATTAAGCGCCAATTTATTCTGCCTGTTGGTACTGTGGTTGAGCTTGATGCAGATAGTGGCACATTAAAAATGAAAGAAGCGGCATTTAGTTAATAAACTTCGCGCATAAAAAAAGGGCTTTCAGCCCTTTTTTATTGAGTTAAATATTACTCAGCTGGTACAGCTTTGTCATCGCTTTGGATTTCAAGTAATTCTACTTCAAAAACAAGCGTTGAGTTTGCTGGGATCTTACCAAGATCACGCTCACCGTATGCAAGTTCAGATGGAATAGTGAACTTGTACTTAGAGCCAACTGGCATTAATTGTAAACCTTCAGTCCAACCTGGGATCACACGGTTAAGTGGGAAAGTAGTTGGTTCGTTACGTGAGTAAGAGCTATCGAACTCAGTACCGTCTAATAAAGTGCCTTTGTAGTGTACTTTAACAACGTCAGTTGCTACTGGCTTTTCGCCTTCACCTTCAGTGATCACTTCGTACTGTAGGCCAGACTCAGTTACTGTAACGCCTTCTTTTTTCGCGTTTTCAGCTAGGTATTTTTCGCCTTCAGCTTTGCTCTTTTCAGATTCTACTTTCGCTTTTTCTTGTTGTTTAGTGCGAATGCTTTGATCAAGCGCCGTTAACACTTCACGAATTTTTTCGTCATCAAGTTTAGCGTTACCCGCTAGTGCGTCTTCAAAACCACGCTTAAGAAGTGCTTCGTCTAGTTCAACACCTAGCGCTTTTTTATCAGCAAGGTCTTGGTTTAAGAAGTTACCAACAGATGCACCAATACCGTATGCTTGTTGTTGAGCTTCAGTCTCTAGTTTAACTTCAGCTTGCTGTTCTTTTTTTGCTTCCTGATTACAAGCTGTAAGCGCTAAAACTGACGCTGCAATCAATGACAATTTAATCGTCTTTCTCATTTTATATCTCCGACACACTTTGCAGTTGTCAATTATTGTATTATTACTAGTTAAAGATTAACGACCTACATGGTAGGCTGCTTGTCTAATAACTAACGTCATGCTTATGCATGATCAGCGATTAGACTAACAACCTAGGCCTTCAACGAGACCTAGTCTAACCTCTCAATCACTAAGAGTTAAGGGGAAATACTCGTAATATGTCGATATTTCGTACTTTTTTGTATCTGCTCAGCCTTTGCTTAGTTGTAGCGTGCTCTGAGCAACATGAGCAATCAACTGCACGCTATGAGCATGCGGCTAAAGGTGCCTTCGCCAGTGCGCTGTCACACGATGGCAAATACAGCTTAATCTCATCAATACACCATGGGGTCGCACTGTGGGATAATCAACAACAGGTGCTAAAATACCAATGGTTTCAACAACAAAATCAAGATAGCTTGGTTCATACTGTTGCTATCTCTTACGACAATAGCCATGCAGTTACCGCTGAGAAGTCCACCTTTGCAGTGTGGGACATTGCCACGGGCAACAACACGGGTTATTACAAAATACACGCCTCAACAATTCGAGATATCGCGATAAGTAACCAAGGGCGCAGTGTGTTATATGGCCGCGCCGACGGTGTAGTCGTTTACCTCGACTTAGAGAGTGGCAGACGCATAGAGTTCCTTGGCCACCAAGAAAAAGTCAATGTTGTTGATCTATCACCTAACGGTCACTACGCCATTAGCGGCTCAAATGACTATGTTGCTTACTTTTGGGATACTCGCACAGGGCAAGTGATCCACCGCTTTAATCACCCAAGTCGCGTTACTCAAGTCGCCCTTGATCCACAAGGTCGTTACGCATTTACCGCAGACAGTATGAAGCAAGCAAATGTATGGCAACTGACTACAGGTGATCTTGTTAGCAAACTGGCGTATATTGCGCGTCAGAAAATTTTTACCGCCGTCCGTTTTAACGATGAAGGGACTTTAATTGCCACCGGTTCACCCAATCGATTGGTTGATTTATGGCAGCTAGAGTCAGGTAAAAAATTACAAACGTGGCAAGTGATTCCTCGTGAAGGAAGCCGCCCGAAATCAGCCGTGGTGTTAGATGTTGCGTTTACTGATAACAACCAAGCGTTATTAACCGAAAGCTCCAGCGGATTCGCTGAAAGTTTTAATCTAAGAGAATCAAATGAATACAATTGAAGATCGTCTAATGGAACTTGAAGCGAAAGTCGCTTTTCAAGATGAAACAATTGAAATATTAAACGATGAGCTTAAAGCGCACCAACAGCAGCTGGCTAAAATGAAACGCCAGACAGAGTTACTTGCAGAAAAGATCAAAGAAGCGCAGCAGCCATCTTTAATGTCACAAATGCAAGAGCCGCCACCGCCGCACTATTAATTAGGTAGTGATAGAGCCGGGAATTAATCGCCCGGCTTAAATACACCAATCACTTGCTCAAATTGGCGTGTTGAGGCTTGCACTGCCTGCTCTGGTTGCGTCATTTTGTGGCCACACTGTACGCACTCCACTTTTTCCACATCATGTTCTTTATAAAGCATCATGGTATCCATGGCCTTACACTCAGGGCATGATGCGCCAGCAATAAAGCGTTTCTTTTGTCTCATAGATGATCTCCCGTGGCATGTAGGCGGCTATTTTAGCCTAATAATTCTCTGTTTGATACGATTGCGAAGGCTAATGTGATCCGTGTTATGATAGCGACAATTAAATCAGTGCTGTGCAAGTAAACATTCATGATCCAAATTTCAGACATCGAACTTCTACGTGGTGGTAACGCCTTACTAAAAGGGGCCTCTGCAACCTTATTCCCAGAGCATAAAGTCGGCCTTGTTGGCGCTAATGGCTGTGGTAAATCAACGCTGTTCGCGCTATTAAAGTCTGAATTGCAACTCGATGCTGGTGAATGCCAAGCTCCTAAAGACTGGTCAATTGCTTCTGTGAAGCAAGAAACACCCGCGCTCGAAATCAGTGCCCTCGATTATGTATTACAAGGTCACCCTGAATATTACGCGCTAAGAATTGCGCTACGCGAAGCTGAGCAAAATAACGACGGCGATGCGCAGGCAAAAGCACATATTGGCCTAGAACATATTCAAGGCTATAGCATTGAGGCAAAAGCAGGTGAGCTATTACACGGCTTAGGTTTTAGTAATGAGCAAATAGACAACCCAGTAAGCGCCTTTTCTGGTGGCTGGCGTATGCGCTTAAACTTAGCACAAGCACTTATTCGTGATGCCGATTTATTACTGCTGGATGAGCCAACCAACCACTTAGATCTCGATGCGGTTTACTGGTTAGAGCGCTTTTTACGTGCCTACACAGGCACTCTAGTGCTTATTTCCCATGACCGAGAGTTCTTAGATGCCGTTGTAGACCAAATTTGGCACATAGACGCACAAAAAATAAATGTTTATAAAGGCAATTACTCGCAATTCGAACGCCAAAAAGCAGAGCGCTTATTACAACAACAAGCGATGTTCGAAAAGCAACAAGAGCAAATTGCTCATCTAGAAAAATTCATTACACGCTTCAAAGCAAAAGCTAGTAAGGCTAAGCAAGCACAAAGCCGCGTAAAAGCCTTAGAGCGTATGGAAAAGCTGGCCCCAGCCCATGTTGACTCACCCTTTGATTTTGAATTTGCCGAGCCTACAGCGCTGCCAAACCCGTTAATGACTCTCGACCAAGCCAAAGCAGGCTATGGTGACACCACCATTTTACACAGCATCAAGCTAAACCTTGTTCCGGGTAGCCGTATTGCACTGCTTGGACGAAATGGTGCGGGTAAATCAACACTGATTAAATTATTAGCTGGCGATTTACAACCTCAAGCAGGTGAAGTATTTCAGCATCAGGGCTTAAATATTGGTTACTTTGCGCAGCATCAACTTGAGTCACTCGATTTAAAAGCCAGTGCAGTGACCCATTTACAACGTTTAAATCCGCAAGCTCCAGAGCAATCACTGCGTGACTTTTTAGGTGGCTTTGCATTCTTTGGCGATAAAGCTCTTGAGCCAGTTGCGCCATTTTCTGGCGGTGAAAAAGCCCGTTTAGTGCTAGCTATGCTGGTGTACCAAAAGCCAAACCTATTGTTACTGGATGAGCCAACCAACCACCTCGATTTAGAAATGCGCCATGCTTTAGTTATGGCGCTGCAAGGCTTTGAAGGCGCTATGGTGACCGTATCGCACGACCGTCATATGCTTAAAAATACCGCTGATGAGTATTACCTCGTTGATAACGGCGAAGTAACACAATTTGGTTATGACCTTGATGCCTATTACCAATGGCTACTGAATGCCAATAAAGAAGCTGCTAAAAGCCCTGAAGACAATGCCCCTAAAGCCCATTCAAGCGTTAACCGCAAAGAGCAAAAGCGCTTAGAAGCTGAGTTCAGAAAGTCAGTGCAGCCGTTGAAAAAGCAAATCGAAAGGCTTGAAAAGCAACTTGATAAGTACTCTACAGAGCTTGGTGAAATCGAAAACGCACTTGCCGACAATGACTTATACAATGATGAAAATAAAGCCAAACTGACAGAGCTACTCGCTAAGCAAGCAAGCTTAACACCCAAGCTTAATGACGTTGAAGAAGAGCTGCTCATGGCACTTGAAGAGCTTGAAGAAAAAGAGCAGGCCTTTGCCGATGAAACCGCTTAACAGCGAACAGTTTTGGCAGTTTGCATGCAAGCTTTACAGCAAAGACGGCATGCAAACCAAGCTACTAGGCTATCAAGACCAGCTAGGCAAAAATGTTAACCTTTGCCTGCTGCTTTATTATCTTGATTCTTTAGAGCTGGCTGTAACACCCTTTCAACTGAGTGAGCTTGAGTCGTGCATTGCCGAATTTGACCAGCAAGCTTTACAGCCCCTAAGAGCCACACGCGCCTACCTGAAAACTATTCAAAACGAGATTTCAGACTACCCCACCATCCGCAAAGAGCTACTTAGCGCAGAACTAAAACTAGAAAAACAACAGCAACAATTACTGATAAACACAGCGAATACGATGGTATTCACTCAGTACACAAATGCTGAAAATATAAGGCTTTATGTCGGTACTGAGTTAGCGAGTTAGCGAGGGTAAAGATTCTAGGTTCTAGGTTCTAGGTTCTAGGTTCTAGGTTCTAGGTCAAGCATAACCTTGGGAGTGATTTATGATGGTTTGGGTTTACCAAAGAAAGGGTTTACATGGATTGCGTTGGGTTTCGCTTCGCAAACCAACCTACTCAAAGAATTAACAGAGTGAATGCTGAGTAAGACACTGCACTCAACAACTCTACCGCTCTGATCTGACTCCATAAAAGTAGACACCTTTTGGAGTCAGTAATCATGAAAGTAAAGTCACAGCGTAGATATTCCCTCGAATTTAAAATAAAAGTCGTTCAAGAGTCGTTAGACACCACAGATACAGTTAAGATGGTCGCGAATAAATACG
>NZ_BRCZ01000010.1:0-131196 GCF_023708065.1 Pseudoalteromonas sp. NCCP-2140 | reverse complement strand
AAGAGACACAAGGGCGCGAATACATCAAAGGGCCGAGGTAGCTCCTCATTATGAGCCCGCATATAAGTACGCAGTCTGACAAAATTAACGAAGGGTATTGTGCAATAGGAGGAGTCCATATAAATGGCTTTAGCCATGAATTATGTTTTTCAGCATTGCTGGTTCGGTTTTCTTGGTTCGGCAGTAAACTACCTCCTACAATGCTTTTACGCAAGGGTTGTTTTCAAAACCCAACAACCGCACCGCTCGGCTAAAAACTGACAGCTGATGGCTGAAAGCTTTTCAGGCATAAAAAAACCCAGCAAAACTGCTGGGGTCATAAAAGTGGTACCAGTAGGCGGACTTGAACCGCCACGCCCGAAGGCAACGGATTTTGAATCCGTCATGTCTACCAATTCCATCATACTGGCTTCATTTTTCTTTAACCTTCTAAACACGAGAAGATAAAGAAAAACCACTTTAGAGCAAGAGCTTTTTTAACTGCTTTTGTCTCTATGCCAAGCATTATACAAAGAATGGGTAAGGCAGCAAGCGTTTTGTGCGGCGTCACTGATCAACCGCACAATAATTAAACAAGTTGTTAACTTTAGAGTTTTGGCATCATTCGCGAAACAATCGCCTGACAATCGATATCATGACTCAGGCAGCCGTACTGACTAAACCCTGCACTACTTAAACGACTTTTTACAAACGCATCGGCAATAAGTGGCTCGCCAAATTGTAGTAGTGTTGCTGCTTGCCAAAGTAGCGCGAGCTTTTCAATTATACGCCGAGCATGCATTTCAAGGTTTGCAGTATCTGTAAGCATACCTTTAAGCTCATCGAGCTTTATCGCAAAATCGGGGTGCAAACTGCGCGCTTTTTCAAGTTCATTGATAAGCACCTCAAGTGACTCAGGCTCACGACTGAACACGCGTAAAAGATCAAGGCATTGCACATTACCAGAGCCTTCCCAGATAGAGTTAACCGGTGCTTCTTTATAAAGTCGGCTGGTAATGTTGTCTTGAACATAGCCCACGCCACCAATACATTCCATAGCCTCATAAGTGTGCTGCACTGCACGCTTACAGATCCAATATTTACCGATTGCTGTGGAGCTACGTATTAATGCCACTTCATTGCTATCATTTTGGTTATCAAGGGCATTGGCAATACGCATTGAAATGGCTAGTGCAGCCTCTGCTTCGATAGCTAAATCTGCCAATACATTGAGCATGAGTGGCTGTTGATGCAAGTTTCTACCAAACACACTACGCCCAGCGGTATGCCAAATTGCCTCTTTTACTGCTTGTAACATCAGCGAGCTTGAACCCAGCATGCAGTCATAACGAGTTAGAGCAACCATTTGAATAATAGTGGCAATGCCTCGTCCCGGCTCGCCGAGTAACCAGCCATGCGCGCCTCTAAATTCAATTTCAGAACTCGCATTTGATTGATTACCTAATTTACTTTTTAAGCGCTGAATATACATGGCATTTTTCTCGCCAGTTTCGAGCCAGCGCGGCACTAAAAAGCAAGATAACTGCTTGTCATCGGTATTCGCGAGTACCAAAAAGGCGTCGCTCATAGGCGCTGAGCAAAACCATTTGTGGCCGGTTAAAGCATATAATTGCCCTGCACCACTTTCATTGATGGCGTCTGCTTTAGTGGTATTAGCCCGAACATCAGAGCCGCCCTGTTTTTCGGTCATCGCCATACCTATGGTGACACCTTTTTTCTCTGTCCAAGGCTTATTGTCAGAATCGTAATGATTTGCCAGTATTTTAGGTAGCCACATAGCCGCTACATTTTCTTGACTCGCAATGGCAGGCACACTAGCAAACGTCATGGTTAATGGGCAACCAGAGCCCGGATCAGCATGATTGTGTAGCACCGCTATTACCGCTCTTACAACATGGCTACCGGCTTTCTTTTGCTGCCAAGGCAAAGCGCAGTGCCCTTGCTCTATAGCATGCTGCATTAGCTGATGGTAACTTGGATGATAATCAACTTGGTCTATGCGTTCGCCAAAGCGGCTGTGAGTTGTTAATTCGGGTAAGTGTTTGTTTGCTAAGAACCCAGCTTGCAGTAATACACCTCCCACTTGCTCCCCAAACGCCGTTAAATGCGCAGTTCCCCATTGCCCAGCAAAACGATTTTGCCAGTATTGAAGTACCCTGTCGGCCTCATAGGCGTTGTAGTTTTCAAGTGGTTTGGGTTGATTAAATACTTGGTGAGTTTCGCTTTGAGAAACGGCCATAACTGTGTGCTCATTTTTATTATTTTCTCAACTATAGCAGGTCAGACCTGTTTGTCGACTTGCTAAACGGCCGTTAAGTATTTCTTGTTTGCGAAGGACTTTGCTAAACTACTGCGCAATTTAATTGGACGAGATTGTTTATGTCAGCTGAGTTTCCACGTGCCGGTTTCTGGCGCCGCTTTGCCTCTTTAATCTACGATACCTTGGTTATCATTGCCTTTGCGATGCTGACAACCGTACTGTATTTATTAGCTGTTCAAGGGCTAATTTCTTTAGACTTACTAAGTATTGGTGACGCTGAAGATGTATCTGCTTTCATTCAAAACTCGCCATTACTGTATGGCATTCGCAGTGTGTTATTAGTGATAGTGAGTGTTAGTTTCTTTAGCTATTTTTGGGCTAAGAGCGGCCAAACAATTGGTATGCGCGCATGGCGTTTAAAGGTGCAAACTCTCGATGGTCATTTAATTAGCTGGCATCAAGGCGCACTTAGAGCCATTACTGCACTATTAGGTTTAGGTAACTTAGTGGTGTTGGTCGATTTTAAAAATAAGCGTGCCTTACAAGATTACATCGCAAAAACAGAAGTGATCACCCTCACCAAAGAAGAAAATAAACGTATTTATCGCTCACTTGATTAAGTGATTAAGCAATACAGCAAGCACAAAAAAAGCGTGGCTCAAACCACGCTTTTTTTGTGCTTTTTAAACGACTATCAAACTCGTTTATTCAATAGGTAAGTTGCAAACCCTATAAACAGTAGGCTTGGTAACACAGCACCAACCACTGCTGGAATTTGGTAAACCATCACCACAGGACCAAATATCTCATTAGTTAAGTGGAAAGTAATACCGGTTATTACACCCATGATGATACGTGCGCCCATAGTTACTGTGCGAAGCGGGCCGAATATAAACGATAAAGCAACTAACAACATAACGGCGATAGATACAGGCTGCATGATCTTACGCCATAGCGCTAGCTCATAAGTACTGGTGTCTTGCTCATTTTGCTGCAAATAACCTAAATATGACCAAAGCCCAGTAAACGACAGCGCTTCGGGCTTAACCGACACCACTCCTAATTTTTCGGCGGTCAGTTGCGAGTCGTAAAATTCTTCTTTGTGCTGCTCAGTACTGATCTGCTCTGGCGTGATCATGACTTTATTTACATCACGAAGTAACCAACCATCTTTACGGTTTAATGCTTCTTCTGCTTTGGTAATTTGAGTAAGTTGCAACGATTTATCAAAGTGATACATATGCACGCCACGTAAAGTGCCTTGCTGATCGACATCTTCAATATTAATAAAATTGCTGCCATCTTTCGCCCACACACCTTGCTTAGCATTAAATACATCACCACCATAAATCGCTTGGTTACGTATTTCTTTTGCTTTGAGCTGTGCTTCTGGGGCACCCCATTCACCTAGCGCCATCATACAAATTGCCATAAACATCGCGGTTTTCATGACTGATGCAATAATTTGCAGGCGTGACATACCCGCCGCTTGCATAACGACCAGCTCACTGTTTGATGCCAATGCACCTAAACCTGTTAAACCACCAATCAAGGCTGCCATTGGGAAGAAGATAACTAAATCACCCGGCATGCTGTATAGGGTGTAAATCAGCGCAGTTGCAATATCATAGCTACCACGGCCAACTGATTTTAACTGCTCAATGAACTTAATCAGGGTACTAATACCTACCAGCACCATTAAAGCAAAACCGGTGGTTTGAATTATGCTGCGGCCTAAATACCAGTCGAGTGTTTTCATCATGCGCTTAACTCCCGCTTAGTCACAACTGCCTTTAACCATGCGCCGAGCGGACGACCTTTGATAATCAAGAAACCACCAATAAACAAGGCTGATAAATGGATCCACCATAAGCCAATTGAAGGCGGAATTTTACCATCTTCAACAGCAAACTTAGCTGCATTCAATAAAATGAAGTACCCTAAATACAAACTGATTGCAGGCACCAATTTAGCGAATTTACCTTGGCGCGGATTCACCACACTCAAAGGTACTGCGAGTAAAGTTAATAATGGAATTGAAAGCGGAATAGCTAAACGCCACTGCCACTGTGCAATAGCTTCAGAGGTTTTCATTTTGAATAAATCAAACGTTGGTATAGCTTCTAACTTACGACGCTGGTGCTCTATTTCTTGATCTTGAATTTGCACACTGTAACCATCGAACTCTGTTAAGTTTAACGCAGCAGACTCGCCATCTGTTTCATAGCGCTTACCATCGTTAAGAACAAGTTGCTGCTCACCGTTATCTTGCTCAATCACCACACCACGCTCTGCATATACTAAACGGGCTAAGTCACCTTTTTCACGATCTGGTAACTGCGCAACAAATACCTTGTGTAGCTCTTTACCGCTATTTTCGATGTTGTGAATGAAGACTACGGCTTTCTCATTACCCGTTTGCTGAAAACGCCCTGCACGTAATGCCGATAAGCCAGCATCAGCTTTGGCTTGCTCTTTTAATTGATATTCTTGCTCACTGGCCCACGGCGCAACATAAAGAGTAAGCGCACCGGCTAAAATAGCCATCGCAGTACTTGAGATAAGCGTGACACGAACCACATACCACTCACTGACACCGCAAGCTCTGAATACGGTCATTTCGCTGTCTGCATAAATGCGACTGTACGCCAGAATAATCCCTAAGAAGATACTCAAAGGTAATATAAGGGAAGCAAGTTGAGGAAGTTTTAGTGCAATCATCGAAAGCACAAGTTTAGCTGGAAGCCCCCCCTCAGAGGCGTCTCCTAAAATAACAACAAACTTTTGAGACACAAAAATAGTCATCAAAGTTAAAAATACGGCGACCTGCGACTTGAAGACTTCAGTGGTCAAATAACGAAAAATAAGCAATGCTCGCCCCTGTTAAACATCGAGTTTCACTGGAATAGTAAGGAATTTTGAGTAAACTAGTTATTTTACTCACTTTATTATATGCCATCAAAGTTAAATATCATACCTAGCAAGAACATATAATCTTGCATAAATGGTGCAGATGGCGTCTATTATGTGATATTGATATTCACATTAAGATAAAGTTCAAAAACACATAAATAGAGTCATAGTTTATGTACTAAGATTAGTACTATTAAACTAAAAAATGTAAGAAAGGACTCGAAAAAGAATTTCTTACCCTTATAAACTAAGGTTATACGACTCAATATCAGGAGTAACAATGGAATTTAGCGTAAAAAGTGGTAGTCCAGAAAAGCAACGTAGCGCATGTATTGTAGTAGGCGTTTATGAGCCACGTCGTTTATCCCCCATTGGTGAACAATTAGATAAAATCAGTGACGGTTATATCTCAAACTTACTACGCCGTGGTGACCTTGAAGGTAAACCAGGCCAAGTATTGCTATTGCATCATGTACCTAATGTACTGAGCGAGCGTGTACTACTAGTAGGTTGTGGTAAAGAGCGTGAGCTTGATGACAAACAATATAAACAAATCATCTCAAAAACGATTAACACGCTAAACGAAACAGGTTCAATGGAAGCGGTATGCTTTTTAACTGAGCAACACGTTAAAAGCCGTGACACTTATTGGAAAGTACGCCAAGCAGTTGAAACAACTCAAGACTGCTTGTATACCTTCAATCAACTGAAAAGCAAAAAGAGCGACCCACGTCGCCCACTACGTAAAATTGTTTTCAACGTCCCAACGCGTCGCGAGTTAACTATTGGCGAAAGTGCAATTGAGCATGGCTTAGCCATCGCTGCAGGTAGCAAGTTATGTAAAGATGTTGCCAACATGCCGCCAAATATCTGTAACCCTGCTTATTTAGGTGAGCAAGCACAAGAAATTGCTGATAACTTCGATAATGTAAACGTTGATATTATTGGTGAAGAAAAAATGGCGGAGCTGGGCATGAATTCATACCTAGCGGTTGGCCGTGGTAGTGCTAATGAATCGGTTATGTCGGTGATCAACTATCAAGGTGGCGACAAAGACCAAGCGCCAATCGTGTTAGTGGGTAAAGGCTTAACCTTTGACTCAGGTGGTATTTCGATCAAACCAGGCGAAGCCATGGATGAAATGAAATACGACATGGGTGGTGCAGCAGGTGTTATTGGTACTATGCGCGCTTTAGTGCAAATGCAATTACCGATTAACGTTGTCGGTGTTTTAGCAGGTTGTGAAAACATGCCAGGCTCAAACGCTTATCGCCCGGGTGATATCTTAACAACTATGTCGGGGCAAACAGTTGAAGTGTTAAATACCGACGCTGAAGGCCGTTTAGTACTGTGTGATGCACTCACTTATGTTGAGCGCTTTGAACCTGATACCGTTGTCGATGTAGCAACACTGACAGGTGCGTGTATTATCGCGCTGGGTTCACATGCCACAGGTTTACTATCAAACCACAACCCACTTGCCCATGACCTACTAAAAGCGTCTGAGCAAAGTGGCGACCGTGCATGGCAGTTACCTTTATGGGATGACTATCAAGAGCAACTTGAAAGCCCATTCGCTGATTTCACCAACTTAGGTGGCCGTGCTGCAGGTACGATTACAGCGGCATGCTTCTTATCTAAATTCACCAAAAAATATAACTGGGCGCATTTAGATATCGCAGGTACAGCATGGCGAAGCGGCGGTAAAAACAAAGGCGCAACCGGTCGTCCGGTGCCTATGTTGACTCAGTATTTACTGAACCGCGCAGGCGTGAGTGAAGCAAGTCACGATTAAGCCTTACCGTAAGCTTAAAACTAACCCTAAATAAGGCGCCAAATGGCGCCTTATTAATTGAAGCAATTCGCGTTCTATGTCAAAATCCCTGCTTTGATCTGTGTATCTGTGGGGACGAAAGTCACTATGAATATGAACGCACAATTTTACGTTCTAAAACAAGATGATAGTGCCCACCAAACGGCTGGCGCTGTTTTCGATCTGGCAGCTAAAATTGCTGCGGATCAGTATCGTCTAGGTCATCGCGTATTTATTTACGCTGATAACACCGACACGGCCCACACAATCGACGACATCATTTGGTCATTTGAACCAGATAGTTTTGTACCACATAACTTACAAGGTGAAGGCCCTAAAGGTGGCGCTCCGGTTGAAATTGGTATGACTCCACCTGTCGGCAACAGAAAAATATTAATCAACTTAGCTGAACACCTACCGGATTTTATTCGCCGTTTTCAGCAGGTTTATGATTTCGTACCCATTGAGCCAAGTGCTAAACAAGCCGCCCGTGAGCGGTTTAAAAAGCTTCGCCAACTGGGCGCCCATATTGCAACGCAAGAAATTGACATTTAAGCATTTATTTAAGGTTCTGTGTAATGGATAAAACCTATAATCCGCAAGATATTGAACAGTCTTTATACCAAGGCTGGGAAGAAAATGGCTACTTTAAACCGTCTGGCCAAGGTGACGCATACTCAATTATGATCCCGCCACCAAACGTCACGGGTAGCTTACACATGGGCCACGCGTTCCAAGATACCATCATGGATACGCTAACGCGTTTAAAGCGTATGCAAGGCAACAACACTTTATGGCAAGTAGGTACTGACCACGCAGGTATCGCAACGCAAATGCTTGTTGAGCGTAAGCTTGCTGCTGAAGAAGGTAAAACACGTCACGACCTAGGCCGTGAAGCATTTATCGATAAAATCTGGGAATGGAAAAACCACTCTGGCGGCACGATCACTAAACAATTACGTCGTTTAGGCGCTTCTGTAGATTGGGACCGTGAGCGTTTCACTATGGACGATGGCCTTTCTGAAGCGGTTAAAGAAGTATTTGTACGTCTTCACAAAGAAGACTTAATTTACCGTGGTAAGCGCCTAGTTAACTGGGATCCTAAACTACACACTGCTATTTCTGATCTTGAAGTTGAAAACAAAGACAAACAAGGTCACATGTGGAACCTACGTTACCCACTTGCTGATGGCGTAAAAACCAAAGATGGTAAAGACTACATCATTGTTGCGACAACACGTCCTGAAACAATGCTAGGTGATTCAGGTGTTGCTGTTAACCCTGATGATGAGCGTTACCAAGATCTGATCGGTAAAGAAATTTTACTACCTATCGTAAACCGCCGTATTCCAATTGTTGCCGATGAACATGCAGACATGGAAAAAGGCACAGGTTGTGTGAAAATCACACCTGCTCACGACTTTAACGATAACGAAGTAGGTAAACGTCACCAACTACCAATGATCAACATCTTCAACAAAGATGCTGCGGTATTAAGCGAAGGCGAAAGCTACACGTTCGACGGTAAAGAGCTTGAATTAGACGCGCCAATCCCTGAGCGCCTACACGGCCTTGACCGCTTTGATGCACGTAAAGCGATTGTGAGCGAATTTGAAGAACTTGGTCTATTAGAAAAAATTGAAGATCACAGCCTAACAGTTCCTTACGGTGACCGTTCTGGCGTAGTGATTGAGCCACTTCTTACAGATCAGTGGTACGTGCGCGTAGCACCACTTGCAGAGCCTGCAAAAGAAGCCGTTAAAAATGGCGACATTAAATTTGTTCCTCAACAATACGAGAACATGTACTTCTCGTGGATGAACGACGTACAAGACTGGTGTATTTCACGTCAGCTTTGGTGGGGTCACCGCATCCCTGCTTGGTACGACAACGAAGGTAACGTATACGTTGGTCGTGACGAAGCTGAAGTACGCCGCGATAACAACCTTGCTGATGATGTTGCACTTAAGCAAGACGAAGACGTTTTAGATACCTGGTTCTCGTCTGCGCTTTGGACTTTCTCAACGCAAGGCTGGCCTGCAAACACAGACGATTTAAAAACGTTCCACCCGTCTGACGTATTGGTAACAGGTTTCGACATCATTTTCTTCTGGGTTGCTCGTATGATCATGATGACCATGCACTTCATCAAAGATGAAGACGGCAAGCCACAAGTACCATTTAAAACCGTTTACGTAACTGGCCTTATCCGCGATGAAAACGGCGATAAGATGTCTAAATCGAAAGGTAACGTACTTGATCCTATCGACATGATTGACGGTATCGATCTTGAAAGCCTAGTTGAAAAGCGCACTGGTAACATGATGCAGCCACAACTAGCGAAGAAGATTGAGAAGAACACTCGTAAAACATTCGAAAACGGTATCGAAGCACACGGTACAGACGCACTGCGTTTCACCCTTGCAGCAATGGCTTCAACGGGTCGTGATATCAACTGGGATATGAACCGTCTTGAAGGTTACCGTAACTTCTGTAACAAACTATGGAACGCAAGTCGTTACGTATTAATGAATACAGAAGAGCAAGACTGTGGTTTCGCTACAGATGCTGAGAAACAGTATTCTCTTGCTGATCGTTGGATTTTAGGCCAGTTTGAAGCAACTGTTAAAACCTATACTGAGCATCTAGAAAACTATCGTTTTGACCTAGCTGCAAACACCATTTATGAGTTCACTTGGAACCAATTCTGTGACTGGTACCTAGAGCTTACTAAACCAGTATTGTTTAAAGGTAACGATGCACAGCAACGTGGTACTCGTCATACCCTAATCACGGTATTAGAAAGCCTACTTCGCTTAATGCACCCGTTAATGCCATACATCACAGAAACGATTTGGCAACGCGTGGCACCACTTGCAGGTATAGAAACTGCAGGCACTAGCATCATGGTTCAAGGTTTCCCTGTATACAATGAAGCTAATGTTGATAGCCAAGCGATGGACGACCTAGAGTGGGTTAAACAATTCATTCTTGCTATTCGTAACATCCGTGGTGAAATGGATATCAGCCCAAGCAAACCATTATCGGTATTGCTTGCTAATGCGTCTGACGAAGACAAGCGTCGCTTAACGGAAAACGAAGCTTTCTTAGCGTCTCTTGCTAAGCTTGAAGAGTTCACGTTACTTGATAACAAAGACGAAGCACCTGCGTGTGCAACATCGTATGTTGGTAACCTTGAGATCATGATCCCAATGGCTGGCCTAATCGATGTTGAAGCTGAACTAGCTCGTATCGCGAAGCAGCTTGAAAAAGCAGAGAAAGGCTTAGCTCAAGTTAATAACAAATTAGCTAACGAGAAGTTCGTAAATAACGCGCCAGAAGCTGTACTTGCTAAAGAGCATGCTAAGCTGGCTGAGTTTACAGATGCGAAAGACAAACTATTAGCGCAAAAAGCGAAAATCGAAAGTCTATAACAGCATATATAAAGCGCGATTTATTCGCGCTTACAAAAAAGCCGCGCTATAACATTGTTATAGCGCGGCTTTTTAATGCTCTGTAGCAGCGACTTTACGTCGCGACAAAATTAAAATTTGTAGTTGTACTGAGCACCAACTAATACTGCGTGACCTTTTGATTCATATTCCCATGAAACATCTTGGCCTAAAGAAGCTGCTAGGCTGTCTTTTTCAGAGAAGTTTTGTGTTTTACCACGAAGGATACTTACACCTAAGTCAACATTTGAGTTTTCGCTGAATGCGTAGTTACCACCAAACGAGAACCAGAAACGATCTGTATCAGGGATAGAGATTGAAAGGTGTGATTGGTCTGCTGGTGACTCATCGTATGCAATACCTGCACGAAGTAAAAGTGCATCGCTGTACTGGTAGTCAGTACCGATAGAGTAACGCATTGAATCTGAGAAGTTCTCTTCTTTAGAGAATACAGGCGTTTCAAGGCTTGGTGTATAAGCTTCTAATTTTTGGAAGCTGTCCCAACCAGTCCATAAGATGCTGTAGTGTACGCCTAGCTTCTTATCAAGTTGATGTGAACCAGAAAATTCAGCAATTGCTGGTAAAGTCAGTTTTAACTCACCCGGTACTTTAGTACCTGCTAAACCACCAACTGCAGCTGGAAGTTGGTTTGAGTACTCGCCTTCAAAGTCGATATCTGTTTCACTGCGGTAGTTAAAACCAAAACGGTTGTTTTCGTCTAACTGATACATTGCACCAATGTTCCAACCAAAGCCGTAGTCGTCACCTTCAAGGTGAGCAATTTGCGTGCTAGCTGGTAAACCAAATGGATTAGTACCTGCATTACGAACAACCTTTGCATCAGCATAAACATAGTTTAAACCAAGACCTAAGCTGAACTGTTCGTTGATTTTATATGAAGCGCTAGCATTCATGTTAACTGTTACGATTTCAGTTTCACCAGCAATAGAGCCCGCCGCGTAGTCATCTTTAAACTCAGTTGAAAGACCGAAGTTTGAAAAAGCACCAAAGCCTAAAGACACTTTATCGTTTAAAGGCATTGTGAAGTAACCTGCAGGGATAAATGCAGATGGTGCGATGCTATCGTCATCGATAGAGCTTTCATCTAAGCCGTATGCAGCACTTTCGCCTTTTAAGCTTACATCTGGAATTACAGCGATACCTGCTACTGAGATTTGCTTGTCTTTGAATAAAGACATAAGTGCAGGGTTACGAGCAACAACTGATGCGTCATCTGCAACAGCTGCTTCACCAGCGTATGCACGACCTAAACCTGAAACGTTTTGCTCTGCTAATTGGAAAGCTGCAGCAAAGCTGTCAGCAGAAACAACAGCAAGTGATGCTGCAATTAGTGTTTTAGTGAACTTCATAAATCTGTGTCCTCTTGCAAACTTGTGCGAAAGCTAATCCAACAATGAGGGCAACCTATTAGTTAAGCATAAAAGATTAGCGCTGTATGTTGGTATTAGATGTTTTATTCTAATGATTACAAACTTTCGAACATTACCTTAATTAAGATCAAAAAACTGTAATTTTTCGTTATAAATAGGTAAAAAACCCGCATTTTAACAACAAGATAACAACTTATTAAAACTCATCAGAGCTCTGATAACAAAAACAATAAACGGTAGTAATTATCATTTGCATTGACATCAGTTTATTGTCCCATTAGACTAAAAATAAAGGTTTTACTGTTGAGTTTGAGTATGGAAATCGCATTGATTATTGCGGCACTGATGTTATGCGGTGTGAGTGTTCATTATTTTTGTAAAGCAAACTATTGCGCGTGCACTAAAGCAGGTGATTGCGATAACCCAGTTAATCACTATTGGCTAGGCGCCATGCTGAGTGCTGTTTTATCACTATTATTATGTTGCGTGGCCTTACATGTAGAAAAAGGCACATTGCTGTGGTTGGTATTAATGACGAGTTGTTTTAGTGGTGCATTTATATCAGCAAAACGCAGTGCCAAAAAACGCTGTGTTAAGTCTAAACAAGCAGATGCTCTTTTAACAAACGAGCCAAATTAAGCTGATAATCTAGAGGCTTAATACTAGCAATAATTTTTAGTTCTTTTTCTACACTTAAATCGACATCTTTGGCAGTAATATGATGCTTATGCTTGGCATTATAGAAGATCTTTATTTTCGGCTTAATTGGGTTTTCGTGGTTACCTTCCATCACTAACGCCAAGCGCTCATTATTCAACTTCACAATCGTTCCAACAGGGTGCACCCCTAGGCATTTAATAAAGCGTTGCACCAACTCAGAGTCAAACAATTGCTTATTGGCAAGTAAATAACGCAGCGCTGAGATTGGCTCTTCTCCCATTTGATGCGGCCTGTCTGCTGTCATAGCATCATAAACATCGACGATTGCCATCATACGGGCTGCACGGCTCAGCTTTTCAGCTGCAATACCGCGAGGGTAACCTGTACCATCTAAACGCTCATGGTGATTCACTATCATATCGAGCATTAACGGCGTAATGCCCTTTTCACCTTTCACTAAACCTAAACTCTGCGCCACATGCTTTTTAACAACTTGCATTTCGTTGTCGTTCAAAGCGCTTGGTTTTGACAATACACCTTGTGGCATTTTCGCCTGACCGATATCGTGCATCAATGCACCCATTGCCAGCTCTTTAATTGTCTTTTCTTTGTAACCTAGGTACTTAGCAAACACACTCACCAAAATAGCGGTGTTGATCATGTGCCGCCAGTTATAAATATGTTTATCTTTAAGGCGAGTTAAGATAGTTAAGGCATTGTGATTACGAAATACCGAGCTGACTATATCAACGGCGATATCATCAAGCACAGCTACATTCATCTTTAAACCCGATGTGATATCTGAGTAGAAACCTTGCAATTTTCGGCTGTGCTGCTCGTAATGCACGCTGGCTTTTAAAAACTCTTGTTGAACCGTGATCCCTTGTGGTGCTTCGTTGGCTGCAGGCTTTTGTTCAACCTTAGGTTTAGCCGGTTCAGGCTTTGGTTGGTATTTTTTAGGTAATGCAACATCGCTTTGTGTAAAGTCGATGAGTAGCTCTTCAACCCCCTCAGAGATCAGGCGTTGAATAATCGTTTTATCACGCACTAAACCACGTGTTTTGATCTTAATACTATTTACATGCTCTTGTTGCTTACTGACACTGTCAACAAACATCCCTGGTACAAGTTCGGCAATGGGTAAGGTAATAAGCATATGTGAGCTTAGCGCATAAAAACATCGAGTTTTTTATTATCGCTAATTGATTACAAATGTCTATAGATTGGGTAGCGAATACGAAATAGGTATTAGTTAGAAAGGGGAAAGTTAGAAAGAGTAAAGTTAGAAAGTAGCAACTCGCTAACTTTATCCCTGATAGCTGACAGCTCTGTAGCTGTTTATTCCTGAAAGTAAGTACCCCAGCCGTCGTATTCTACGTCGGTTTGCTGAGCAAGCGCTTCTAGCTTGTCTACATCTTCCATAATCGCTTCTACTTCAAGTTCACACTCAACAACCACGTCAAAGCTCCACACTTTCTCGCCGTCTTCTAGCTCAAGTTCTGCAGGTTCTTCAACATCGTAACCTAGTTTAAAAGCGGCTAAAGCAGCTTGCTCTAACTTTTCAAAATTTTCGCTAACAAAGTGGTGTTCCACTTCATAAAGTACTTCAGGATCTGAGCCATCTTCAAGTAATGAAGTAACGATGTCTTCAGTAATTTCGCGCCAATTTTCCATTATTTGTTTCTCACTTGAGCATCTAATTCAGTTATTTTAGCAGCCATAATCTTATGAACATGTGAAGCATGGTCACGAGCAGATACGTCTTTATCAAGATAAATCGGCGCTAACATTTCGAGGTAAATTGTACCATTATCCCAGCGATTTAGCTTAATAGTTTTGTGTGTTGTACTCATACAAACTGGCACAACAGGCACATCAGCACTCATTGCTGTGTGAAATGCCCCTGTTTTGAAGGGTAATAAACCACGACCATAGCTTCGCGTGCCCTCAGGAAACATCCAAACCGATAGACCTTTTTGTTTTATTTTCTCAGCTGATTTAGAAATTGTACCTGCCGCTTTTGAGCGGTTAGCGCGGTCAATTAAGATATTTCCCGATAACCAATACAGCTGACCAAAAAACGGGATCCATTTGAGGCTTTTTTTACCTAGACTTACGCAATTCTCTGGCACCATGGCTGGTAAAGTGAATAGGTCATAGTTATTTTGATGATTTGCTACATAGACAGCAGGACCAATATTTTTTGGAGTCTCGTGATATTTAAGCTCTAGTTTAACACCTAAAATTTTAGCTACCTTGCAAAACCAACCCGCAATAATATGCACGTTATTAGTATGAAACGGCTTAACGATGCATAAAAGCAGCCCAAAAACACAGCTCAAAATAATGAATAACGCCATGAAAATTATGCGAAAAATAGCTAACAAACGAATTCTCCTCGTACTAATCAGCGCGCATTATAACCTGAAAAATGCTATGACAATAGCTTTAAGCGCACATGTGTACGCTTAAATAGTTTTTCTCCACTCTATTTTAGCAAATGAAAGATAAACTATTTAAAACACACAACAATTAACAAGATTTTATTTACAGATTTTTCTCAATTTAGATTATGAAGACTCTTAAAGAGTTACTTTTCTTACACTGTTAATCTAATTAGTTAGATACCCCTACCCCCAAAAAACAATAGTCAAAGGTAATCGCTAATGAAAAAATCACCGATAGCCATAGCTTTACTCTGTTCTCTCGCTTTATCTCATACATCAGCAGTCTTTAGTGCAGATGAAAATACATTTAATCAAAATGAGTTTTATAGTGATACAACAGGAAACTTCCCTGCCACAGTGCTTTTTGCACAAAACTCAATTATGCCATCACACAATAGTGTCGAAGATGATATTCAACCTCACTTGGTAGCAGAGCGAAGAACAATGATTATGTTTAAACCACATGATAAATTGAGCCATGCTGCAAAAGTTATATTAAGTGTATTCGATAATAATAACAGCCTTCTTTATCAAACATTTATGCGCTCACCAGAGGACTTCACAAAACCTTTTGGTTATGAAATTGATGCCAACCCGCCCACCTATAGCGAAGACACATTTTCAAGCATTATGCCCGCTACAGTAATTAAGCCGGGCATACGAGTTTCTTTTCAGTTTGGCAATAAGCAAGGCGACCTAGAAAACATCACTGTTGGAGGTAACGGGAATTTAATACTGAACACCATCGATCTTGGTTTATTGACTCCATATCGCGATAAATTTACTTTTCAAAAGAATCCTGATTTACATCGCCAGTATTTCCAACAAGTTCCGATCACTAAGCTAACGGTTAATAAATTCGAGGCGATGCATCTTACAGAAGTGATGCTGCCAAATGGTAACTTATTAACTGACTCAGATCCGAGTAAGGGCGGTGTATATACAGGCGATATGCGTCATCTTATTGCTAAGAGCTTGATGTCACATGGTATCAACAACGCTAATTATGGCATTAATGCCTCAGGTGTCTCTGGTTCAACTGCGCACCCATTTAGTAGCGCACAATTAACAGCACATACTTCAATAGGTAAGTATGATAATGGTACTTTTGTCCATGGCTTATCTGGTGGCGCAGGCATGGTTACATTAATTCGGTCTGAGGGTAATGAATTCAGTCATGAATTAGGCCATAACTATGGTATGGGCCATTTTCCTGGCGGCGTAAATGGCGTATTACATCGTCCTGCTGATGAGCGTAATTCGACCTGGGGCTGGGATGCAGATTTAGATAAGTTTATACCTAACTTTTCAGCTAAACTAACTTATAAAGACCGTTGCTATAAAGAGATCTGTATAGCACCATTTAATGGCCATCAATATGGTACTGGCTCTATGTCAGGTGGTGGTCCGATGTATTACGAATTTAATAAATATACTTTACATACGCCTTACGAGTTAAACCATATACAACGTTTTTTTGAGAGCCGAGCTAACTTTGATACCGCCTCTAAAACAGGGTTTACTAAATGGAACTCTGCAACTAAGCAGATGGAATCTTGGGAAAATTTGGTTTTAGACTCGAATACTAATAGCGTTGTAAAAAGGGTTCCTTATAAACAAGACGTAGCAATCACAACGTTAGTTGGTTATTACGATCCAAATAAACAGTTAACAAGTTTTATTTACCCAGCCTTACATGGATCTTCAGGTGCGGTATACACTGACAACTTTTCGAATTCACGTTGCAAACTTGCCGTTGAAACAGAAAAAGCAGGCAGAAAAACATTTAACTTACCTGCTACACGATTAAATTCAGATAGAATGAACAAGTTTCATATCAATATTGAAGCAGCGCTAAACCCTGTTAGTGCAACGATCCGCTGTGACTCAAACTTACTCGCATCAAAAACCCTCGAGCCAGCTAAAGAGAAGTTAGCAACGTCAGTGGTTACGACACTTGAAAAGCCAAAAGCCTGTATTGTAAACATAGAGACAAACGAAGAGTTTTGCCTTGAAGATGGGCAAAAAGCAAGCTACCTCCCTGCTTTTATCAGTAGAAAACCTGTATATGTGAAAGCACCTCAAGGCTTGCAGGTCATGTTATCTGACTATGGGAACTTGTCTTATAACCGTATTGCGACTTTTAATGGCACCGTTGAAAATAACAAACTAAAAAGTGTTTTAGCAAGAAATGGCCAGTACCTAGATTTCTCTAAGCCGCGTTCTATGCGAGTATTTAGCTCAAAAGAGCCATTAGGTTGTATTGTAAGTTTACTAGATCAAAGTGAATACTGCTTAAAAGCAAATGAGCGCTCAAACTACAGACTACCAGCTTATATCAATAAACATCCTGTATACGTTAAAGCGGCTCCTGGAGTAGCAGTGACTCTTTCTGATTGGCCGAATCTATCTTATCGCCATACAGCTACATTCACTGAAAATACCAGCCATCAAGATTTACAAAATGTAAAAGCCGATAATGGTCAATACCTTAACTTTTCTAGGCCGGCTTCAATGAGAGTCGTTACAAACTAACACAATAAAAAGGCCTGCAATTGCAGGCCTTTTATTTTTTACTCTGTTACTTCGCTTGGCGACTCATCACTATCATCAGTTTGAGTCACTTCAACAACAGCTTCATCAACACGCTGTAAGCCGCGCGGTAATTTGTTACCCCTTCTACCACGTTCACCATGATAATGCTCAAGATCAGCAGGTTTCAGTGTTAGTTTTCGTTTCCCTGCATGCAGGGTTACGCTACTGCCCTCAGGCACCACAGCCAGTACTTTTACAAACTCTTCTCGGGCTTGTACTTTCGCACTTGGGATAGAAATAATCTTATTTCCTTTACCCTTACTAAGTTTAGGTAAATCACGCAGTGGGAATAACAACATGCGGCCTTCGTTAGAAATTGCCATACAGTAATCTGTTGCTACATCAGTTACTCTAATTGGCGCAAGTAATTCACCGCCTTTAGGAACACTGACCAGCGCTTTACCGTTTTTGTTCTTACTCACCAGATCTTTAAAGTCGCTTATAAAGCCATAACCTGCATCTGAGGCCATTAACAACACTTGGTTGTCTTCTGCCATCACCACATGCTCAAAGTTGGCTCCTGCGCTTAAGTTAAAGCGCCCTGTCATTGGCTCACCTTGGCTTCGAGCTGAAGGTAAACTGTGTGCATCAGTAGCAAAAGCACGACCACTTGAGTCTAAGAACACTGCGGGCTGGTTACTTTTACCTCGCGCTGAGGCTTTATAGCTGTCGCCTGACTTATAACTTAGCCCTTCAACATCTAAATCATGGCCTTTACCAACACGTGCCCAACCTTTTTCAGATAACACAACGGTCACTGACTCTGAAGGAATAAGGTCTTTTTCACTTAGCGCTTTAGCTTCAACACGTTCAACAACTGGTGAGCGACGATCATCGCCATACATTTCAGCCGCTTCTTGAATTTCTTTTTTCATCAAGGTCGACATACGACGCTCTGAACCAAGCGTTTGCTCTAGCTTGTCACGCTCAAGGGCAAGCTCATCCTGCTCACCTTTAATCTTGAACTCTTCAAGTTTTGCTAAATGACGTAGTTTTAACTCTAAAATCGCTTCCGCTTGAATATCAGTTAAACCAAAACGCTCCATTAATACAGGCTTTGGTTTATCTTCAGTACGGATAATTTCGATAACTTCATCAATATTTAAAAAGGCCGTTAATAAACCTTCTAAAATATGTAAGCGAGCTAATACTTTATCTAAACGGTGCTGTAAGCGGCGGCGAACTGTTTCACGGCGGAACGTTAACCACTCAGTTAAGATACTACGTAAATCTTTAACTTGCGGACGACCATCAAGTCCAAGCATGTTTAAGTTTACGCGGTAGTTCTTTTCTAAATCTGTGGTTGCAAATAGGTGTGCCATTAATGGCTCAGCTTTAATGCGGTTTGAACGCGGTACAATCACGATACGAGTTGGATTTTCGTGATCAGATTCGTCACGTAAATCAGCAACCATTGGCAACTTTTTAGCATTCATCTGCGCTGCAATTTGCTCAAGTACTTTTGCACCTGAACACTGATGAGGCAGTGCGGTGATCACTATATCACCTTGCTCTTCAGTGTAAATTGCACGCATCTTTATAGAACCACGTCCGGTTTGATAAATCTTACGAATATCGTCTTTCGGTGTAATGATCTCAGCTTCTGTTGGGTAGTCAGGCGCATGCACTAACTCAAGCAACTCTTCGATTTCTGTCTTTGGCTTATCAAGTAATAGACAACAGGCACTGGCAACTTCACGCACATTGTGTGGTGGAATATCGGTTGCCATACCTACCGCAATCCCCGTTACACCATTAAGTAAGATGTGCGGTAAGCGCGCAGGTAATACCATTGGCTCATCAAGTGTACCGTCAAAGTTTGCGGTCCAATCGACCGTGCCTTGACCCAGTTCTTTTAGTAAAACTTCTGAGAACTTAGATAAACGCGCTTCGGTGTAACGCATTGCAGCAAATGATTTAGGATCATCGGCAGCACCCCAGTTACCTTGACCGTCCACCAGCGGGTAGCGGTAAGAAAACGGCTGCGCCATTAACACCATCGCTTCGTAACAAGCACTATCGCCATGGGGGTGGTATTTACCTAGTACATCACCCACGGTACGGGCTGATTTTTTATATTTTGCTTGCGCCGATAGCCCCAGCTCGCTCATTGCATAGATGATACGACGCTGTACAGGCTTAAGACCATCACCTACATGAGGTAAAGCACGGTCCATGATGACGTACATTGAGTAGTTTAAGTAGGCGTCTTCAGTAAAGCGCCCCATTGTTTGTTGTTCTACGCCTTGCATCAGCAAGGTATCTGTATCACTCATTAACGCTTACCTATTTTTTCTTAGCACTAACGCGATAGATCACATTAGCAAAGTCGTCTGAGATCAATAAGCTGCCATCTGCAAGCTCTGCAAATGCAACCGGGCGACCAAATGTTTCTTCGTTTTGCATAAAGCCTGTGATGAACGGGGTGTACTTAGTAATACGACCTTGTTCAACGTTTGCTAGCATCACTTTATAGCCTGATTTTTTACTACGGTTCCACGAACCATGCTCAGCAACAAAAAGCTGCTCTTTGTATTTAGCAGGAAACTGCTTACCGTTATAAAAATGAATACCTAGAGGAGCAACATGAGCACCAAGTGCAAGGGCTGGCGATTTGTAGTCAGCAATACTTTTACCTTTGCCAAACTCAGGATCTAAAATCGCACCAGCGTGAACATAAGGGAAACCATAATGCGCGCCCTCTTCACCTTCACCAACACGGTTAATTTCACAAGGTGGCATGTCATCGCCCATCATGTCACGGCCGTTATCACTAAACCAAAATGCATTCGTTGTAGGGTGATAATCAAAACCAACTGAGTTACGAACACCTTTGGCGATGGTTTTAATTTCTTTTGTATCAACATCTAACGAGAAGATGCGGCCGTATTTGTCGTCTTCCGCACAAATGTTACATGGCACACCCACTGGCACAATTAGCTCACCGGTTGGCGCAAAACTAATAAACTTCCAACCATGGTGACGATCAGTCGGAAACTTGTCGTATACCACGTCGAATTTAGGATCTTTTAGGTTTTTGTCTACGTCTTTAAAACGAATGATACGTGACACTTCAGCCACATATAAATCACCATCTTTAATCGCTAAACCTGATGGCATTTCAAGGCCAGTAGCAATGACAATCTTTTTATCTGCAACACCGTCACTGTTATGATCAATCAGTGCATAAACATTACCTGCTTTACGCGAACCTGCGTAAACAATGCCTCTTTTTGATACCGCGATTTGACGCGCGTTTTCAACATCATCGGCAAACAGGCTTATAGCAAAGCCATCAGCAACTGTTAACTTATCAAGAATATCTTTTGCCATTACAGGCGCTGATAACAAGCTCAGCGATAATAATGAGGTCAGTAGTTTTTTCATTTTTGTCTTGCCCTTTAATTCTTTGCTAGCAACTAGGTTGCTACACCTATTATTAAACTTCTGCGCGGTTACCGTGATCTTCTAACCACTGACGACGGTCTGACGAACGCTTTTTCGCAAGTAGCATGTCCATCATCTCCATGGTTTGCTCTTCTTCATCCAAAGTAAGCTGTACTAAACGACGCGTATTAGGATCCATGGTGGTTTCGCGCAGTTGTAATGGGTTCATTTCACCTAACCCTTTGAAACGCTGCACATTGACTTTACCGCGTTTTTTCTCAGCTTCAATACGCGCTAAAATACCGTTCTTTTCGTCTTCATCAAGGGCGTAGTAAACCTCTTTACCAATGTCGATACGAAATAGCGGCGGCATAGCTACATACACATGGCCTTGTTTGATAAGCGATGGAAAGTGGCGAACAAACAGCGCACAAAGCAAGGTAGCAATGTGCAATCCATCCGAGTCAGCATCGGCCAAAATACAAATTTTGTTATAACGCAGACCAGATAAATCACTTGAATCAGGGTCAATCCCCAAAGCGACAGAAATATCATGCACCTCTTGCGATGCTAAAATCTGCCCAGACTCAACTTCCCAGGTATTTAAGATTTTACCGCGCAGCGGCATAATTGCTTGGAACTCACGGTCGCGCGCTTGTTTTGCTGAGCCACCCGCTGAGTCACCCTCTACTAAAAACAGTTCAGTACGGTCATTATCTTGGGCGCTACAGTCAGTTAATTTACCCGGTAATGCAGGGCCTGAGGTAACACGCTTACGCACAACTTTTTTAGCAGCACGTAAACGGCGCTGCGCATTTGAGATACATAACTCAGCTAATAATTCTGCCGTTTCTGTATGCTCGTTTAACCATAAACTAAATGAGTCTTTCACTACACCAGATACAAATGCAGCACATGAGCGAGATGAAAGCTTCTCTTTTGTTTGGCCAGCAAATTGTGGGTCTTGCATTTTAACCGATAATACGTAGCTACAGCGCTCCCAAATATCATCTGGTGTTAGCTTTACACCACGTGGTAATAAGTTTCTGAATTCGCAGAATTCACGCATTGCTTCAAGCAAGCCTTGGCGTAAACCATTAACATGCGTACCGCCTTGCGCGGTAGGAATTAAGTTTACATAACTTTCAGCGATTGATTCACCGCCTTCAGGTAGCCAAACAACAGCCCAGTCAGCGCCTTCTGTTGAACTTGAAAAGTCACCAATAAACGGCTCTTTTGGTAATACTTCAAAACCTTTAACAGCTTCAACTAGATAATCTTTTAAGCCAGTTTCGTAATACCATTCTTGGCTTTCTTTGGTTTGCTTGTTGGTAAACTTAATGCGCAGGCCTGGGCATAATACCGCTTTGGCTTTTAATAAGTGATTAAGCTTAGTGATAGAAAAGTTAGCTGAGTCAAAATAGCTAGCATCAGGCCAAAAACGCACGGTTGTACCTGTGTTACGTTTACCTACAGTGCCAATGACGTTTAAGTCTTCAACCTTGTCACCGTTTTCAAAGGCCATACGAAATTGCTGCGCATCACGGCGCACAGTGACTTCAACACGAGTCGATAGCGCATTTACAACCGAAATACCTACACCGTGTAAACCACCCGAAAACTGATAGTTTTTATTAGAGAACTTACCACCGGCGTGCAGCTTGGTAAAAATAAGTTCCACACCCGGAATACCTTCCTCAGGGTGAATATCAATTGGCATACCACGGCCATCATCGATAACCTCAAGGGAGTTATCTTCATGAAGGATGACATCTATTTTAGTGGCATGGCCTGCCATTGCTTCATCGACACTGTTATCGATAACTTCTTGACCTAAATGATTAGGTCGAACCGTGTCGGTATACATACCTGGGCGGCGTTTTACGGGCTCTAACCCATTTAAGACTTCAATTGCTTCGGCGTTATAATTTTGCTGACTCATAGTTTTTATATCTTTTATGCGCTTAGCTATGTTTTACGTGATTTTAAGAAAATCTACAATACTTGCAAAGGTTTGTTCGAAGCCGATAAAACTATGATCGCCTCCAAATTCAACGTGTTGCTTACACTGAGAATAATATTTAACCGCCTGCTGAAACGGCAGTACTTCATCGCCCGTTTGCTGTAGCAAATAAATCAATGAAGGGGTGTCTAATTGCGGCAAATATAAACTGCGCAATGCATCCATGTGACGAGTATCAAGTTCATAATGACTATCTTGATACGGGTTATAATTTTCCCCTAAATAGTTATCGAGTAACTCAAATGGGCGAACCGCTGGGTTAATAACCACCGCAGGTATCGAATAACGTTGCGACAAATAGGTCGCATAAAAACCGCCTAATGAACTACCTAGTAATACAGTATCATCATTTAGCAGTTGTTCTAATTGTAAAATTGCATGTAATGGCTCATGAGTTAATCGCGGCACCTGATAATCGACATCAAATTGCGCCATGTGCTCACCAAAACGAACGGCTTTGTAAGATTGCTCAGAGCTATTAAAGCCATGAATATAAATTACTCGTTTAGCCATACTACATCCGTGCTTAACAATAAGTATTGTTGCTCATCAATTATTAAGTCGATGATTCGAAATGCGGGGCCTAAATCCTCTTGCTGCCACGCCATAGTGTGTTTGGTAAATTGGATTGAGCTGGCTGGAGTCGCATACACACTAAGGTCACGGTAGGTTTGCCTGTACTCATGATGCACATGACCATGGAACACACCCACACACTGCTCAGTATTAACGCAGGTATTTAAAAACTGCGGGCCATTTTCTAGCATATGTTTATCTAGATAGGCTTGAATAGGCAGCGGGTTATGATGACAAAACACCACGCTAGGTACCTGCCCTATTGCTTGGCTTAATTCATCTAAATGCGCTTGTGTTACCCAACCTGCTGGCGTCAGGCCTTTTGAGTTTGCCAACAGCAGCTGCCCACCTAAAAAGGTAATGCGCTTATTGTTTAAAATTTGCGGGCTTGAAAGCTTTTCATATTCACCAAGTTCATCATGATTACCCGGCAACCAAAACACCGGACAACTCAGCGCTGAGTCTGCTATTAATTTAGCAAAAAGCTGGTAAGACTCCGTGCTGTGATCTTGTGTTAAATCACCACCAAATACCACACAATCCACATCGAGCTCAGCAATAGCCTGTAAACAGCGCCCAAAATACGCTGCCGTATTCACGTTAAAGTATTCACCCGTTGTGTCTTTTGATAAGTGGCAATCAGTGATATGGGCAACTTTCAATGCTGTTTTATCAAAATGGTAGGCGTTACTAAACCAAGCCATTATTTACATCCCAATTTAAGACTGCTCGGCCGTTTTCAACACAAGCCACCAGCCAGTCATACAAAAAGGCGTTAAGCTGATATTTTTCATCTTTTTGATGCATATTCGGATTCGGGTAAGCATAGGAAGGCTTGATGCGCTGATGAAAATCATGATGCACAATTTCAGCGACTTTCGCATCATGATACATACGTACCGTTAAATACAAAGGCTTAACCGAAGGCAAATTACCGGCTTCTTGTTTGATAGAAATATCTGTGGTGTATTTTGCTGTATCGTCAACTTTAACCGCAAAAGTGCTGTGCCCTAATTGTACCTTTCGCTCCTGACCTATACGGCGCTCATTGGGTAATAGCTTTAGCGCACGCACGTAATTATGCTCACACAAAGTTAAGTACTTAGGTAGGCTTTGAATATAACGCTGCTGGGCAGTGACGTACGACAAAATAATCCCCTATGAGTTTTTCCAATCAGACAGTATACGTTGCTTATTCAGTGCTAACCACTGTAATGAGATAACTGTCGCTGCATTATCAATTTCACCCTGTTCTAGCCGCAGCATAGCTTCATCGTATGACATTACATGGGTTTTGATATCTTCATCTTCATTATCAAGGCCAAAAATACCACCTTGGTACCCTGCTAAGTCAGTGCGCGCTAAATATAAATACAAACGCTCAGTGGTGCCGCCGGGGCTTGAAAGATACGACATCATAAATTCTAGCTCGTTAAGCTCAATTCCCGCTTCTTCGAACGCTTCGCGCTTAGCAACCTCTTCATAATCAGTACTGCCATCTGCCATGCCTGCAATACATTCAAGTAACCAAGGTGACTGCTTTGATGCGAGCGCACCAATTCTGACTTGTTCGATTAACAAAACTTGGTCAGTCGCAGGGTCATAAGGAAGTACAGCTACAGCATGGCCGCGCTCTAAAATTTCGCGTTTAACTTCTACTGATTTACCACCTGAAAACAATGCATGATGAAAGCGGTAAGTATTAATTTTAAAGAAACCATCATAAACACGCTCAATCGGCTTTAACTCTATGTCATCATGATTAAATTGTGAGATTGCTGATATTTTCATTCACTATTTCCTTTGCGTTTTAAGTAAATGTTACGGCCAATTATATTCTGTTACACTTGGACATGCAGATTTACGTAATTTTTTTTTGGTTATTCATTAAAAAAGAGTACCATGGTGATAGTACAAAATTGTCTAAGGACTGAACGAACAATGAAAAAAACACTACTCGCTGCGCTGATCGGTTTTTCAAGCGCACTGACTGCAACAGCTAGTTATGCTGAAGACTTACTACAAGTTTACGAGATTGCGACAGCAAACGATCCTACCGTACTTAAAGCAAAAGCCCAAGCAGATGCACAAGCCTATGAGAGCGATCGCGCGTTAAGTGCACTATTACCACAAATTGGTCTAAGTCTTGGTTACCAATCAACCAAATCAGATCTTTATGAAGGTAATGATGCAACAGGTTATACAGGATATGACTACGAGCCTGATGAATTTAGCCGTGGTATTAGCTTAAGCCAAACACTGTTTGATTTAGGTGCATGGAATTCACTGGGTATTGCAGATAAACAAGCATTACAAGCAAACGCTCAGTATGATTTTGCTCGCCAAGACTTAATCGTTCGTGTAGCTGAGGGTTACTTCAATGTACTAAGTGCAATCGATAACCTTGAGTTTGTTCAAGCCGAAAAACGTGCCATCGAGCGCCAATTACAACAAACTAAAGAGCGTTATGCGGTAGGTTTAACTGCAATCACTGACGTACACGAAGCGCAAGCTCAGTACGATAACTCTGTTGCACAAGAAATCGTTGCTAAGAACAGTGTTGAAACAGCGCGTGAGCAACTTCGCGAAATCACTGGTAAATACCACGCGAAATTAGACATGTTGAATACTGAAACGTTTTCAACAGTTGCACCTAAAAAGCAGTCAACTGACTACATTGAAATTGCAAAAGACCAAAACTTAAATCTGCAAGTTTCAAAAGTAACGGTTGATATTGCTAAAGATCAAATTGATTTAGCAAAAGCTGGTCACTATCCGAAGCTAACGTTAAGCGCTTCATACGGTGACAGCCTAACTGATCTAAACAGCAACTCACACCAGCCACGTGAAGATAGTACAAGTATTGGTGTTAACTTCAGCCTACCTATTTACTCAGGTGGTGCAACAACAGCAGCGACAGATCAAGCACGCGCTTTCTATGTTGCGGCAAGTGAAGATTTAGAAGCAAGCTTACGTGCAGTAACTCGCTCGGTTATCACATCGTACAACCAAGTAGTGTCTGACATTGCTACTTATAAAGCGCTACAACAAGCTGTTGTTTCTGCTGAAAGTGCACTTAAAGCAACTGAAGCAGGCTTTGAAGTGGGTACACGTACAATCGTAGACGTACTGATCAGCACACAAAATCTTTATAATGCAAAAAGTAATTTAGCAAACGTTCGTTACCGCTATGTTGTTTCAACACTTCGCTTGAAACAAGCAGCTGGTACACTAACTAGCGAAGACCTTGTTGCAATTAACCAAGGTTTAAAAGAAATCTAAGCATTTCTTCTATAAAGTCCTTACCGTAAAGCCAGCCTCGTGCTGGCTTTTTTGTATTTTTAAGGACATACAGTTAAACTAGCTTTTTTATTTTTAGAGATTTTTTTGTGGTTAGTTCTTCTCCTTTTAAAGCGTCTTTTTTAGGCCCTCGTTACTGGTTAACTTGGATTGGCGTGTTCTTTTTATATCTTATCTCTTGGTTACCACACAAATTACAACTTGCACTAGGTAAACTACTGGGCCGTTTAGTGCATCGCTTTATGAAACGCCGTCGCCATATCGCTGAGGTCAACATTCGTTTGTGCTTTCCTGATATGCCAGAACATGAACAGCGCGAATTAGTTCGTAAAAATATGGAAAACACCGGTATTGCCATGATGGAAACTGGCATGGCTTGGTGGTGGCCCGAGTGGCGTGTAAAAAAAGTATATGGCTCCATTAAGGGCCTAGAATACTTTGAGCAAATCCAGCAATCAGGAAAAGGGGTATTGTTACTTGTACCGCATATTCTTCATTTAGAAATGGCAAGCCGTGTCATGGGTTTAAAACACCAAGGCATTGGTTTCTATCGCCCTCATAATAATCCTTTGATGGAATACTTTACGACTAATGGCCGCTTACGCTCAAACGAATACTTAATTGGCAAGCGAGATGTAAAGGGTTTACTAAAAGCACTTAAAAATAAAAAAGTGTGCTATTACCTTCCTGATCAAGATTATGGCCGTAATCGCTGTGAGTTTGCGCCTTTTTATGCAGTAAAAGAGACAGCAACAACAACTGGGACTTTGCTTTTCGCTGATAGCAAAAACTGCGAAACTGTCAGCCTAACCAGCCGACGTGATGAACAAGGTCGATACCATTTAGAAGTACTGCCTATTTTGCACGATTTCCCAAGTGGCGATGATCTAAAAGATGTAACACGTGTCAATCAACGAATGGAACAAGCCATAGATAATGCCCCAGAGCAATACATGTGGTTACATCGACGTTTTAAAACGCGCCCAGATAAGAACGCACCTTCTTATTACAAGTAGAGTGACATTTTGCTGTTTATATGGTTTTATTAAGCTAATTAACAACAAGAGTATTAGAAATGTGGTTTTGGGTTAAGCATTTATCATTAGCACTTATTTTAATTGCTGCTGCTATTTACTTTCTATTTGGTAGTGGTCCAGTTCTTGATATTAAAAATACACAAAATGCTGCCGCACAAGGTTTGTCTAGGTTTTATTCAGCTCTTCGAAACCAAGTAAATGACAAAAACAATGAGCGAGATAAGTATGTTTTAAAACTCCCCACTCCTGAAACGAGCTTAGACATGGCTTTATTTGAGCGAGAAAAAGTTGTTGAGCCGACTTCCCCGAACTGGACTGGTGATATTGTGCCACGACGATTTGAAAACGGTACAACATTAAAAGATGTCTTATCTGATTATGCTCGCAATGAAGACATCGTACTATATTGGTATTTAAGTAAGGATTATGTAGTAAAAGACCACTTTCGCGTTGATAGTAACTTTGTGTCTGCACTTTACCAAGTTGGCCGCGCCATCAACGATGATTTCGAAAATGAGGTTTACACTTATTTTTGCTTTAAGCAAAGAGCCGCGGTTATCACTGAGCTGCCCTCTGCTTATGTGCGCGAAAACTGTCGTCGCTTAAAAAGCTAAAACACCTGTTGCCACGCCTGACTTACTATGTCAATGTGCTGAGTTAACTCAGCACATGGCGCACACCGCCCCTGCTGATTCAAACTCATCACATGATAACGTGAGCGATAAGCAATATATGCAGCCACTAATTCTTGCTGCATTTGCTCAGTAATACAGCCTAAACGTGCAGCATCAGCTAAAATGCGCACATTATCAGACCATGTTGTTAGCTCAGAGTGTTGCATAGCATTATTTAGCACCAGATACTGAGTGATAAACTCGATATCTGTAATACCGCCCCTATCTTGTTTTAAATCAAACAGATCATCATTACCTTTAGCAAGGTGAGCGCGCATTTTTTCACGCATCTCAACGACATCGGTCTTTAGCTTCTCATTATCGCGGGCTTGGCACAAAACGTCTTTGCGGATTTGTGTAAAGCGCTCTTTCAACGAATCTTGCCCATAAATCATGCGTGAACGAACTAAGGCTTGATGCTCCCAGGTCCATGCTTGAGTTTGCTGATAGTGGTAGTAACTTTCTAAATTAATAGCCAGTAAACCCGATGCCCCTTCGGGACGTAAACGAGTATCAAGCTCATACAAAATCCCCGAAGCCGTGCGGGTGTTGAATAGATGCATTAAACGCTGTGCAAGCTTTAAGTAAAACTGACGGGAATCAATCGACTTATCACCATCGGTATAACTGCTGCCATCGTGGTTATGCACAAATACCAGATCAAGATCTGAATCGTAGCCAACTTCAAAGCCTCCCGTTTTACCGTAAGCAATAACCGCAAAGCCCTTTTCTTGATCAGAGGTATTCGCTGGCCGACCAAAGCGCTCAACACATGCATGCCAGGCAATATTGACCGCTTGCTCTACAATAGCCTCAGCAAGCGCAGTAAGGTGATCGCTTACCTTCATCACACTTAGTACACCGGTTGCATCGGCTGCTGCAATGCGTAACTGATGCGTTTGTTTAAACTGACGAAGTGCTTCCATTTGCAGCTCTAAGTCGCCATGCTCTATACGCAAGAAATACTGCCTAATTTCATCTTTGTAAGCAGATAAAGGCGTCGGTTTATAGAGCATCTGCGGATCAATCAGCTCATCAAGTAAAATAGGGTATCGAGAGATATGCTCGCCAATCCATTTACTATGACAACAAAGTGCCACCAGTTGATTTAAGGCACCTGGATTTTCGTATAACAGCTCTAGGTAGGCGGTACGTGAGATGATTTTATTCAACACTTGGCAAATCATCGTAAAGGCATCACTGCTCGCTTTCGTCACGGTTAATTGTTTAAGTAAAAGTGGCATTAATTTATCGAGGATATCACGACCTCGACTGCCAATTTTCGCCTTCGTTAAGCGCGCTTTAAAATCTTCAAGCGCAGCTTGCCAGTCAAGGTTCGGTTCACACATCAGGCTAACATCGGTCATTTCCCAAGCGCTAATGTACTCACTTTCACACGGATCCGCCGTTTCACTTTCAAAACCAATCACTTGTTCGAATTCACCATGTACTTGAGACATAGTCTGCTCAATGCTAGTTAAACACTGATTAAAGTCATCTTTGTTGAGCAAATAGCATAAACGTTGCTGGTTTAACTCGTCATCAGGTAGGGTTTGCGTTTGCTTATCATCGAAAATCTGTAAGTACTGCTCAATTTGACGTAAGTCTAAATAGTTTTGTGTTAGTAACTCAGCTTCTTTATCCGACATCACTTGGTTGTTAACCAGCTCTTTTAAAGCAACCAGCAATGACTGAGTTTGTAGGTTCGCTTCACGGCCGCCTCGAACCATTTGCAGTGCTTGCACTACAAACTCTACTTCTCGAATACCCCCTGCACCTAATTTAATATTGTTTGTAAGGCGCTTTCGGCGTACCTCTTGGGCAATCATTTGCTTCATCTTGCGCAGCGATTCAATCACCGAAAAATCTATATAGCGGCGGTATACAAACGGGCGTAGCAATTCATAAAACTCATCCCAATACCGATTTTCAGTGCCAATTAGTCGCCCTTTTAGCATGGCGTAACGTTCCCACTCACGTCCTTGCTCTTGGTAATAATCTTCCATTGCATGAAAGCTCATCACCAAAGGCCCACTTTCACCAAACGGGCGCAGGCGCATATCAACGCGAAATACTTGGCCATTTACTGTGGTTTGGTTAAGCGCCATAATTAGCTTTTGCGCCACTTTGGTATAAAACACCTGGGCTTCAATGGAGCGGCGCCCCCCTTGCGTTGCAACGTCGCGAGGATAAGAAAAAATTAAATCTATGTCAGATGAGTAATTAAGCTCTCCCCCACCAAGTTTGCCCATACCTAAAACTAACATTGGCATTGCATTACCGTCATCATCAAGCGGCATGCCACTAACTTTTGCGACCTGCGCAAACGCCCACTGATTGGCACTATCGATAAGCTGGTTTGCAAGCGCAGAAATATAAGCGATGCTATCGGCAATTGGGTTTTCACAGCACAAATCAAGAAAAGCCACTTTCAACCAGTACTTTTCTCGATACAAACGCAGCTTTGCCAGCGCAGCATTGTCGTCAAGCTCATTGATTTCAGTACTACTTAACGGAGCTTCAACTGCGCGGTTAGCAAGCTCTTTGTCATCAAGTAACCACTCTTTTAAGTCTGGCTGAGATTGTAAGCAGTTCCACGCAAAGTCACTTAAAGACAGCAAGTTAATAATTTTTTGTTGTTCTTTTTGCCCTTCATACAAGCTCGCGAAGCGGGTTTGGCCTAACTGATGAAGTGACTCGGGAAGCGCGTGTAAATTACTCATTAAATACTCTCTTTTAACTTGCCAATAACCGTACTAGAATGATTATCAAAGAATTATTTAGCAGGGACCTGCATGTCATATTTATCACTATCTAACACTAGTTTAGTCGCGATTGCTATTAGTTTCGCTGTAATTTGCGTCACTATAGTACTGCTACGTATTCTAACACAAATCAAAGCAAAACAAGCGCTTAAAGAAGAGCTTGCACAACATGATAATTTTGCCATGGGGATCAGCTTTGCAAGCGAAATTATGGTCGTTATAGCCACTATCGCTTATATATTTGATGAAATTAGCTTAAGTGCAGCCCAATCTAACCCGCTAAAAGTACTTTTACTCATTGTGCTGTTGTTTGCCTTTATAAAAATAGGCCATTTAATTCATCGTAAATGGATTTTGCATCGCTTTAATGAAGAAGCTGCCATTCTAAAGCAAAATGTCTGCGCCGCTTTAGTTGATTCAGGCATGTTAATCGCCAACTGTATTATTGCTCTTGGGCTATATAACTGGTGCCATACTCAAGGCTATAGCAGCTTGCTGATCGCCACTGTAAGCTTTTTTGTGCTGCAAGGTATGTTTGCCCTTGATAGTAAAATCCGTGAGTATCGATTTGCTAAAGCCAACCAAGGCGCATCGCTACAAAGTAATTTTAACCTTGAAAATACCTCTATTGGCATTCGCTACGCAGGTAAGTCTATCGGCCTAGCACTTGCGGGTTACGCTGGTCTTGCCAGTGCATCCTTTATTAGTGGTAAGATGGTAGAAAATTTATTCACTCTAGTATCTCATTGCGGTGCAATGTGGGTATTGCTTTATATTTTGAGCTACATTATAAAATATATTTCTCTACCTAATATCGACACATCGTTAGAAGTAGATCACCAAGATAACATTGGCATTGCCTGTATTGAGTTTGCCGTTTTCGGTGCAATAGGCTATTTACTAATAAGTATGTTTTCAATTTGATACGGAAGTTCTTGAATCGTGAGGCGTTATGCCATTTAAAGTTAATAATTATTTATTAGTTGATATAGACAATGAGTTTAGTCGCGCGTTTGCTCAGCACTATTTTGCGAGCGCCGAAAATTCAACCTTAGTGGTGGCTGGCGCAAACAGCCGCCATATGGTTAAACTCATGTTTGATCAACTCGTTAAAGATTATTGCTACTGCGATTTTAGTAATGAAATTAGTGTCTCAGAACTCGCCAGCTATTTACATGAGCACCACGATATTCAAGGTGTACTGATCAATCAGACCGACTACCAATTGGCGAATGATGCCCAAAAGTTTATTTATAACTCACTTCACAAAATACGTTACTTAGTGCAACAAGATGGGCATAGCTTTAGTTTTGTTCCCTGCCCTGATGCTGCTCACATTAACCACCTTTCTTGCCAATCTGAGATTGCCGAAACCACTGCAGATGTTTTAAGTGCCAAAGACGAATTTAAATAACAAATAAATAATTGCACCTAAGCCGCTGTATACTTACCATATTGCTAAATTTATTGATAAGTGACAGCCATGCGAGTTCCACATATTTACCAACCTTCAGCGATTTCTTTAAACACCCCAGTAGCACTTGATGATGATGCAGCAGGTCATGTTGGCCGTGTATTGCGTATGCAAGTCGGTGATAAGGTTTCGATTTTTAATGGTGAAGGAGGTGAATACCTCAGTGAAATTATTGAAGTCAGCAAAAAAAATGTCGTCGTTGTGCCACAGGAATTTGTTGATCATGATGTTGAATCGCCTGTAAAAATTCACTTGGGCCAAGGCATTTCTCGTGGCGATAAAATGGATTTCACTATTCAAAAATCTGTTGAACTGGGTATCACAGAAATCACCCCAATTTTTAGCCAACGTTGTGGCGTAAAACTAAGTGGTGACAGACTACAGAAAAAACATCAACAATGGCAAAAAATTGCAATTGCAGCCGCAGAACAATCAGGCCGTAATTTTGTGCCTGTTGTACACCCTCCTATCGATATAAAAGAGTGGCTAGAACAAGCAAGTGATGCGATTAAACTTACTTTGCACCCACGTGCTGAGCACAGTATTAAAACTATTCAAGTACCAAACGAAGGAGTGCGCTTTTTAGTCGGCCCAGAAGGTGGATTTACCGATGCAGAAATTGACATTGCTAAACAGCAAAACTTTGTTGATATTCGCTTAGGCCCACGTGTTCTGCGAACAGAAACAGCCGCTCTGACGGTATTGAGCGCTTTACAATTACAGTTTGGCGATTTAGCGAATTGAAAACCGTAAAAATACCCATATATCAAAGTAACAAAACATAGTATGGCATACGATTCTAAGGCAAAAATATGGCAATTAAGCTAGGCATAATCTCTGATCCAATTAGTGGCTTTAATATTAAAAAAGACACTGGCTTTGCAATGATGATGGAAGCGCAACAGCGCGGTTACGAAATTTACTACATGGAAATGGATGACCTTTCTCTACGTCAAGGTCAAGGCTTTGCAACAGCCGCCAAAGCCCGTGTGTTTGATGATGTAAATCACTGGTATGAATTAGAAGAAAAAGCCACCATTGCTTTAGCAGATTTAGACGTTATTTTAATGCGTAAAGATCCGCCTTTTGATACTGAGTACATCTACGCTACCTATATTTTAGAGCGTGCTGAGCAAGCTGGCACGCTTATAATCAATAAGCCGCAAAGCTTACGCGATGCTAACGAAAAGCTGTTCACAGCTTGGTTTAGCGAACATACGCCAGATACTTTAGTAACACGTAGCCAAGCAGACATTCGTGCATTTTTAGCTGAGCATAAAGATATTATTTTAAAACCGCTAGATGGTATGGGTGGTGCATCTATCTTTAGAGTTAAAGAAGATGATGCCAATATTGGTGTGATCTGCGAAACGCTAACCGAACATGGTAGTCGTTTTGCAATGGCACAAAACTATATTCCTGAAATCAAGCAAGGCGATAAGCGCGTACTTGTGGTTGATGGTGAAGTAATGCCGTATTGCCTAGCTCGTATCCCACAAAATGGCGAAACGCGCGGTAACTTGGCAGCAGGTGGTAGAGGTGAAGCACGCCCAATTAGCGATTCAGACCGTAAAATTGCAGAGGCTGTAGCACCTACGCTGAAAGAAAAAGGCCTTATTTTTGTTGGTCTAGATATCATTGGCGATCGTTTAACTGAAATCAATGTCACTGCGCCAACGTGTGTAAAAGAGATTGAAGCCGCTTATGACATTTCAATCACTGGTCACTTATTTGATGCCATTGAAAGAAAACTGAGCCATACTTAAATTAAACAACAAAAGGGGCGACCTATGCAGTCATTAGAGAATCACTTCTTAATCGCAATGCCGAGCATGCAAGACCCTTTTTTTAAGCGTGCTGTCACTTACATTTGTGAGCACAATCAAGATGGTGCGATGGGCTTGGTAATTAACCAGCCTATCAATATCACCGTGGGCGAGCTACTCGATAAAATCGAAATTGATAACGACAAAAGCAAGCAAGCTGCAGGTTTAGCTGTGTACGCAGGCGGACCGGTAAAAACCGATCGCGGATTTGTTTTGCACTCACCAAAACCAGGTTATGCAGCGAGTCAAAAACTTAGTAGTGATATTATGATCACCACTTCAAAAGATGTGCTAGCAAGCCTAACCACGAGTGAAGCACCTGAACAATTTATTATCACACTGGGTTATGCTGGTTGGGATCAAGGACAGCTAGAGCAAGAACTGCTAGAGAATTCATGGTTAATTATCAAAGCAGATCCTGAGATCATCTTTAACACACCCGTTGAAAAACGCTGGGAAAAAGCCGTTTCTATGCTGGGTTTTGATATCGGGCAATTAAGCTCTGAAGCTGGCCACGCTTAACATTTATAAATTTTAAGACTATGACAAAACGAACGTTTAAGCCACTCGGTGAACGCACCGTAATGGGTTTTGACTTTGGCACCAAAAGTATTGGTATTGCCATTGGTCAAGAACTCACTGGAACAGCATCAAGCTTACAAGCTGTAAAAGCGAGAGATGGGATCCCTGATTGGCAACTTATTAAAAAACAGGTGGATGAGTGGCAACCAGATTTAATGGTGGTTGGTTTACCGCTTAATATGGACGGCACCAATCAAGAAGTTACCTTTAAAGCTAAGAAGTTCGCAAATCGCTTACACAACCACTTTGCTATACCGGTTGAAACGCAGGACGAACGACTAACAACGGCAGATGCCAAAGCGCGTTTGTTCGAACAAGGTGGCTACCGAAACCTTGGTAAAGGTAATGTTGATAATATGTCTGCGGTGATCATCTTAGAAAGCTTTTTTGAGCAGTTTTATGGCGACTAAAGCGCCTTGTTAATCACCGTATAATCGTTTAAATCTGGAATAAAGCCTGCCTCTCGGTAGGCTTTTTCAATTGCGCCTGTTTTACGAAGCTGCGCAAGCCCCTTTTGAATTGCAACAAAAGCCGCTTTGCCATCTGGGTGACTCTTCGAAATAATAAAATGACGGCTATCATTGAGCTGGAGCACAAGATTTGGCACAGCAACCAATTCAATATTTTCTAAGGTATAGCGATTATTGAGGCTAGGCATTAAGGGCATCATCATAAAATCAACCCACTGCATCGATACAGTACGAACTTGCCCAAGCCACTCATCTTCTCTGAGCAACTCTTTTAAGGGCAGAGCAGATAACGTTTGCCAATCGGTTTGCCAGCGTGGCGTTGACACTGCTGTTAATTGTTTAAAGTCAGCAAGCTGTTTTACTTGCTGCACTTTCTTATTGTTCGGTGAAGTGAATATACCTGCAAAATACTCACCATCTCTAATCACAGGATCAGAGATATATACCGACTCAACTAGCTGCTTTGCATCAACAGACCACACACTATCGAAGCTTAATAGTAGCTGGCCATCTTCTAACAGCTTGGTATTGCGATAATTAACATTGCCTTTGTGATAACGAAATGGCTTGGTAAAACCGCCTAAACTCAATGCTTGTTGAGCTATGATCATATCGACCACATCACGGCGTATGTAGGCACCGCTGAAGTCTTTAACTTCAAGAGGTTTGCGACCATTCAAAAAGCGACTGTAATCGTCATACACATCATCGCGAATAAAAATAACCACGCTTTTACTATCATTGCCATACACCTGAAAGGTACTCAATAATAAAAATAGCCAGCCGATTAAATTTACTCGCAATTTCATTTACGCGTCACTCTTGCCATCAAGGCCATCAATAGTCACGCCTTGTAAGAAGCCCGCACCACTTTGCTCATTGTTTTGCAGCTTAATCATTAAGCGCAAGTCATTTGGCGAGTCAGCATGATGTAGCGCATCAGCGTAGTTAATACGGCGCTGTTTATAAAGCTCAAATAACGCTTGGTCAAAGGTCTGCATGCCCATTTCTTTCGATTTAGCCATGGTTTCTTTGATAGAGCCAATATCGCCTTTTTTAATAAGCTCTGCCACCATCGGTGAATTAAGCAAAATTTCGATAGCAGCAACACGCCCTTCCCCATCGGCAGTTGGCACCAACTGCTGCGCAACAATGGCACGAAGGTTAAGTGCTAAGTCGTACTTTAACTTATCGTGCTTTTCTTTTGGTACTAAGTGCATGATACGGTCAATGGCTTGGTTGGCATTATTCGCATGCAGTGTTGCTACACACAAGTGACCTGTTTCAGCGAAGCTGAGTGCGTATTCCATGGTTTCTTGTGAACGGATCTCACCAATTAAGATCACATCAGGTGCTTGACGTAACGAGCTTTTTAGCGCCGATTCAAAGCTTTCAGTATCTAAACCAACTTCACGTTGGGTGATGATACTTTTACGATGTTCGTGAACAAATTCGATAGGGTCTTCAATAGTAAGAATATGACCACGTTGATTGCGGTTACGATAACCTAAAAGCGCTGCTAATGATGTTGATTTACCTGTACCTGTACCACCCACAAACAGTACTAAACCACGTTTTGCCATGATCACATCGGTTAATGTTGATGGTAAACCTAGTTCGTTCACATCTGGGATTTGCGTCACGATACGGCGAATAACCATACCTGCTCTATCACGCTGCCAAAAAGCAGAAACACGGAAACGACCTTCATCGGTTGCAATCGCAAAGTTACACTCTTTAGTGTCATGAAACTCTTTGCGTTGTTTATCATTCATAGCCGACTCAACTAACGCAAGAGAAGCATCATCCGAAAGCCTTTCGTCGGTAAGGTGTACTAGCTCACCGTTGATTTTTGCACTGACCGGCAGTTGGCTAGAAACAAACAAGTCAGACGCTTTTTTATCTATCATAACTTGTAAAAAATGATTTAAAGGTAAAGACATTTTAAATAGCTCCGTTAACCACCAAACTGGGTTTTATCTTGAGCTTTAGCACGCGCATCATTGGTTGTAATAATACCGTAGTTAACTAAGCTTGCTAAACATTGATCCATGGTCTGCATACCATGCGATGCACCGGTTTGAATTGATGAATACATTTGTGCAATTTTATCTTCACGGATCAGATTTCGGATTGCAGGAATACCTATCATGATCTCGTGAGCTGCAACTCGGCCACCGCCCACTTTTTTAAGTAAAGTTTGCGAGATTACGGCACGTAATGATTCTGACAACATTGAACGTACCATGTCTTTTTCTTCACCTGGGAATACGTCAATGATACGGTCAATGGTTTTTGGTGCTGATGTGGTATGCAAGGTACCAAACACCAAGTGACCTGTTTCTGCTGCGGTCATCGCTAAGCGAATCGTTTCAAGGTCACGCAGCTCACCCACTAAGATAACGTCAGGGTCTTCACGTAGTGCACTTCTAAGCGCATTAGAGAAGCTATGCGTATCACGGTGTACTTCACGCTGGTTAATAAGGCTCAGCTTATTCTCGTGTACGAATTCGATTGGATCTTCGATAGTTAAAATATGGTGATGCTTATTTTGGTTAATATAATCAACCATCGCCGCTAATGTGGTTGATTTACCAGAACCCGTTGGCCCGGTGACTAGCACCAAACCACGTGGATTATCGGAAATAGTTTTAAAAATATCAGGCGCACCTAAATCATCCAGCGTTAAAACATCACTTGGGATAGTACGAAACACCGCCGCAGGGCCACGGTTTGAATTAAATGCGTTAACACGAAAACGCGCAAGGTTTGGTACTTCGAAAGAAAAATCCACTTCGAGATTTTGTTCGTAGTCCTTACGCTGATTATCGTTCATAATATCGTATACCAGACTATTTACATCTTTTTGTTCTAATGCTGGAATATTAATACGACGCACATCACCATCAACACGTATCATAGGTGATACGCCTGATGACAAGTGTAAATCCGAGGCTTTGTGTTGCACACTAAAGGCCAATAATTCGGTAATATCCATTATGACTCCACAACCAACTGATAATTATATGGTTACAATAGCAGAACGACTTACATCCGCCTACGCAAGAATTGCTCAAGCTGCAAAAAATAATCACCGCGATGAGCAATCAATCAGCCTATTGGCTGTTTCAAAAACAAAACCTGCCGACGATATTATTGCTGCCTATGAGCATGGTCAACGCCAGTTTGGCGAATCATACGTTCAAGAAGCGGTAACAAAAGTTACAGCACTGGCAGATTATAAAGACATTGTTTGGCACTTTATCGGCCCTATTCAATCAAATAAAAGTGCCCAAGTAGCCACACATTTTGATTGGGTGCAAAGCGTTGACCGCACTAAAATTGCAAAACGTCTTAATGAGCAACGACCAGCCGACAAAGCCCCGCTCAATGTATTAATTCAAGTTAATATTAGTTTAGAAGAGGCTAAGTCAGGCTGCCACCCAGACGAGCTAATGGCATTGGCCGAATTCGTCAATCAATGTCCTAATTTATGCCTGCGCGGTGTGATGGCGATTCCTGCCAAAACCGACGATGCCCAGCTACAATTACAATATTTTGAGCAATTAAGCGCTTGCTTTGATAAACTAAAGGCCCAATATCCCCAAGTAGACACCTTGTCGATGGGTATGAGTAACGATGTTGAAGCGGCGATTGCAGCAGGTTCAACCATGGTACGCATTGGCACGGATATATTTGGCCAACGAAATTAAAAGGTGATAACAGACATATGTCAGACAAAAAAATCGCATTTATAGGCACGGGTAACATGAGCTACGCCATCATTGGCGGCATGGTAAAGAACGGTTTTGCAGCAAAAAACATCATTGCAACCAATCGCAACCAAGAAAAATTAGCTAAGGTTGCTGCTGATTTCGGGGTGCAAACTACCGCGGATAACAACGCGGCACTTCGCGATGCAGATGTGATTGTCTTATCTGTTAAACCGCAAATGATGGGCGATCTTTGCCAATCATTCCAAGATTCAGGCGTTGATTTTAGCGACAAGCTATTTATTTCAGTAGCGGCAGGCCTTACCGTAAACCGTTTACGTGAAATGTTAGGTCAAGATGTGAAAATGGTGCGTTGTATGCCAAATACACCATCATTACTAGGTCGTGGTGTTTCTGGTCTATATGGCGCTGGCGAAACTGCTGAAGAGCACGAGTTTGTACAACAAGTTTTTGAGTGTACAGGCATTGTTGTTTGGGTTGAGCAAGAGTCACAAATCAACGACATCATTGCTGTTACAGGCTCATCACCTGCTTACTTCTTCTTATTTATGGAAGCTATTGAAGAAAAAGCGAAAGCACTTGGCTTTAGTGATGAAGATGCGCGCCGTTTAGTACAACAAACCGCACTGGGTGCTGCCGAAATGGCTCTTTCGCAACCAGACATCAGCATTTCTCAGCTACGTGCAAACGTAACCTCTAAAGGGGGGACGACTCACGAAGCTGTTGAGCATCTTAAATCACAAGGTTTAGTCGGCACAGTTGCAGATGCAATGGATGCCTGTATTGCTCGCGCTGAAGCGATGGAAAAAGAACTTTAAGCTTACTTTTTGAAGGTAAAACTATGCAAGCCATGCACTTTTTAGTTGGGATTATTTTTGATCTCTTTTTAATGGTGGTCCTTTTACGCTTTTGGTTACAAGCGGCAAAAGCTGACTTTTACAACCCTATGAGCCAGTTTGTGGTGAAAGCCACTTCGTTCGCAGTGAACCCACTTCGTAAAATCATCCCAGGAGTGGGTGGCTTTGATATTGCCTCGTTAGTGCTTGCTTATTTAGTTGCTGTAGCAAAACTCAGTGTTATTTTTCTGATGTTTTATAACGCTTGGGCGCCAGGTCCGGTATTTATTCAAGCGTTAATTACGGTACTTAAAGAAGGCCTAAACTTACTATTTTGGGTATTAATTATTCGTGCTTTACTAAGTTGGGTAAGCCAAGGCTACAACCCAATTGAGGCTGTATTCCACCAGCTAACTGAGCCGATGTTACGTCCCATTCGTAAGGTTATCCCACCACTAGGTGGTCTAGACCTATCAATCTTAGTGTTGATTATTGGTCTACAGTTTTTACAGTTTTTAGTAATGGATTTAATTGGCTAAGCGTTTAACGTTAAGCAGTAAGGGGCCGAAAGGCCTCTTTTGTTAAGTGAGATATACCATGAAGCAATTTATTTATTTTTCTTTGATTGTATTGAGTTTATTTACAACCTTTGCCAAAGCTGATGAACAAGCAGGCGCCCAGTACAAGGTTCTTGGCCCTTGGGAAGTTCATTACATTGCATTTCCATCAACTTTTATTCAGCCAAACATTGCTAAAAACTATGATTTAGAGCGTAGCCCTAGCAAAGGGATTATTAATATTTCGGTATTAAAAAACAGCGATAAAACTGCGCAGACTGCAACTTTAACTGGCACTGCACGTAACCTACTTGGTAATAAAAAACAGCTTACATTTAAAGAAGTTGTGGAAGGCGATGCGATTTATTACCTCGCGCAAATCGATTACAGCAACGAAGAAATTTACCGTTTTGATATCGAAATTAATCAAAATGGCAAAGTACAAACGCTGAAGTTTCAGCAAAAATTTTACGTAGATTAATAGACCTATGAACAACACCTTGGTTTTAGCCACGGGTAACCCTGGCAAAGTAAAAGAGCTGGCAAGTATGCTCAGCTCACTTAATATTAACGTGGTTCCACAAAGCGATTTTCAAGTGCCAGACGTGCCAGAAACAGGCACCACATTTGTTGAAAACGCCATTATTAAAGCGCGCCATGCAGCAAAGATCACAGGCATGCCTGCGATTGCTGATGACTCTGGCCTTGAAGTAGACGGTCTAAATGGTGCACCAGGTGTGTACTCTGCACGTTTTGCCGGAGCGGGTGCCAGCGATCAAGATAATATCGACAAGCTACTGAAAGAGCTTGCTGATAACCCAGTTCGCAGTGCGCGTTTTTGGTGTGTGTTAGTATTAATGCGCCATGCTGACGACCCTACACCACTTATTTGTAGTGCTAGCTGGGAAGGCGAAATCACTCATAGCCAAGATGGTCAAGGTGGTTTTGGTTATGATCCTGTTTTTTACGTACCGTCTGAGCAATGCACTAGCGCTCAGTTAACTAAAGAGCAAAAAAATGCCCTTAGCCATCGCGGCCAAGCTTTAAAACAACTACTTGCGCAATTGCAGCAAAAAGGCGGCCTGTGAGTTTACCGCCTTTAAGTTTATATGTGCACGTGCCTTGGTGCGTGCAAAAGTGCCCATACTGTGACTTTAATAGCCATGGCCAAAAAGGCACAATCCCCGAAAAAGAATACGTTCAGCATCTTATAGATGATCTCAAGGCTGATTTGCATTTAGTGCAAGGGCGTAAAATCCACAGCATCTTTATTGGCGGCGGCACCCCAAGCTTATTAACCGGTGACGCTTATACTCGCCTACTTGGTGAAGTCGACAGATTAATTGGCCTAACTGATGACTGTGAAATTACCCTAGAGGCAAACCCTGGTACTGTCGAAACAGGTCGCTTTAAAGAATATGTTGCCGCTGGCATCAATCGTATTTCGATTGGTGTGCAAAGCATGCAAAACGACAAGCTAAAAGCCCTTGGCCGTATTCATGGTGCTGATGAAGCAAGTTATGCGGCTAAACAGGCGCATCAAGCGGGGCTAAACAGCTTTAACCTTGATTTAATGCATGGCTTACCAGGGCAATCTGTTGCAGACGCCTTGGGTGACCTTGAAAAAATTATCGCCCTAAATCCACCTCATATCTCGTGGTATCAACTAACCATTGAGCCGAATACTCAGTTTGCTTCTAAACCACCGACCTTACCTCATGACGACACCCTTTGGGATATTCAAGAACAAGGTCAAGCGTTACTCGCAGCAGCAGGTTATGAGCAATACGAGATCTCAGGCTACGCGAAGCCCGGTTACCAATGCCGTCATAACTTGAATTATTGGCGATTTGGCGATTATCTCGGTATCGGCTGCGGTGCCCATGGTAAAATTACTGATGAAAATAAAGTCATCACCCGTACGGTGAAAGTAAAACACCCTCGAGGTTATATGGATCTTGCCAAACCGTATTTATACGAACAATGGCAAGTAGCAGAAGACGACTTAGCTTTTGAATTCTTTATGAATCGTTTTCGTTTAGTCGAACCCTGCCCCAAAGCTGATTTACCTTTGCTTACAAGTTTGTCACTGCAAAGTCAGGAACAAGCCTTGACTGATGCAATTGCAAAAGGCTTACTAATTGATGATAAAGATAACTGGCAGGTAAGCCAAAAAGGCCACCGCTTTTTAAATGACCTGCTAGAATTATTCGTTTAAGAATTATAATTAAATTTCTAACAACTACAAAGGAACGATAATGCGTAAACTGACCTTCATCGCTGCGGCGGTAAGTGTTGCATTACTTGGCGGCTGCCAACAAATGCAAGAGCAACCGAAGCCTGCACCTAGTGTACAAAGCCAACCTGTACAAAGTGAAATCGATAAAGCTAATGCCTTCTTCGAAGATACTTTTAACCGTGATGTAATGAAAAGCCCTATCTATCAAACATACATGGGCATCAAAAAAGATTACGACAAATGGGACGATGGCAGCGAAGAGCGCGTTTTAGAAGACTTTGAACAAACTAAAGCTGACCTAGTTGCGCTTAACGCAATTAACCGCGACCTATTAGATGACGCAACAAAAGTAAGCTACGACCTTAAAAAGCAAGATTTAGAAAACGAAATTGCTGATTTCAAATGGCGTCATTACAACTACCCTGTGAACCAAATGTTTGGTGTTCACTCGATGATCCCTGCGTTTTTAATCAATCAACATCAAATTGCCGATGTATCTGATGCTAAAGCGTATATCTCACGTTTAAATGGTGTTACAACGGTTATTGATCAGCTAATCAAAGACCTTGAAGTACGTGCAGATAAAGGCATTATCGCGCCTAAGTTTGTTTTCCCACACGTGATTGATTCAAGCAATAATATCTTACGCGGCGCACCATTCCATGACGGTGAAGACTCAACGTTACTAGCTGACTTTAAACGCAAAGTTAATGCGTTAGAGATTGCCGATAGCGAAAAATCAGCACTTATCAGCGACGCTGAAAAAGCCCTAAAAGCAGCAGTAAAACCTTCTTACACTAAGCTAATTAACTTCTTAGCTCAGTTAGAAAAACGCGCTGATGACCGTGATGGTGCTTGGAAATTCCCTGACGGTGAAGCGTTCTACAATAATGCTTTAGCACGTACCACAACAACTGATTTAACAGCAAAAGAAATCCACACAATCGGTTTAGCTGAAGTCGCGCGTATTCACGACGAAATGCGTGAGATTAAGGACAAAGTAGGCTTTAAAGGTGACCTTAAAGCATTCATGCAATTCATGAAAACTGATAAGCAGTTCTACTACCCTAACACCGCTGAAGGTAAACAACGTTATCTTGATGAGGCAACAGCGCTTATCGATAACATGAAATCTCGTCTAGACGAGCTATTCATTGTTAAGCCAAAAGCTGATCTTAAAGTTAAAGCTGTTGAAGCATTCCGTGAAAAAGCAGCAGGTAAAGCGTTCTACCAACAACCTGCGCCAGATGGTTCACGCCCAGGCATTTATTACGCAAACCTTTACGATATGGAAGCAATGCCAACATACCAGATGGAAGCACTTGCATACCACGAAGGTATTCCTGGTCACCACATGCAAATTGCTATCGCGCAAGAGCTTGAAGGCGTACCTAAGTTCCGTAAGTTTGGCGGCTACACAGCGTATGTTGAAGGTTGGGGTTTATACTCTGAGCTAGTACCAAAAGAAATGGGCTTATACGAAGACCCATATTCAGATTTTGGTCGTCTTGCGATGGAATTATGGCGTGCATGTCGCCTAGTAGTAGATACAGGTATCCATGCTATGAAGTGGACACGTCAAGAAGGTATCGACTACTACGTAAATAACACACCAAATGCGACGTCTGATGGCGTTAAAATGGTTGAACGTCACATCGTAATGCCTTCACAAGCAACGGCATACAAAGTGGGCATGCTGAAAATTTTAGAGCTTCGTGAAGCAGCTAAAGAAAAACTAGGCGATAAATTCGATATTCGTGAATTCCACGATGTAGTACTTAAAAATGGTGCAGTACCGTTAAATGTACTAGAGAAGTTTGTTGACCAATGGGTTGCTAAGAAACAAGCAGCTTAACCAATAAAGACTTGAAAAAGGCCGCTCAGCGGCCTTTTTTATTTATTTAAACAACTAGTTGAGCTATAAATGTATAAATAATAAAAAACGAGTATTTCCATGCAAAGCGCGATTGAGCAATTGAACAGCCGACTTCAACATCATCAGTTAAAAGAACTCATTGCCGATTACCAAAGTGTTTCGGGAGTTTTGCAAGCGGCACAATTACAGCATATCTATCAATTAGCGTGCAGTAGTGAAGTTAAATACTTGTTTTTACAAAATGTAGCAGCGCATTTACTCGAAGCAAGCCCGCTACCAAGTGAAGCTGTAGCCTTAATTGATGATATCGATAAACTGAGCTTTTTCACGCCTGGTCTTAAGTTTCAAAATGCTTTTTGTGTAACAGACAATCAGGGTAATACCCTACTACATCACTTATTTACGCAGTGTCAGGCTGATAACCTACCCTTTAATTACTTGCGTTCGTTAATGTTATTTGAAAGCAATGAAAGCTTAGGCATAGCATTAAAAACATTAAATAAGCAGCAGCTCACTCCTATTGGTTGCTTTATAGCGCTAAACAGCACGACCCAAATGCTAGCCAAACATGAGTTCTCTGCATTATTAGCCATGATGGAAGTCGACCAAAGTCACAGCCCTAGCGCAGTCAGCGTCTTGGTAAATACCCTTAAGCAATTTTATGGTGCCAATCAACCAACGAATAGCGACAGTAAAGTGCTGCTTTGCGCGGCCTATTTGCAAGTTCCAACGGCGCAGTTATTAAACGCCCTTAATCAATAACTTCATGAATAAGGATGTTGTTAAAGCGTTTTTATCGCTCAGCAGTTTTACCGCCCTTAACCATGGTAGCCGTATTGTGCTTACCTTGTGCCTTGCAAGGCTATTAAGTAATGATGAGTTTGGCACTTTCGCCGCGTTACTCGCACTTTGTGAAATTCTTTTGTTACCAGCGAGCATGGGGTTTGCATCGTCTTTAATGCGTATTAGCTACCCGCTCTACAAAGCCCAGCAACATGATTTACTACGTGGCTTAAAACATGTTTATTTAGCGGCATCTTGTTTATTCGGAGTGATTTTTGTCGCCGCTGTGGTGATTAGCTTTCAGGCTATTTCACCGCACCAAAGCGCTCAAGAGCATGTGGTCTATTTACTGTTACTGGTGCCGATTGGCGCCATTATGCAAAGCCAATCGGCCTTTTTAGTGGCTTTGAATAAACCAAAAATTGGCCTGATAACGCAGCAGTGTATTTTTGAATTGCTAACAGCTGGGTTTTGCTTTTTCGTGTACTTGATACGTGGCGACTTATCTTTAGTCGAGATTTGTATCTTGTTGTTTTGTAGCATCTTGTGCGTAGTCATTTATCAATATTGGTTAATCAAAAAAATGATCGTCGCAAGCACTGCCCGCTACCAAACCAAGCAATGGTGTAAAGACTCCTTGATCATGCTCGCCAGTGGCGCAGGCACCGTGTTGGTAGCAAAACTCGATGTATTACTGGTGCATCACTGGTTTGGTGCACAAGGCGTGAGTATCTTCTTTCCTGCGGTAGTGATTGCTGGCTTACTGACTATTTTAGGCAATGCCGCCAACCAATATTTAAAACCCATTTTAATGGCCGATGAAACGACCGAGCAGCAACTTAGCGAATTAATGAAAGTGGTATGGCGTTTTAACTTTGCCGCTATTTTGCTACTTGCCCTGCTCGCAAAGCCACTACTCACTCTCTATGGCGAAAGCCAATTGCAGGAAGGGTTTTGGATTTTAATGCTGCTGTTACTCGGGCAACTGTTATTACCAGCAAGAATTTTAGCCAGTAGTATGATCAAATTAAAAGGCAACCCGCTTATTAACTTGTACGTACTACTTGGCGCAACCAGTGTCACGGTTTTAATGGCAATACTGTTAAAAGATCAGTTTGGCTTATTGGGGGTGGCTGTGGCATTTAGTGGTGGCTTTATGCTTGGAGCGCTTTGCCGCATGGTGATTGTATGTACACGCATGCGGCTGCCTTTATCTGTGGTATTGGGTTTAGTCAGATAGATAATATTCAACACTGGTAACAACACGCACTTTTTTCAGCTGAGGTGTGTTTGAATCTCTATCTGAAATTGAAAACTGCCCCTGACGCGCTGTTTTAATTTTACCTAATTTAGATTGTGAATCTTTGGCAAATTTCATTGCCACTTCTCGGGCTTTTTCGGTTGCTTCTTGAATCATATTTGGCTTAATCTCATTTAAGCCATTAAATAAATATTGAATACGCGTTTCGTAATTGTCTTGTACTATCGCAATGCCTTGCTTGGCTAATTGGCTTACAGCGCCTAAGGCATGTTGCACTTTTTCGATGTCATTTGAATAAACAATGACATTATTACGGGCAATATAACGAAACTGCTGATTCTCGCCGCCATATTCGCGGGCTTGTTTATCAATAATTGACTGACTACCAAGGCTGATTTCTTCATCACTAAAGCCATGTAGCTTTAAAAAGGCGACGACTGCATCGCTTTTTTCTTCAACCCGACCCACTAATTTTTCAAGGTTATTATCGGCATCAGAAAACTGTAACGGCCAAATTACGGTGTCGGCTGGCACTTCCATTTCAGCTAACCCTTTAACGTGAACAGTGCGCTCCATGCCTTTCACATCAAGGGCTGCACTTTTCAAAATAAAACCTAATCCGAGCAAACCAACCGCCAATGCACACGCTGCAATAACGATATTAAATGGTTGCGCTTTATTCATGCTTTTCTCCTTGATGTAGGTCACTGTTTTTGACTCGAAAAGTAGTTATAAACAGGTTATCTTATGAGTATAACTTTTAATACTTTAGAAGCGTGTCAGTTCTAGTTTGGGTGTATTAAACTTAACAGACCCTGAAGTTTTAACAAACAGCGCAAGCGAAGGAAACAGCATGAGCGTTAAACGTATTAGCCAATTTTTTAACCCTAAATCAGTCGCGGTCATTGGCGCCTCAAATTCCCCTAACCGAGCGGGGTTTGTGGTTATGCGCAACCTTTTACAAGGGGGCTTTAAAGGCCCAATCATGCCTGTTAGTTTAAATCACAGCGCTGTACACGGCGTACTAGCCTATCCGAGCATTGCTGCACTTCCAAAAGTACCTGACCTTGCGGTTATTTGTACTAATAAAAACACCTTAATCAACATCATTAACGAGCTTGGGGAGCTTGGCTGTAAACATGCAGTGGTGATTGCAGCCGGCTTAAACGCCGACCAAAAGTACGCATTAAAAGAAGCTGCTGCAGAGGCAAATGTCTCTTTACTTGGGCCTAATTGTTTGGGCTTACTTATTCCTCATATTGGCTTAAATGCTAGTTTTTCGCATACAGTTGCAAGCCCCGGAAAGCTCGCCTTTGTATCGCAATCAGCGGCGGTTTGCTCAACGATTCTTGATTGGGCGAAGAACAAAGAGATTGGTTTTTCATATTTTGTGTCTGTGGGTGATTGCCTTGATATCGACTTTGATGAATTACTCGACTTTTTAGGTCGAGATGCAAAAACCAAGGCTATTTTGTTGTATATCGATAATATAGAAGATATTCGCAGCTTTATTTCTGCAGCGCGAGCCGCTGCATTTAGCAAACCCGTCATTGCCATTAAAACCGGTAAAACCAGTGCCGGAGCCCTTGCTGCAGAAATACACACTGGTGGCAAACAAAGCTCTGATGCGGTCTATGATGCGCTATTCCAGCGAGCGGGTATGCTAAGGGTAAATGACTTACGAGAGCTTTTTGCTGCGACACAAACACTGGCAATGCACCCCAAACTACTTAAAGTCGAACAGCTGACTATTTTAACCAATGGCGGCGGCCCAGGTGTAATGGCGGTTGATACGCTTTTGCAAAGCTCAGGGAAACTGGCAGAGCTTAGCGACGAGACCAGAGCAGCGCTGAATAAAGTGATCCCACAATCAGAAATGACCTCGAATCCGGTGGATATTTTTGGTGACTCAGCACCGAGGCGATATCAACAAGCCTTAGAAATCTTGCTGCAAGCCAAAGAAGTTAAAAACCTGCTGATCATTCATACCCCTTCTGCGCTTGCACCGAGTGAAGACTATGCTGAGATTATTGTCGAAACCTTAGAAAAAATCCCGAAGATGGCTCGCCCTTATGTTATGACAAACTTTATGGGTGAAGATGCCGCGTATGCCGCGCGTAAGGTCTGCGCTAATAATGCCATTCCGACCTACCGTACACCTGAAGGTGCGGTTAGTGCGTTTATGCACTTGGTAAGTTATCGCCGTAACCAAAAGCATTTAACGCAAACGCCAGAATCAAACACCGATGATGCAAAAATAAATAAAGACGCAGCGCGCACAGTCGTAAATGAGTTTTTAGCCGAAGAGCAAAGCTATTTATCAACCCATGAAGCAAGCCAAATACTCACTCATTATGGTATTGATTGTATTCAAACTGAGGTTGCTTACACACCAACAGAAGCTAAAGAACAAGCCATTGAGCTAGGCTTTCCGGTAGCGTTAAAACTAATTAGCCCAAGTATTCCTTCTAAATCAGAAGTCGGTGGTGTGGTCCTTAATTTAAATGATGCGCAAGAAGTTGAACAAACAGCCTTTGCCATGCTGCTACGAATCAAAAACACCTACCCTGATGCCCATATAGAAGGTTTTTCACTGCAAAAGATGGCGCCGCGAGCAGGTGCTAATGAGCTACGTATCGCTATAAAAACAGAGCCTAACTTTGGCCCTGTGATCTTACTTGGTGAAGCAGGTACTGGACTTGAATTCGCTCAAGCAGCAGTGGCATTACCACCACTAAATATGAACTTGGCAAAATACCTGATTGCTGCGGCGCACGATAAAGGCGTACTTAAAGACCGCGTACTACCAGAAAAAGTCGATAAATACCGTTTATGTGCCCTACTCACCCGCATCTCGCAGCTGGTTATCGACCAACCTGATATCACTAGTGTTGAGTTAAATCCTATTTTAGCCAGTAACGGGCAGTTTTTGGTACTTGATGCAACCATTGGCCTTAGCCGTTATAAAGCAAAAGCGAACCGTAAACGCTTGTGTATTCGTCCCTACCCGATTGAATTGGTGAAAGAAGTAACCCTTAAAAACAATACCCAAGCACAGCTAAGACCTATCAAACCGGAAGATGAGCAAGCACACTTAGAGTTTGATCAATCATTGAGTAAAGAAGACAGATATAAGCGCTTCTTCGGTGAATTACCGCAATTCAACCATGATCAGCTCGCGAAAATGACGCAAATTGATTATGACCGAGAAATGGCGTTTATTGTCAGCCAAGAGCAAAATGGTTCAGCCTGTACATTAGGGGTATCTCGTGTATTGATGGATCCAGACAAGCTCGATGCGGAATTTGCAATTGTGGTGCGCTCTGATTGCCAAGGCTTAGGGCTTGGCACAATATTAATGAACGCGGCAATTGAGCATTGTAAAAACCAAGGCGTTAAACAAATTGCAGGCATCACCTTGCCAGAAAACACCGGCATGATTGAACTGGCACGAAAACTCGGGTTTAAGATCACCCGCGACTTTGAAGAAGGCAGCATAAATATGGTGCTAAAACTTAACTAAAACTGGATCACTATTTTGCATCGTTTAAGAAATTACACTGCACGAGTTTTTGAAGGTAACGGTAAATATCGACGTATAGGACGCGCACTCGACGTATTTTTGATGTCGCTGATCATGGTCAATGTGGTGGCAATTGTGCTGGAGTCGGTTGGCCCTTTAGCAAAGCAATATCATCACGAATTTTTAATGATTGAGCTGATTTCTGTCGGTATCTTCACCTTAGAATATGTGCTCAGGCTTTGGTCTTGTGTAGATAAAAGCGTGCATAAAGAAAGCCCGTTAACAAACTCAAAAATTCGCATTAGATATTTCTTTTCGCCGTTGGCGCTGATTGATCTGATCGCGATTTTACCCACCATTCTGATGGTCTTTGTGAGTGTTGATTTACGCTTCTTACGAGTGCTTAGGTTAATGCGTATCTTTAAGCTGACCCGCTATTCAAGGGCGATGCAGCTATTATTAAATTCATTTAAAGAAGAAAGCAGCTCACTGCTTGCTGCATTTTTTATTATGGCTGTGGTCTTGATCATTGCCTCATGCGGTATTTATTTAATTGAACACGATGTGCAGCCCGATAAATTTGGCTCTATTCCTGCTGCGATGTGGTGGGCCATGGTGACATTAACAACTGTTGGTTATGGCGATGTCGTACCTGTGACTCCCCTTGGTCGCTTATTTGGTGGTGCCATCACACTAGTGAGTATGGGCATGGTGGCTATTCCAACCGGTTTGTTGGCCTCAAGCTTTTCTGAGCAGTTACGTAAACGCAGACAAGTATTTACCGATGCAGTCCACGAAGCCGTTGAAGATGGGCATTTATCGCCGGTTGAAGAAGAACACTTAGAAAACTTACGTTACAAACTGGGTTTAAGTCAGCAAGAGGCAAATAAAGCAATTCATAACGAACTTAAAAACCGCAATCGGAACTTATATTGCCGCCACTGCGGAAAACGCCAAGATTAACGAAAAGGGTAAAGCTTTGGCTTTACCCTAAAAATTCCTCATCCCATTGAGTATCTAAAAGCGCTTTCACTTCATCACCCGCTACAGGTTTGCTAAACAGATAACCTTGGAAATATTCACAGCCTAAAGTGCGTAAGAATTGCAATTGCGTGCGGTTTTCAACCCCTTCTGCTACACACTCTTTACCCAAGCTTTTTGCTAGGGTGAGTGTTGAGTTGATAATTGCTTCATCACCTTTATCGACCCCGATGTCGTTGACAAAACTCTTGTCTATTTTCAGCACATCAACCGGAAAACGTTTCAAGTAGGTCAGTGACGCATAGCCTGTACCAAAGTCATCCATGTAAATACGACAGCCTAGGGCTTTGAGTTTTTCCATACTCTGCTGCGCTTTATCTGAATCATGCATCATTACTGATTCGGTGATCTCAAACACTAATGCGCTTGCAGGCACTTTAATTGCACTTATTGATTGATGTATTTTCTCAACCAGATTTTCGCTTTCAAAATCAAGAGCTGAGAGATTAATAGAAATATATAAATCAGGATGCGTGGTACGCCATTGGCGCAGCTCAATCAATGCTCTTGATAGAGTCTGCAGCATAATTTTGGTGATTAGCCCGGAGCTTTCTGCTGCATTTGCAAAGTCTTCTGGTTTATATTCATCATTACTCGGCCAACGTAACAACACTTCAAGCCCCGCCACTTGGCGAGTCTCAGCGCTCACGATTGGCTGATAAAAATTACAAAACTCATGTTCTTGGTAAGCTTTACTTAGCTGTGATTCAAGGTGCAAAGTACGCTGCACTTGTAAATTCATTTCTTGCTTATAGAACTGATAACAGCCTTCGACATGACTTTTCGCGTGGTACAGTGCCACATTGGAGGCTTTTAATAAGGCTTTGGTGTCCTTTGCATCATCAGGATAAACAGCAACACCAACACTCAGGTTCACCTTTACAGCTTGCTGGCTCAATTCAATATGAGTATCGACACAATCCATCACTTTTGCACATAACAGCAGTAACTCATCAAGCTGTTTAAAATCTTCGGCAAGGATCACAAACTCGTCACCATCGAAACGTGCCACGCTATCTTGTGGACGCAACACCTGTTTTAAACGCTTAGCAACACGCTTAATTAATTCATCAGACTCTTCACGCCCAAGCGAATCATTAAAGTGCTTAAAGCGCTTAATATTAACGTTTAATAACGCCACTTTTGTTTGATGGTAATCCGCTTGCTCAATAGCGTGAACGACTCGGTCGTTGAACAAGGTTTTATTTGGCAGCCCCGTCAAAACATCGTAGTTGGCCAGTAGATGCAGCTCGTTTTCAGCCAGCTTTTGCGCGCTAATATCAGTAACTATAATCACATAGCTATCAAGTTGGCGATTATTGCCTGCAACCGCACTTATTTTTATTAATACTTGGCGCTTTTCACCGCCAGCAACTTCAACAACATCTTCGGCTGAAAAGTGCTCACCCGATTCAAGCTTTTGCATAATGCGTAAGTAATGGATACGGGTAGATATAGGCATTCCAAGTGTGAGCGAACGGCTAGAGCGAGGCTCTGCAGGAAAACCAAAGGCATCTTGGAATGACTTATTGGTAGCGCGAATACGCAGATTTTTATCTAAGATAAACACCCAGTCGCGAGTTTGTTCAAATGCCGCACCAAACAAACGGGCATTTTCTTCAAATACCAGCTCTCGGGTCATATTTGTGTAGGTACCAGCTACTTTTTCAGGGGCGCTGTCTTGCCACTCAACCACTTTGCCAAAGTCTTTATACCAACGCCAATTGCCATCAGCATGACGCAGCCTGTAGGTGCAATTGAAATAGCCTTTTTGTGTAGATAAAAACTCTAACCACTCTAACCGGAAAGTTTGTTTATCATGGGGGTGAATCTTTGCTAAATAATCATCTAAATTAACGCTGTCAGTTTCATAGCCTAACTCATTTTTAAGGCGCGGCTGATAAATAATCGGGCTTTGCGAAGACCAATCCCACACTCCAGAATGGCTGCCTTCGAGAGCAAGTTTTAAGCGTGCTTCACTCTCTTTACTTTCTTTATGGGCGGCTAGCAATATTTGTTGCATACGGTTACGTCTAAACACCCATGCAGCAACAAACAGAGCAACCAAAATTACATACAAAACAATAAAGTGAGGTGCACGCCAAGGTGGGTATTTCACTTCGATATTTAAAATTGCCGGCGGCGTTAACTCTCCGGTTAATGGATCTTTTGCCCATACCTTAAGGTGGTATTTTCCTGCACTAAGTTTTGGGAAGAGCACTCGGTTGTTATTGCGGGTATAAGTTTTTTGACCATCACCTAGCTGGTATTCATAAATGATACGTTCTTGATAGTTAAATGCCATCGCCGAAAAGGCAACTTCAAGGCCTATATCATCATGCTCAAGGACGACACTGTCGATTGGCTGCTTTAGCTCAGCGGGTAAATCGCGCGACATCAAATCAAGGTTGGTAATATTTACGTGATCAATTAAAGCTTGCTGATAGTGGTTATCCATAGGGTAAAAATAGGTAAAGCCTTTTAGCGTACCATAGACAATTTGCCCTGACTTAAGCTTAGTAAAAGCTCCGCTATTAAACTCGGTTGAGAATAACCCTTCTGAGCCAGTAAATTGCTGAAAATGTAAATTATCAGGGTTCAGTCGCCAAAGTCCTTTGTGGCTACTCATCCAGATCATACCTGCTTCATCAAGCACCATGTCGTATAACAAAGTACCTAACTTATTCTTCTCAAGGTCGATGGTATAAATATGTTCGTAAGTGCTGGCGTCTAAGCCGATTAGGCCAAAGTTTGAAAGCGATAACCACAACACATTGTTGTTATCTATGATGTAAGACATCACATTCACAGCAACATTTTCATGCTGTTCAGGCACTTTGTAAATCGTCGAGAGCTCGTATGTATCAGGGTCAACTTGATACAGAATACCTGCATTATAAAATAACGGCGCTTTTGGGTTTGACGACAACGCAGGTAAAAATCCGTAGGCTAAAAACGGCTCAAACTCATCAAACTTGCCGCCTAGTCGGGTCACTTTTTGGCTATCGATATTATAAACAAACATGCCGTAATCAGGGTGAACATAGTAAAGGTCCCCCGATGGCATCAACAATATGCCATGCACCCAATCGTTAATTAAAACTTGGTTCTCGGGGTTTGCGGCTTTGACTGGGGTGGCCTGCCCGGTTTTCGGATCAAAGCTTAATATACCGCGATTAGTATGCAGCCATAACTTATCTTTGTAGGGCATGATTTGGTAAATACTGAATTCAGTAGTTATAAGGTCAACCTGATAATCTTTTAAAAACACTTCACTTTCGTAGGTTTCTAAATCAACCGCTGTTAAACCATTATGGGTGGCAAGCCAAAGACGATTTTGAAACTCAGTGATACTCCAAATTGAGTGGTGAGATAGCCCATCGCCTGTTAATGAGTTGGCTGTTACATTGATAAAATTGTAATTGTCGTATGACTGATAAAATGCACCATCATTTTTGGTTGCCAGCCACATTCCACCAGAGCGGTCTTTCACAATATCAATAATGCTGGTGTCAGCTAGTGTGTAACCACTTTCCTTTAGGCGCATATTCTTAGCTAACTCACCCGTTTCAGGGTTATATTCAAATAACCCTTTATCAGTGCCAAGCGTAATAGAGTTAGCCTCAGGAATAATCTTCCAAATATTTAATTCACTGATGAGTGTTTTATTTTTAAAGGCGATGTCTGGGGTATCAAACATTGCTTTTAAATTGCTAATATCAACCTGATAAAGTCCTCTAACAGCCCCCACTAACAATGTTTGTTCATTGATAATAGCGAACGATTTCACATAATTTTGATAAATATGAGTTGGCTCATTTTGCAAATGCTCAAGTTTACGGACTTTTCCTGATGCCAGCTCATAGACATAAGCACCATTACTGGTGCCCATAAAAATATAACCTTGGTACGCGAAAAGCTCTCGAATAACACTGCTTTTAACTCGCTCAGGAATTTCAAAAATAGAGGTGATTTTTTTCGTTTCTAAGTCTAGTTTGGCAAAATCCCAGCCTCGCCCTAGCCAAAGTGTTTTGTCATCAACAGCTACCATGCTAAACACCGACTCAATAAAAATTTGCTCTTCAGTGGTTGGTTTAGCAATAAACTGCTGATAAGTATCGGAAGTGGGATCATAGCGGAATAAACCCGCTTGTAGTGAAGCTATCCAGATATAGCCTTGAGGGTCTTGGTAAATACGGTCAATAATGGCATCTTCAAGCTCACCATTAGGGCCTTTGATATGAACCACCTGATAACCATCGTAGCGATTGAGGCCGCCTTCAGTCGATAACCACAAGTAGCCACTGTTATCGATAAGCATAGTGTTTACATAACTTTGCGATAAGCCTTCACTGGTTGATAAACGTTTTACCTGAGAGATAGCGGGATGGCTAAACAAGCCACAGGTCAAAATAAAAAATAACGCTATACTGGAGAAGAACTTAGTCATTGACGTTCCAAATTGCTAACTTGGCACTGTGTCACGCGTAAAGTGCATCGCAACTACGTTTCGATGCGCATATACCTCAAACAACGATTGCAAAGAATTGGGTAATGTTAATGCATAGTTAAACCCATTTTGTAGATAAAAATCAATCAGATTTTGGTACACGAAGGTAAAAACTGTCCCTTTTTGTGCGGCGGTGACAGCCGCAAGTAATTGTGAGGCAATTTTTTGACCCCGCCATACTTCATCAACATAAAGGGTAGACAAAAATAACAGCCCAGCTTGGTTTTGAACTCGGCAAGCGGCAATTATTTCTGTTTCTTTGTAAGCAACCCATACTTGGTCAGCTTTGCTCGCTCTGCCGCGAGCCTTGTGTTTATCATAAAATTTGTTTACTAACGGCGTTTTAATTGGCTCAAGTAAACAAAATCTAAACGCAGCCATGGTTAGCTCATTAGCGAAAGGTAATGCTCAAATTGCTGCTTAAGAAAAGCTTGCTCAGACATAGGGCGATTATTTATTGCAGTGTAAACACCTTCGCGGGTGTTCTTACCACGCTTTATTTGATAAGCCCAAAAAGACGCTTCGTAATCCAATTGAATTTGATATTTTTGCTCTCGTGGCAATTTACATAGATTGAAACTCATACTTTCTCAGCAATAAATTTTTTGATTTCACAAGTATAACAAAATTAACAGGCTTTAATCCCTTTTATTAGCTTAAAAAGCCCACGGATAAGCTTGATTTTGGAAACACATATCAGTAAATTAACGAGCAATTTATGTACGCAAGGAACGCACGTTGTCGAAGTATCTGAGTCACAGATTTGCCTTATTTTTGCTGTTTTTTTGCTTCTCAAGTAGTGCCAGCACTAATTTATTGATCTTTAATCGCCCCGCCGATACACCACAAGCTCGCTATGTTATTGATTTAATGAAAATGGCATACAAAGAAATTGGCTATGAGATCCATATTATCGACTTTAATCATCAAAATGCCTTGGTTGCCGCGAATCAAGGTGTGCTCGATGGGCAACTAGGCCGCATTGCCAATGTTAAAGATGATTACCCTAATTTATTGAAAGTAGACTATCCGCTTTTTGATTTTAATCTAGTGCTACTGAAAAACTGCCGACAATGCCAATATGAAGATCTTAAATCGTTAGCAATTCAGTCAAGCTACCCGGCGGCCCAGAGTTATATCGATAACCATCCATTTGATGGTGATGTAATCAAGGTCAGAAATGTCACCGCGCAGCTTAATTTACTCACGCAAAACCGTGTTGAAGGGACAATATTACTAGACTTTTTATTGTCGACTAAGCATCCGGGGTTTGACCAAACGGCCTTCCATAAACAGATTTTAATGCCGATGCAGAGCTTTCACTTTGTGCATAAACGGCATAAAGCGATAATTCCACAACTGACTAAAGTACTTAAAAAGCTTGATGAAAACGGCACGGTGCAATTTTTAAAATCGAAATACAACCTCAGTAAATTTTAAAAATCAAAACCGCCTTGCTCAGGATTTTTTTGTTGCAGCTCTGCCTGCTGTTTTTTCTGAAGGAAACGTTTATAGCGCTGTTGGCATAAGCTAATGACTTTACGTTTTTCTGCATTGGTAAACTTATTCCAATTAAAACGCTCATCACGACTACGGTAGCAACCTTTACAATAGCCTCGGTTATTAACTTGGCATATTCCTTTGCAAGGGCTTGGAATTTCAAATATTTCAATCTGTTGCATCACAAATGCCGGTTAATAAGTAATATTAAAAGTATAGCCTGAAAATTAACCATAAAAAAAGCCACTTTATAAAGTGGCTTCTTAAACTATCTGTTTCGCTTACTCAGATTCGCTTGTGGCAAGTTCTGCTTTACGATGAAAAGGTTTAGCATACATAGCTAATACCAAAGGTTTTAGCTCCTCTGGCACTTTTGCTAGTCGCTCGTTAAATGCAGCAGCATCTTTTTCGTCAATCACAGCTTGCGTACAACCACCCGCTATGTAGTTACCAGGGTGTAAGAAAAACGAATCAACAATTTGCTGATCAATGGTTTTTGCCAGCTCTTCAGGTGATTCGCAGCCCGATTCAATTGGTTCGCCAAACGCTAAATGTACATGCCCTTTAGCTGTACTAAAGCCTTCAACAATACTAGCAATATCTTCACCTTGCTGTTTCACATACTGACCATGTTGCTGTTTATGATAAAGCTCTTTCGCTTTAGCAATCGCGCATGGCTCGTATTGATAAGAGATAGACACTGGCACAATTTTTAATTCGCGTACGTACTCAGCAAATTCTTTTTTCTGCTTACGACCTTGTAACTGCAACATTTTAAGTAAGGCAGGATCTGTTTGATCAAAACCGTCTTTTGCTCGGCCTTCTTTTTGCGCTATCCAAATTGAGTGGCCTTCAGCAAGTGAGTCATAGATATAAGCAGACAGCTGCGACAACGCTTTTAACATCTCTTTCGGAGCTTTCGCTGAGCGCTTTACAATAAAGCTTTTGTTTAAACGCATTAACTCAGTGATATAAGGAATTTGCAGTAAGTTATCACCAATTGCGATGCGAACTGTCGGCATGTTGTGCTTGAACAAGCCCCAATTCACCAACGCAGGATCAAGCACGATATCGCGGTGATTAGAGATAAATAAGTAAGCTTGTTTTGGGTCTAGTTTATCGATGCCCGAAAACGTCACTTCTGAAGTCGTACGGGTGATTAGTTTATTTAAATAATCAGCCACTTCATGCTGAACTTGCTCAACCGATGCGGTGTTGCCCCACTTTTTACGCAGCTGACTGCGCACTAATGGGCGAGTAATAAATGGGAAGTTCGATAAAAAGCGCGGTAGGTTATACTTAGCGATTACATCTACAAAGGCATTATCAGCAATCAAACGCGCTACTGAATCAGCTACTTCATCATCATTGTAAGGTCTTATGTCGGCGTATTTATCCACACTCTCACTCATTAAAAACTACTTAAGTTAAAAAACGGCACGCAGAGCGTGCCGTTAAAAATAATTAGCGGATTATAACTCAGGCAATTTTAAATGCGAACCGAGACGCGATAGTTAACCAAATTAAATGCCAATTAATGTAGAAAATATATATCTATAACAAATAATTAAGCAATGCTCTTACCAGTTTGCGACGCCTTTTTTAATACCATTTTTAGCAGTAATCTAAGCATTAAAATTGCCAACACAATACCTGCCCCAAGGCTTAACCAATGTGGTAGAACTTCATGCTCTTCGCCCATCATCGGCGCCACCACAAAACCATATTGCGCCACTAAATAATCGGTTAAAAAGCCAAATGCCAGCGCCGTGCCAATCACCCCTATTAAGTAGGCAAATACCGCACGTTTGCCTAGCTCTTTTCCAACCACACCAAGCGTTGCAATGTTGGTTGCCGGCCCTGCCAACATAAACACCAACACCGCCCCCGGAGACACACCACTGAGTAATAAGCCTGCTGCGATAGGTGTCGATGCAGTAGCACAAATATACATAGGAATACTGATTAAAATAACCACCAGCATTGCAAGGATGCCATCACCCCATTGGCTTAAATAAGATTCTGGTACATAAGTTTGAACTAGAGCAGCAAAAAATAAACCGATCATTAGCCAAATCATGGTGTCTTCAAGCAGCTTGTTACAACTAAAGCTCACTGCACGTTTCAGTTTGCTAAAACGGCTTTCAACGGCTTTAGTTGACTGCTCAGTGCTGCAACAGCTTTTCTGCGAAGGTGCTGCTTTTTCAGTTGCGCAACTGTGTTGCGGCTCCTGTGTTGGTTCCGATTCCTTGCTACTACAACAACTTGTTGTTTTAGCAGGCTCAAGTTCTTGAGGTGATTGCTTACTACAACAACTTTGTGCGGGCTTAGTAGATGCCTCTTTACTACAACAACTCGCTGTAGTCACAGGCTCAGGCTGTTTACTGCTACAACAAGATGTTGATTCTGAGTCTTTTTCATCTGATGCTGTATTTTGATGCTGATGAAGTTCACTGTCTTTCCCCACTAAGACACCGGCCACAATGGCACTACACACGGCGGCAATTGGACGTATTACCGCCATAAATGGACCTAGTAACACATAAGAAACCGAAACCGAATCAACCCCAGTTTCAGGGGTTGAAACTAAAAATGCTGTGGTAGCACTTTTTGACGCTCCAGCCCTTCTTAAACCAATGGCCGCAGGGATCACACCACATGAGCACAAGGGCATTGGGGCACCAATAAAGGCTGCTTTAACTGTGGTCCATAATCCTTCTTTGCCTAAATGCCGGTTAAGAAAGTTAGCAGGCAAATACACATTGAGAAGACCTGCTATGAATAAGCCCAGCATTAACCAAGGCGCTGAGAGTAAAAACAGATGCCAAAAATTATTGAGTAAGTCCATCGATATCCTCCAGCGTCGTTAGTATTGAGCAGTTTTCAGCAGGTTCTTCTCCGCCACAGCATTTATCTGCTAATAATGATAGTGAGTCATAAAAGCGAGTAAGCTCTGCAATTCGTTGTGCAACGAGATCACGTTTTTGTAACGTCATCTCTTTAACTTCATGACAAGAATGCTGATCTTTATGAAACTTAATTTGCAGTAGCTCTTTGATCTCAGCCAGACTAAAGCCAACATTCTTTGCTCTGAGAATAAACGCCATTTGCTTATAGTCATTCTCAGAATAAAAACGATATCCCACGTCTGAACGCGAACTAGGCGTTAACAAACCATGCTTTTCGTAGTACCGTAGCGTATCTGTTGAGACACCCAACTGACGGGCAAACTCACCTATTTTCATCACCGTCTCCATTGTGAAGCGTTTATTTATTATGCTCACTATAAACCTTGGAGTACACCCCAAGGTCAAGCAATAAATTAAAAAAGGAAAGCACATGAATATTACTGTCCTTGATGCAGCGACATTAGCCAACACTTCGTTAGATGCCTTAGCGCAATTAGGTAAGTTAACCTGTTACGATTTAACCGCTCAAGAACAGGTTGTTGAGCGCTGCCAAGATGCCGATATCGTTATCAGTAATAAAGTGGTGATTGATCATAACGCCATGAGCAAATTACCTAATTTAAAATTAATATGCGTTGCAGCGACAGGGACTAACAATATTGATTTGGTAGCAGCCAAAGAGCATGGCATCGCAGTGACCAATGTCGCAGGTTATTCAACACTGAGTGTGGTGCAGCATACCTTTACTCTCATCACTAATTTACTGGGCAATACTCACAGATACATTAATGATTGCCAGCAAGGCTTATGGCAGCAAAGCCCTATGTTTTGTCGTTTAGATTACAGCTTTAATGAAATTGCCGGTAAAACACTGGCTATTGTTGGCTATGGTTCACTGGGTAAAGCCGTTGCCGATGTAGCACGCGCCTTTGGTGCCAATGTCATCATTAGTGAACGAAAAGGCCAAACGCCTCGTGAAGGTCGTGTTAGTTTCAATGATGCCCTAACCACAGCCGATATCATTAGTGTTCACTGCCCGCTTACTGATGAAACGCGCAACCAAATCGCTGCGGCAGAATTAAGCATGATGAAACCGTCAGCTATCATCATTAATACTGCTCGTGGTGGGATCATCAATGAAGCCGATTTAGCTGACGCATTAGCTAATAATGTTATTGCTGGAGCCGGTGTTGATGTACTTAGTAAAGAACCCGCAGAGCAAGAAAACCCGCTGGCACTATACAAAGGTAAAAATTTATTACTTACTCCACATATCGCATGGGCCAGCCAAGAATCTATCGTGCGCCTAGTTAACGAAATTGCATTAAATATCCAGGCATTTAATCAAGGCGAAGCACGTAATAGGTTGGTCTAAACCGCAACTTATTAGTCAATAGAGCTAAGTAGTTAGCAATTTATTACTTAGCTCATTGACTAAAAACAACATAAACAATTGATTTAGTTGCAATTTATAAGTTTGGCAAGCAGTTTGCTATTAAGTGAATAACTATAAAACAATTTCTTCGGGATAAAATAACATGAAAAAAGCACTTCTAATTGCCGCGCTAACTGCACCATTTTTAACTGGTTGTGTCATTGCTGTTTCTGACGGCGAAGCCGACACACATTGGGCTGGTAACTCTTCTAGCTGGCAGCAACAGCATAAAAATAACCGTGAAGTGATTTCTAATCTTGCATTAGATACGAGCTACCAAACTGTATTAAACAAACTAAATACACCTAACTTTACCGAGTTATTAAAGCAAGGTGATGATGTTTACCAAGTATTATTCTATGCAACGCATAGTATTCACTCTGATGGCAAGATGACTAAAGACGAGTGTACGCCACTCGTATTTAAAAATGATAAGTTAATTGGCGTAGGTGATACGATTTATAAATCACTTAGCAATGGTTAATAAATAATTTGAAACGAGTGAGTAGGCTTTGCCTACTCATGTTCATTTACTGCGATCATTCTCGATACTATCTGATCTCGTCCGGCGTCTTTAGCCTGATAAAGACCTAAATCAGCTTCTTCAAGTAAGGCTTGTTCTGCATAAACCTGACCATTTTCTGTGGTCGCAATACCAATACTAATTGTGACATGGTCGGCATTTAGCGACGCTTTGTGTGGGATGTTTAAATCATTCACCGCATTGCGCAGCTTATTTGCAAACGACATAGCCTCTTTAGCTGAAGTATTGGGTAACACCGCAGCAAACTCTTCACCACCATAACGAGCAACAAAGTCACTGCCTCGTTCACACGCCCCAACTAAGGCATGAGCAATTTGTTTTAAGCAATCATCACCTGCTCGGTGACCATAGCAATCGTTGTAACGTTTGAAGTGATCAACATCCATCAATAACACAGATAACGGGGTTTGATCTCGACGGCAACGACGCCACTCTCGCGCTAAATTTTCATCCAAATAACGTCGGTTTGGGATCTCGGTTAGGCCATCAATTGAGGCGAGCATTTCGAGTAAGTCATTTTTTTGTTTGATCAGCAGCTGATTACGCACTCGAGCACGCACAATAGCAGCACTAAATGGTTTAGTGATGTAGTCCATCGCGCCTAATTCAAGGCCCTTCGCTTCGTCATCATGGCTGGTATTGGCAGAAATGAATATTACAGGCAACATACTGGTGGTTGCGCTTTCTTTTAGCTTAGAAAGCACTTCGTAGCCGTCAATGCCGGGCATTACAATATCCAAGATCAACAAATCAACAGTTTGCGTTTTTAAAAACGTTAGTGCTTTTTCGCCACTCTCAACACAAAAAACATCATAGTCTTGCTGCAATGTTTTCTCTAATACCAAGCGGTTTAACGGATCGTCATCAACAATCAGTACCTTGGCTCTTTTCAACATCAGTAGATCCTTGTTCGATGATAAATGCGATGACCTGTTTTATTTGCCACTGCAATTCATCATTTAATTGTTCGGGCAGTTCGCCATCTGCTTTAAGCTTAGCTTCACATTGCTGAGCGCACGCTGACAATCGCTTAAAACCGAGATTTCCGGCTGACCCTTTTACATTATGAACCACACGGACCAACTCATCGGTAGTTTTTAATGTAGAGATTTGTAATAACTGCTCTGCTGCCATAGTCGCAAACTTCGACAACATAGTTAATACTAACTTAGTATTGTTTGCAAACTGAGACAGTATAAAAGCTTGATCAAAAAAGACTTCTTTTGTGTTATCAAGTTCACTCATTGCTAAAAACAACTTACTAGCAACAATCGGTTTAGTTAAATGCTTATTCATGCCCGCCGCGATTGAATGCTCAATATCTTCGCTTTCACTGTGTGCAGTGAGTGCGTAAATCGGCATTTGCTCTTTGGTGAATGACTGACGAATAATACGCGTTGCCTGACAACCATCCATTTCTGGCATCTGAATATCCATAAAAATGAGATCGGGCCTTAAGCTATTTGCCAGCTCAATGCCTTTTTCACCACTATGTGCACACACAACGGTGACATCAATTTGCTCTAAAATGCTCTTAATAATGCTTAAATTAAGCGGGTTATCATCAACAGCCAGCACTAACATGCCAGATAAATCAGTACTAGAAGGCAATGAAACCAGCTCTTTTTTCACAGGCTCCGCGGCTTTATCTAGCTGTAAGCAAAAGCAAAACTCACTGCCTTTACCTTTTTCGCTTTCCAGCTTAATTTCGCCTCCCATTAGCGCAACTTCGTACTTAACAATCGCTAAGCCTAAGCCAACTCCCTGATGAGAGCGCGTTAATGATTCATCACCTTGAGTAAATGCATCAAATAAGCGGCTTTGATCTGCCTTGCTAATACCAATACCGGTGTCTTTAACAGTAAAACAAATGAGTTGCTGATCAGCTGACTCTTCTACCAACATTAAGTTTAATGTCACTGTGCCTAGCTCGGTGAATTTGGCTGCGTTTGTCAGTAAATTAGCTAATACCTGCTGCAAGCAAATCTGATCACCCATCAAGTTATCGCTAATGCTTTTATCGCATTCGACTTTAAACTCGATATCTTTATTTGCGCATAAAGGGGCTGTTATTCCCTGACAGTAGTCGATTAAGTCAGGCACACTAAAAGGGGCTTTATTAAGTTGTACTTGCGAGCTTTCAGCGCGGGCAAAATCGAGCATACGATTCAATAAAGTAAGCAAGCTATTGGCTGCTGATTTTGCTTGTTCGGCATGATTACGCTGCGGCTGTGTTAAACCTTGCAATGCAATCACGTCAATTAAGCCTAGTACAGCATTGAGTGGTGTGCGTATTTCATGACTAAGGTTTGCAATGAAGCGGCTCTTAGCTAATGTGGCCCGCTCTGCGTCATCTTTTGCTTTTACTAAATCCGTCACATCCTGTACATGAACAACATAGTAATCAGGTGTTTGCTCAGCATTCCAAACTAATGACACACTAATTTGTAGCCAGCGCTGTAGTTCTTGCTGCTCAAGACTAAAGTGATAAACTTTTTTCTTCTCATGCAACAGCTCTGTCAGAGTATTTTTTAACGTCTGATAAGACGCCTCAGCAAATAAGTCTATTAATTTGAGCTCATTGGCGTTTTCAATTGCAAAGATTTTACGTGCCGCTTTATTTGCTTGCAGCACCTGATCGTCAAGCGATACCAAAAGCACCCCATTTGCAGCATACTCCATGGCGCTACGTAATTTTGCTTCGGAGCTTTGTAATGCATTGAGCGCATTATGCTGCTCGGTAATATCACGACCAATCGCCATGGTGCCGAGAAATTGCTGATGCTCGTTATAAAATGGCACGATGCTAAACAGATAACTGTTATCTTCTGTGGTCAATCTTTTTTGATAAGCTTGGCGGTCTTTGAGTACTTGCTTTTCAAGCTCGTTTAACTCGCCATTATCATCGCTAATATCACATAATTGCTGCCCAACTAACTTCTCTTGTGGCAAGCCGATATAGCGCTCATACGCCTTATTACAGCCTAAAAATGAACCATCAATATTCTTAAAATAAATTAGATCCGGTACGTTATTGAGCATGGTATTTAATAGCGCTAAGTGACGCTCTTTCGCATCAATACTACGGCGTAATTGTTTTGATTTTACCTGTACTTGCGAATCAAGCGCTTTATTTGCCTCTTGTAACGACTGAACGAGCTCTTCATTACGGCTAAACACCTTTTTCACACGGCTGAACCAAGGCTGCCAATCAACAGGAATACGATAATGAACTAACGCTTGTTTGCCTTCATCATGCTGCTCAAGATAATTCATTAAGTGTGTCATAGGTTTTACAAAAATACGCTGACTCAACCAAAAAACAGCGCTGAACATCATCACTAAAAACACACTCAAAAATGCGAATTCTAAAAAAATGTCGTAGCCTACCGGTTCACTCAGGGCTTGCTTTGATTCATAGAAACGAGTGTAAATAGGTAAGTTTGTTGCTTCTTGTACTAAATAACTGTGGTTATTTTTGCGCATATCTACAGCGACATTCGGCCAATGTTCGCTAGCACTGACGGCAGTGTTAAGTGCTGTTTTTGAGCTGGCAATAACTTGGTTATCTTGGTTGATAAAAATATACTCACCATAGTTAGGCGATATTTTTTTTAACCAGTTAGAAATTGCTTTAAGGTCATAAATCAACACGATGTAATCACGACTATTGGCAGCACGTTGCTTGCCAATAGCAAAGTAGGCATGACCATTAATCGTCAATACAGAGCTCGAAGCAAGTTTGTTGCTATTTATTGATAAAGGTCGAAATTTGTTATCTAACACGCTGGTCAGAAATTCACTTTTTGCTGTGCTACGGCGCTTAATATATACAAAGCCTTGCTCATTAACATAAGCAACCGCCTCTAAAGATTGAATAAGCGACAGCGTGGTATTAAAAGACGGGCCGAGGGCAATAACTCGTCGCCATTGATTAATTGCATAAGCGGTTGAGGCAAACTTTCCTTGCCCGACAACCTCCCCCACTCCATCACCAACACTTTGGTAATAATAGTGATCAAACTGGTTCACATTGCGTGCCCAACTAGGATCAAAATCATAAGAAAGTGGCTGCTCGTAAAGCTTGAACATGGTGTCTATAAGGCCATCTGCGGCACTCATAGCATGGCTAAGCTGAGCTGATATATTATCAAAACCGTTTTGCCTGCTTTCTATCGCCCGCTCAAGTTTTAAATTATATAGGTGTAAACACAAAAAAAACGCCACCAGCAGTGGCACAATAAGTGCCACTGCCAAAGAGCGATAGTAATGCTTTAACGGTAAAAAATTCACTGGCTTATAAGTACCTTACCTCGATAACAGCTAGGTTAACGAGGCATAGGAATACTGGCAAGTTATAAATTTTCTTCAGCAAAGCTGGCTAAGCGGCTACGTACCACACCGTTTAAGTTAACAGTGGCACTGCCCTGAAAATCTTTAAAACGTTCAACAATATAAGTTAAGCCTGAGGTAACTGGCGTGAGGTAATTACTATCAATTTGCGCTAGGTTACCTGAGCAAATGAGTTTAGTGCCTTCGCCGCAGCGAGTAATAATGGTCTTCAGTTGTGAAGCAGTTAAGTTTTGACTTTCATCCAAAATAACAACCGCGTTTTGAATACTACGACCACGCATAAAGTTTACCGATTTAAACTGTACGTTGGCTTTTTCCATAATGTAATTACGGCTTGAAATTGGATTCTCATCTCCTTTATGCAGCACTTCTAACGTATCGGTAATAGCAGCTAACCAAGGCGCCATTTTCTCTTCTTCAGTACCCGGTAAAAAGCCTATCGATTCAGCAATTTCTGGGGTATTACGAGTGACAATCACTTTATCGTAAATGCCTTTTTCAATAATCATTTCGAGGGCACTGGCAAGAGCGAGTAAGGTTTTACCACAGCCTGCCGGGCCAGTTAAAATCACCAATTCAATACTTGGGTCAAGTAGCGCATCAAGTGCCATCCCTTGATAAACATTTTTTGGCTTAACGCCCCAAGCAGTATGGCTCATCAAGCGCTCAACACTGATATCCTTTAAAGTAATTTGTTTATCATCGTAGCTTGTTACTCGGGCTGCAAAGTGGTCGCTTTCATCTAAAATATATTCATTACAGAATACATCGCTAATCGTGCTCTTTGCCACATGATGATAGGTATCTCGGCCTTGCTGCTCTGTTTCGCATTCTCCAACCTGTTGCCAAAAATCACCTTCAATTTTTTTATAGCCGCTAGTAAGCAAAGCAATGTCGTCAATTAATTGGTCTGTTCTGTAATCTTCAACAAATTTAAGGCCTGCCCCTTTCGCTTTGAGGCGCATATTTATGTCTTTAGTGACAAGCACCACCTTGCTATCGCTGTGTTGCTTCTGTAAATGAACAGCACAATTGATGATGCGGTGGTCGTTTTCGTTGCCAGGTAAACCCGAAATACTGTCTGCAAATAAATGGTCATTAACGATAATTAAGCGGCCACGAGATTCTGTTTTAGCCTTTTTGTTACTAGGGAGCGCGACACCCTGCAACATTTGCTCTGGCGAAGCGTCCTTTAGCACTTCATCTAAACCACGAATAGCAACACGGGCGTCACGGCTAACGTCATGTTTCCTGTCTTTAATGTGGTCGAGCTCTTCTAATACTGTCATCGGGATAACAACATCATGTTCTTGGAAAGATAAATAAGCGAGGGGTTCGTGGAGTAATACATTGGTATCGAGCACATACATTTTACTATCAAGGTTCGAAGCTTTTTCCATAGCACTTTCCTTACGTTTTATGATTTTTATGCTATACCCAATAAACTAAACAAGCGGCGGATGAAGCTATGGTTTATTCGTCAGGTATATACTCAGTTTAGTCTATTTACGACAAAAGTCCTTTTTATGACAAACAAATATACAATTATTTAACTGGTTAAAATACATACAATTTTTACCGTTAATAATGGCTTAAAAAGGTTGACTAAATTTAATTGTGCGCGGCGAGTTTACTGCCTTGAAGTAGCATGGCGTTACAGGTAACATAGCCGCCTTTTTTCTTCATAGACGAGACATACATGAATTTTTCCTTAGGTCAGCGTTGGATCAGTGATACTGAGTCAGATTTAGGATTAGGCACCGTTGTTGCCCTTGAAGGCCGTCAGGTCAGCATTTTATTTCCAGCCAGTGGAGAAAACAGAGTTTATTCTTTAACAGAAGCACCTGTTACTCGTGTCGCATTTAATCCAGGTGATATTATTCGCAGCGTTGAAGAGTGGGAATTAGAAGTCGAGTCTGTCGAAGAGCAAGGCGAGTTACTATGCTATCACGGCATTCGCGTCGATAATGGTGAAAAAGCGCAGTTAAAAGAAACCTTTTTAGATCACTTTATCAAATTCAATAAACCACAAGACCGCTTATTTGCAGGCCAAGTGGACCGTTTTGACCGCTATACGCTGCGCTACCAAACTTGGCAGCACCAGTTTGAGCGCCAGCAATCTCCTTTAAAAGGTTTAATTGGTCAGCGTGCAAACCTTATTCCGCATCAGCTTTATATCGCACAAGAAGTGGGTAAACGTTTTGCACCACGCGTATTACTTTCTGATGAAGTAGGTTTAGGTAAAACCATTGAAGCAGGTATGATTTTACATCAACAAATCATCAATGGCCGTGCTAGCCGCGTACTGATTGTTGTGCCTGAAAACTTACAGCATCAGTGGTTAGTAGAAATGCTACGTCGCTTTAACTTACGTTTTTCAATCTTTGATGAAGAACGTTGTGATGAAGCATTCGCAGACTCTCCAAACGTATTCGAAACAGAACAGTTAGTACTTACTAGCCTTGAGTTCTTAAGCAAGAAAAAACGCTGGTTTGAGCAAGCAACCCTAGCTGATTGGGATTTATTGGTTGTTGATGAAGCGCACCATTTAAGTATCAATAATGGTAAGCCAAGCACTGAATACCAACGCATGGCAGAGTTAAGCCAAGATATTCCGGGCCTTATCTTATTAACTGCAACGCCAGATCAACTTGGTCACCGCAGTCACTTTGCCCGCTTACAATTACTCGACCCAGATCGTTTCTACGACTACGATGCGTTTGTTGAAGAAGAAAGTAACTACAAAGAGGTTGCTGAAGCTGCTAATCAATTACTGGGTGAAAAAGGCCTTGATGATGCATCTCGTGCAACATTAAAAGAGCTATTAAAAGAAACCGATATCACTGAGCTTTTAGCCAAAGCTGAGCAAGGTGATGAAACGGCGCGCAACGAAATTTTATCAATGCTGCTGGACCGCCATGGTACGGGTCGTATTTTATTTAGAAATAGCCGCAGCGGTATTGATGGCTACCCAAGCCGTAAGCTTCATGCATACCCTATGGCAATGCCAAAACAATATAAAACGGCGATGTCGGTACTGGGTAACATGGGCGGCATTCAAAATGCTGAACTAACGGCACTTCGCGCTCTATTCCCTGAAAAGATCTTCCAAGAGTTTGAAGGTGAAGATGCTAGCTGGGGGGCATTTGACCCACGTGTTGATTGGTTAATCGAAACCTTAAAAACCCTTAAACACGAAAAAGTACTGCTTATCTGTGCTAAAGCCGAAACCGCACTTAGCCTAGAACAGATTTTACGTGAACGTGAAGCAATTAAAGCCTCTGTTTTCCACGAAGGCATGACGATTGTTGAACGTGACCGTGCAGCGGCTTACTTTGCCGATGAATACGACAGCGCGCAGATTCTACTTTGTTCTGAAATTGGTTCTGAAGGTCGTAACTTCCAATTCTCGCATCACTTAGTATTGTTTGATTTACCACTAAACCCAGACTTACTTGAGCAACGTATTGGTCGTCTTGACCGTATTGGTCAAACTCAAGACGTAAACATTCATGTGCCGTATTTTGAAAACACCGCACAAGAAGTGTTACTTCGTTGGTACAACGAAGGCTTAGATGCGTTTGAAACAACCTCGACAACAGGGCAAATGCTGTATAAAGAGTATGGCGAAGAACTACTTGAGTTTATTGGTGCACACAATTGCGACGAAGAAGAGCTAGACCCACTACTAGAACAAGTGGCAGGTCAAAATGCCAAGCTTCGTAAGCAAATGGAAAGTGGTCGTGACCGCTTACTAGAACTGCATTCAAGTGGCCAAGGCCGAGCAGAAAGTCTTGTTGCTGATATCGAAGAGTTAGACGATCAATTCACGCTACCAAGTTATATGATCAATGTGTTCGACACCTTTGGGGTAAGCCAAGAAGATAAAGGTGAAAATACCATTATCTTAAAACCAACTGAGCACATGCTAAATCCATCTTTCCCATGCTTAAAAGATGATGGCATCACAGTAACGTTTGATCGCAGCACCTCGCTTTCGCAAGAAGACGCGCATTTCATCAGTTGGGATCACCCAATGGTGCAAGGCAGCTTAGACATGATTTGTGATGATGACTTTGGTACTGCCTCTGTGGCGTTACTGAAAAACAAAAAGCTTCCTGCTGGTACCTTCTTTGTTGAGCTTATTTTCATTGCGGAGGCGATGGCGCCTAAAGCACTTCAGGTTGGCCGCTTCTTGCCACCAACGCCTATTCGTATCTTATTAGATAAGGGCAGTAACAATCTGGCTGATAATGTTGCTTTTGATGCTTTCAATCAACAGTTATCAGCGGTTGGTCGCCAAACGGCAAGTAAATTAGCCAGCGCGCTACAAAGTGCCATTCACCCAATGATCACTAGTGCGCAAGGCATGGCACAAACCAAGCTTGAAACACTACGCGCTGAATCACTAGAGAAAATGCAAACTGCACTCGGTGAAGAGCAAGCTCGTTTAACAGCTCTTAAGCAGATCAACCCGAATATTCGTGATGAAGAACTGAGCTTCTTTGATAAGCAACGTAGTGAACTCACTACTTACATCGAAAAAGCCCAAGTTAAACTGGATGCAATTCGTTTAATTGTCGTTTCACACTAACGTTAAATAGCTAAACTCAAACTACAAACGCGATGTGCTTTCACATCGCGTTTTTTATTACCCTCACATTGACCTTACCGAAACAAGGTGTACACTGTACACAACATAGATTAAATGGAATTAATGCTATGACACATGCAATTGAATTTATAGAAACCTCCATCTTCACTAGGCAAATAAAGCAAATTGCCACTGACGATGAGTTACGAAGTTTGCAAGTTGAACTAATAGCCAACCCTCTGAAAGGAGAGCTAATAAAAGAGACTGGCGGGCTTAGAAAAGTACGAATGGCAACGGGTCACAAAGGTAAAAGCGGTAGTACCCGAGTTATTTACTTTGTTGCTCATTTAGAACGTATTTACTTTGTTTTGGCATACCATAAAGCAACTAAAACTACTCTTAGTAAGTCTGAAAAGGCACAGCTTAAAGAGTTAGTTATTAAACTAAAAGGTGAATAATCATGAGCTTATTTGATGAGTTGAAAGCTTCTTTACAAGAAGCTGTTGATATTGAAAAACAAAAAGTCGCTCCTGCACGTAGTACTCAATTCGATATCGCCGATGTAAAAGCTATACGTATGAAACTGAACGTTTCTCAAGCTGAATTCGCTAAGGCACTTGGGACCAGTGCAGACACCATAAAAAGTTGGGAGACTAAACGAAGAAACCCAACTGGGTTAGCGGCAAAAGTGCTGGCTACAATTCAAGATAACCCTAACATCTATTTTGAAATTGCGGCTCATTAGCTAACAGCAAAGCCATGACTAATGTTTATGCAAAAAACACCACTAGGGTAATAATTACGGCCACTGCCGCTAGCTTGCAAAATAACTTAGCTAAGCTTTTGTTTCTTTGTATTAAATCGTCTTTGTAAGCCTGCTTCAAATATACTGCTTGTAGGTCTGAAAAACCTTTACAGTGCGGGCATTCAGGCTCAAGGTCATTAACTTCTAAGCCACAACGTGTACAAGGTTTACTGCGAATTAAACCAAGGCGAAACATTCACTTGTCCTTTTATTTAAACTCCATAGCTGAATTTACTGTATCTTAGCTGCTACTCGAAAACCAGCTCTGGCATTGTGTATGCGCTCATACTCCTTTAAAATAGCGCCCTTGCATATCATCGAGGCTGGCTGTGTTACTCAATTATAATCCCCCAATGACACCTTATTTAAGTATTGTTTATCAAGACGATGACTTGCTTATTGTGAATAAACCAAGTGGTTTACTTACTGTGCCGGGAAAAGACCCAAAACACGCCGATAGCCTTATTGCTCGCATTAACCGCGTTTTTCCAACGGCAAAAATTGTTCATCGCCTTGATATGGCTACCTCTGGCATTATTTGTTTAGCTATGCACAAAGAAGCGCATCGTAATTTAAGCATTCAGTTTCAAGATAGAAAAACCGCGAAACGCTACATTGCTCGTGTATTTGGTAAGCTTGAGCAAGAAACTGGATCGGTAGATTTACCACTTATTTGTGATTGGCCGAACCGACCAAAGCAAATGGTTGATCATGATAATGGCAAACCGTCATTAACCCACTTTAAAGTGCTTGAGTATGAACAGAATGCGACTCGTGTTGAGCTGACCCCAATTACTGGGCGTTCTCACCAACTACGTGTGCACATGCTGTCATTGGGTCACCCTATTTTAGGTGATAAGCTGTATGCTCACCCCGAGGCATTCGCCATGGCTCCTCGCTTACAACTGCATGCCGAAATGCTAACCTTAGCTCACCCAGCCAGCGGTGAAACATTGATTTTTGAAGCAGCACCTGAGTTTTAAGACAATTCGCTAAATATTTAATAAATACTGCCGATAGCTAATCAATAACTGATTTAATTAAAGACTCAGGTAATATCGGCATGAATTTAAAACCCGCACATCGCTTACTTTACGCAGCCTGTTTTGCGTTCATGGGCAATGTGAATGCTGCCGATTTTATTAAACCCACCCCTTGGTCAAGTTTGGTCACTAACGATATTCAACGCTTTTTACCAAGCGATGAAGTACGCACTCTGCTTGCCGGTGAAGATGAGTTCATTAGCTTATATCGTCAATCGATGGCAGCCAGTCAACGCGGAATTGTGCTAATCATTCCTGATTGGCAGCACTTACCCACTAATAATGCTGGTATTAACTTTTTGCGCAAGCAGTTAAACGAAATTGGCTATGCAACCCTTGCCATGACTATGCCTGACATTGATTGGCACCCTGTTGATATGACAACGCCCGAGCCACCTGAAAGCTCTGAACCTGAGTCAACACAAACTGTTGAACAAAGCGATGAGCAAGCAGCTTCTGCTCCACCAGCCCAAACGCAACAAGCGCCGCATTTTGTTACGGGTGAGCCCAATATCAGTGAAGCCGTGCTTGATGATTACAAATTAAAGCTAATTGCCAGATTCAATGCCTTGTATAACAGTGCAATGGATGAAGGCGGCAATATTATTGTGGTGGCACAAGGTGCCAGTGCGGGGCTATTGATTGAGCATTATGCTAGCTTTCCAAATAACGAACTAAACGCTTTTATTAGCCTAGGTAGTTATTTACCTAACAGTGTTCGTAACCAGCATCTCAATGCGACGCTTTCAACTATCAGCCCCCCCTTACTGGATATTTTTTATAGTGAGGGTAACCCTGACACCCTGCAAAGTGTAAAAGACAGAAAACGCTGGGTAAGAAAACACGCTAAATATGACTACCGACAAAGAGAGTTATTTGGTGTGCCTTCAGAGCCTGAGCAGCACCAGCGGCTGCTTAAAGAGGTAGACGGCTTTTTACGCCGCCTTTTTTAAATACTCATAAGCCGCTTGAATATCTTGGCTTTTCTTTACCGCAACTTCCATCATATGTTTTGGTAAACCTTGCGATACCAGCTTATCGGGGTGATGCTGAGCCATGAGCTTTCGATAGGCTACTTTAATATCTCTCGCAGAAGCATCACTGTTTAAGCCTAATAGAGCCAACGCTTGGGCGCGATTCATACCATTATTCGGTGGCACACTGTGCCCTCTTTGTTCACTATGACTGCTGCGATTTTGCTGGCTTTGTTGACGTTGTTGTTCATAAAAACGCTGTTGTTGCTGACGAAATGCAAATTCGGCTTGGTAGCGTTTTAATAAAAATGCGAATTGAGTACGTGAAATACCTAACTGCTTGCTCACCTCTTGCAATAGCTGCTTTTCTTGCTCTGCAAGGTGGCCATCAGAAAAGGCCATTTGGATTTGTATTTCGAGAAACAGTTGCAATAAATCATGGCGTCGAGCAAAGCGCTCTTTAAAGTCATGAACCGTTTCTTTTAATGAAAAATCCGTTTCTTTACCACTACGAAAAGCATCTTGTGCTTCTCTGCGCTCATCACCCGATAAGCCCATTTCGTCCATAAACAAACTTGCAGCACGAATATGCGTTTCACTAACGCGACCATTCGATTTGGCGATATGCCCCATCACCGCAAAACAGCTAGAAAAGAAAAGTGCTTGGCGCTCGTTAATATCATCGCCTTTAAACAAACCAGAAAAACCACCTGCTTTATCAAAGTCTTGTTTTAAGCTGCGATCGAACATATGGCCTAGGTATAGGCCCAGTAAGGCTCCTATAAATTTGCCAAACATAAAGCCAAAACAAAAACCGAGTACTTTTCCCCACATAATTTGGCAAACCTCTGTTGTTATTACAAAGCGAAACGTTGATTGATTTCGTCGAGTCTGGCAGGTGTGCCAATGTCATCCCATTGCCCCAAATAAAGCTCAGTCGAAACTTGATGTTCACTGAGCTTTTCTCGCAAAATGGGCCCAAGTGGACGAATACCTGCGCTGAGACCTTTAAAGAAATCAGCATGATAGCGACTTATACCGGAAAAAGTATACTTTTGACTATCTGGGCTTAGGTGACTCAGTGCAAAATCACCATCAGGATTATGCGCAGGGTTTTCTACAAGGACAATATGCGCCTCCCCTGCTTGCAGATGAAGCTGCATCAACGAAGTCACATCATAATCAGTAAACACATCACCATTGATGACAATAAATTGCTCACCCAATAACGGCAATGCTTGAATGATGCCCCCGGCGGTTTCAAGCCCCCCAGCCTGCTCTTGGCTGTAAGTGATCGATACACCAAACTGCGAACCATTACCGAAATACTCTGTTATTTTGTCACCTTGCCAGGCAAGGTTAATGACAATATCGGTAACGCCTGCTCGGCGTAAGTTATTAATATGATGCTCTAATAATGGCTTGCCGTTAATCTTTAACATCGGCTTTGGCATCGTTTCTGTTAGCGGCATCATGCGTTTACCGCGCCCCGCCGCTAGGATCATTGCTTTCATTTGGACTCTTTAGTTAATCGCTGCTTAGTCTGTGGAATAATAGTCTGCTCTATCCACTGGCCAAGGGCTGTTAACTCTGGGTATTCTTTACTGACATTACTAATGTATGTAAGGGTTGGCAGCACATTATTCAAATAACCTGACTTACCGTCACGTAATTTTAAGCGGCAAAATATGCCCGCAGCTTTTAAATGACGCTGCACGCCGGTTAAGTCAAACCAACGTTTAAACATCGCAAACGAAGTGTCTTGCAATAGCTGCTGCTCGCTAAATTCGTCATAAGCGTAATGTAAAAGGTAGTCGAGCTCTTGTTCTGGTAGCTTGAAATAGCAATCTCTTAATAACGAAACAAGGTCATAACACACCGGCCCTTGTACCGCATCTTGATAATCGATAATAGCCCATTGCTGCCCTGTGCGCATAATATTGCGACTATGGAAGTCGCGGTGCACCGTAACAATTGGTTGTTCAAGGGCATTGTTAACTAATAACTCACAGGCTTGTTGCCACATTTTCTGCTCATCAGCAGAGAGTTGCTCACCAATAAAGTTATCGACTAACCAATCTCTAAAAATGCTTAGCTCAAACTGTAAAAACTCGCCATCAAATACTTTCATGTATTGGGCAGGCGGGATTTGCGCCCACTGTGCACTTAACTTTATTAGATGTTTGTAGTGTAAAGTGCGGTCTTCGTCGCCCAGTAAATCAGCCAAATGAGTATTGCCTAAATCACTCAGCAAGAAGAAGCCTTGTTTTTCATCAGCCTGAAGAATTTTTGGTAATTTAAAGCCATGCTGAGAAAACACTTTATTGAGTTCTATATAAGGCGTGTTATCTAATTCATCTGGATCTGAGTCCATGACAATATAGCTCTCATCACTTGTGTTTACGCGGAAATAACGGCGAAAACTCGCATCCCCAGTGATGGCGGCTAATTGATATTCATCCTCTTTAAAATGAGGATTTAAAAACTGCTGTAAACTTTTATAACGATTCATTTAGTAAGATATCTATTTTTCACTAAGTCAATTACTGTATTTGCCATTGTTTTCCTTTATTATGTCTAGCTTATATCCAACCAAAGAGCATTAAGGTCATTAAATGAGCAAAACCTGGGGCATAATGATGCTAAGCGTACTTAGCGCACCATCGTTCGCCGAAACTGAACTGACACACAATTTTTGTGGCACTTCAATGCAAACCAGAGCTTGGCAACCGCTCCCTGGCCTTGAACTTAATATGATCGATATCAAATCCGATGATATTGAACTATTGGGTACCCAAAGCGCAGAATTTACCGGTAATGTAGATATTAACACCCTAACGATGAATTTGTCCGCACAAAGTGCACTGATTGACAAACAACGTGGGTTACTTAATGCAACCGGCCCTATCGTTTATCGCGATAAAGTAAGCCAAATTAATAGTTCTGGGCTCAATGCGGATTTAAATAATTCTGAATTAAGCTTGCTTGGTGCTGATTATAAGCTCACCGACCAACTTGGTCATGGTGGCGCAGAAAAACTAACAGTCAACGAGTCTGGCCTAAACCTGATGAACGCAAGCTTTACTACCTGTCCGGGCGAAACACCGGTGTGGGCGATTGAAGCTGACGAAATTGACTTATCAAGTGAAGATGGCTGGGGCGAAACTCACAATACCGTATTACGGGTATTTGATACGCCGGTTCTGTATGTTCCTTATTTTACGTTTCCGTTAGATGACCGTCGTAAATCAGGTTTATTAACGCCTAACTTCTCTAGTTCAGGCCGCTACGGTATTGAAACTATCACTCCGTACTACTGGAATATTGCTCCAAATTACGACGCCACCATTACGCCTCGCTACATGTCTAAGCGCGGCTTGCAAATGATTGGTGAGTTTCGTTATTTAACTGAGCAAAACAACGGTCTCATTGCCGTTGAGTACCTAGATAAAGATGATGAAGAGCCAAATGTTGACTCGCGCTATCTATTCCATTGGCAACAACAAAGTTACTTTGGTGAAAACTGGCGCGGTAATATCGATATTACCAACGTTAGTGATGATAACTACTTAACCGATTTAAATTCTGGCTACGCGACTCGCACAGACACTCAGTTATACCGTACGGGCTCACTCACCCACTTAGGTGACACTTGGCGCACCAATATTAAGCTACAGAGTTTTGAAGTACTTGGTGATCACCGCGAGTCATATGCGGCGCTGCCGCAAATTAGCTTTTCGCAAACTGATGCGTATGATTTTTATGGCGTTGATTTAACCCTTGATGGTGAGCTTAGTTATTTCACTAATGATGACGCAATTATTGATGAAGCAAGCCGTGTTCACATAGAACCAAAAGCAAGCTTTGATTATCAAGAATACGCATGGTCATTTTTATCTGAGTTCAGCGTATTGCATACTGAATATAATCAGCATGGTGATTTAGCAGGGACCGACTACGACGAAAAAGTTACCCGTACCCTGCCAAAAGTGCGTTTATACAGCCAATTAAATTTTGAACGTGATACTGCGTTTTTCTTCAAAGATGGTATTCAAACTCTTGAACCACAAATTCAGTACTTGTATACGCCAAATAAAGACCAATCAAATATTGGCCTTTACGACACGGCAAAATTACAAGATGACTTTTTTGGTTTATTTAGAGACCGTCGTTTCTCAAGTATCGACCGTATTGCCACCGCGAACCAATTTACGTTAGGTGCGACTACTCGCTTATTTAGCAATGAAAACGAAGAAGTATTTAATTTCAGCGCAGGCCAAATCTTCTATTTAAGTAATGATGCAAAGCCTACATCACAAGGTATTAATGTTGATACTAATTACAATGCCTTGTTCGCAGCGCAAACCATGTTACATTGGCACCGTCGCTGGTATTTATCAGGTGGTATTCAATACGACACAGATGGTAAGGAAATTATTCAATCAAATATCACCTTAGATTATAAAGGTGACGATAAACAGCTCGTGCAATTGAACCATCGCTATGCAAATGATGTCTCAGGCAATACAATCGAGCAAGTTGGTCTATTTACTAGCATTCCGCTATCGCAAGATTGGCAGTTTGTTGGCAGCTATCACCGCGATTTAGAAAGCGGTCGTAGCATTGAGGTTTTCAGCGGTCTTCAGTATGAATCGTGCTGTTGGGCGTTTCAAATCACAGGCCGTCGTCAAATCGAAACAGATTTGAACCAGGCGATTGGTCAAGAGCAAGCAACCTTTGATACCAGTATTGGCTTCAATATCGTATTAAAAGGGCTTGGAAGTAAAAGCCGTTATGATGCACAAAAATTATTACAACAAGGTATTTTTGGCTATCGTAGACCGTATTTTCTTAATAACTAGTACCGCAGTACTATTAGCAAGAGTATTAGAAAAAGTATGAATTTAAAAAAATTATTTGCATCTGCATTATTAACAGTTGGCCTTTGCCAAAGCGTTTTCGCAAAACCTGTCGAAATCGACAAAGTCGTTGGTGTAGTTAACCAGGGTGTTATTTTACAAAGTGAAGTAGACACCATTATCAATCGCGTAAAAACTCAAGCGCAAGAGCAAGGTCAACAATTACCTTCTGATGACACACTTCGTATTCAAGCGATCGAGCGTTTGGTTAGTCAAGAATTAATGATGCAGCTGGCATCAAGAATGGGCCTAGAAATTTCAGACTCTCAATTAGACCAAACACTAGAAAATATGGCTCGTGAGCAAGGTGGTACAATCGCTGATTTACGCCGCACTATTGAAGCAGCTGGGGACAGTTACCCTGCCTACCGCGAAGAGATTCGTAAAGAAATTACCACGCAACAAGTCACTCGTATGAATGTCGATCGCCGTATATATATTAGTGAGCAAGAGATTGATAACCTTTTAAAAATTATGGAAACTCAAGGTAAGAATGCCGAAGAGTATGATATTGGTCACATCTTGATTGATATCCCAAGTGATGCGACAGCTGATGAAATCGCTAGTGCCAAAACGCGTGCAGATAAAGTTATCGAGTTTTTAAAAGAAGGTAAAGAGTTCAAGCGTATAGCTATTTCATCTTCTAGCGGTTCAAAAGCCCTTGAAGGTGGTCAGCTAGGTTGGATGAGCATCAACGAAATGCCATCACTATTTGCTGAAGCAGTTAAAGGCCATAAAAAAGATGATATCGTTGGCCCGCTTCGTTCAGGCGCTGGTTTTCATATTATCAAAGTTCAGGATATTCGTGGTCGCCAAGTTGTTGAAACAACAGAGGTTCGCTCACGTCACATCTTAATTAAGCCTTCTATCATCTTAAGCGAAGAAAAAGCGCGTGACATGCTAAAAGGTTTTGCTAAAGAGCTACGTGAAGGTAAAGCTGACTTTGGTGAACTTGCTAAAGAATTCTCTGAAGACCCGGGTTCTGCATTAAAAGGGGGTGAGTACGATTGGACTGATCCAAGCACCTATGTACCAGAATTCAAAAATACCCTGCTTTCTCTAGATAAAAATGAAATCAGTGAGCCATTCAGAACACAGTTTGGTTGGCACATTGTACAACTACTTGATAAGCGTGTAGCTGATAAAACAGAGCAAGCTAAGCGTAACCGCGCTCACCAACTACTGTTTAATCGTAAATTTAAAGAAGAAAGTTTCAACTGGCAGCAAGAAATGCGTGAACAAGCGCACGTTGATATTTTCCCAACAGAATAAAAATTATGACCATTAGAATTGCAATTACCCCAGGTGAGCCAGCCGGTATTGGCCCTGATTTACTTATCAAGTTAGCCCAGCACCAGTGGGATGCCCAACTGGTGGTGATTGCTGATGGCGGGCTGTTAAAACAGCGCGCTAAGTTGCTTGGTTTAGATATCAATTTAATTGACTTCGATGATAGCCAAGCACCAAACATTGCCCCTGCAGGCAGCGTTTACTTACACCAAGTAGATTTAGGCTCTGATGTTGAAGTGGGCGTACTTAATGACGCCAATGGTCAATATGTGCTGGATACACTGCGCATTGCCAGTGAAAAAAATATGGATGGTACCTTTGCCGCTGTTGTTACAGGCCCTGTGCATAAGGGGATTATCAACAAAGCAGGTATCTCATTCAGCGGTCACACTGAGTATTTTGCCCAGCAATCGAATACTGCCGATGTCGTGATGTTGTTAGCTACAGAAGGCTTACGCGTGGCGCTTGTTACAACGCATATACCGCTTGCTTATGTATCGCGCGCAATCACCGTTGAACGTTTAAGTAAAGTTGCCACTATTTTAAACCATGACTTACAAACTAAGTTTGGTATTGAAAATCCGCGTATCCTCGTATGTGGTCTAAACCCACATGCTGGCGAAGATGGTCATTTAGGCACTGAAGAAATTGATACCATAGCGCCAACCTTAGAGCTGTTAAATAATCAAGGCATGAACTTAATTGGACCATTGCCTGCTGATACCCTGTTCCAAGATAAATACCTCTCGCAAGCAGATGCCGTGCTTGCAATGTATCACGATCAGGGATTACCTGTGCTAAAATACAAAGGTTTCGGCAATTCGGTCAACATCACCCTTGGCCTGCCATTTATTCGCACCTCAGTAGATCACGGTACGGCTCTCGATTTAGCCGGCACAGGTACTGCTGATGTAGGTAGTTTTGAATTAGCGATCCGCGAAGCAATTAAGCTCGCCCATGAAAAAGCACAGAATCAATGACAGATAAAGTACATTTAGGACACCGCGCTCGTAAGCGTTTTGGTCAAAACTTTTTAAACGATGACATGATCATCGACAAAATCGTCACGGCTATCGATCCTAAACCTGAAGACAATTTAGTAGAAATCGGCCCGGGCCTTGGTGCAATCACTGAGCCAGTCGCTGATTTAAGTGGCCACCTAACGGTTGTTGAGCTAGATAAAGACTTAGCAGAACGTTTAACGAGCCACCCATTCTTAGGGCCAAAGTTAACAGTGCATCAAGGCGATGCAATGAAATTCGATTTTAGCTCTTTGATCAAGTCTGACGAAAAGTTAAAGATTTTTGGTAACTTACCATACAACGTTTCGACTCCGCTGCTATTCCATTTATTTGAGTTCGCAGATAACGTAGAGCACATGCACTTTATGCTGCAAAAAGAAGTGGTCAAACGTATGGTCGCAGGCCCGGGCAGTAAAGCATTTGGTCGCTTAAGTGTAATGACGCAATATTACTGTCACGCAATGCCAGTGATTGATGTGCCGCCAGAGTGCTTTAAACCAGCACCTAAAGTAGATTCAGCGGTTATTCGCTTGATCCCTAAAAAGCCCGAACAACGTTCAGCTAAAAGCACTAAGCTATTAAACACGGTATGTTTAGAAGCCTTTAATCAACGCCGTAAGACACTGCGTAATAGTTTATCTAACTTACTGACAGCTGAAGAACTAACAAGCATAGGCATTGATATCACTCTGCGTGCTGAAAGCCTATCTTTACAACAATTTATTGATATAGCTAATTGGATTTATGACAACAAGCAGTAATTTAGGTTCTCCAATTAAGGTGTCGGTTGAGACCTTCTATGTAGAAGGTCAATCAGAGCCTGAACAAGATAAATACGTTTTTGCTTACTCAATCACCATAAAAAACCACAGTTTATGCAGTGCTAAGCTATTGAGTCGTTACTGGTTAATTACCGATGCCAACGGCAAAGAAGTGGAAGTACAAGGTGAAGGGGTTGTGGGTGAGACACCGACCATTGCCCCAGGTGAAAGCTACAAATACACCAGTGGTGCAGTGCTTGATACCCCTGTTGGGACGATGCAAGGCCATTACACCATGCGTAACGAATTTGGTACTGAGTTCGAAGCGCCAATCGAGGTGTTTCGTTTAGCCCGCCCAAACATTTTGCACTAGGTAATAATGGCTGACTACGCAATTGGTGACTTACAAGGCTGTTACAGTGAATTTGATTCGTTACTAAAACGTATCAACTTCAACCCAAGCCAAAATCACCTTTACTTAGTTGGCGATATTGTTGCTCGAGGCCCTGATTCACTCGCTTGCCTCGAGCGCCTTCATACTATGCAAGGCAGTGTAACCATTACTCTTGGTAATCATGATTTACACCTAATTGCTTGTCATTATCTAAATAAGCCAGCAAATCCAAAAGATAAGCTTGCTGGTGTTTTTGACAGCCCAAAGCTCCCTGAATATATTCACTTTTTGCAACAACAGCCATTAGCGATTTGGCTTGAACGCTATGACATGCTGATAAGCCATGCCGGCTTAAACCCAAATTGGTCAATAAAAAAAGCATTAAAACGCGCTCGCTTTGCCGAAAGTTGCTACCAAGGTAATGATGCCCATCATTACTTTGCCAATATGTATGACCCCCACCCATTAAAATGGCAATCAGCATTACCTAACGAGGCTAAATTTCGTTATATCGTTAATTACTTCACGCGCATGCGCTTCGTTAATTTACTTGGTGAACTCGATTTCAGCAATAAAACCAGCATTAGTGAAGATAGCTCAATAATCCCTTGGTTTGAGCATCCGAGTATAAGTAAGCTCAAGCAACAGATAACATTTGGTCATTGGGCTGCTTTAGAAGGTAAAGTTAAAGCCGAAAATATTCATGCCCTCGACACTGGCTGTGTATGGGGAGGCGCGATGACCCTCATGGAACTCAGCCAAAAAGACTGTTTTGTCGAAAAATCCCACTCTTTTATCTAAATAAACTGAAAAATAGCTGAACATCTGTTAGATTTATAACAATTAAAGTTAATTTAATTTAAAGCTAATTAAATTTAAATACTTAACTAATTGGCAAGCTTGCCGATAAGTGTTGATTAGTACTATTTTCTGGAATTACATATGAACTTGACCGTTAGACAGCGTATTTGGGGTGGCTTTATTGTTATTACGTTACTCCTGCTATTTATTGGTGGTAACTCGTTGATCAGAATTACCAACATTGATCAATCGACACAGCGAGTTAATCAGCTGTCATTACCGGCCCTCGACAAAAGTTATGAGTTGCAGGTTGAATTCATCCTGATGAGTAAATCAGCGCAAGCGAGTTTTTACACCACATCACAAGATGAATTAGCAACTATTCGCAAGAACTTTACCGAGCAGAAAAAGCGTTACGATAGCTCTTATCAAGACCTACAACAAATAGTGAGTAACGACCCTAAATTAAAACAAAGCAGTCAAGAAGTTGAGCAAACTTATAAGCGCTTTGCCAAGTCTGTCGATAACCTTTTTAAAGATAAACAAACGCAACTTGAACTTAACAATACGCTGCGCACCCAGCTTGAAAATATCGAGATCAGCGCCGAAGATGCTAACTCTGTTGTGCTTGATATCATTGATATTGATGGCCTTGAAGAAAACAATTCACGTGCCTACCAAGCTGCTAACAACATGGAAAACAACTTCCAGTCGGTAGTGACTAACAGTACCGATATGCTAACAGTTAAAACTCTTAACACGTTAGATATCGTGAAAAACGAACAAGTTTATTACTTAGAAGAAGTTGAGCGCAGCCTAGGTCTTATTCGCCCTGCTATCATTGAAAGTAATGCTGATTTATATAATGACCTAAACAGTTATGTTGAAAACCTTGTAAATAACGTACGTGGCAACAACAGCCTATCAGCAAATAAAAAGCGTTTAATTGATGCAATTGCACAAACTCAAGCTGAGCTAGCCAATGCGGAAAAATCAACCACTGAAGCCCTAAAGCAACTTAAAGAGCTTGTTGACCAAGCAACAGTCCTTGCTTTTGACTTACAGCAAGATGTAAGTGGTAACGTATCTACGGCAACCATTTGGACTTGGATTGCCATGGTTATCGCCACTTTAATTGCTATTGCTGTTGCAGCAATTACTGTTAGCCGTATTACTAAACCACTTTCTGAAGTAAACCGTATTCTTGATATTGTTGCTAGCGGCGATATGACTCAACGCTTAGACGACTCAGCTAAAGACGAATTTGGTGAGCTATCACGTAGTTGTAATACGCTAATCGAAAGTTTACGTACACTTATTCAAGGCATTATCTCTCGCTCAACCCAGCTTGCTGCGGCCTCTGAAGAAACTTCAGCAATCACTGAAGAATCAAGCCAAGCTATTCGTAACCAACAAGCGCAAGTTGAACAAGCTGCTACAGCAACCACGGAAATGAGCAGTACATCACAAGCGGTAAGCAGCAGTGCTCAACAGGCACTTAGCGAAATCAAGAACGCTGATAAAGAAGCTGACCGCGTTAAAGGTATTTCTTCGCAAAACAAAGCGACTATTGAACAACTTGCCCGTGAAGTTGATGATGCTTCACAGGTTATCAATAAGTTACACAAAGATAGCGCATCAATTGGTGGCATCTTAGATGTTATTCGTGGCATTGCAGAGCAAACAAACCTACTTGCACTTAATGCAGCCATTGAAGCAGCACGTGCCGGTGAACAAGGCCGAGGCTTCGCCGTAGTTGCTGACGAAGTACGCTCTCTAGCGAGCAAGACTCAAGAATCGACCCAAGAGATCCAAGCTATGATTGAATCGCTTCAGGTTGGCGCTGAGGCTGCTGTATCGGCAATGTCGAAAGGTAAGCAACAAGCTGAGTCGTGTGTTGAGCAATCAGACCTTGCAAATACCGCCCTTGATTCAATCACTGCAGCAGTTGCGCAAGCTCATAACGTAAGTGAAGAGATCTCAACAGCTGCTCATGAGCAACAGCAAGTTTCACAAGAGATTAGCGAGCGCTTAGAGTCGATTGTAGCAATTGCTGAACAAACAGCTGAAGGCGCAAACCAAACCAATATTTCAAGTTCAGAAGTTGCTAAATTAGCGGAAGAACTACGTTTATCGGTGGATGCGTTTAAAGTTTAAGAAGCTGTAAACGAGCTACGAGCTAACAACATATAGAAGCCGTGTTTGTGAAAACAAACACGGTTTTTTTGTATCTATGCATATCAATTCGCTTAATTAAATGATCTTTTGAGGTGATTACTCTTAATATTTTCCTGCCTCCCGCACCCATGCAGGCGCATTATTTAATACAAAATAATAACGAATTATTGCGAGTAGGTATGAAATAAACGAAGCGTTTTTCAGGCATAAAAAAACCGCAACGAGTGCGGTTTCTTAAATTCTATTGGCGTTTCAATTAAAGGCCTGCGCGGTCTTTAATAACAGCGATTAGTGGAGAACCACCGTGGCCGTTTGATTCTGCCCATGCGATGTCTGCACCGTCTTCTAAAGAGCTTTTAGATAAGTTCTTAACGATGTACTCACCAGCATCCGCAGCGCCGCTTTCAATTGCATGACGAAGCATATTGTTGCCGTTACATTTTACAGCATCAAAGATGTTACGAATTTTCACACGTGAGCTTTTAAGCTTACTACGTAAACGGTTTTTATCATCAGCTGCGATATACTCACAGATAGAAACCGCTAATTGATCATCAGCTTTTGCTGGTGCTGTATACGCAACTGACGCTGAAACAACAGCCGCTGCAAGTAACATATTTGGTAACTTCATCATATTTTGCCCTTATGTAATACTTTCTTCTTACCAAGATTGTGTAATATTGTACCAACTAATTAATTTTACCGCAATAATGTTACGAGTTTTTGTACAGGGTTACAAAAGTATACGAGTAAGGGTTTTTGTTATCAGGCTGATGCTTTTCTTGCTCGGCAACTGTCCAATTAGCAACACTTTCGTAATCTGGGAACTGCGTATCACCGGCCACTTCGAGGTCGATGAATGTTAAGTATAGACGATCTGCTTGAGATAGAAATTGTTCGTATATATTTCCGCCACCTATAATCATTACTTCTTCAACATCAGCAACCAATTCCAGCGCAGCCTCTGGTGAAGTAACCACCTCAATACCTTCAGCTGTGTAATCAGCATTACGCGTGATAATAATATTTTGACGACCCGGTAAAGGCCGACCTATTGATTCAAATGTTTTACGGCCCATGATCACAGGCTTTGCCATGGTTACTTTTTTAAAGTGTTGCAGATCGGCGGGTAAATGCCATGGCATTTGGTTGTCTTGGCCAATTACTCGGTTATTTGCCATAGCAGCAATCATTGAAATTTTCACACTAAACCTTAATACTTTTTTCTTATTAATAAAAAAGGAGCGCATGGCTCCTTTTCAGTTTTAAATTTTATCGTTGGTAGATAACTTCTACATCGTAGTCATCATCATCCCAGTCGTCATCCCAATCATCATCATCTTGAGATGTTGCTTTCTGATGATAAGTATCCCACTTAAATTCAACTTCTTCTTTCTCTTCTTCAGCGAATTTCTCTTTCGGCATACTATCAAGTAGCGCCATAATATCATGACATAGTGCTTGGGTATTTTGCTTATTAGCAGCAGAGATACGGTAAACATTAACCTCTTCACCTAGCTCTTCGGCAATTTCATTACACAGTGCTTCAGCTTCATCTTCTGGTAATAGGTCAATTTTGTTAAATACTAACCAGCGCGGCTTTTCAGCAAGCTTAGGACTATATTGGTGTAGCTCATTAATAATCGCAAAGGCATTATCAACTGGATTTGTGCCATCAACAGGCATAACATCAATGATATGCAGTAATACACGACAACGCTCTAAGTGCTTTAAGAAGCGAATACCAAGGCCTGCGCCATCCGAAGCGCCTTCGATTAGACCAGGGATATCAGCAATTACAAATGACTTATTCGCATCTGGGCGTACTACACCAAGATTAGGAATAAGTGTCGTAAACGGGTAATCTGCCACTTTTGGTTTAGCTGCAGAAACACTGCGGATAAACGTTGATTTACCAGCATTTGGTAAACCAAGTAAGCCAACATCAGCAAGTAGCATTAGCTCTAGGCGTAAGCTACGAACTTCACCAGGTGTACCTAGTGTTTTTTGACGTGGCGCACGGTTTGTACTTGATTTAAAACGTGCATTCCCCAAGCCATGGAAACCACCTTTTGCAACAACAACCTTTTGACCATGCTTAGTCAGATCACCTAATGACTCTTCAGTATCAACATCAATGATACGTGTACCAACAGGCACCTTAAGCGTTAAATCAGCGCCTTTTTTACCAGTCATGTTACGGCTTTGACCATTTGTGCCGCGCTCTGCTTTATGAAAACGCTCAAATTGGTAATCGATTAACGTATTTAAGTTTTCATCGGCTTGTAGATAAACGCTGCCGCCATCGCCGCCGTCGCCGCCATCAGGACCGCCATCTGGTACATATTTTTCACGTCGGAAAGATACGACACCGCTGCCGCCATCACCCGCGTCACAACGAATTTCTACTTCATCTACAAACTTCATGATTACTCACTTTAAGATTGGCTTGTTAATAACTCTATTATATACCTAAGTGCCCTATTCAGCACCCAATGCCAAGGCGCTTAGGTATATATTTATATGCCTCAAAACAAAAAACCCCGCAAAGGCGGGGTTTTTCAAATATCGAGATGATTACTCAGCTACGATATTTACGTATTTACGGTTTAAAGGACCTTTCTGTTCGAATTGAACTTTACCATCTGCTTTTGCGAAGATAGTGTGGTCTTTACCGATACCTACGTTTGCGCCAGCGTGGAAACGAGTACCACGTTGACGAACAATGATGCTACCCGCTAGAACTGATTCGCCACCAAAACGCTTAACACCAAGGCGTTTGCTTTCTGAATCGCGACCGTTACGAGTACTACCAGCTGCTTTTTTATGTGCCATTTCTCAGTACCTCTAATTAAGCGCTAATGCCAGTGATTTTAACTTCAGTGAACCATTGACGATGGCCCATTTGCTTACGAGAATGCTTACGACGTCTAAATTTAACAATCTTAACTTTCTCACCGCGACCGTGTGAAACAACCTCAGCTGTTACTTTACCACCGTTTACGAACGGTACACCGATCTCGATTTTCTCACCATCAGCAACTAAAAGTACTGAATCAAATTCAACTGCTGCACCAGTTTCAACGTCTAATTTCTCAAGACGAATTGTTTGACCTTCAGTCACACGGTGCTGTTTACCACCACTTTGGAAAACCGCGTACATAATTAACTCCGTCTGTGCGCCCTCAAATCGACGCAACTAAAATATTCTTCAATAGGGCGCGAAGTTTACGCTAATGTGCAAAAACTAGCAAGCCTCTTTTTCGATAAAATGAATAAAAAATAGCTGCATTGAGAGCAATTCAATATTTTCCTCTATTCTATCCTAAAAACACCACATGCCAAGCGGTTTTTACGATCTCATGACAATTAAATTACGCTAATAATACGCACCTTGAAAATTCAAAAAGCTGATCACTTATTAATCAAGGCTATAAATTTATCTTGGCAAAATTGATCTCAAATAAAAAACTTTACAGTGTTTTTTTACTGAATCATCACAAAATATCGAGCAAGCGCTTTTTTTGTTGTACAATCAGCCCCGTATACCCATAAATATTGGCTCGGAGATCAATGGATATAAAAGCTATCCAGACGTTAATCGAAAATGAAATGGATGACGTCAATCAACTTATACATGCCCAAATGCGCTCAGATGTCGCATTGGTTAACCAACTCGGTTTATACATAGTAAACAGTGGCGGTAAACGCGTTCGTCCTATGTTGGCCATTTTAGCGGCAAAAGCACTTGGTTATGAGGGCAAAGACCATATTACGCTTGCCACTATCATCGAATTTATTCATACCGCAACTTTATTGCATGACGACGTTGTCGACGAGTCACATTTGCGCCGTGGTACGCCTACAGCCAACGCAGAGTTTGGTAATGCAGCGAGCGTTTTGGTGGGTGACTTTATCTATACACGTTCATTTCAGCTTATGGTTGGCCTAGGTAAAATGCCAATCATGCAAATTTTAGCTGATGCAACCAATGTCATCGCTGAAGGTGAAGTATTACAGCTAATGAATTGTAATGACCCTGACACGACAGAACAAAGCTATATGCAGGTTATTTACAGCAAAACGGCAAAATTGTTCGAAGCTGCAACCGGCCTTGCTGCAATTATTACCGAGCAAGACGAACAAACCCTTGAAGCATTAAACTTATACGGTATGCATCTTGGCACTGCATTCCAATTAGTGGATGATGTTCTTGATTACAACGCTGATGCCGAGCAACTTGGTAAAAACATTGGCGATGATTTAGCTGAAGGTAAACCTACCCTACCGCTTATCTACGCAATGCAAAAAGGCACACCAGAGCAAGTTAAGCTAGTACGCGAAGCAATTGAGCTTGGTAATGGTATGGACCACTTAGAGAGCATTCTAGCGGCATTAGCAGACACTAAGGCCCTTGAGTTTGCAATGCAAAAAGCTGAGCAAGAAGCTGACAAAGCAATTGCTTGTATCGCGTTCTTACCAGATACACCGTACAAACAAGCCTTAGAGAGTTTGGCCCGTATCGCCGTTGCCCGCGATCACTAAACGCTATTTATTCGAGCCATTAAAAAAGCCTGCATTTGCAGGCTTTTTTGTTTTCGGCGATTTAAAAAATCGCCTATCATCTGTCGGAATTAACCGTTGATGAAATCAACACCTTCTTGGATGTCTTTGTTAAGTGTAGCTAGCATGTCGTTTTTAGCTTGCTCTTCGAATGCACTTAACTCACCGTAAGAAAGGATTTCTTCAACGCCGTTTTTACCTAGACGAACTGGGTGTGCGAAGTATGCTGCGTCACCGTTTTCAACTGCAACGTATGCGTAATCAACTACTTCTTCACCTTGTAAGCCTTTAACTAAAGACATACAGAAGCGTGCTGCAGCAGCACCCATTGAAAGAGTCGCTGAACCGCCACCCGCTTTAGCGTTAACAACTTCAGTACCTGCGTTTTGGATACGTGGAGTTAATGCTGCAACTTCTTCGTCAGTGAAAGTAACACCTTCAACTTGAGATAGAAGAGGAAGAATTGTAGTACCTGAGTGACCGCCGATAACAGGAACTTTAACGTCAGTTGCGCTTAAACCTTTAAGTTCAGCAACAAATGCTTCTGAACGGATCACGTCAAGCGTTGTGATACCGAATACACGATTAGCATCGTAAGTACCCGCTTTTTTGAATACTTCAGCAACGATTGGCACAGTGCCGTTTACTGGGTTAGTGATGATACCTACTAACGCTTTAGGACAGTTTTTAACGATGCCTTCAGCTAATGTTTTGATGATACCTGCGTTTACGTTGAAAAGGTCCGCACGGTCCATGCCTGGCTTACGTGGCATACCCGCTGGGATAAGAACGATATCACAACCAGCTAATGCTGCGTCTAGGCTGTCAGCACCAAAGCCTTCAACTTTAACGTCTGTTGGGATGTGAGAAAGATCAACCGCTACACCAGGAACAACAGGGGCAACATCGTATAACGATAATTCAGAACCTGCAGGTAAACTTGTTTTTAATAATAAAGACAATGCTTGGCCGATACCGCCAGCTGCGCCTAAAACAGCAACTTTCATTGGAATTCTCCGTAATTTGAGGTAGGAAATATTTGTGGCCCTAAAGATAATGAAATTAGCGACTAAAAACAAATTTATCCTGCTTATTTCGCGTATAATTTCGACCATAGTTGTAAACTTGGCTGTAAAGACACAGCATTTTGGACGACTTTGTAAACTAATACTGCATAAATATGCAGAGTTGTGTAGAATTACCCTACATTTTATGAATAAAGAAACGGCAACATGCAACCACAAGACAAACAAGAAGCACTGATCAAAGCGTTTAAAGCGCTATTAAAAGAAGAAAACTTCGGCTCACAAGGTGAGATTGTCGAAGCATTAAAAGAGCAAGGCTTTGATAATATTAGTCAAAGTAAAGTCTCTCGCATGTTAAGCAAGTTCGGTGCAGTTCGTACTCGTAATGCAAAACAAGAAATGGTCTATTGTTTACCGGCTGAAATGGGTGTGCCAACAGCGAAAAGCCCACTGCGTCAGCTTGTTATTGATATTATGCATAACGAAATGATGATTATTATTCGCACCAGTCCAGGCGCAGCACAATTAATTGCTCGTTTACTTGATTCACTCGGTAAGGCAGATGGCGTACTAGGTACCATTGCAGGCGACGACACTATTTTTATCGCCCCTGCGAAGATTTCTGAAATCGATGTGACGCTCGATCGCGTGCGCACTTTATTTGATACCGTTTAAAGTTGCTTTAAGAAGTTTACTGACGGGGCGAAAAACGCAGATCCCATATCGGCTTGAGTAAAATCGAGCCAATGATCATAGCAATCGCCCTGCCCCAAACGACTCTTTAATACCTGCTCAAACGCATCCCCTTGCGCAGCACACGAAACCATTAAAATACCCTGCTTATGCACATCACCAAATGGCATGCTTTGGTTTAGCAATAGTGGCTGGCCATGCTCATCTTTTAATTCACTACGAACCGCATGACTGGTTTCTACAGCAGGCACAATCAAGGTGTTATCTAGACGCGTGCGCCCCATGATTTGCTCTTGCTCAGACAACGATAAATGCTGCCAGACACTCAAATCATGCACAAAGCGCTGAACATGAATATAACTGCCTTGGTCTTCAAAGTGACCCGGTTTATCGATAAGTGCTGTACTACGTTTTTGACGGCCATGAGGTGTATCGCCTGCATAAATGAAGCCGTTAAAATCACGTCCATCTAAAAACCGAAAATTACGGACCTGCTCCACCAGCTCAACATCCGGTGTTAATAATTTTAGAATTTGCAGAGCAAATAGATGATTTACATCTTCACGGTCTGAGCGAATTTGCACAAACAAGTCAAATGGCTGCGCACTAATCACATGCTCACTATGAGTCACATTCGGAAAGCTTTGCAATTGGCTAGGGATAAACTCGGGCAAAATATGCGGCCAATACTGAGCACCAAGGGCAACCACACACGATAGCATAGCTTCTGAGAACTGATCAGCAAACTCATCTTGAATGACGCTAACGCGTTTTAGTTTTTTACGTAATGACTCATCATGGCCATCGTAAACATTAAAAAACAGGTGCAAACCATGTAAGTTTGCTTCAGCACAAATCCCAGATTGCGCTTGCGCCATAGTGAATCCTTAGCTTCTCGTTATTTGCACAAAGCCAAGGATTCAAGATTGTTATTTATTACTAATCATGAAAAAAATTGACTGTGTGCGGCATTATTTTTATTTTTACAGGCTGCTCAACAGCTAACACGCGGTCTTGCTCTGCAGCAACTTCACACTCTTGCCCTGCAATATTGATACGATATACATAACGCGTACCGATAAAACGCCTGTGCAAGATAGTTAAACTGTTTGCGTCACTGTGCGCAGCTTCACACAACTGAATATGATGCGGCCTTATATACACTTGACCTTGCTGACAATTAGTATTGCTTGCCGTCAATGAGTGAACCACACCAAACGCCGTTTCGTATTCAGTTGGCGTTAATACTTTTGCCGTTAAGTATATGCCCGTACCAAGAAACTCTGCAACCACCTTTGAGTTAGGTTGACTAAATAACTGCTCCGGAGAGCCCTGTTGGGCGATTTTTCCGCCATGCATAACCGCAAGCGTGTCGGCAAATGCGAAAGCTTCTTCCTTCGAGTGGGTAACAAATACCGCAGAAACCTGCTGAGCTTTAATAATGCGACGTATATCGGCAATAAGCTCAAAACGCACTTGTGTATCAATATTCGAAAATGGCTCATCAAGTAATAATAAACTTGGTTTGTAAGCAAGTGCACGGGCTATTGCCACTCGTTGCTGCTGTCCACCAGAAAGCTGATGCGGATATCGCTTTGCACAACCATCGAGTTTAACAAGGCTAAGCATTTCATCGACACGCTCTCGCTTTTGCGCTTTACTCATGTTGCTTAGGCCAAACGCAATGTTGTCGCTTACCGTTAAATGAGGAAACAACGCATAGTCTTGGAACATCATGCCAATATTACGTTTTTCCGGTGCAACAAACAGCCCACTATCGTTGACCACTTTTGAATCAATACTCATATAGCCTTGCTCAGGCTGTAAAATTCCGGCAATTGCCTTTAAAGTGGTGGTTTTGCCGCATCCACTTGCGCCAAGCAAACAGACGATTTCATCTTGTTCTACATTGAGGTTTAGTTCACTCAACACCTGAGTCGCATTGTACTGATAAGCTAAGTCTTTAATTATCAAATGACTCATGAGTGATTTTGCTCCATCGAACGATTAACGAAATACAAAGGGATTAACCCAACTAACACGATAAACAAGGCTGAAATTGACGCAAGCTCCAATTGCTCATCACTAACATATTGAAAAACATGAGTTGCCAGGGTTTCAAAATTAAAAGGTCTGAGTAATAGAGCTGCTGGTAACTCTTTCATGCACTCAATAAACACTAACAAGCCAGCTGTTAGAATGCCGCGCTTTAACAGTGGTAAATGTACTCGCCACAAGGTTTGTAAGGACCCTTTGCCCATTGATTGGCTGGCCATATCTAGCGATGGGCTAATACGTAAAAAACTGCTTTCAAGCGCGCCATGCGCAATCGCATAAAAACGTACAACATAAGCAAAAATCATCGCAAATAAAGTGCCGCTCAAAAGTAATCCTGGTGATAAACCAAAAGGTTCAAGCCAATTATTTAATGCATCATCTAACTGAGTTAATGGTAGCAATACGGCAATGGCTAACACAGTACCAGGTAAGGCGTAGCCAGTACTTGCTAAACGCCCTGGGATCAAAGGGTAAGCTTGTTTCGCAATACGTTGATAAAACAATACCAATAAGCTCAATAGAATAGTTGCAATACTCACCACAACAGCCACTTTAAAGCTTTGCCAAGCGTAATTAAAGAATGCCCCATTCCATGCTTCATCTGCATAAACAATGGCGTATTTAACTAACACCCCAACCGGCAGGATAAAAGCCAGTATTAGCACAACGGTGCAAGCAAAGCTTGCAGCCCATGCAGCACTGCCTTTTAAGCGATATAAGGTTGCGCTGTTAACGCTTGACTGACGTTCATACACAGCTTGATTACGACGACTAAAGCGCTCAACCATGATGGTTAAAAACAAAATCAGTAACATAATGCCTGAAATTTTCGCCGCTGCCGTTAATGAGTAATAGCCAAGCCATGTATCGTAAACAGCGGTCGTTAGTGTGCTCACAGCAAAGTAATTAACGGTAGCAAAATCAGCCATAGCTTCCATACTGATCAATGTAACCCCTGCCACAATCGCCCCACGACCAAGAGGTAAACTAACGCGTAAAAAGCTTTGTAATGGTGATAGACCCATCAGTTGACTAGCTTGTACTAGTTTAAAAGACTGCTCTCTGAGTGCCGTTTTAAAAATAAGGAATAAGTAAGGATAGAGTACCAAGGCAATCATAATAATAGCCCCAGTTAATGTACGAATATCAAAAAACCAGTAATCGTCTGGTGATTGCCAACCAAACCAGTCTCGAAGGGCGATTTGTACTGGCCCTGCGTAATCAAGTAAGTCGGTATACACATAGGCGATTAGATAAGTTGGCATTGCTAATGGCAGCATTAATGCCCATTCAAATTGCTTACGCCCAGGAAACTCACAATATGCAGTTAACCAAGCTAACGGCAATGCTATTACACAGCTCAGCAGCCCTACCCCAGCAATGAGTATGAGAGTATTACGGGTATAATCCCACAGCACAGTATCGAAAAGGTGCTGAAATACATCTGAATCTCCTTGCAGAGATTCAAATAACAAAAAGCCTAATGGCGTAACAAGCAACAGGCCAATAAGCCAGGCTATAAGCTGCCAGCGCGACAGCGAAAACTTCACATGCATAAGTGGATTAATACCAGATAAAATAAAAGCTGTTAAAAAACAGCTTTTATAAAATTGTGTAACGAGGAATGTTCTCGTTATAAATCAAACTTTACTTCGTCAATCAGCTTCAGTGCCACAGGGCGATATTTGCTGATCTCATCAAGAGGAAGACTATCTTCTTTAAACTCCCCCCATGATGCAACCATCTCAGATAATGCAACCCCTTGCTTTACAGGGTATTCCATATTAACTGAAGCATACATATTTTGCGCCTTATTGTCGGTCATATACTCAACCAGTTTCAAGGCATTTTCAGGGTTTTTAGCATAACGGGTCATAACAACGCCCGATACATTGATATGAGAACCACGGTTTGTTTGGTTAGGGAAGTTAATATAAACCGCTTCAGCCCATGATTTTTGCTGCTCATCTTGCATCATTTTGCCAAAATAATAGCTGTTGCCTAACGCCAGATCGCATAAACCTTCTTTTACGGCTTTGACTTGCGCTCTGTCATTACCTTGCGGCTTTCGTGCTAAATTGGCTTTTACGCCCTCAAGCCATTGCTTAGTTTTTGCTTCGCCATGGTGAGCAACCATAGAAGCAACTAAACCTAAATTGTAAGGGTGTTTACCAGATCGAGTGCAGATTTTACCTTTGTATTTTGGGTCTGCTAAATCTTCGTAAGTTAACTCACCAAGTGCACCAACGCGCTCTTTTGCAGAGTAAACATTACGTACACGTTTAGTAAGTGCTATCCATTGACCGTCGGCATCGCGAAAAGTGCTTGGCACATTCGCATTAACCACATCACTATTAATAGATTGCGTTAAGCCTAAGTCCTCTAATTGAATCAGCGCACTAAAATTTGAGGTTAATACTAAATCAGCCTTACTGTGCTTACCTTCACGCTTTACACGCTCAATCAAACCTTTTTTGGCAAAAACCACATTGGTTTTAATACCTGTTTGCTTTGTGAAATCATCCAAAATAGGCTGGATTAAGAATGGTTGGCGAAACGAGTAAATGTTTACTACATCTGTAGCGAATGTAGGCGCGCTTAATAATGCGCTAAGTAATACTAAGGCTGTTTTCTTCATTTTATAGCACCTAAATAGTAACAATTATCAAAATATTTTACCTAGAGTTAGGGCAAAGTGCACCCGTTTAAACTTATATTTCAATCAACCTAACTGCCATTTAGGAATTTGCATGTAAGAGATATCTCACCCACATGGCAGTTATTGAGTAAAAACCACCAGCAAACACTGCACAAAACAAGGTAAACAATTGAAATATAACAACATAATTCAAATGACAATAAAATAACCAGCAGATTAAGTAAGATTTTGACCTACTCAGCTTTGCCCATTTCTCTATAATTACTTACATCAACTAAGCAAGAAGCTTAATGAGTAGATGGATAAGGAAGCATTACTCATAATACCGCGGAATAAGGTTCATTAGGAGAATAAGGAATCAAGGACAGGCTTAGGAAAAGTAACGCAATGGAGTGACAACCTACGGACAGCATCAGGATGATGTGGAATGGCATGACAACAGGACGTTGTTATACAGGAAGTTCAAAAAGTGGAATAAAGGACAGGCCGTTAGGGCATCGCAACGGATTTGCAAATAAAGGGATAGTGTCAGGATGGCACGTAAGGGAGTGGTAAAGTATTTATCAGCATGGATGTAAAGGACTAACAAGGAAACAAGGCGGGATTGCCTTATATTGCACAGAACCAATAAGTAAAGTGTAATCGCATGGATTGGCAAAGTTTAGGGAGTTGATTAGATTCAATTGCAGGATGCAAAAAATTAAGAAGATTCCGCAAGCGCGACTAGAGATAGTACGCGCTTTTCTTTTGCCTAAAATTTAGTAAAGAGTTATTGCTCTGGTCGCCCTTTATTTCGCTTACCTAGCAGATAGGCATCTCTAAACTTAATAAAATGTTGTTCAAGCTTTTGAGTTGCATCTACTTCACCCGCAAGGGCAAGTACCATAATAGCTACTTCAGCGGTGCCTAGCTGATGCTCATGCGGGGCAACACGCAGTCGATAATCAGATAGCTTTTCAGGCGTAATTGAAAGCACAGGAAAATTATCTAGATAAGGGCTTTTACGGATCATTTTCTTTGCTTCGCGCCAAGTACCATCTAAGAAGATAAACAACGGACGCTTACCTTCAACAGAAGTTACTTCGGTGATCACGCGCTCTTCATCATCAACATCGCTGGCAGGAAAAATAACCATAGGCTGATACTGTGGATCTGCCAACAAGCTTAATAAGGCGTCATCTGGATTTGTTCTATCCCACTTAAAGGCATGGTTATCTGGCACGATTTCAGCAATTAAACGGCCAGTATTTGACGGCTTAAAACTCTCATTATGGTACATAAGTAAACAGACCGCGGCATAACACTGAGCCTGCTCAACGCCTTCACAAATACAATAGTGCTCGGCTAATAAACAACGCTCACAACGCGTTAACTTTGCTCCTCGTGCTTTGAATTCACGACGAGACTCAGTCATTTGCTGAGCACGAAGCATTAACACTGAATTATTTGAGATAGTAGCCACTGTATTTACCAGATAATTAAACGGCGCGTATTGTAGCTAAAAATATGGGGAATAGATATTGATCTAAGTAGTTAGTGGTTAGTGGTTAGTGGTTAGTGGTTAGTGGTTAGTGGTTAGTGGTTAGTGGTTAGTGGTAAAACAAGTATAATTCATTTCATGTATAACAAGCTTTTGTTCAATTACAAAAAATAAAACAACTCTCTCGATCAACTAACGACTGACATCTGATATCTAACCTCTAAAAAACAAAAAACCCAGCCGGAGCTGGGTTTTTAAAACGATTAGTCAAAAGAACTTACTTCTTTTTAACTGCTTTTTTGTTTGGAAGGTCAGTGATTGAACCTTCGAAGATTTCAGCAGCTAGACCGATTGATTCGTTTAACGTTGGGTGAGCGTGAATAGTTAACGCTAGGTCTTCACCGTCTGCGCCCATTTCAACAGCTAAGCCGATTTCACCTAGCATTTCACCTGCGTTGATACCAACCATAGCACCACCGATAACACGACCTGAGTCTTTATCGAAGATTAGCTTAGTTTGACCTTCAGTACGTGCTGAAGCAATTGCACGACCAGAAGCAGCCCAAGGGAATACAGCAGTTTCGATGCTTAAACCTTGCTCTTTAGCTTCTTTCTCAGTTACACCAACCCATGCGATTTCTGGATCTGTGTATGCGATTGAAGGAATGCACTTAGGATCGAAGAAGTGTTTCTGACCAGAGATAACTTCTGCAGCAACGTGAGCTTCGTGAACCGCTTTGTGTGCAAGCATTGGTTGACCAACGATATCACCGATAGCGAAGATGTGATCAACGTTTGTTTTAAGCTGCTTATCAACATTGATGAAACCGCGCTCATCAACGTTAACACCTGCTTTATCAGCGTCTAGTAATTTACCGTTAGGTGTACGACCAACAGCAACAAGTACTTTGTCGTAACGTACTGCGTCAGCTGGTGCGTTTTTACCTTCGAATGAAACGTATAGACCGTCTTCTTTCGCTTCAACGCCAACAACTTTAGTAGAAAGCATTACGTTGAACTTGTTCTTAACGTATTTTTGGTAGATCTTGATAACGTCTTTATCAGCTGCTGGTACTAATTGATCAGCAAACTCAACTACGTCGATTTCAGAACCTAGTGCACGGTATACAGTACCCATTTCAAGACCGATGATACCACCACCTAAAACGAGTAGTTTCTCAGGAACGTCTTTAAGCTCTAGCGCACCTGTTGAGTCAATTACACGGTCATCTTCAGGGATGAAAGGCAAGTTAACAGGTTGAGAACCCGCTGCAATAATAGCATTGTCAAAAGTGATTGTTGTTGTACCGTCTTCACCTTCAACAGCAAGAGTGTTGCTGCCAGTGAATTTACCGTAGCCGCTAACTACTTTCACTTTACGCATTTTAGCCATGCCGTCTAGGCCGCCAGTAAGTTGACCGATTACAGACTCTTTCCAATCACGGATTTTGTCTAGGTCGATTTCAGGCTTGCCAAAAGTAACGCCGTGAGATGACATTTCAGCTGCGTCATCAATCACTTTAGCTACGTGTAAAAGTGCTTTTGAAGGAATACAACCCACATTTAGACATACACCGCCTAATGTGTTGCGAGATTCTACCAGTGTAACTTCTAAGCCCAAGTCAGCAGCACGGAAAGCCGCAGAATAACCACCAGGACCACCGCCTAGTACAACAACTTGAGTTTTTAATTCGTTGCTCATGCTATTACCTTAAATGTTTGAACGGGACACTGCCCCTAAGTTTAACTGCCATGTTTCTGCAAGGCAGAAAGGGAGAGCAGATATCTATACCAAGATTGTTCTATGGCAAAGATTGTATCATTGCCAATGGTAAAAATCCCAGCAAAAAACAACTTGCTGGGATTTGATTCTTATAAATTATGAGACGATTACATCACCAATTGACGAATATCGCTCATGTAGCTTGCTAGCGTCACAGTAAAGCGTGCTGCTAGTGCACCGTCAATAACCCTATGGTCGTATGACATTGATAATGGAACCATTAATTTAGGTTCAAACTCTTTGCCATTCCACTTAGGTTTCATTTCTGACTTAGATACACCCAAGATAGCAACTTCTGGTGCATTCACAATTGGTGTGAACGCTGTACCACCGATACCACCAAGGCTTGAGATTGTGAAACAACCGCCTTGCATATCAGATGACGTTAGCTTGCCTTCACGTGCTTTCTTAGAAATATCCATTAACTCACGAGAAAGTTCAATGATGCCTTTCTTATCAACATCTTTGAACACTGGAACAACTAGACCATTTGGCGTATCAACTGCAACACCAATGTTGATGTATTTCTTCAAGATTAAGCTTTCGCCGTCTTCAGACAGTGAAGAGTTAAACGTTGGGAATTCAGCCAATGCTTTCGCCGCTGCTTTCATCACAAATACAAGTGGTGTGATTTTAACACCCAGCTTTTTCTTCTCAGCAAGCGCATTTTGCTCTTTGCGGAATGCTTCAAGGCTTGTGATATCAGCTTCGTCAAACTGTGTAACATGCGGGATTTGCACCCAGTTACGATGTAAGTTAGCACCTGATAGCTTCTGGATACGAGAAAGTTTCTTCTCTTCAATTTCACCAAACTTAGCAAAATCAACCTTAGGCCAAGGGATAAGACCTAACTCACCGCCACCGGCATTACCTTTACCTGCAGATAGCTGACCTGACTCAACTTTCTTCACAAGGTCTTTCACGTAGTTTTGTACGTCTTCTTTCACAACACGATTCTTACGACCCGTGCCTTTTACGTTTGCTAGGTTAATACCAAACTCACGCGCTAAACGACGAACAACAGGCGATGCATGTGCATACGCTTTGTTATCTGCAAAACCTTCGTTGCTTGCAGGTGCTGATGCAGGCTTTTCAGCCGCAGGCGCTTTTGCTGCAGGTGCAGGCGCTGCTTCAGCTTTTGCAGGGGCTGGTGCAGCTGCAGCTGGTGCACTACCTGCTACTTCAAATACAAAGATAAGTGAGCCAGTTGATACTTTATCCCCAGCTGCTACTTTGATTTCTTTAACAGTACCAGCAAATGGTGCTGGTACTTCCATTGATGCTTTATCGCCTTCAACGTTTAAGATTGACTGATCTTCTTCAACCTTGTCGCCTACAGAAACCATCACTTCGGTTACTTCAACTTCGTCACCACCGATATCAGGCACGTTAACTTCTTTAGTGCTTGATGCCGCTGCTGCCGGCGCAGCTTCAGCTGGTGCTGATTCTGCAGCTGGCGCTTCTGAACCGCTTGAAGCTGTTTCAAAAACGAAGATTAGAGAGCCCGTTTTCACTTTATCGCCAGTCGCGATTTTGATCTCTTTAACCGTACCCGCAATTGGAGCAGGTACTTCCATTGATGCTTTATCGCCTTCAACGCTTAATAAAGATTGCTCTTCTTCAACCGTGTCACCTACCGCAACCATGATTTCAGTTACTTCAACTTCATCATCGCCGATATCTGGCACAGTTACTTCCTGTGTAGCAGAAGCTGCTGGAGCTGGCGCTTCTTTTTTATCCTCTGCAGGAGCCGCAGCTTGTTCTTCACCTTCGAAGATCATGATAAGTGAACCAGTAGTTACCGTATCACCTTCAGCTACTTTAATTTCTTTAACCGTACCTGCTTGTGCAGCAGGTACTTCCATTGATGCTTTGTCGCCTTCAACCGTTAATAACGATTGGTCAACCTCAACCTTATCACCAACGCTAACAAGGATTTCGGTTACTTCAACTTCATCGCCACCGATATCTGGTACATTAATTTCAATACTCATTGGAACCTCTTATGCGTATAGCGGGTTAACTTTGTTTGTGTCGATGTCGAATTTCTTGATTGCTTCAACAACTACTGACTTCTCAACTTCACCACGTTTAGCAAGCTCAGATAGTGTTGCAACCACAACATAACCAGCATTCACTTCGAAGTGACGACGTAAGTTTTCACGGCTATCAGAACGACCGTAACCATCAGTACCTAACACTTTGTAGTTACTGCTTGGTACGAATGAACGAACTTGTTCTGCGTAGTTCTTCATGTAGTCTGTTGCTGCAACAGTCACGGCATCTGTTAATGCGTTCGTGATGTAAGCAGTCTTTTGCTCTGCTTCAGGGTTAAGCATGTTGAAACGCTCAGCGTCTTGACCGTCACGAGTTAACTCGTTGAATGATGTTACAGAGAATACATCTGAACCAATACCATACTCTTCGCTCAGGATTTGTGCCGCTTTACGCACTTCAATCATAATAGTACCTGAACCTAGTAACTGTACTTTCGCTTTATCGCCAGCCACAGTTTCAAGCTTGTAGATACCTTTACGAATACCTTCTTCAGCGCCTTCTGGCATTGCTGGTTGATGGTAGTTTTCGTTCATTAGCGTTAGGTAATAGAACACGTTTTCTTGGTCTTCACCGTACATGCGACGGATACCGTCTTGCATGATTACCGCTACTTCGTATGCAAATGTCGGATCATAAGAAATACAGTTAGGAACCGTGTTAGCAAGAATGTGGCTGTGACCATCTTCGTGCTGTAAACCTTCACCGTTTAGTGTAGTACGACCTGCCGTAGCACCTAGTAAGAAACCACGTGCTTGTTGGTCACCAGCCATCCATGCCATATCACCTACACGTTGGAAACCAAACATTGAGTAGTAGATGTAGAATGGGATCATTGGTAAATCGTTAGTGCTGTATGATGTTGCAGCAGCAACCCATGATGACATTGCACCTAACTCGTTGATACCTTCTTGTAGTACCTGACCTGATGTTGCTTCTTTATAGTAAGAAACGATGTCACGGTCTTGTGGCGTGTAGTTTTGGCCATGCGGGTTATAAATACCGATTTGACGGAATAAACCTTCCATACCAAATGTACGCGCTTCATCAGCGATGATAGGCACGATGTTTTTACCAATGCCTTTGTCTTTTAGTAACACGTTAAGTGCACGTACAAAGCCCATTGTTGTAGAGATGTCACGTTTTTGCTCTTCAAGTAGTGGCTTGAACGCGTCAACTTCTGGCAATGTTAAGCTTTCAGAAAACTTAGGAATACGCTTAGGTGTGTAACCTTGTAGCGCTTCACGGCGAGCGTGAAGATACTTGTACTCTTCAGAGCCTTCTTCAAGAGTAAGATATGGCAAGTCTTTAATTTCTTCATCAGAAACTAAATCTTGTAGACCTAAACGTGAACGTAAGTGCTCAACATGGGTCATGTCCATTTTCTTAACTTGGTGCGCGATGTTTTTACCTTCAGCCGCTTCACCCATGCCGTAACCTTTTACAGTTTTAGCTAGGATCACAGTTGGACGGTCTTTAGTTTCTTCCGCTTTTTTGAATGCAGCGTAAAGTTTTGAAGGCTCATGACCACCACGCTTAAGTGCGAAGATTTCTTCATCAGTCATATCAGCAACAAGTGCTGCTGTTTCTGGGTAACGACCGAAGAAGTGCTCACGAACATATGCACCGTCTTTTGCTTTGTATGTTTGGTAATCACCGTCAATCGTTTCGTTCATTAACTGCAGTAATTTACCTGATGTATCTTTAGCAAGTAGGATATCCCAACCACTACCCCATACAACTTTAATCACGTTCCAGCCTGCACCTTTGAATAGGCCTTCAAGCTCTTGAATGATCTTACCGTTACCCATTACTGGGCCATCTAAACGCTGTAAGTTACAGTTGATTAGGTAACATAGGTTATCTAGCTTCTCACGTGCAGCGAATGAGATTGCACCACGTGATTCTGGCTCATCCATTTCACCATCGCCTAAGAAAGCGTATACACGTTGGTTTTTAGTGTCTTTTAAGCCACGACCGTCTAGGTATTTTAAGAAACGAGCTTGGTAGATTGATGCAATTGGACCAAGACCCATTGATACCGTAGGGAACTGCCAGAATTCAGGCATTAACTTAGGGTGTGGGTATGAAGGAAGACCTTTACCATCAACTTCTTGACGGAAGTTATCAAGCTGCTCAGCTGTTAAACGACCTTCAACAAATGCACGTGCATAGATACCTGGAGAAATGTGACCTTGGTAATAAACTAAATCACCGCCATCTACATCGTTTGGTGCTTTGAAGAAGTGGTTAAAACATACTTCATAGAATGCAGCTGAAGACTGGTAAGAAGCCATATGGCCGCCTAAGTCTAGATCTTTTTTCGACGCGCGTAATACGATCATGATCGCATTCCAACGAATGATTGAACGAATACGACGTTCAATGTTTACGTCACCTGGATAAGCAGGTTCTTGATCTACCGGAATGGTATTAACGTAGTTAGTGGTTGTGCCAGTAGGCATATCAACACCGTCTAAACGGGCTTGCTCTAACACTTGCTCAAGTAAGAATTGAGCACGTTCAACACCTTCTTCACGCACAACAGACTCAAGGGCTTGTAACCACTCTTGTGTTTCTAGCGCGTCTACGTCAATTTTATTGACTTCAGACATATGGAGGTTTCCTTATGTTTAAAATACTAATTATTTTAATAAATCTTAAATTAAGTAGTTAACTAAACTTAGCTAATCACTTGCTTAATGTTGTTTGGTGCGTCTTAAACTACGTTCAATCCGCGAATGCTCTTTGCCAGCCTCAAGTAAGGCTTCTTCGATAAAGGCTAAGTGAGCATTACTAGCAAGACGTGCTTGCTCTGGGTTTCCTTCAATAACCGCATCCATCAACAGTCGTCTATGTTCTGCGAGCTGTTGGCTGATCTGTGGTTTTTTTAACAGTACAGTTAAATTCTGTAATACATTTTGCTCTAGCAAGGCCTGCATACCACGAACTAAATGTAGCAGTACAACGTTATGGGACGCTTCTGCCACACTAAAATGGAATGCATTAATTGCTTTTGCCTTTTGCACAATGTCGTCATTTACGAGCGCAATGTTGTCAAAGCTTTGTTTTACTTTTTTGAAGTCATTCGTTGTGCCACGCATAGCTGCATAATATGCTGCGATTCCTTCAAGGGCATGACGAAATTCGAGTAAATCAAATTGTGACTCTGGATGCTTACTAATCAAATCAAAAAGCGGATCAGTGAGCCCCTCTTCAAGCTGATTTTTTACGAACGTTCCGCCACCTTGGCGACGCGTTACTAACCCCTTGGCTTCTAGCTTTTGAATCGCCTCACGCAATGAAGGTCGCGATACTTCAAATTGTTTCGCTAATTCACGTTCAGGAGGCAGCTTTTCGCCTGGCGCCAACGACCCCTCAAGAATCATATTCTCAAGTTGTTGTAAAATTACATCAGATAATTTTGCTGCTTTAATCTTTAAAGACATTTATTAACGTCCGCATTGTTATGCGCTAACCCCATAAATATCGGGTATTTAGCCTTGTGCTTTGACCAAAAAGGTAAATTGGTCATACCAAATTTGTCGCATACGTTATCAAAAACCCGTATTTCTGTCAATTTCACTACGCTCAGCGCCTAGTTACACCCTAACGTAATTCGTCTAAAGATTAAACAGTATGGATTAAAGTGGCTTTTTCTGAAGGAAAAAACAATAAAAAAGAAATGGTCAGACCAGATTGACAGGCTAAGCTATTAGGAGTCAGATTTAAGATGTTAGATGAATTGAGCAGCTTTGTAGCAGTGGGTTTACCCCGCATCGTTGAATTGAATGCTGAGAAATATTCGAAGTAGGATGCACTTCAGTGCTGAAAAATTAAAACTCAATCAAAGTGCATTAGTAGAGCGATTAATGAATAAAGTTATACAACAAGCCTTACTCTTGTAACTTGCTAACTTTACTCTTGTAACTTGCTAACTTTACTCTTGTAACTTGCTAACTTTACTCTTGTAACTTGCTAACTTTACTCTTTCAACTCGCAAACTTTACACACTAAGCCAACCCACCAAACAGAGTTAATGCTGCGATGATCACTAAAAAGAATAATACATTTCTTTTTACAAGCTTCATCATGCAAGTAGCTTCATAAGTACAGCCAAAATGTTGCTGCTCAATTTGCTCAGCGGCAAGTGCAGTTTGCGTAACTACTTTTCGGTTACTCACTGAAAAGTCGAGCACATACTTCAGCCAACAACTAGTGCCTTTATTAAAGTTGCCAATCACTAAATAACCAAAGCTCGCAACCCGAGCTGGTAACCAATCGAGCCAAAACAGTAAGCTATGGATCAGTTTAAAACGTTTTGCGTAAGCCACCTTATGATCGTCTCTGACTTTATCAGCAAAGGTTCGAACTAGCGCATATAGAACCGCGCCAGGCACACCTAACACCACAAACCAAAAAATAACTGCACAGTAAAAGCGAAAATTTAACCAAGCTAAAGTTTGGCCAAAAGTTTCACCTTGAGGATCATCTTCTGTCTTCTTTTGACCCATCTGTAATGCAAATAAGGTCGCCGCTTCTTGATCGTTGCGGGTTAACGCATTTAAGTAAGACTTATATAAAGCACGTTGCTTAGCACAGCCAAAACACACCAGCAGAACAGCAACATTCAAAGCTAGTTGCCAAATAATAAAATCAGAGAGTTGATAAACTAAACCTGTGGCAACGACAGGCAGCATTAACCAAATCAAAAAACCAACTGGCGAATTAAATAAGCCTTTTTCTGAGAGTTGTTTTTGCGAGTGCTTAAGATAGGTATTGGCATAAAAACCGATTTGCCAATAATCAGCGCGAGCCCCTAAACGCTCAATTACCAAAGCAATAATTATTGAAATTAAGATCATGCTTTTACCTATATCCTTTAACTAAAACACTAAATCAAAATAGTATTGCCAATCAAAACTCGCACCTGGGTCAGTTTTTCTGCCCGGAGCAATATCACAATGGCCAACAATGCGCGAACGGTTTATCTCAGGGTACTTTGCCATCAACGCCTTAGTCACTAAGTGTAATGCATTATACTGGGCTTGGGTATACGCTTGCGTATCTGTACCTTCAAGCTCAATGCCCACGCTAAAATCATTACAGCGCTCTCTGCCTTCAAACGTTGAGATACCAGCATGCCAAGCTCGTTTTTCAAAAGGCACGTACTGAATAATTTCACCGGTACGACGAATAAAGCAATGCGCAGACACTCTTAAACCTTTTAAATCTGCAAAGCTTTCGTGCGCTGCACAATCAATTGCCCCCATAAATAAATCATCAACATATGGCGTAGCGAACTGACCAGCAGGCAATGAAATATTATGAATAACAAGTAATGACACCTCGCCCTCAGGACGCTCATCGTAATGTGTACAAGGCCTTTGTAACACAGTGTTTAGTTGACCCAATTCATTTATATGCATATTAAAAACTAACGATGACAATAAAGTTAAATAGTGTAAAGGGTTAAAATCTCAGGGTCTAGTTGCTTTGATTCAATCACTTAAAGTAAGAGTAAGGATACTTTACTGTGGCCAATCTTTATCTTCTATTAAGGGGTTAAACATAGTAAAATTTCGCCAATTTATTAATAAACAATGAGCTTTCTACATGTCAGTCCCTCACACTTTAATTAGCCAACTGGTAAAACTCGCCCTTGATGAAGATTTAGATTACCAAAGCGCAAATGACGGTGATATTACCGCGCAACTAATTCCAGAAAACGAGCTAGCCAATGCTAAAGTAATTACTCGTGAAGACTGTGTATTTTGTGGTAAAGACATTATTTTAGAAGTATTTAAGCAAGTTGACCCTTCTGTTGAAGTTGACGTACTCGTAAATGACGGCGACAAAGTAGCCGCAAATAGCACACTTTTTACAGCATCTGGCTCAGCGCGTGCTATTTTAACTGCAGAGCGCACTGCCCTTAACTTTGTACAAACACTATCAGGTACAGCAACAACAACTGCTCATTATGTAAAAGAGCTTGAGGGCACGACTACGCAGCTACTCGACACGCGTAAAACAATTCCAGGTTTACGTGCGCTACAAAAATACGCTGTAAAATGTGGTGGTGGTGCGAATCATCGTATAGGCCTTTTTGATGCGTTCCTAATTAAAGAAAACCACATTGCTGCCTGCGGGGGTATTGATAAAGCCGTCGCTCAAGCTAAAGTAAACCACCCGACAAAGCCAGTCGAAGTAGAAGTAGAATCACTCGATGAGCTTGAACAAGCGATCACTGCGGGAGCTGACATCATCATGCTCGATAACTTTACTGTAGAGCAAATTCAACAAGCCGTTGTGCTTACAGATAAGCGCGCAAAGCTTGAAGTTTCTGGCAACATGACACTTGAAACTTTAAAAGCTTATTCACAGGCCGGTGTTGACTTTATTTCAAGTGGCGCACTTACAAAAAATTTACAATCAATCGATCTATCAATGCGATTTAACGCCTAACCCCCTCCCTTTACGTATTTAATGCTTTACCTAATTCGTTGACAAGAAAATAAAAAAAGCATTAAATACGTAAAAAGCCTGAATAGATAACAAAAAATCAATATCTTTTTAGCGCTTTTGACTATTTTGTATGCCTACACCCTAAACCTACTCAAGATTGCAATCAATTCAATAAGTTCCTGAGCAGGAGCAGTGTTTACAAGGTGTTTATAAATAGTACAACTATGTAGAACTAAGCTTATTTTACATCAAACAAAGGTAGGAAAGTTCTGAAAAATTACTTTATTAACAGGAAAATGGCTTCCAAAAACGCTTAATAATGCTAAAGTAATTTTATGAACTCTGAACATAGGATGTTCATGAAAAGCTTTGTTAATAATCAAGCTTTACTCAAACTGATTTTAAGTAAAACTGTAAGATTTTTCCTGTAAATTGAGCCTTGGTTTTACAACGCTGAAGTTACAGCTAAACTTACTAAATCATCATATCCTTTAGGAGAGGAACAAATGACACAACAAAAGCAACAGGGTTTCACCCTAATTGAATTAATGATTGTAGTTGCAATCATCGGTATTTTGGCTGCAGTAGCACTGCCTGCTTATCAAGACTACACAAAACGTGCACACGTCAGTGAAGGTATTACACTTGGTGCTTCAGCAAAAGCAGCTGTAACTGAATATTATGTTTCTCAAGCAGCTCTACCAACAACAAACTCAGCAGCTGGTCTACCTGCGGCTTCAAATATCACTGGTAATGCAGTCAATTCAGTAGCAGTTGGTGCGGCTGGTATTATTACTATTACTTATAATAATAAAGTAGCCTCTGGTACAACAATTATCCTAACCCCTACAGTAGACAACACTAAAGGGTCAATCACATGGACTTGTACTGCAGGTACTGTTGACGACAAATATAAACCAGCAAACTGTCGTTAATAACTTAATTTATACGGAAACATAAAGCCTCAGCAATTTACTGAGGCTTTAATTTAAATGAAAAATTATAAAAAAAATATACAAATTAGCTTTTCAATCGCTTTATTAACACTCACAAATCTAATTTTCAACTCAGTTTCTCTATCAGAACACAGTGTCAACACTGAAGTTACAAAAATAGTTTATGATGCTATAACTACACCTAAGTTTCTTTTTGAGCTTTTGACCGCTTTCTTTACATTATTATTAATACATATTTTGTTAGCTACATTCGCTACACTCATCATTACTAAATTTGCAAAAGTACCATTCATTACTCTATTAACTTGGTTAATTATATGCAGCTCAATATTAATAGGAAATAGCACATTATACCCCTTATCTTCATTTTCAATTGGAACAAACATCCCTGATTTATTATTCCCAATAACATTAGCTATTTTTCTAACTTTGTTGCTTTTATCAATTAGAAACTTAAGAAACACTTATAAAATCACTTTATTATCAATATTGATATTATTCTCTTTCTTTGAATTTGAAAACGAAAATAATAAAGTTCATAATGAACCTGCTGAACATCCTAATATAATAGTCATAGGAGTAGATTCTTTACGCCCTGACTTTATATCCCCTGCTTTAACACCTTTTATATGGTCTCAAATAAACAAGAATGGCAAAATTAACAATGTAACTACTCCTAATGCAAGAACATTTCCATCATGGTTTTCAATTCTATCAGGAAAGCTGCCGATCAACACTGGCGCACGTTTTAACCTTACAGAAGAGAAAACTCTGGTAAAGACTGGCATGCTTCAATGGGTATTAAAAAGTCGAGGATATACAACGATATACGCCCAAGATGAAAGAAGATTCAATAATATAGATCAGTCATATGGCTTTGAAACAATAATAGGTCCACCAGCAAATGCCGCTGAGTTTATTTTAGCAAACTTAGCAAATTTACCTCAGATGGCATTAGCTAGTAACGTTTCACTAATAAATGAAATATTCCCTTATATAAAAGCGAATAGAGCTGCCTATGTTACATATGAGCCAAGCGATTTCAATAATAAGATAAAAAAACAAATCAGTATAAGTTCTTCTCCAATATTTTTGGCGACTCATTTTACCTTACCTCACTACCCATTTAAAATTAGGGTTCCATTATTCTTGCCTAATGAACAGTTAAATCCTGATGATCCATATACTTATTTATATAAGTCAATGCTTAGAGAAGCAGATTTACAGGTTTCAAACTTAGTCAATGATCTTGATGAGGCAGGCTACTTAGATAATGCAATAGTGATCTTTTTATCTGACCATGGCGAAAGTTTCGAGCATCCATCTGATGGCCCTAAAAATGCAATACCTGAATCAAACTTCATTACTAACAGTCAAGGACATGGTACAAATGTTCTGTCGAATTCACAATTTGAAGTCCTTCTTTCAATTGCTACATTTGGCAAAGCGAAAGAATGTGATCAGATATTTACTGGTAATGATGATTACAACTATAGTTTAATTGATATAAAGCCTTCTCTGATGAAATGCTTACAACTTGATAATGAAAGTGATGGTATGTCTATTGATGAAGTACAATCTAATAGACCTGTATATAGCGAAAGCTCAATTAATCCAATTGTAACTTCTAATAAAATTATTGACGAACTACAAACTATTGCTAATGGTATTTATTTCTATAAAATTAACTCTGATGGTAAATTAATAGTGAAACCTGAAATCTATCCTAAAGCACTAGAAAGCAAACAAAGAAGCATCATTAAAGGTGACTACAAACTGGCTACCTTCCCAAGTATGATGGACGATTTAATAATTGTTGATTTGAAGAATAATAAATGGTTTCCTGCTTCTCATTTTGAAAATAAAGATATAATAAAATCTATGTTTTTAGCTTTGTGTCTACAATTTAAAAAGGATGCTATTAATGGTGTCTTTAAACAATGCGAGAACCCCCATGAGTTTCTCAAGCAAATTAATATTGATTAGACTTAAAGGTTGTCAATAAAATGAATAATCCTAAAAGTACAGCAACCCAAGACACCTTTGAATGGGTTGGTGTTAATGCTAGAGGTAAAAAGCTTGAAGGTGAACTTTCTGGGCAAAGTATTGCTTTAGTAAAAGCTCAATTGCGTAAGCAAGGAATAACACCGTCAAAGGTCAAACGAAAGGCTAAACCTTTATTCGGTATAAAGTCTGTTCAAAAAATTACACCAAAAGATATCGCCTTAATTACACGACAGATTGCAACCATGTTGATGGCAGGTGTTCCCCTCATTCAAACTATTGAGATGATAGGAAGTGGTACAAAAAATAAAAGTGTCGAAAAATTAATGGAAGGTATAGGCGATGAGGTAAAAGCGGGTGTGCCTCTTTCTCAAGCGCTTCGAAAACACCCACGCTATTTTGATGATTTATATTGCGATTTAGTGGCCTCAGGTGAGCAATCGGGCGCACTTGATAAAATATTTGACCGAGTAGCACTTTATAAAGAAAAAGCTGAAGCACTCAAATCAAAAATTAAAAAAGCCATGTTTTACCCGATTGCAGTTTTGGTTGTTGCGGTCATTGTAACTTCAATTTTGCTTATCTTCGTTGTGCCGCAATTCCAAGATATTTTTAATGGCTTTGGAGCTGAGCTTCCTGGGTTTACCTTAATGGTGATTGGTATTTCTGAGTTTATGCAGGAATATTGGTGGATAATTCTGATTGCTGTTATCGCAACTGGTTTTGCATATAAAGAAGCCCTCCTTAAGAGTAAAAAACTCAGAGATGCTAACGATAGAGCGATATTAAAACTGCCTGTTATTGGTATGATTTTGAATAAAGCAGCGGTTGCTCGCTATGCTCGCACTTTATCAACTACTTTTGCTGCTGGTGTCCCCTTAGTTGATGCGCTAGATTCTGCTGCGGGCGCTTCAGGTAATGCGGTTTACCGTTATGCAATTTTAGAAATAAAAGCCGAGGTCAGTTCTGGTAACTTAATGAACTGGGCAATGCGCAATACTAAAATTTTCCCTGATATGGTGGTACAAATGGTGGCCATAGGTGAAGAGTCAGGCTCACTTGATGGCATGCTTGCTAAGGTGGCCACTATATATGAACAAGAAGTTGATGATGCCGTTGATGGTTTATCAAGTTTACTTGAGCCTCTAATTATGGCTGTTTTAGGTGTGCTGGTCGGTGGTTTAATTGTTGCTATGTACTTACCTATATTCCAATTAGGTTCGGTGATTTAAACATAGCTTTAAGCAAGATTCTAAACACTATTCGATCGATTGCATTATAAAATAATAAAAAACGGTTCAACACAGCGAAATAAAATCGGCCTTAAAATGGCCAGAAGTTAGGTATTTTAATGGAAAACTTTTTTCTTGATATAACCACTGCGATGCAAAGTCAGCAGTGGTTTTATCTTTTGACCGTCGGCTTAGTAAGCCTGTGTATTGGTAGCTTTTTAAATGTGGTGATTTATCGCTTACCACTGATGATGAAAAGAGAATGGCAAACTGAGTGCCGTATTGTATTGGCCGATGAGCTCAATTCAAAACAGCAAACAGAACAAGCTCCCTTTAATTTAGTAAAGCCTAATTCGACCTGCCCTAAATGCCAAGCACCGATCAAAGCTTGGCAAAACATCCCCGTGCTAAGTTGGTTATTACTAAAAGGTCGCTGTGCTAATTGTCAAACATCAATTTCTGTGCGCTACCCTATTGTTGAAATGCTTACAGCGGTTTTCAGTTTAATTGTTGCTGCTGTGTTTGGCCCAACAACGCTTACTCTTTTATATATATTGATTACTTGGGTGTTAGTCGCTTTAACTTTTATCGATATAGATCACATGTTACTGCCTGACCAGCTCACCCTGCCATTAGTATGGCTGGCGCTGATTGCGGCCACTATGGATATTACCATTGCTCCGAGCGATGCCATCATTGGCGCCGCAGTTGGCTACCTGAGCTTATGGAGTGTCTATTGGTTATTCAAGCTTGCTACGGGTAAAGAAGGCATGGGTTATGGTGACTTTAAACTTTTAGCCGTGTTTGGTGCGCTACTAGGCTGGCAAGATATTTTAACCATAGTGCTGTTATCAAGTGTCGTCGGTGCCATCATCGGCATTGCGCAAATCATGATTCAAGGTAAAGATAAAACCACGCCAATCCCATTTGGGCCCTACCTTGCCATCGCAGGATGGGCAACCTTACTTTGGGGTGAGCAAATTAAAAGTTATTACTTTAACTATTTAGGTTACTAACTATGGCAAACTGGGTTTTAGGGCTAACCGGTGGTATTGGCTCTGGTAAAAGTGCAGTAAGCGCCATGTTTGAAGAGCTTGGTATTCAAGTGGTTGATGCCGATATAGTTGCCAGAGAAGTCGTCGAACCTGGCTCTGTTGGCCTTACAAAAATTACAGCACATTTTGGTGATGAAATACTCACGCGTAACGGCACGCTTGATCGCGCAAAACTAAGAGCAATTATCTTTGCCGATGAATCACAAAAGCAATGGCTTAATAACTTATTGCACCCGCTTATTCGAGAGTCAATGCTGAGCAAATTAAAGCAAGCCGGCAGCGAATATGTCATTTTAGTTGCTCCTTTACTTTTTGAAAATGGCCTAGAAAAATACTGCAATCATACCTTACTAATTGATGTTCCGGTTGATGTACAAATAACAAGGACTACAGCTCGAGATAATGTTTCTGTTGAATTAGCTAAACAAATCATTGCTTCACAAATGAGTAGAGCTGATAAACAACAAAAAGCTGCTGATATTTTAGATAATAACCGCCCGCTTGCTGAGGTAAAAACGGATGTGCAAAAACTGCATAAAAAGTATCTAACATACTCTAACTAGAGTATTGATTTTATTTATAGATTCTCATGAAATAGAACTCATAAAAACCAATACAAAAGTACCAACAAAAGTTCTAAGCAACTGAGTTTAAGCTGAATTTACTTTGCAATTTTTCCTAAATCAGTCAAGACTGATGTAATAGCCTTACTTTTTCTGTTAGATTGTGGCAAATAAAGGATCAAACTAGGTGTTCAATGAATATTAACTCACCGCTACTTCGAAAATTTATTACACTCGGTCGCATTGATGCAGAGACCGTAAAGTCAAAGCAGCGCGAATACAGCTCTACTGCTGAGCTTATATCTAAAACATGTGGAATGGCTGGACATGAGCTCGCAGAGCAATGTACAGATCTTTTTCGTGTGCCTTATTTTGATATTAGAGACTTTGATGTAGCGAACATTAGCGAAGAGCTTGTTAAAGACAAGTTGATACGTGAACACCATATTCTACCCCTAGTGAAAAAAGGCCGTAAACTCTATATTGCTGCCTCAGATCCTACCGACTACGGTGCCTTTGAAAACTTTGAATTTAGTACAGGCCTTTCATGTGAAGTGGTCGTTGTTGATTACGTTCAACTTGAAAACAAAATTGAGCAATTACTTGATGCTGCAGGAAGCTTGCATTTAAGTGAAAGCGAATTCAAAGAACTCGGAGATTTAGAGTCAGAAACTCCCCAAAATTTAGCACCAAAAGATGAAGATAAAGACGACGCTCCTATTATCGTTTACATCAATAAAATTTTGATGGACGCAATTAAAAAAGGGGCCTCGGATCTACACTTTGAGCCTTACGAACACCGCTACCGCGTGCGTTTTCGTATCGATGGTATTTTGCATGAAATGGCAAGTCCGCCAAATAGCTTAGCGAGCCGTTTATCTGCACGCATCAAGGTTATGTCACGACTAGACATAGCAGAAAAACGTAAACCTCAAGACGGCCGTATTAAGCTTAAAATTACTGAACGTAAAAGTATCGACTTCCGTGTCAGTACCTTGCCTACTCTCTGGGGCGAGAAAATCGTAATGCGTATTCTCGACTCATCAAGTGCTATGCTAGGTATCGATGTGCTTGGTTATGAGCCAGAACAGAAAAAACTCTACATGGACGCACTTGAGCAGCCACAAGGTATGATCTTAGTAACCGGTCCAACGGGCTCTGGTAAAACGGTATCACTTTATACTGGTTTGAATATTCTTAACCAGCCAGAACGTAATATCAGTACTGCCGAGGATCCAGTAGAGATCAACCTTGAAGGGATTAACCAAGTACAAATTAATCCAAAGGCAGACATGACCTTTGCCAATGCATTAAAGGCTTTCTTACGACAAGATCCCGATGTCGTAATGGTTGGTGAGATCCGTGACCTTGAAACCGCTGAAATAGCAATTAAAGCGGCGCAAACAGGTCACTTGGTATTATCAACGCTGCATACCAACTCTGCACCAGAAACTCTTACTCGTCTTTTAAATATGGGTGTTCCTGCTTATAACGTAGCAAGCTCTATCAGCCTTATTATTGCGCAGCGTCTTGCAAGACGACTTTGTCCTAAGTGTAAAACACCAGAAAAACTACCTGATGAAGAATTGATTCGCCAAGGTTTTGATAAAGACAAGCTCAATGAGGTTCAGTTATTCGCACCAAAAGGATGCGACAGCTGTACTGAAGGGTATAAAGGTCGAGTGGGTATTTACGAAGTAATGCAAATTACCCCTGAAATAGCACAAATTATTATGCGTGGTGGTAACTCACTCGAAATTGCTGAAGTATCTCTGCGCTCAGGCTTTAATGATCTGCGTTTATCTGGCCTGAAAAAAGCCGCTGATGGCGTTACCTCTTTAGCAGAAATAAACCGAGTAACGAGTTTCTAAACAAATTCGTTACTGGATTATCAGCTAACTGTTCAGTAAGATCTGACAAAAGTGCTTATTTGAGAGTTATTCAATGCCAACAGTTGTAAACTGCCCAACATGCAAAGCCAAAGTTGAATGGTCAGAGCAAAGCCCGCATCGTCCATTTTGCTCAAAACGCTGCCAGCTAATTGATTTAGGCGAGTGGTCGTTTGAGAACAATAAAATTTCTAGCCCAATTAGCAATGCTAATGATTTGAGCCAAGATATGATTGAAGATATCGAAGCAATGCTGGCTAAAAACGATGATTCATTCTTTAAAGAATAAAGCGTCAAATACAAAAAATGCGGCAATTGCCGCATTTTTTAATATAACCTATCACTTTTAACCTTCAGAACGCTCAGCTTTGCGTTCGCCTCGATGACCATGGTGGCCCTTTTTGTGACCTTTTTTACGCAGGTGTTTTTTAATCTCTTGATAGCTTTCGCGCTGTTCTGCATTTAAAACCTGCCAAATCGCATGGTCAGATTTCATTTTTAGCATTGCAAACTGCTGGCCTTTTTCTTGGCGCGCTTTAATCAGCTCTAATGCGGCATTTTCGTCAAATGCTTTTGTTGCTAATAACGCATCCATTTTCTCTTTGTGTGCTGCACGAGCGGCTTTCATTGCATCTTTATCGCCACGCAGTGCTGCAAATTGTGTTTTCTGCTCGGCAAAAATTGCTTTAAGTTGCGTTTGCTGCTCTTCGGTAAGTTGTAATTTATCAATACCACGCTCAGAAAGTAAAAAACGAGCCTGTGGGTTCATACCACGGTTAAAGTCTCCTTTCGCCATTGCTGAAGTAGCACCTACACTGGCTGCTGCTAAACCACAAACAAGTACGAATTTAGAAAGCTTATTTGAAATAGTCATAATCATTACCTTTTGTTGGGTTGTGCTCTGTTGTCGTTTCCGACTGATGGGTTAACTATAACTAATTCAATGCAAAGGAACGCAAGCCAGTGTAAAGGTTGTGTAAAGATTCACTTTTACACAATTTACTGAGTAAAATAACCTTAAAGAAATAAATAGCTAGGTGTCAGAATGAAACTATTAATGATCGACGACGATACAGGATTGTGCGAATTACTCAGCGAGTACTTGTCAGCACAAGGTTTTACAGTAGAGTGTGTTCATGATGGCGCTGAAGGCCTAAAGCAAGCTATTAAGCATAACTATGAGCTAATATTGCTTGATGTGATGCTACCCTCTATGGATGGCTTCGATGTGCTAAAGCAATTAAGACAACATAAGCTCACACCGGTGATCATGTTAACTGCGAAAGGCGAAGATTTTGATCGTATCTTTGGTTTAGAGCTAGGCGCAGATGATTATATTCCTAAGCCATTTAATCACAGAGAGCTACTAGCTCGCGTTAAAGCAATTACTCGTCGCATCGAACATATCAATAGCTTATCGAGCCAACAGACCAGCTCATTGAGTGTTAACAGCATCAATGTTAATTTCGCAACTCGAGAGGCTTCTGTTAATGATAATGTACTTAGCCTAACCGGCACTGAGTATGAGATCCTTGCCATGCTAGTGCAACATGCCGGTGAAGTGATCAGCAAAGAGCAAATAAGTGAACAAGTATTAGGTAGACGCCTTGCACCTTTTGACCGCTCAATCGATATGCATGTCAGCAACATCCGTAAAAAAATTGCAGAGCATGTTAGTAATGAACGGATCAAAACCATGCGTGGCAGTGGTTATGTATTAATACAAGGCGAATAATATGCAAACTCCAAGCTGGCTAAAGCATCCCCGCCATTATTTGTTTTTAAAAATATTTGCTTGGTTTTGGGTTACTGTCATAGCGACTATCACAATACTGGTGTTTTTAAGCCAGTTAACGAGCAATGTCGGCAATGACGACCTGCGTGGACCCATGCTGAAAAATCTTGAGTACACTGCTAAAAGTATTGAGCGTATTGTTGCTAAGCACGGTAAACCAACTCAAGAGGTTTTATCTCATCCGCGCTTATCAAAGCATAAATTACTGTACTTAAATGGTGAGGGTCATGGTGTTGAAATGCTTAGCGAACCTGTATCCAAAGACATTGATTTAAGCTTGCTGAACTTTACCAAATATATGCGTCCGCAAATTATTTTTACCGATGAATACCAAGCTTATGGGCCGGTAGCTTTGAATGTGCCTGAAGGTAAGTTTTATCTTTATGAAATCGATGAAAAACGCAAGAAACCGTTTTTTGTCAGCCTATGGCTAATGCCTGTTTGGCTTAAACTACTGATAGCTTTAGTTGCATCCTTGATGCTGAGTTTCTTCTTTAGCCGTAACTTAATTGCACCTATTAATAGTTTGAAAGAAACCGCAAAAAAGCTTGCTCATGGCGATTTAACTGCCCGTGCCGATGTATCTCCTACTCGTCAAGATGAGTTAGGTGTACTTGGTCGTGACTTTAATACCATGGCGGTGCAACTTGAGCAGCTTATTAGCGCTCAAAAACGACTGCTAGCAGATATTTCTCATGAACTACGCTCACCATTAACGCGTTTAAAAATGGCCACAGGCCTTGCACAAATGCAAGCAGATGATGCTCAACACGCTTATTTAGAGCGTATTGAAAAAGAGGCCAATCAGCTCGATAAAATGATTGCCGATGTACTTCAAGTTTCACGCTTAGAAGCCAAAAGCCAAACTTTGGCGTTGAGTACACAATCCTTACAAGTGATTGTTGATCATGTACTCAACGATGCTCAATTTGAGGCCAAGCAAAGTAATAAAGAGCTTATTGTTAATGGTACACTAACAGCCGATTTAAAATGCGATGAAACCTTAATAGCCAGCGCGCTTGAGAATGTACTTCGCAATGCCATTAAATACGCAGAACATTCAATCTCAATAGGTTTAGTTGAATCAGATGCTATCTACATCACTATTTGTGATGACGGTAAAGGGGTTGATGAAGCAAACCTAGCAAGGCTGTGTGAACCTTTCTTCCGTCAGGAGCATGCTCGTGATAGAAGCACAGGCGGCACGGGCTTAGGTCTTGCAATTGCAAAGAATGCTATCTCAGCACATGATGGTACACTAACACTTGAAAACCAAGAACATGGCGGACTGTGCGTAAACATCCGTCTACCTTTTAAGAGTGAGTAAATGTTTTATAGTAGCGAAGCAAGTCTTGTTAATAACCTACCTAATATTAATCAGTTTTTTTCTGAGCAATTACAGCAAGACTTTCTGAGCACCGCTCATGGCAAGCTTTATTATGGCTATGCAATCCCTCAACAAGCAAAAACGGCTATCGTTATCAGTACTGGCCGAATAGAGTCTTTAATTAAGTACAAAGAGTTGCTTTGGGAGCTATATCAAAATGGCTTTGCAGTTTTTAGTGTTGATCACCAGGGGCAAGGTCGCTCTTATCGTCATTTAAAAAACACTCATAAGGGTTATGTAAACCGCTTTACTGACTACGCAGATGACTTTGCTATATTTATAGAAAAAGTGGTGCATCAACACTGGCAAGGAAAGCAGGTTTTGCTTGGCCACTCTATGGGCAGTGCCATTGCCTATGATTACCTATCTCGCTATCAGCATCAATTTGCGGGTGCTTTTTTATCAGCGCCGATGTTTGATATCTATACCAAAGGCACGCCAAAGCCTGTAGCAAAACTGGCTGCTAAAATTGCATCCTTACTTGGTCTTGGCCGCAGTTACGCATTTGGCCAAAGCGATTATTTACCAGTCGACTTTGCAGCTAATGAACTAACCAGTAGTGAAATTCGATATAAACTGTTCAGAGAGCTTTATGCAGCAGAAGGTGATTTACAACTAGGAGGCGTAACTTATGGCTGGCTCAATGCATCGTTTGATTTTATTGCCTCATTAGTTGATAAAAAAGTCGATATTCCTTTGTTTATCGCAAGCGCAGAGCAAGATACTGTAGTCGATAACGCAGCGCAATTTGCACTCATCCATAGACAAAAGCAAGCACAACTAAAAAGCTATGCGGGTGCTCGTCACGAACTATTATGTGAACGCGACGAGATCAGACAAGCAGTGCTCAGCGATTTTTATCAATTTTGTGCAGAGCTTTGACGTGTTTTGTTAACCACAGAAAGTGGGTCTAGGTGCATCAAAATATCCATTTCACAATCAAAATGCGTTTGAATTAATGCTTCTACTTCATCAGCAACTTGATGCGCTCTTATCAATGATAATGAGTCTTCCAGCTCTAAATGCATCTGAATAAACTTAATTTTACCACCTTGGCGGGTACGAATATCATGGGCGCCAAATACATCTTGATGACTATTCACAATGGCCAATATTTGTTGTTTTTCTTCATCTGGGAGCTCTTTATCCATTAAGTGATCCGCACTTTCGCGAGCAATATCCCAGCTGTTATAAAGTAAATAAACAGCCACACCAATAGCAAACAATGGATCGGCATAAGCAACACCGTACTTCGCTAACACAATTGCCAGTAATACCGCCAAGTTTAAAATTAAATCGCCTTTATAATGAATCGAGTCTGCTTTAATGGCGATTGATTCGGTGTGGTTTATCACCTTAGTTTGCACAAATACCACCACGAGCGTACAACAAATAGCGAAAATACTGACCCAAATACCAAGATCAGAGTGCTTTAAGGTTACCGGATTAAATAAGCGCTCAATGCCATGAAACGCTAAAAAGCAACCAGAACCTGCTATAAAAGCAGCTTGTGCAAGCCCGGCTAATGCTTCGGCTTTTCCGTGACCAAAGCGATGGTCGTCATCAGCAGGGCGTAGTGCATAACCTAGCACTAAAAAACTCATCAGTGAGGCGGTGATATCCATTAACGAATCGGTCAATGAACCCAACATTGACGCCGAGCCAGATGCAAGCCATGCCCAGCTTTTTGCCGCGATCATCAGACTCACCATAACAATGGTGACTATACTGGCTGTTTTAACCCAAAACTCATAACTACGATGCTGCACAACAACTTACCTTTAGTGAGTAACTGTGTTGAGTATATCATCTTTTAATTCTAGTTCGTGTATACTCAGCAGCAGATCAAATCCTTATAAATGAGATTCACATGCTTGATATTGTGTTGTACCAACCAGAAATTCCACCAAACACGGGTAATATCATTCGCTTATGCGCAAACACAGGTTATGCGTTACACCTAATTGAACCCCTTGGCTTTGAGTGGGATGATAAACGCGTAAAACGTGCAGGTCTTGATTATCATGAGTTTAGCCATGTACAGCGCCATGCCTCGTTTGAAGCATATCTAGAAAAATGCCAACCGAAAAAAGTGTATGCTTGCACCACTAAGGGCAGCCAATTTCATCATCAAGCACAATACCAACCCGGTGATTGTTTAGTGTTTGGCCCTGAAACACGTGGCTTACCTGATGCTCTAATTCAATCGTTGCCGAAAGAGCAACGTGTACGTATTCCAATGCAAAAAGACAGCCGTAGTATGAACTTATCTAACTCAGTTGCTGTATTTGTTTATGAATCTTGGCGTCAGCTGGGGTTTGTGAACGGTCAATAACTCATTGAAAAAGCGCTTGTAATAAATATTTACTAATTGTTTAGCACGACCATTTTTTATGGACTAACCTAAATAGGTGAGTTTGTTCCTAAAGATGGATGTTAATGCGCTTTTTCGCCCGAGTATGCAGTGTCATTTTGCTGATGCAGTACTTTTCTAGTGCTGCTTATGCTGCTGTGTCTAATCCCTCTAACTTGCAAGCCCCCAATACGACTCCCCTATTACTACTGATCCTTTTAGCGATTGTCATCCTCATTGTTGCGGTTATCTATTATCAAAGAAACCAAAAGATGACGCTAATGGATGCCCTACTTTCCCAGTCTAAAGATGGTATTTGGGTCACCGATGAACAGTTTCGGATCATAGAAATTAATAACGCGTTTAGTGAAATATCGGGCTATAAAAAAACCGATATAATTGGTAAAAAATTCAAAGCATTAACGCAAGCCGGTCGTGATACACAACTCGAAGAAATCATTCAACAAGAGCTAAGTAGTGACGGTTATTGGTCTGGCGAAATTTGGAATTTACGCAAAGATGGTCAACCTTATGCCATTGATTTATCAATTACAAAAGTGATCACATCACGCTTTGCAAAAAACTCTGTACGGTACGTTGGCATGTTTTCTGATGTGACAGCTCGTAAGAATAACGAGCGAACTATGCTCAAGCTCACTACCAAAGACAGTGTCACGGGTTTATCAAACCGCGCCATTTTTATAGAGTCCCTTGAAAAAGCAATCAATGCTTGTAACGACACTTATCCTAGTCTGCTAATCATCTTTATTGATATAGATAACTTCAAAAAAATTAACGATTCGCTCGGTCACACAATTGGCGATGTACTGCTAAAAGAAGTGGCGTGTCGTTTAACTGACTCACTAAATTCAGGCTTTACCATTGCAAGACTCGGTGCAGATGAATTTGCGGTACTCGTGCCGCCCTATCTTTATTCAGGTCAAACCGTATTTTTTGCTAAAAAAACCGCAGACATCGTGCTTCAGCAGTTTAAAACCCCATTTATGTTAGATGGTTTTGAGACTTCACTATCTGCCTGCTGTGGTCTTGCTATCTATCCAGACAACGCCTACAACTGTGAATACTTAATGCGCAGTGCAAATAGCGCTTTGAATCATGCAAAAAAAATGGGCCGTAATACGTATCAATTTTTTGATAAAGACCGTCATACACTCGACCCAACCGAGTTAACCAAGGAAAGCGCTTTATTCAAAGCGATCACTAACAATGAGTTTGAGCTTTATTTTCAGCCTAAGTTTGATGCCCAGCATAACCAGTTATACGGCTTTGAAGCATTAGTTCGCTGGCCTCAAGAAGATGGCAGTGTGATTAACCCCGATGAGTTCATTCCGCTTGCCGAACAAAATGGTGCCATTATTCCGCTCACCCAATTACTGATGGAGCAGCTGCTTAATCAACTGGCCCAGTGGCGAAAACAAAACATTTCGTTTGGTAATGTCGCTATTAATATTTCAGCCTTACACTTTCAGCAAAGCAGCCTTATTGAAACCCTCATCGACAACTTAGCAAAATTTGACGTACCAGCACATTGCTTAGAACTCGAGATCACAGAAAGCGCCATGATGGATAACCCTGAATTTGCAGAGCAGCAAATGAAACGTATTAAATCGATTGGTGTGCATATCGCGCTGGATGACTTTGGCACGGGTCATTCATCACTCAGTTACTTAAAGCGTTTTCCAATCGATACGCTCAAAATCGACAAGTCATTCGTAAAAGACATCGATAAAAACGACCAAGATCGTAATATCACCGCCACCATAGTGCGGCTAGCTAAGTATTTGGATATTAATGTGGTTGCTGAAGGAGTAGAAACTGAAGAGCAAGCTTACATGCTGCATATTATGGGCTGTCATTTTCAACAAGGTTATTATTACTGCAAGCCATTAAAAGCCAACCAAGTCAGCGAATTTATTAATGACACGCTAGAAAAACAGCAATCTAGCTAACGATTACAAATGTACTTCAAATAAAAAACGCGATAAATAAATCGCGTTTTTTATTTAAAAGTGCACAATCTAAATTATTCAGATTTTTGCTCACGGCCAAGGAGTGCCATCGCAGCTTCTTTTACATCTTTATTCTCATAAAGCACTTGGTAAATTTGCTCCGTTATTGGCATTTCAATACCTGTGCGTTCAGCAAGTAAATACACTTCTTTGGTATTTCTGTAGCCTTCAACAACCTGACCAATAGATTCAATCGCGGCTTCCACGCCTTCACCTTTGCCAAGTGCAAGGCCAAAACGACGGTTTCGAGATTGGTTATCTGTACAGGTTAAGATCAAGTCACCAAGGCCGGCCATACCCATAAAGGTATCTGAACGAGCACCTAATGCACACCCTAAGCGGCACAACTCAGCTAAACCGCGAGTGATTAAGGCTGTACGTGCGTTGGCACCAAAGCCGAAACCATCAGACATACCTGCGCCAATCGCAATGACATTTTTAACTGCGCCACCAAGTTGTATTCCAATGAAGTCATCATTGTTATACACCCTAAATGAGCGGCCACAGTGTAAGAGATCAGCCAGCTGCTTTGCAAAATCTTGAGAAGTCGACGATACCGAAATAGCGGTTGGCAAGCCCATAGCCATTTCTTTAGCAAATGTAGGCCCTGAAAGCACAGCCAGAGGAACATCATCTCCTAACTCTTGTACCGCTACCTCTTGTAATAAACGCCCTGTATTTGGCTCTAAACCTTTAGTCGCCCATGCAACTTCAGCACCTTCTAACAACCAAGGTTTGATTTTTTGCAGCGTGCCAGCAAAAGCATGACTCGGTACAACAACCAAAATGATCTTGCTTGCTTTAACTGCCGTTTCTAAATCTGCTTCTAGTTGGAGGGTTTCAGGAAAGCTAACATCCGGAACATAACGTTGATTCTTTCGCTCAGCTGCAAGCGTAGCAACGTCATCGCTATTGCGGCCCCACAAGGTCACTGGGTGGCCATTTCTGGCAAAGCAAATAGCAAGGGCGGTGCCATAAGACCCCGCCCCTAATACTGTAACAGCTGATTGTGCTGTACTCATAGCTTATGCGTCTGCAGTTGCCTGTTGATCTTGAGCTGCACGTTGTTGCATGTATTGAGCAAATAGTGCGTCAAAGTTAACTGGCGCTAAGTTTAATTGTGGGAAAGTACCACGGTTAACTAGGTTTGATACTGCTTCACGTGCGTAAGGGAAAAGTACGTTCGGGCAGAAAGCACCTAACATATGTGCAAGTTGAACTTCTTCAACTTCACCAATTGTGAAAATACCCGCTTGTTGGATTTCACATAGGAATGCAGTTTCTTCACCGATTGAAGCCGTTACTGTTAAAGCAAGAACAACTTCAAACACACCTTCTTCTAATTTGTTAGAACGAGTATCTAAGTCAAGCTTAACTTCAGGAGTCCACTCTTTTTGGAAAATAGCAGGTGAGTTAGGCGTCTCAAATGAAACATCTTTAGTATAGATGCGTTGGATTGAGAATTGAGCGCCGGCTTGTTGTTCTGCTGCTGCGTTTTGATTTTCTTCGTTCATTATAATTCCTAACTTGTATTCGTTTTTATATTTAAAAATTTATTAAGCGTTAAGCTTTGCGTCTAAAAGGCCTTGCGCTTCAATTGCCATCATGTCGTCACAACCGCCGATATGTTCATCATTAATGAAAATTTGCGGAACTGTGTAACCACCATTTGCTTTGTCGATCATTTCATCACGACGCTCAGGGTGAACACCAATATCGATATTCGTGTAGTCTACACCTTTACTGTCTAATAACGCCAAAGCACGTTGGCAGAATGGACAGTATGCTTTTGTGTAAAGAACAACATTACTCATAATAATTCCTCTATCGGGCAATGAGCCTTATTAACGACCGGTCGTTGTTGGTAAGCTAGCTGATTGCCAAGCGCCCATACCGCCCGCTAATACATAAACACGCTCAAAACCTGCTTTATGCATTGCAGTTGCGATACCTGAGGCAGTCATGCCCGTGGTACATACTAGTATAATGGGTTTAGTCTTAAACTTTTCAAGGCTTGAAAAATCAGATTGCTTTGCTTTTTCCGGATTTAAGTGAGTTGCGCCTGCAATACGGCCAGAGTTAAACTCTTTTTGTGCACGTATATCAATCACTTGACCATCATCACGGTTAATTAGCAAGGTAAGTTGCTGTGGGTTGATTTGACGGATAGCCGAAAATTTACTTTTAAACCAACTGCTGATCAGCATAGCGACTAATGCTAACCAGATAATGCTCAAAACCGGATGATTCGAGATAAATTCAATATATTGATCCATGCGTTTTCCACTAAGAAATTTAGGTACCACAGCGCATAGCCATGGGTTAATTAAAATTTGCCACGCAAGTATACGTGCTTGAATTGAAAATGCTAGGGCGTGAAATATTTTAATATGACATATTGATAGCTGATCAAAACCATAAAACACGGTATGCTAGTGATATATAAGTGCCAATCTTCAGGAGCTATAATGACAGAGCATAAAAAACCATTGGTATTAATGATCTTAGACGGTTGGGGATACCGTGAAGACACAGAAAGTAACGCCATACTTGCTGCTAATACCCCAGTACTCGACAACCTTTGGGCAACCCGCCCACATACATTAATTTCAGGTTCGGGACTTGATGTTGGTTTACCTGCAGGACAAATGGGTAACTCTGAAGTAGGCCATGTAAATTTAGGTGCTGGCCGTATCGTTTACCAAGATTTTACTCGCATCACTAAAGCCATTGATGATGGTGAGTTCGATAGCAACCCTGCGCTTGTTGATAATATCGACAAAGCTGTAAATGCAGGCAAAGCCGTGCATATTATGGGTCTTTTAAGTCCAGGTGGTGTTCATAGTCACGAAGACCACATTGTGGCAACGATTGAACTTGCAGCTAAGCGCGGTGCAAAAGAAGTTTACTTCCACGGTTTCTTAGACGGCCGTGACACACCGCCACGTAGTGCAAAAGCATCAATTGAGCGCATCGAAGCCCTATTTGCAGAACTTGGCTGTGGCCGTTTAGCAACGCTTGTTGGTCGTTACTATGCAATGGACCGTGATAACCGTTGGAATCGTGTCGAGCTTGCTTATGATGTTATGGTGAGTGGCATTGCAGAATACAGCTACACTGACGGTGTAACCGCACTAGAAGCTGCTTATGCACGTGACGAGAACGACGAGTTCGTAGCTGCAACAACTGTTGTGCCAGAAGGCCAAGCAGCTGCTGAGATCAATGACGGCGACACTGTTATCTTTGCTAACTTTAGAGCAGACCGAGCACGTGAAATGACTCGTGCCTTTGTTGATGCTGACTTCAGTGGTTTTGATAAGAAAAAATCACCACAGTTAAGCGCATTTGTAATGATGACTGAGTATGCAGCAGACATCAAAGCGCCGATTGCATTTGCCCCAGAGCCTTTAACAAATGTATTAGGCGAATGGTTAGAGAAGCAAGGTAAAACACAGCTACGTATTTCTGAAACAGAAAAATACGCACACGTGACCTTTTTCTTTAGTGGTGGTCGTGAAGATGAATTTGTTGGTGAGACTCGCGAACTAATTCCATCACCACAAGTAGCAACATACGATCTGCAACCAGAAATGAACTCTGAAATGCTGACCGATAAACTTGTTGAAGCAATCGCTAGCGGTAAATACGATGCCATCATCTGTAACTACCCTAACGGAGACATGGTAGGTCACTCAGGCGTATTCGAAGCAGCAGTGAAAGCATGTGAAGCTGTTGATCATTGTATTGGTCGCGTAGTTGCAGCACTTGAAGAACATGGTGGTGAAGCGCTTATTACAGCCGATCATGGTAATGCTGAACAAATGGCTAACCCAGCAACGGGCCAAGCACATACCGCACACACCAGTGAGCCAGTGCCATTTATCTATGTTGGCCGTGATGCAACACCACATGATGGTAAAACATTGAGTGACGTGGCTCCAACTATGCTTCACCTACTCGGCTTAGAGCAGCCAAGTGAAATGACTGGTAAACCAATCATGACGCTGAAATAAGCTATGAGTAAATGTATTAACCACTTCTTTAAAACTGGTTTAATACTGACTTCATTAGTAGCAACTTCGGTTGTTGCTAATGAAGATCAAACCAAAAAAGACTTATCAGACATTCAATCAGCTTTACAAAAAACAGAGGCTGAGCTTAAAGGTCAACGCAAGTCCATTGCCCAAATGCGCAAAGATCTGCGCGCCCATGAACTCGACATAGCTCAAAATGCCAAAGCATTAAACCTTGCCGCCCAATCAGTTAAAGAAAATGAGCAACAACAACGAGAACAACAAGCTAAAGCCGAGCAACTTAAAGCCCAGCAAGCACAGCGCCAAACCTTATTAGCTGCACAACTAAAAAGCGCCTACATGGCGGGTAGCCATGACTACTCAAAAATGTTGCTTAACCAACAAGACACAGCCAAAATTGAGCGCACGCTAAGTTATTATAATTATTTAAATAAAGCGCGTATTGAGCAAATTGAAGAGCTCAAAGCACTACAGCAAGAAATTGCAGACAACCAGGCTGAGCTTGAAAAAACCAAACAACGTCTAGTTGCCTTATATGATGAGCAAAAAAGACGCCAGCAAGCTCTAGTCAATGCACAACAAGAGCGTAAAACTAACCTAAATAAACTCCAGTCAGCGTTAAAAGAAACTAAAAGCTCTATTGATTACTTAAAAGAAAATGAGCAAACCCTAATCACCGCCATTGAAGAGCTTGAACAAGAGCGAAGTGAAAAGGTTGAATTACTCGGCTTACAAAGTAGTAAGGGCAAACTCGACTGGCCAACTAAAGGGGCATTACGCCACCGCTTTGGGCAACGCAAGCACGGCAACATAGATTGGAAAGGCGTACTTATCAGCGCTAAAGAAGGCAGTAATGTTAAAAGCGTACAGAACGGCCAAGTTGTTTACGCAGACTGGCTAAATGGCTTTGGCTGGGTTATCGCAATTGATCATGGCGATGGCTTTATGAGCTTATATGGTCACGCTCAAACTCTACTTCGCGATGTTGGCGACCTTGTTAGAGAAGGCGAAACAATTGCATTAGTCGGTCAAAGCGGCGGACAACCGGATCCTGGTCTATACTTTGAAATACGCCACAAAGGACGCGCAGTAAATCCTGTAAAATGGTGCAGACGCATTTAATTGATTAAATAGCTGCACTCTATGAGGAGCAGCTGATGCTAAACACAACTTACTCTTACAAAGCTCATTTTTCCCCAGCTAAGTTTTTTACTCAGCTGTCTTTTTTATTACTTGTCAGCTTGCTATGCCTGATACTGCAATCGTTTCAGGCTGTTGCAAAACCCTCGTTACAGTCACTACAGCATCAGCAACTAAACGAAATCCTATTTAATATCCATACATATTATGTTGATGATCTGAAACTACAAAACTCATTTGTAACCCAGCCTGATAACTTACAAGTCGAAGCGTTATTCGAACGCCTTGATCCATACTCAAAATACCTCGACGAAACTGAGCTCGATGCTATCTTCAGTAGCACTAATGGTAGATACACAGGACTCGGTATAGAAGTAAAAGTTGAAGATGGTCGGGTTTATATTGTTAACACTATTAATAACTCACCTGCGGCGCTTGCGGGTCTTCAGGTAAATGATGAAGTTATAGCGATTAATCAACAACCTATTTTAGACAAAAGCATCGAAGAAGTGGCTAAATTAATTCGCCAAAGCGGTCAAAGTGCTGTCGATGTTGCTGTTAAAAGAGAGAAAGATACTGAGCTAAATTTCTCGATTAAGCGCCAACAAATCAACTTACAAAGCGTTCATGGCCATTTAGCAGATACAGGCGTTGCGCTTATCAGTATCAACTCATTCAATAACCACACATTACACGATGTTGCTCGGGAGCTTGCAAAAATGCAGGTCACCAATAGCTTCCCTCTTTCAGGTTTAATTATTGATTTACGCGATAACCCAGGCGGTACATTACAAGGGGCCATTGAAGTTGCAGATCTGTTCTTAGATAACGGCACCATAGTGTCAACCAAAGGCCGCTTTAATGAAGCTAATCAGAAGTATAAAGCCCATAAAGGCGACATACTCAGTGGCGCTCCCATTGCTGTACTGATTAACGAAAACTCTGCCTCTGCCGCTGAAATACTCGCAGCAGCATTAAGAGATAATCAACGAGCGGTGCTAATTGGCGAAACTTCTTTTGGTAAGGGCTCAGTGCAATCCTTGATACCTTTAGGTAACGGTAATACCGCATTAAAACTGACTACAGCACGTTATTACACACCAGCGGGTCAATCTATCGATGGAAAGGGGATCACCCCAGATGTGAGTATTAATCAAACAATGCTTTCAGAAATTGACCAAGGCGTTATAATAAAAAACATCCAAGAATTGGCGCTTTTTAGCTCACTTCTAGATGGACAAGACAAAAAGCAACTTACAGCAAAGCAGCTCTTTATTATGCAGTAAGTAAATGCTCACAACGGATATAATAATTACAAAAAGTGAATTTAAAAACAGGCTTATTACTCGCCGTATGTTGCCTACCGCTATTCTGCCAAGCAAAGCAAATAGCCATAGTAATTGATGATATAGGCAATCATCAGCGAGATCTTGAAATATTAAACTTACCAGGGCAAGTGACCTTCTCAATCTTGCCCCATACACCCTATTCACAAATATTTGCTGAACGCGCCAGTAGAACTCATAAAGAATTACTTTTACATGTACCAATGCAAGCGCTTGATAAAAGTAAAGCACTTGGCCCGGGTGCACTCACCGATACTATGAGTAAGTCAGAGTTACAAACAACACTTGGCCATGCGTTAGCCTCTTTACCACAAGTAAAAGGGGTCAATAACCACATGGGCTCTGAGTTAACACAGCTTACCGAGCCGATGAAATGGACGATGGAAATATTAAAGAAACGAGGTTTGTACTTCTTAGATAGCCGAACAACGAGTCAAAGCGAAGCACAAAATGTTGCTAACCTCTATGGTGTTGCAAACGTATCCCGTCATGTATTTCTTGATAACAATGTCACCCAAAGTCAGCTACAACACCAACTTGAAGAACTAAAAAGCAAAGCTGAACACTTCAACTACGCAATCGCCATTGCCCACCCCTACCCAGAAACCGTTGCTTTTCTACAACAAGCCCTCCCTGAACTGCAACAACAAGGCTTCGAACTTGTTCCCCTGTCACAACTAGTCGAAACAAAATACATTCAGCTTGCCAAAGCAGAGCAAAGACCAGGGGAATGAGTGTTATAAAAGTAAGTTAGCGAGGGGAAAGTTGAAAGAGTAAAGTTTTGAGGTCTGGCGTAGGTTGGCTAGAGCACAGCGAAACCCAACACAGAGCTATCAGCTTTCAGCCGTCAGCGATCAGCCGCGCGGTGTGGGTGTTTGTTGCTGCGTATCCCTCTGCCGGAGGCTCTAGGTTCTAGGTAAAGTGTACTTGTAGGAGATGTATGGACTCCTCCCCCAAATAGGGTGAGTACGGTATAAAGAGATTGGACAATTACTTTTACCAATAAGGAATCCATACATGTCAAAATTTAACCTAATTAGTATCGACTTGGCAAAAAATGTTTTTCAAGTCGGTAAGTTTCTTCATCAAAAACTACAAAGTAAT
>NZ_BRCZ01000009.1:0-138599 GCF_023708065.1 Pseudoalteromonas sp. NCCP-2140 | reverse complement strand
ATGGAGCAGGAATAAAGAAAGAACAAGTATAAACTGGCTATTTAATGTTGAATCAGCTCGTGAAAAACTTGAGAGGGCTTATGGTGCCCTCAACTAGTCAGAACTTGTGTGATGAAGTACTAGGAGCTAGGAGCTAGGAGCTAGGAGCTAGGAGCTAGGAGCTAGGAGCTAGGAGCTAGGAGCTAGGAGCTAGGAGCTAGGAGCTAGGAGCTAGGAGCTAGGAGCTAGGAGCTAGGAGCTACCAATATCATAAATAGACTCTCGCTCTTTAACAAAACCCTTTCTCCGCTTTATTAACGAAGCGATCATAGCTGCAACTTGCTTAGCTTCAGATATTAGCTTTAATCCATGCTCTTTTTCTATAAATCCAATTTCAATGCCAATATAAAGCTGCGTAACTAACTCACCTGCAGAACCTTTAGCATAATACAAAAATCTAGATTCATCATTCACAGTTTCACGCTCTATTCCCTCGGCTATATTAGAGGAAATAGAAACAGCTGAACGCGTTACCTGATCTTTAAAGCCATAATCCTTACAATCTTTAGTAACTTTATAAATATCACATGCTAAACGAGAAGCTCTTTTCCAAACATCCAGTTTTTCAAATTGCATAATTACCATCCTTAGTTCCCTAGACTTCTTCTAAAACCTAGTCACTTCCTAGAACCTACTCACTTTCCTAGAACCTACTCACTTTCCTAGAACCTAGTCACTTCCTAGAACCTAGTCACTTCCCTAGAACCTAGTCATTTCCCTAGAACCTGGTCACTTCCCTAGAACCTGGTCACTTCCCTAGAACCTGGTCACTTCCCTAGAACCTGGTCACTTCCCTAGAACCTGGTCACTTCCCTAGAACCTAGTCACTTCCCTAGAGCCTAGTAACCTATTACTTACTCGCTAACTCAAACACTTCTTTCATTACCTGAGTTGTTTTGGCAATTTCAGCCTCTGTTAAAGTCGGGTGAACTAAAAACATTAACGAAGTTTCACCCAATTCAACTGCGTTAGGTAAACGTTTTGCGGGTCGCCAAGGTGTATTATCAAATGCTTTTTCAAGGTAAACCTCAGAACAACTACCCTGAAAACAAGGCACGCCTCGTTCAACAACTGTGTTTACAATGCGGTCGCGATCCCAGCCTTCAGCCAACTGCTCAGGTTTAATAAACATATAGTGCTTGTACTCTGCGTGCTCGCAATACTCTGGTACTTCTACTAAACGAATACAGTTAAAACTAGCAGCTGCTTTATCTAACGCAGCAGCATAAGCTTGTCGTTTTGCAGTCCAATCACTCATACGGGTTAATTGAATACGGCCAAGAACAGCCTGCATTTCTGTCATACGCCAGTTCGTACCAAAGCTTTCGTGTAACCATCTAAAGCCTGGTGGGTGTTCACGGTTGTATATCGCATCAAAGCTTTTACCATGATCTTTATAGCTCCACATTTTACTCCAAAGCTCTTTAGAGTTTGTAGTAACCATGCCACCTTCACCGCCTGTAGACATTATTTTGTCTTGGCAAAAACTCCATGCACCAACATGGCCAATACTACCAACCGATTTACCTTTATATTTTGCACCGTGCGCTTGTGCGCAATCTTCTATCACATAAAAGCCGTGTTGTTCACTGAGTGCCATTATGGCATCCATTTCAGCTGGCATACCCGCTAAATGCACTACAATGACTGCTTTAGTTTTTGGTGTTAATACCGCCTTTATAGACTCAGCAGTAATCGCTTGGCTGTTTAAATCAACATCAGCAAAAACAGGCGCAGCGCCAGCAGTCACAATACTCGAGGCTGAAGCTAAGAATGTACGAGGTGTAGTAATAACTTCATCACCCGCGCCTACATTTAACGCTTTCAGTGCAACATCTAACGCAAGCGTACCGTTACCAAGCGCTATTGCGTATTCACTATCAGCCCAACTGGCAAATTCTTTTTCAAACTCGCGGCCTTCAGTACCAGTCCAGTAGTTAACTTTGTTTGATAGAACTACACGGCTTACAGCGTCAGCCTCTTCTTGTGTGAAGCTAGGCCAAGGAGAAAACGGGGTATTTAACATGATGTTCCTATTAATTCCATATAGAAATGAGTGTTTAACTTATCTTGGTACTGCAGGAGAGCCAAATGCAGTAACATTATCAGGTATATTTTTTACTACAGTACTACCTGCACCAATCAAACAATTACTGCCAATAGCCACTAACTGCTTTACTTGGCTGCCGATACCAATCCAACTTTTACTGCCCACGATAACACCGCCAGCTAAAGCGGTATTAGGGCAAATATGCGTAAAATCACCAATACTGCAATCATGTTCAACAACCGCTGCAGTGTTGATAATACAACCAACCCCTACTTTAGCAAATGCATTGATAACAGCACCGGCAAAAACTACGCAGCCTTGTGCTATTACTGCGTATTTACTTATCACTGCGGTTGGGTGAATTAAGGTAATGAGGTTAAAGCTGCTTTGTTGTAACAACTGTATTTTTTGCTGGCGAATTTCGTTATTACCAATTGCTACAACTACGTCATTACTACACGTGGGGCTTTGATGTTTTAGCGCAATTAAATCAGCGCAAGTACCATGGATTGTCCAGTGTTCAATGTGGGTTTTACTAGGGTATGCATCGTCATAAAACTTAACAATAAAACCCAACTGCTCAGCGATATCAGCAATTACCTTACCGTGGCCACTTGCACCAACTATAGCTAACTGTTTAGTCATTATTTGAACCTTTGAATGGCTCAATAGTTACATGCCCGTCTGCACTGATACCTTCACGAACAAATACTTTTTTTACCGTTAAAAATAGTATTTTTATATCGAGCAGCAAACTTTGGTTGTCAACATACCATACATCAAGCTTAAATTTGTCTTCCCAGCTAATGGCATTTCGGCCATTTACTTGTGCCCAGCCAGTTATACCAGGGCGTACATCATGACGGCGAGCTTGCTCGGTATTATAAAGTGGTAGATATTGCACTAAAAGCGGCCTAGGGCCAACTAAGCTCATATCACCTTTAAGTACATTAAATAAACCTGGCAGTTCATCTAAACTAGTCGAGCGTAAAAATGCACCAAACTTAGTCATACGTTCATGATCTGGCAACAAGTTCCCCTGCTTATCTTTAGCATCGAGCATAGTTCTAAACTTCATCATTTTAAAAATTTTGCCATTCAAACCTGGGCGATCTTGCGTAAATAAAATAGGTGAACCCAGTTTAAAACGTATAAGTACAGCAACAACAGTTACGACAGGTAATAAAGTAAGTAATGCAAAAAGAGCAACTAAAAAATCAAAGACGCGTTTCATTTTTTAACTCCAGTTACCCAAGTTACCCATTTATCCGCAAGGTTGTGTCGATTAAAGTCCCGCTTAGCTAAAGCCAAAGCATTATCACCCATTTCGGGAAGCAGCTCTTTATTGTCAGCCGCATTTATTAATGCATCAGCAAATGCTTGTGCGTTATCAGGCTCAATAGCATAGCCACAATTATTATCGTTAATCATCCCAGCTAACCAACCTGGATAATTATTAAGAACAGGTAAGCCCGCAGAAATATAATCAAAGAATTTGTTAGGTGATGTGCCATAATAAAAAGCTGGAATATTAGCTAATAACTGCAAGCCAATATCTGCACCTTTCATCAGCTCAGCTAATTTGCTTTTATTAACAGGGGGGTGGAATATTACATTATCCAACCCTTCTTTCTTAGCTCTTGCCTGTAAACTTTCCTTCAACTTACCTTGACCAACTAAAACGAGTTTAATATCGTGACGGCCGCGTTTTTTTAATTCGACAGCGGCATCTAAAGCAGCATCTAAGCCATTTGCCTGTCCATGAGTACCTGTAAAAACAGCCATTAAATCTGTATCAGCAACACCATCAGGCCGCCAAGGATGTACATTGTCAGCAAATATTGTTAAATCACAGCCATTAGGGACTATTTCAACTTTACTGGCTTTTACACCACGTTTTTTAATTCCCTCAACAATCCCAGGTGACAAACCAATGCAACGATGTGCGGAACGGTAAGAGCACCATTCTAAAGCAGACATAGCAGTTAACACTAGCGGGTTTGTGATTACCCCCATTTCTTTTGGTAACTCAGGCCATAAATCACGAACCTCAAATACAAAAGGCTTGCCTCTAAGCCAGCGCGCAAATATTCCAGGTATACCAGCAGTTAAAGGCGTTGTTGTTGCAAAAACCACGTCGTATTTGTGCGTTAACGCAATACCGATACTTTTTAAAGCAAACTTTAAAAAAGTACCAGCTCGCTTTATTAACCCATCAGCATTTGAATAAGCCAAATCAAATTCTATGATATGAATACCATCAACCACACCTTCCCTGCGCCCTTTAATAAACTGCCCAGTTAGACCTGTTTCACCTCCTCCATAACTACCACAAACCATAGTAACTTGGTGCCCATGCTTCAGTAAACGCTGTGCCATTTCATATGACCGTATACCTGTAGAACCACTAGGAGTGGAAAAGTGCTGGTGAAAATATAAAACATTCATAATTAAAACTTTACTTCCGTGATAAGTATTCCAGGTTTATTAACTTCGATTTCGAGTACTGGAATTTCAGATTCTTGATAATAATAGCGAGATTCATAACCCGTGGTTAGTTCAATACGTTTTATGTTGATATCAGCTGAAAAGCTGATTGTGCATAACTCACTAACAACACTATCACCAACTAATTGCCAATCAGCAGGAGCAAGCCTAAGCCGCAGTAATGCTTTGTCTTTAAAACCATTAATTGTATCTTGTATTATTAATGAATTAGGGTGTAATTTTATAGCTCTAGTATGCTCGCAACCAAAGCGGTCTTTATAGCCTGCAGTAACCGTTTGGTACTCATTGCTTACAGCAAGCTCACTTTTAGTAGAGGTTTTTAACCAATCACCCAATAAAAAACGGCTTAAACGTGGCATTTGTTCATGCGAATCAAATTCAACCGTGTTATGGCTCTTTAAGCCACCGTAGTAATCAATGTATTTTTGCCCAGCATTGTAGCTAAATGTACCACCGTCGCGAAATATATTTTGGCCATTTAGCCAAAAATCGATATGCAAAGCATCACATTGGCTTGGTCTAAACTTATACATAGGGTAGTTGAAATAAAGCACTGCATTTGTGTTAGCTAGATAAGTGTAGCCACCATTGATAAAATCTTTTGGCGCTTTACCTGCTATTGATTGCTCAGGTATGTTTAACTCTAACCAGTTAAGTGGGATGTTAAAATCTCCAGGATACTCATAAGCAACTTTACTATTAAACAATACACTTGCAAGTTGAACACTTGGTCTAAAATCCCTGTAGTCAGTGCCCGTTAAAGGAATTAAACGCGCACCGTCATTAGCACCAAGATTTGGTGCATCGCCTGTTTTGGGGTTAGTAAAATAAAACAGCCAATTAGTGGCAACTTTTAATTTAGCATATAAGCGTTTTGTAAAAAGAGGGAGCTCATGCTTTTGCCGCCAAACTTCTACCAAGCTATATGTATCTAACATTACACGATGATAAGTTACAGAGTACTGGCTAAAACTCCCATCTTCTTCAATTAATTTTTTAGCTCTATTTTCTAGCCACTTAAATCCTTGCTTTTGCCATTTAACACCTTCTGCATCGCCATTTTGTGCAAGCCAAGATCCACCAATATAAAGTGCAGCAGCTTCTGATGTACCATGGTTATTGTCTTGCGCAACAGCATACATTATTGTGGGTGATATTCGCTTTAGGTGCGCTTTTATAAAGCTTAGTAATGCAGGAGTGGTATTATGAGTTTGTTTTAGTATAAGAGCAGCTAACGCCAAGTGCATCACCCTTATTGATGCCTCTTGTCCACACTTCCAATTAACTCCGTTGTAGGTTGGGTTCTTATCTACCCAATCAATTAACCATGTGTTTAATTTGTTAATCGCTGTTACATCACCCGTTGCTACGTGTTGCGCAAAACTAACGACCCAATCAAAACGTGACGCCTCCCATACACCTTTGATATCACCTAATTGGTTATTAAAATCACCAATTAAGTACCACGGTTTATCAGCAGGCGCTAATTCGTTATTTAAACAACTTTGGTGCCAATTAGGGATCGCTTCGTTAGCTCTCTCAATACCAAAGTAAGTATGCTTATTAAACCATTGAGTATTACACTGGATATTAACAGCCGAGCCAATATACGGCGTAAAAAAGTCCCCTTGCTTAATTTCGCTGGTAATACTTTTTACTTTATTCAGCCCTGTTTTTATCCCTAGCTGATATGCAAATACTCGGATCAAGTTTGATACACCTAATCCGAGTGCTGTTTTCACTTTAACTAAGCTCATTTTTGTAAACGCAACTGCTCAGCTATATCAATCGTGACTTTAGCAACTTCAAACAATTCATTAGCAGGAATAGGTGCTACCGCCCCTTGCTTAACAGAATTAATAAAAGCAGCAGAGCAAGCCGTTTGACCTTTATCTTGCTTCCATAAGTTAAGCTTTTTAAACCCTTTCCAGCCAAACCCTTTTAATTTAATAAAGTTATCTAACTGTAATGTACCACCTGCTGCAAATACCTCTACCCGCTCTTTAGGGAAACTAGCAGCGCCATTTGCTAAATAATGAATAGTCCCAAATGAGCCATCAGCAAAGCCGAGAATAATAGCCGCTTTATCTTCAGTAACTTCCACAGAGTCGGTATCACCCATTCTACGTGCCTGGACGCTTACAATTTCACTATCAGCTAAGTAGCGCATTAAATCTATAAAGTGGCAAGCTTCACCAATAATACGACCGCCTCCTACACTGTTATCTTGTGTCCAATGGTCTGCTGGGATATTTCCTGCATTCATAGTCATAATAAAAGACCTAGGCTCTTTAATTGGTGCTAATAACTCTTTCATTTTTTGAATTTGAGGTGAAAAGCGACGATTAAAACCAACCATTAACTTAGGCGCTTTGTCAGCTTTAATTGCTTCATCATAAGCAGCTTTTACATCAGCAAGTTCTTCATGCGTAATAGCTAATGGCTTTTCAACAAAAACATTTTTACCTGCTTTAAGCGCTTGTTGAACGAAATAAGCATGACTATTGTGTCGAGTAACAATAGCAATTGTATTAATACTCGGGTTATCAATCATGTTTTGTGTATCAGTGGTTGCCTCAGCAAACCCCGCTTTTTCACCGTGAATTACGCCATTAATACCACCAGAGGTAGAAATACTATGAAATTGTGCCCCCGCTTCTTTAAAAGCCGGGATCAACATACGCGATGCGTAATTCCCTGCACCAATAAAGCCAACTACAGGCTCACCAGCTTGATAATTTGGTGCTGTATTTAATTTAATTACTTTTTCATGACGGCTTGCTACTTCAGATTCAAACTGTAACAAAATACCTAATGCACTTTTGTCAGTTGTTAATAAATCATATGCATCGCTTGAGTTTTCAAATTTGAATCTATGTGTAATTAATGGCTTAACATTAATTTGACCACCAGACATCATATCAAGTATTGCTTCAAAATTACGCTGCTCGGTCCAACGTACAAATGCTATCGGGTAATCGTTCCCTAGCTCTTCATAACTTGAATCATAACGACCTGGGCCATAAGAACATGAAACCTGAAAGGTTAATTCTTTTTCGTAAAAGTCAGCACGGCTTAATTCAAGGCCAATTACACCAACTAAAATAATACGCCCGCGTTTGCGGCTCATTCTAGCTGCTTGTGTCACAGGGTCATTTGACTTTGTTGACGCTGTAATAATAACGCCATCTACACCAACACCACGGCTAAACGCCATACCAGCAGCCACTGGATCTTCGCCTTTACCAGGGTTACAAGTTTCAGCACCAAACTGCTTAGCTAAATCAAGCTTTGATTGGTCAAAATCAATTGCTAAAACTCTACAGCCTTGCGCCCGTAGCATTTGCACTGTTAATAAACCAATTAAGCCAACCCCAGTAACGACAAAACATTCGCCCATTGTTGGGTTAGCTAAGCGAATACCTTGCAAACCGATGCTTGCTACAACTGTAAATGACGCTTCTTCATCAGTTACATTATCAGGTATTTTAGCAACTAGGTTTTTAGCAACACGCACTACATCTGCGTGGGGGCCATTAGATACCACTCTATCGCCCACTTTAAAATTATCAGCTCCTTTACCTACACTTTCAATAATACCAACATTGCAGTAGCCCAATGGTAAAGGCTGTGCGAGCTTAGACTTAACAGCGTCAACAGTGGTCATCAAACCATCAGTCTGTACTTTCTCAAGCACCATTTTAACTTTATCGGGTTGTGCACGAGCTTTATCTATTAAATTAGCTTTACCAAAGTCAACTAGCATACGCTCGGTTCCAGCTGAAATAAGCGTTGTAGCTGTATTAATTAAAACGTGGTTTTTTGTTGCTTGAGGAGCAGGAGCTTCAACAATGGCCGAGCCTCCTTTAGCCATATCTTGAAGAATTTGTTTCATACAGTTACCTTTGAAATTACGAACCTAAACTTTCCTGATTTTGTTCTTTTTATCACATCGACTTTTTTGAATTGTATTTTTATTTCATTTCCTAACCGCAATCTAAATGCCTCCTGCAACTCTCCTAAATGTTCTTTTTCTGACCACTCTTCATTTATTACAAGCTTAACTTCTAAGGAAAGGTCTTCCAATTGAATCAGTTGAGCTTCATCAACAAAGGTTGCATCTTTAAATATATGATCAAGCCGTCCAATTCTCCGCCCATCAGGTAATGTAACAAAGTCTTCTTTTCTTCCATCTACTGATTTCAACTTTCTCGGAAATACGGATTCATTGACACCTGTAGCTAAATCACCGGTGTCATATCTAAAGAGAGGAAATGCAGGGTTACTAAAGTTTGATCCTATTACTCTAAACACATCAACAGAGTTATTATTCGGAATAAACTCTACAAATGAAAAATCCTCATCAACAATTAAATCACTATTATGTGGATTACTTTGGGAAAAGTTGGCAACAGATTCTGCCAAACCATAATGTTGAGTAGGTTTAACGCTAAAGAATTTTTCAATTGCTCGAAGCTGATTTGCATTTACACTTTCAGCACCTAAAGTAATGTAATCCACCTTATAATTTAGTTTTAATCCCTTTCTCTGAGCTAATGAAGCTAGTTCAGATATTACAGAAGGATACCCATGGAGCCATTTTATCTCTCTTGAGTTTAACTCATTAATATAATTTGCTACAGTATTCGGACTTAAGTGATAACAACTAAACAAAACTTGTTTACTAAAGTAGTTTATCCTGTGAAATCGCTTGCCTGTATAATTGGTGTTAATAATCGTCCTTCCCCCAAACAAAGCACACCATTGCTGCTTATCTATTCCTACAGCATTTCTGTACCTCCACCAAACAGCCCATCTTTCAGCTTCGGACTCTAAAGTTTCACAAAAAACTAATCCAGCTCCTGTTGTTCCACTAGTATTTATACTTATAGCTTTAGGTAAATAAATTTTTATATCATCCGCATTTTTACGTGCATCACTTTTAGACATTATTGGTAATTTAGCTAACTCTTGTCTGGGGCATGGACTTTCAGTATGTACATTATAATCATCGAAAACTCGACTCCAATAAGCTGACTGTTTTGCATTATTTAGAGCCTCTGACAGTCTTTTATCTTGCATTTCTTTAATATCGTTTGGTGCACACAGCATTGCATTTCGTTTTTCTTTTTCTATATTCAAGTAATGCTTACCATAACGTCTGCGATCATTAAAAAATCCATAGATGGAAATTATGATATCCTGTAAAAAATAAGGAAGATATAAATATAATCTATTTATCACTTGAAACTCCAGAACAAACAAAAGTTATAACAGAATCTATAGATGTCAACTCTACGTCCCTTTTTCTAGTTTTTTGAGATAAGACTTCTTCTAATTTTAATATAAAATCTTGAATATCATTTAACTTATACGTGATAACTCCTTTAGGCCTATCTACCGCATCACTTGCTAGGCATGTCACACCTAGAGATAAGGCTTCCAAAATAGCGACTGACATTCCATCTGTTATTGTGGGCCTAAGATAAACTTTTGTTCTAGACAACAGATCTATAAAGTCAACTTCATTGCTTAAATAAGTTATATTTTCATACTTCAGGAATGGCTCTCGATATTTCCCACTCAAGTCTACAATGGTTAATTCAGGAGAGAAATTCAGCTCATCGATAGCCTCTATTATAAAATCTAAACCATAAACAGATTTCCCTTCAATTTCACTATCATTATTAGCATATAGGAGTAAATCAACCTCTCTTTCTTGGTATGGTCTAATTAAATGAGAGCGATTCTCTTGAAAAATTGTTGTTATCATTAACTTGTTCACACTCTGCCCTAGGGCATTAAATACTTTTCGATTTAAACACAATACTCCATCAGATAACATCAAAGCTAAAAGAAATAGAAAATCATACTTAAATAATTGGCCTCCATGCTTTACAAAAAAAACTTTTCTAAAGAGTAACTTTCCCAATAAGACAAAAAAGAACCTCTTTAAGGTGTTTGATGCATTGACTACCAAAACTGCATCTCTCAATAACCAAAATTTAAAAAAAGTACGACAATCTAATAGGGCTGTATAATTGTCAATTTTCGAGTTTGTCGTAGCCTCCAAGAAATACTGTATAAACTTCGTTACACCACCTATTGGAGGTGGAAGTTTTCCCGTTAAATAAATTTTAGCCTCATTTTTCAACATTTATCGTTATCACCTCATTTACAAAGCCATTAAGAATTTCACTGGATGGAGATTTTTCTGTCTCAATTAGCGTTATAAATACGTTATCTATTGAGCATAAGTTAATCAATACTGTAGACATGAAACCATACAAATGGACTTCTTCATACTGCTCTGTCATCCTTAAAACTTCAATTTCTGCCAAATTTAAAAAGTTGCGCTTTAAACTTTTTATTGGTGATGGCTCACTAGGATGAGGCAAATATACATCCATAGTCTCAACCAAATTCTTCAGAACACTAGAGTTACTACTCAAGCCATAAACACTATAAACAGTTCCAATAAAAATTTTCACCACTCCCCTTCGAGCCCCTTTTGAGCTGTCACTAGAGAGCTCAACTCCAATAATATTACCACTCAAATTCCTTTTCTCAGGACGAAGAGCATAATGTTCTTTTATATTTTCTTTTAAATTAAATATGGTGGCTTTTTGCAACATAAAGAACCCCAAAATTTTATAGCTAATGCTCCGAAGATCCTTATAGTAGGGGCCATCATAGTTATAATTAGCAAAACCATCGTCAAAACTATAAAATTCACATCGATGTTGAAAACAGTCAAATGTCTTTAAAATAAGAATGTTATCAATAGAAGATACAAAAATTTTCTTTATATTAAGACTAACCAATAGACTTTTAAGCTTCCACCATCCTACTACATGCTTATATACATTATAGATTGGATTTTTACAGGTCTTAAGATCTATGTAAAAATCAACTTCTTTTAATACCACGTTTTCATCTAGCCTTTCAGATGAATTTATATAAATATACAAAGATGTTCCTTGAACCTTCTTAGAAATTTTCTTTGATAGATAAAGCTGAAGAGAAGTTCGACATATAAAAACATTCATATTTTATTCCTATTATGCAAACAACATAAATACATGAAAAGCCCAGCCACCTGATAATTAAAAAAATATGGCTGAAGAAAACATAACATGAAAAAAGTCAAACAAGTGACTTGGAGAAAAGGGTTATATGAAAATTGCATTTTTTTGAGGGCTAGAAAAACTATGTGCCCAAGAAACAAAGTTCCTATGAATCCATACATTACTAAAGAATCAATTAGGGCATTGTGAAATGTAGCCAAATTTGTAAGATACATTTCCTTAAACACTTCAGGCTGTACAGCACCAAGCCCAAAAAGAAAGTTATCTTTTATAATAGATATTCCATCGAGAAGTAAACTCCCCCTAATATCTAACAAAAGCATATCTTGAACACTATCTTCATTATAAATCATACTATATAAATTATTAAAAAAAGAAAACTTACGCCCATCGAAATCTAAAAATGTCGAGATAAAAAGCAAAACAGAAATCCCCCCTCCTCCCTTCAATAAGGCTTTACCATCAATTCTTTTGAAAAAGTAAATAAGTAAAGAAATGAAAACCACAATAAGAGATGTTCTAGATTCTGATAAGTAACATGAGACTAAGAATAACACTACAGCAAAAAGCTTAATATGGGACTTAAGATTTGAAAAAAAGATAAATAGTGCAACCAAATAAAATACACCAATAGCAATATTTTCAGAACCATTAAATATAGAAAGCCTTGAATTGTTATAAAAATAAAAAACAACAAAAAAGTTAACTAAAAATGACGATAAATAAACACTAAAAATCCCCATATAAACTTGTGCACTCAACTCTCTTACATTTAATGACTGCACCATTATAGGTATTACAATAAAAACACAGAAAACTACTGACAACCTTATTAATAGATCTTTACTCCCTAGATTAACTAAAGAAAAAACAAACAACACCAACACACTAAAAAGAGAAAACAAAACCCACTTATCAAACAACTTATTAACTAAGCACTTATATATATAAGCAGAAAAAAACAACAAACAGAAGAACAGAAAGACAAAATAATCATTCAAAAGAATTAACAAAAAAAACAAAACTATAAAAAGATCGTTTTTTTTCTGGTAAAGAAAAATTGTTAATAAGCCAACCGCAAAAGAAACAACCGCATTAAACCCTGAAGTGATTGCCAATAGAAAAAAAACAAATAAAGAAAAGAAAAATATTATTATATTAAACATAGTTATTCTTATCCCAAGATAATTTAGCTTCTCTTTTCGCTAAGTAGCAAACCAAAGCAAACTGTATAATTTTTGAAATGAGAAAAACCCATGCAACACCAAAAGCTCCATAATATGGAATCGTAAATATTACAAGGACAATATTGAGCAAACCAACAAACAAGGTAACTTTAGATATCAACCATGTTTTCCCATAATAGAATAAATAACCAGTGAATAATAAATATGCCCCACCAAAGCACTGACTAGCGATTAGCAATGGGATATAAATACTCGCCTCATAAAACTTTTCATCTACAAAGTATATTAGAAGATTTTCAGCTCCCCACACACCAACAAACCCAAACAGAGAGATCAAAATTAATAACATGTAACTCACGCGAACTAAAGCAAGTTTTTTAGGCGCCGTTGGGCTAGATAAAACAGAGTACAAATAAGGTGTATATACTTTATTCATAGCATCAAAAATCAACCGATATAATGAACTAATCTGGTATGCCAAGAAAAACACCCCTAAAGTAGAATACCCGACATATTCACCAAGAATAATCTTATCGACTGTAGTGAAAATAAATATCCCTATGACATGGGGCATTAAAGGAACACCAAACTTCAGCACCTTAATAATTTCACTTTTGTTTATTTTCGAGAGAACACTTAACTTTAAATACTGTTTATAAACAAGAAAAAATGCCCCCCCCCCGAACAGTACGTAAGAAATGACCATTGCCAAAACACGGCCATCAGCCGAAGTATCAAAAATTTTAATTAATAAAATAGAGGTGAAAAGGTTAACTAAAGACAGAGCCACTTGTAGAACGAAATAACAACCTACATTTCCTGTATACTGCCATTGTACTAAGCGCATTTGAATCAAAAAGTTAAATACTGAAACGACTAGACAACCATAAAGCCAACTATACTTTAAGCTCGGTTGTGCAAAGAGCTCTTTTACAGCCCATGAAGTTAAACACAGAAATAAAAAAGCCACTATCAATAATTGTAAAATAGAAGCAATGATTTCACTCTTTTTTTCATCACTACTACCGTAGTTACCTCGTAATAGATAACCATTACTATTCATACCTGAAAGTGCAGTATATAAAAAAATCAAACTCTGAAAGATAGCCAGTTGTCCATACTCTGACGGCGTGACGGATTCTGTTAGTATTGGGATTAACACAAATGGAGTAATAGCCCCTATGCTATTTGCTAGAAAGTAGGCTCCTATCTCTTTAATTTTAATCCTTTTACTCACTGTCAACCTCTAGCTGCAGCGCTACACCTGCAGGTATCGCTTGCTTTGCAACCTTACCAATCACGTCATATAAATACTTTGGCGCTAAGCCATATCCAGGCCTAATACTCTTTACATTCTCATGCGTAAATAGCTCACCTTCAGCGACATCTTTCACTACATACAGTGAGCGCCTAAAAATTACATTGCCCTTCTCGCTCTCTTTTCGCTCATAATTGACTTTCCCTAGCGCCTGCCATGCTATTTTACTGTCTCTGCATAACTGCGCTAGCTCTGGCTTCTCTAACGAAAAACTATCATCCGGTCCACCACCATTTCTGTCTAGCGTAACGTGCTTTTCGATTAAACATGCCCCTAACGCAACCGACGTAATAGCCGTTGTATTATCTATTGTGTGGTCAGACAGCCCCGTTAGCACATCAAAACGCGTTGCCATATCTGCAACCGTTGCTAAGTTATAGTCTTCTGCTGGCGCTGGGTAACCGCTCACACAATGTAAAACAACCAATTCTTCACACCCTGCGTTTCTCGCTGTTTCTACTGCTTCGCGTATTTCTTCTTCGTTTGCCATACCCGTCGAAATTATCATCGGCTTACCCGTTTTCGCTACGTATTCGATTAAGGGTAAATCAATGGCCTCGAACGAGGCTATCTTATACGCTGGCGCACCAAGCTCTTCCAACATATCCACTGCAGTAAAATCAAATGGCGAACTAAAAATTGTAATGCCAAGCTCTTTTGCTTTCTCAAATAACGGTTTATGCCATTCCCACGGCATATGTGCCTCTTCGTATAAGTCATAAAGTGTTTTACCATCCCATAACCCACCTTTAATTAAAAACTCAGGGTTATCACTTTTCATTGTGATGGTATCGGGGCGATAAGTTTGCAACTTAATTGCATCTGCGCCACATTCTTTTGCCATTTCCATTATTTTATAGGCATTTTCTATGCTGCCATTATGGTTGGCTGACATTTCCGCAATAATATACGGTGCGTAATCTGGGCCTACCTTTCTGTTATCTATCGTAATAAACTTTGTCATTGTTCCTCACTCCACAACTGGTCGAGTAAATTGCTCTGAATTGACTCTCTGATACCCTGCGCTTCTAAAAAGCGCTTGTGATGCCGCGTTTTCTTTTAATACCGTGGCATTTATTATCACATCAGGGTGTAAGTTATCTATTTGCTGTAAGGCATATTTTCCTATGCCCTTGCCAAAATAATCAGCGTCAATAAAAATTGAAATCGTGTATTGAGCTTGTGCGCTATTATCAAGGCGAACCACACCCACAGGTGCCGTAGTTTTGTTATTTTCGTCAACAAGTTCAATAATATAAAAATAGTCGTTGTTTGCTGCGAGCTTCTTTGTCATCCATGCTTGATGCTCTGAAAAACTCGGTACCGCTTTATTTAATGCATATTTTCGTGTTTCTGGTTTACACTGCCACTCGTAAACTTGCTCAATATCTGCGGTGATAGCGGGCCGTAACTTTAACCTAAACTCACTCAGACGCTTAATGGCTTTAACCACTCGCTGTACTCCCTGTCCATCACACAGCTGTAAATTAATTTTTCGTATTTCTTCATACTGACTGAGTAATTCATGATACGTTGGCACTAAATCTGTCTGTATTCGAGATAGCTCTACTTGCTTTGCGGCGCCTGCCAATGCCAAATTACGGCTAATTGTTTGCTGATTTTCAGCCAATGCAATAATAATGCTTGGAAGCCCAACACATGCTCGCTCCCACGAGGTACTTCCCGGTGCACCTATCGCAAGTGTATGCTCTGTCATTAATACAGCCATATCACTCACAAAATCAATATGCGTTACCCACTCTGAGTACTGCGATGAAAATGCTTTCACACTGTCATAATTTGGCGCGCGCTGGCTTAATAAAACAGTGACAAGTGGCTTTGTGTCAAGCTGCTGTAAAGCCTGCAGGGCTTGTAGTGTCGCGTTTGGGGCATCAATGCCGCCCATCGAAAGAAGGATACGAGGCGGCTGTCGCAAAGGCGACTTTTTTTCTACATGGCACTGTTGGTGATATGTCGCAAAAACAGGCGCAATTAGTGCGTATTGTGTTCCTGCTAGTACCAATGCATTAGCATTTTTTCGGTTATACTCCGCTGCGTGTCGTTGTAAGGTTTGATCGATAATTAATTCAGCGTCATGCGTTCTCACTAAATCATCAATTACAACCACTTTACAATCATGTGTTTCTTTTACTCGCTTGTGCCATAAGGTACCAATACCATAATGGTCAACAATGACTAAGTCTGTCGATGTAAGTAAACCGGCACACTCAGTTGCATCATCAAGCTCTGAGACTTGAAGCCAACCTGCGTAGTCATCGGTACTAACTGGCTCGACTGGACACTCTAGCTCTGAAAGTGGACAAACATCATGACCGCGCTGCTTAATAAACGATATTAAGTCTCCAGCTTGTGGGCGAGTTAAAAAAGCAACTTGGTGGCCATCGCTTGCCAAAGCATCCGCTAAAACTAAACAGCGCATAACATGGCCACTGCCGATGTGAATAGATGCGTCAACCCGAAAAGCAACGTTTAGCATTTGATAACCTGAAATAACGCTTCAGCTAAGTCCCAGTCTTCTGGCGTGTCAATATCTTGCACTTGCTTTCGTGGCAAAAGTACGGCTTTTGACTTAACCCCAAATATAGGGCGTTTAGATTTATATGCATCCGCTGTGCCCCAATAGAATTGGCCCGCATCATGGTATGCTTCAATTAAGTCTTGTGAGCGAGTATTAAAGTGCTCCGGCTGAAACATTTCAACCGTGCCTTCGGCATTTACTTTAAGTGCTCGTTGAATAGGAAATGCATAACTCGTTGCACTAAATGCATAATCCAATTCACCCGATTGCAATGCTTCATACCCTTCTTTTAAGTTATTTGGCATAACAAACGGCGCAGTAGCATAAAGACAGCAAACATTCTCAACTGCATCACCTTGTGCCTCAAGCCACTCAACTGCATGTTTCATTACATCCAGAGTCGTTGCGTAATCATCCGCAATATCTGTTGGTCTCATAAACGGCACCTGTGCGCCAAACTGCTGTGCAACGTCGGCAATTTCAACATCATCTGTTGATACTATCACTTTATCAAAACACCCGCTCTTAATAGCAGCTTCAATCGAATAGGCTATCATCGGCTTTCCATGAAACTCTTTGATATTCTTACGTGGTATGCGCTTACTACCACCACGTGCGGGGATGATTGCTACATTCATGATTGATCAACCAATATTTCAGTTAACACTCTCACAACGTCATCTTGTTGCGCATGCGTCATACCATGAAACATCGGAATTGAGATTGCATCTTGATAATACGCTTCTGCATGAGGGTAATCTCCCGCTGCAAACCCCATCTTTTGGTAGTAAGGTTGTAAGTGCACTGGAATGTAGTGCAAATTCACTCCTATTCCACGCTCTCGTAGAGCATCAAATACTTCTTTATGTGTTTTGCTTATCGCCGATAAATCCAAACGAATAACATACAAATGCAACCCAGAGTATGTTTGCGGTAATTGGTATGGCAGTGTTAGGGGTAAACCTGCTAGCTTTTCGTTATAACGTGCTGCCAGATGATGGCGAGCAGACACAAACTCACTCAAGCGTGTCATTTGCGATACACCTAAGGCTGCCTGCAACTCTGTCATGCGGTAATTAAAGCCTAAATCAATTTGCTCGTAATACCAGCCGCCGTGTGATGGATTTTCCATTAAGGCTTCGTCTCGAGTAATACCATGACTTCTATAAAGAGCCATTTTATATGCCAGCGCTTTATCATTTGTGAGCGCAGCACCACCCTCTGCCGTCGTGACAATTTTAACTGGGTGAAAACTAAATACAGTTATATCACTGTATTCACACGCACCAATCGGTTGTGACTGGTATCGACCACCAATCGCATGCGACGCATCTTCTATTACTTTAAAACCATACTCGCGTGATAGCGCATGGATAGCTTTCATATCACAAGGTTGACCACACAGGTGAACAGCCACTAACACCTTAGGTAACGTTCCCGAAACTTTAGCGCGTTGTAACTTCGCTTCTAATGCAATAGGACATAGGTTGTACGTTTGTGGATCTATATCGACAAAATCAACCGTCGCACCACAATAAAGACCACAATTAGCTGATGCAACAAATGTGACGGGGGTTGTCCAAAGAGCATCACCTTGCCCTAGCTCTAAAGCCAAACAGGCAATATGCAATGCTGAGGTGGCACTATTAACTGCTAATGCGTAATGTGCTCCAGTGGCATCCATTAACGACTTTTCAAATGCAGGCACTTGTGGCCCTTGCGTTAAAAAGTCTGACTTCAACACCTCAACTACAGCGTTGATATCTTCTGCTGTGATAGATTGCTTTCCGTACGGTATCATTTATGCGTTCTCTTATACTTCAAACGTAGGATCAACGTGCTCTTTGACTAAGTCGCGTAAACTTTCAACGGTTTCCCACTCGGTATTTGTACCTGAGTTGTATTTGAAACCAAAAGGCACTTTCTTCGCTTTATGGTGCTCAAGAAATTGCGCTTCAGTGTACATGTAAGACACAGACGGTAAAATCGCATACTTATCACCTAAATCAATCGTGTTGATTGAGTCAGTTTCTGTCAGCATTTCTTCATGCAGCTTTTCACCAGGACGAATACCAACAATTTCTGTTTTACACTCTGGAGCAACGGCTGTAGCAACATCTAAGATTTTGTATGAAGGTATTTTAGGAATAAATATTTCACCACCTAAATGATGGCCAATCGCAAACATAACCAAATCTACGCCATCTTGAAGGGAAATATTAAAACGCGTCATTTCTTCATGCGTAATAGGTAGAATACCGTCTTGACGCTTATTCAAGAAAAATGGAATAACCGAGCCACGTGACCCCATAACATTACCGTAACGAACAACGCTAAATTTAATGTCTTTTGAGCCTTTAATATTGTTCGCCGCTGCAAATAACTTATCTGATGCAAGTTTAGTTGCGCCGTATAGATTAATTGGGGCACATGCTTTGTCTGTTGATAATGCAACTACGTCTTTAACGCCGCATTCTAGTGCCGCATGAATCACATTCTCTGCACCATCGACATTAGTACGAATACATTCTGTTGGGTTATATTCTGCTGTATCTACTTGCTTAATTGCAGCAGCATGAATAATCACATCAACACCTTCACACGCTTGCTTTACACGCTCTTTATCACGCACATCACCAATAAAAAAGCGTAATTGCGGATATTGCTGCGGCGGGTAGCTCATACGAAGCTCTGATTGTTTCAGCTCATCACGTGAGAAAATAATGATCTTTTTTACATCTGGGTAACGCGCCAAGATAGTTTCTATGAATTTCTTACCGAATGAACCTGTGCCACCCGTAATCAAAATCGTTTTATTGTTTAACATTATATAATCCTTAACCTTAGTTCCAAATGCCTTTTGTATCGATTACATAAGCACTACTAATTTTATTCAATTTAAATTCTTTATGATCAACTAATAATAAATGAATATCAGCTGTATTTTTTGCAGTTTCAAATGTAGATAATCGAAATGCATTTATCTTACTTGGCAATTCATTAATATTAGGCTCTACAGCGATAACAGCACCAGAATGAAGCTCAGCTACCTGTTTCGCAATATTTAAAGCTGGGCTCTCACGTAAGTCATCAATATCAGGTTTAAATGCCAAGCCGTAACACGCAATAGTTACATCCTTAGCCGTTTTAGTTGGGTTTGCTTGTAAAAAGTCTGCAATTGCTAGTTTAACTTTATTGATTACCCATTGTGGTTTGGCATCATTCACTTTACGTGCCGTATGTATAATTTGGGCTTCTTCAGGTGTTTTGCTCACAATAAACCACGGGTCAACTGCAATACAGTGCCCACCTACACCAGGCCCCGGTTGTAGAATATTAATACGTGGATGGCGGTTAGCTAATGATATTAGCTCCCACACATCAATATTTAGCTTGTCACAAATGATAGATAGTTCATTTGCAAATGCGATTTGTACGTCTCGACATGAGTTTTCTGTTAATTTTGCCATTTCGGCTGTACGGGCATTGGTGATTACACACTCACCTTGTACAAAAGTTTTATATAGCTCGACTGCTCGATCAGAGCATTTGGCTGTCATACCACCAATAACACGGTCGTTTTCTACTAATTCACGTACTACATGGCCAGGTAATACACGCTCTGGGCAATGTGCTACACTTACATCAACTAACTGACTTGCAGACTCGTCGTGTGGATTCGGAAATGTCAAATCTGAGCGCGCAGCTGCCAACCATTCAGCCATTTGCTCTGTCGCACCTACAGGTGATGTTGATTCTAAAATAACTAAATCACCTTTTTTAAGAACTGGTGCAATTGCCTCGCTTGCTTTTTGTATATAGCTTAAATCTGGCTCAGGGATTTCAGAGTCGTTATTTTTGAACGGTGTCGGTACTGCAATTAAAAATGCATCTGCAGGTTCTGGCGTTAATGTAGCTTTTAAAAACCCCTCTGTGACAGCTGCATGTACAATCATGTCAAGATCTGGCTCTACAATATGAATTTCACCACGATTGATTGTGTCTACCGCATGTTGATTTACATCGACACCTATTACCTTTTTTTTGCGCGATGCAAACATTGCAGCTGTAGGTAAACCTATGTAACCAAGGCCAATAACTGAAATAGTATTAAATGACATGATAATCCTTTCACTTAATTCAAGCTACGAATTTCGAGCTTCGTTATTCTTTACTTAATAAAAGGGAAGTGTCTTTACTCCCCCTTCGGTATATATTTTCGCGTTGTAAACTCGCTATAGATTAGCTATTAGCTAAAATATCACAAATGCGTTTGCACGCTTTACCATCGCCATATGGGTTATGGGCACGGCTCATTGCTTTATATGCAGTCTCATCAGTTAATAAATTATCAAGCGCAGATGTTATTTTGCTTACATCAGTACCTACTAACTTAACTGTGCCAGCATCAACAGCTTCTGGTCGCTCTGTTGTATCACGCATCACAAGCACAGGCTTGCCTAGACTAGGTGCCTCTTCTTGAATACCACCTGAGTCAGTTAAAATTATATGAGCTTGATTCATCAAATACACAAAAGGCAAATACTGTTGCGGCTCAATTAAATGAACGTTATCTACATTACTTAGAATACGGTTTACAGGCTCTTGAACATTAGGATTTAAATGGACTGGATAAAGTATTTGGCAGTCAGGATGAGCCTGAGCTGTTTGTGCTAATGCCTCACAAATACGCTCAAAACCACCACCAAAGCTTTCGCGGCGATGCCCTGTTACTAAAATTAGCTTTTTACTTGCATCAAGCATTGGGAATTGGGCTGAAAGTGTGTTATTTAGGTCGCTATCGCTTTCTATTTGATCTTTAACCATCAGTAAGGCATCAATCACTGTATTACCAGTAACACTGATATTTTCTGCTGCATAGTTTTCGTTTAACAGGTTTTGTTTTGACGTATCGGTAGGTGCAAAGTGATACTTAGTGAGCGCCCCCGTAAGTTTACGGTTTGCTTCTTCTGGCCAAGGTGAATAAATATTACCAGTACGTAAGCCAGCTTCAATATGGCCTACTGCAATTTGCTCATAATAAGCTGCTAAGCTAGCTGCAAACGTTGTTGCAGTATCGCCATGTACTAGTACTACATCTGGTTTAAATTCCTTCAGCACTGGTGTTAGCTCTAACAAAATTCGGCTAGTTACCTCAGGTAGCGTTTGCCCTGCTTTCATCAGATTTAAATCGTACTCAGGTGTAATTTTAAACAGCTCTAAAACTTGATCGAGCATTTCGCGATGCTGAGCAGTTACACATACCTTTGCTTCAAATCGGCTATCGTTAGCTAACGCATGTACAAGCGGGGCCATTTTTATGGCCTCTGGGCGAGTACCGAATACAGTTAATACTCTCACGTAAAATCCTTGGAAAACTATTCGAAGTTCCTAACAGCATAAACAAGTAGGATTACACTGCTATGAACAGTTTCTTATTAATGTTGATTGGGTGTTAATTACTAGACTTATACTCATAGTTGTAATAGCCATAATACCCATAGGCATTGCTGGCTTTTTTAAGTACGCCATTAAACACCACACCTTTCACATCAATACCATTTTGTTCAAAACGGTTACGTGTTAGCTCAAGCTCGCGTACATGGTTTTGACCAAATCGCGTTACAAGTAAGGTACTACCTGCGTGGGCACTGACAATTGCAGGGTCTGTTACCGCTAAAATTGGTGGCGTATCTATAATTATAATGTCGTAATGCTGTTTAATGGTGTCGATTAGCTTAGAAAAGCGCTCATGCATTAATAGCTCAGACGGGTTTGGCGGTATTTGCCCACGAGTAATTAAGTGAAGGTTAGGTACCTTAGTTTGCTTAATTACATTTTTAAGCTCTAAACGGCCCGATAAAAAGTCACTTAAGCCGTTTTCCCACTTATCGTTAAATGATTTTTGTAGGTAACCTTTACGCATGTCGGCATCGATAATTAGTACTTTTTTATCACTTTGTGCCAGTACCGTTGCCAAGTTAACCGATACAAACGACTTACCTACACCTGGGCTTGGGCCCGATATTGCAATTACGTTGTTTTTAGCTTCCATCATCGCAAAGTGTAGGCTTGTACGTAAGCTACGCAGAGCTTCTATTGATAAGTCAGCTGGGTTTTCAACTGCTAATATGGTGTTGGCTTGTGTTGTTTTACGGTTTTTCATTCTACCAAACGACACTAACTTATCTTGGTGATCAGAAAACGGTACACTTGCATACACAGGTAAGCCAAGGCCCTCAATCTCGCTTGGGTCTTCAATACCTTTATGTATCGCTTTTTGAATTAACACAATAGCTACTGCTAACATGCCACCCAGCATAGTCGCCATTACCACTATTAATGCTTTTTTAGGCTTAACAGGCTTAGATAGGTTTACCTCTGCGCGGTCAATAATACGTACGTTACCTACCGTACCTGCACGCACAATATCTAGCTCTTGCGTTTTACCTAACAACATAGTGTAAATTTGGTTGCTTACTTCAACATCACGTTTTAAACGTAATAGCTCTTGCTGAGTCGATGGTAAGTTCGTTACTTCGCCGGTTAAGTTTTTCTTTTGTTTTTCTACCGCTTCAATTTGCTCAAGCACGCCTTGGTAAGTTGGGTGGCTTTCTTTAAATTTACGGCTTAGCTCTAGGCGTTTTAGTTCTAGCTCTTGTAGTTTAGTTTCTAGCTCTACAATTTGTTCAAGTACACCTTGGGTCTCTAGGGTAATATTTACTGACTTTTGCTTAATTTGGTAATCGTTAAAGCGTTTTTCGGCATACTCTAGCTGCTTTTTAACCTCTGGTAATTGTACTTCTAAAAACTCGAGTGACTTTTGCGCCTCTGCACTGTTGCGGTCAATATTACGGCGCACATAAATAGAGGCCACTTTATCTAGCACTTTTTCGGCGAATTGCGCGCTCTCGCTTTGCAGCGTTAGGGTAATAATGCCCGAGTCTTTACCTTTTTCGCTAGCACCAATTGCCGCTTGCAGATCAAGTATTGTATTTAAACGGTCGCGTTTAGCAATTAAAAACTCAGTACCTGGGCGCGCATTAATACTACGAATGGTTAAATCGATAATACCGTTCGAAAGCTCTTGGCCAACGTGGCCAGTTAAAATGGTGTCGCCATCTTCGTTTTGTAGCTCAACTTGATTATTCTCTAGCGCAACAATAATAAACGTTGTACCTACATTAAAATTTGGTACATCAAATCTAAATACGTCGATACTTTCGCCGCCCCAAGCATATGAGCTTGCGCCCCAACTTGGCTCGGCTACTTCACCTGGCGACTGCGGCTTAAAGCTTCTAAATGCGCGGTTACCAATCATCGGGAATAATTTTGGCTCTACAATTACATCTAGGTTTAGCGTATCTACCGCTTCACCAATTACAGAGCGCGATTTAAGTAGCTCTATTTCGGTTACAGCTGCTGATGTACTTTCGAACATACCGCTCATGTCATCAAAGCCAGGTACCGAGGCACTGCTGTCTTCAACTTGTATCATCGCGCTTGCTTGGTATACCGGCGCTGCATACAGTGCATAAATAACACCCACTAGCATAAATACAGCGGTAACTGCAGCGATAAAATATTTACGATCAAGCAATGCGCCAACTAGCGCCATTAAATCGATTTCTTGAGAGTTTTGTGTGTTTGCACTGCCCGATTTATTACCAGACAGACTAGAAGGCTGAGCATTCATTAATGCAAGTTTCCTTATAAATACTTTTGCCAAGCGCTGCAGGCGCTATCGATTAGTTCGTACACATGTTTAAATGCTTCTTCGCTTTGGCGGTAAGGATCGGGGATCTCTTTATCGCCAATCCACTTTCCTAGCAAAAAGGTTTTGCCACGCGCTTGTGGGTAACGTGAGCATAGGTCGTCTAGGTGGCGTTTTTCCATCACCAAAATTACGCTGTTTTGCATAACTAACGACGAGCTAATTTGTCGGCCAGCATGGGCCGACATATCAATGCCTTGTTCTTGAGTCAGCTTTTGTGCCATTGCATCGGCAGGTTTACCTTCTAATGCGGTTAACCCCGCCGACGAAACTGCAATACTTTTACCTTGTAACTTACTTTTAAGTACATACTCGGCAGTTGGGCTACGGCAAATATTACCTGCACATACTACTAATACTGAGTCAAACATACTTAACCTTAGTTATTCGAAATATCGTTAACAGAATCAACTGTTGATACAGAAGGTAATAATAGGCTAATTACACGGTTCCAACGCGCAAGCGGTGCTGATGTAACATACACAATATCGCGAGGTTGTAATTCAAACTGCTCAGCAAGTACTAATGCTGCAACATTTTTTGCATGAAGCTGATAAACATCAGCAATAATGCCGTCTTTTTCTAGGTCGCGCTTACGTAGTACAAAAATACCATTTGCATCAGCAGTTGCTTCTCTAATACCGCCAGTATCGCTAAGCGCTTGCGCTAGGTTTAAGCCGTAGCGGTCAACATTTACTGTGCCTGCTTTTTGAATATCGCCTAGTACGTATACTTTTTGTTTATCGTCGCGGTTAACATGCACAATATCGCCATGCTTTAATAAACGGTTTTGCGAAATATCACCGTGAGCGTAAAAATCGTCTAGTTTAATTTCTTCTGTTTTGTCACCACGAGTAAACGTTACTGTGCGCCAGTCTGCACGGTCAGTTAAACCACCTGCTTGGTTTAGCGCATCGATTAATGTAAGTGGAATTTCGGTTACTGGGTAAACACCTGGGTTTTCTACTTCGCCTGTAACGTAGGCTTTTTGGCTTCTAAAACCAACTACTTTTACGTCGATTTGTGGGTCTTCAATTACGCGACTTAGGCGTTTTGCTAAGTCAGCGCGTACCTCTGCAACAGTGCGGCCAGCCGCTTTTATGTTTGGTGCATAGGCAAATGTAATGGTGCCATCTGTTTGCACACGGAAGCCGTCGAACTCTGCTGTACGTTGTACTGCAGCAGGAATGGTTAATTCTGGGTGATCCCAAACGCCAATCGTTAATACGTCACCTACACCTAATTTGTATTCATAGTCGCTTACGTTTACACCGGCTAAGCTGTTAGGCTGAGTAACTTTTTTGCTGTTTGCTTTTTGTTGATTTATTAATGAAGAGTCAATAATTTGGATATTAACTTTTTCGAGGTCTTTTTCTAAATTCTCGACTTGATCACCTGAGTCAATACCTTCGTAGTGACTACCCGGAATAATCGTACAACCACTCACTGTGATAATAGACAAAGATGCTAAAAGGAGTTTAAATTTGAACGCCATTCTTCTTCCCAAAAGATTGTTGTATTTTGATTAACGTTTGCTAGCTTAAGCTGGCTAATTAAAGCATGCGAGCTTGTTATACGCAAGTTAACAAACCAAACAGGCCAATATAATTCCCGCATAGGTAATTCAACACGTCTAAGGCTTTGTACATGTTGAATCTAGCCGGTTTTTAAATTAATTAAGTACTATAAATTTTTTACTATTTTGCGCATTTAAATACTAAAGCATTGCAAAATTATGAAGACGTATTCATTGGAAGTGACTGCCTAATTTGTAACTTTGATTAAAAGTTAGCCTTCCCTTTAGTGATGTACATCCTTTAAAGCGGCTAAATTATATCTTCTATGGTCAGAATATCAATCTTATTTCCGATTTGGTTACAATTTTTAGGCTGGTGAAGCTGGCCATAGATAGCTTTGAGAAATTATTCACATTGAGAGTAAGAGCCAAAAATCAATATTCACAAAGAGAATAAGAGGCGCTGCGCTTTAGAGGGATAGTTTATTTAAAGTGTTATTGAGTTTGAATTACGTATTTGTTCTGTTACCTCAGTGCTATCTGTGCAAAAGAAATATTGAACCACAGAGGGCATAGAGACGCTGCGCTGCACAGAGAAAACCTAATGTTCACAAAGAGATTATGAGAACGCTGCGCTTTAGAGGGGTAGTTTATTTAAAGTGTGTTTGAGTTTGAATTGCGTATTTGTTCTGTTGCCCCTGTGCTATCTGTGCAATCTGTGCAAAAGAAATATTGAACCACAGAGGGCATAGAGGCGCTGCGCGCTACACAGAGAAAACCTAATGTTCACAAAGAGATTATGAGAACGCTGCGCTTTAGAGGGGTAGTTTATTTAAAGTGTGTTTGAGTTTGAATTGCGTATTTGTTCTGTTACCTCAGTGCTATCTGTGCAAAGAATATTGAACCACAGAGAACATAGAGGCGCTTCGCGCTACACAGAGAAAAACCAATTATTACATTGAGATAATGAGATGCTACGCTTAAGATAAAGTAGTGTTTTGGTTTTCTCTTTCTCTTCTCATTCACTTCTCATTGTGCAAATATTTTCGGCACTAAAGTACCTCCTACGAGCAGGCTTTTGTCAAAGCCCTACAAACAACACCTGAAATCTGAAAGCTATAAGTGTTCTTTCTCTGTGCTCTCTGTGTCCTCTGTGGTTAGAAAAAGATCTCTAATTCACAAAGAGAATAAGAGACGCTGCGCTTTAGAGGGATAGTCTATTTAAAGTGTGATTGAGTTTGAATTGCGTATTTGTTCTGTTACTTCTGTGCAATCTGTGCAAAAAAAATATTGAACCACAGAGGGCATAGAGGCGCTGCACTGAGAAGACCTAATTATCACATTGAGATAATGAGATGCTATGCTTAAAAGAAAGTAATGTTTTGGTTCCTCATTCTTTTCTCATTCACTTCTCTTTGTGCAAGTATTTTCGACACTAAAGTACCACCTACGAGCAGGCTTTTGTCAAAGCCCTACAAACAACACCTGAAAGCTATAAGTGTTCTTCCTCTGTGCTCTCTGTGTCCTCTGTGGTTAGAAAAAGATCTTTAATTCACAAAGAGGATAAGAGACGCTGCGCTTTAGAGGGATAGTCTATTAAATGTGTGATTGAGTTTGAATTGCGTATTTGTTCTGTTACCTCAGTGCTATCTGTGCAAAGAATATTGAACCACAGAGAACATAGAGGCGCTGCGTGCTACACAGAGAAGAGCTAATTATTACATTGAGGTAATGAGATGCTACGCTTAAAAGAAAGTAATGTTTTGGTTCCTCATTCTTTTCTCATTCACTTCTCTTTGTGCAAGTATTTTCGGCACTAAAGTACCTCCTACGAGCAGGCTTTTGTCAAAGCCCTACAAACAACACCTGAAAGCTATAAGTGTTCTTTCTCTGTGCTCTCTGTGTCCTCTGTGGTTAGAAAAAGATCTTTAATTCACAAAGAGGATAAGAGACGCTGCGCTTTAGAGGAAGTAATGTTTTGGTTTCCTCTTTCTTTTTTCATTCACTTCTCTATGTGCAAACATTTTCGCGCGAAATAAATTTCACGCCTACATCCGTCGTAGGCGTCACGCTTGCTTGGCGCGTCTGCTATTCAATGCCCTTCAAACAAATGAAAGCTTATGGCTATTTCTACTCGGCAGTTTTCTTTCTTAGCTTTCTCATAAATGTTAATACTTTCCAAATATGAGTAATCAGGTAGCTGTATACAAAAAACACAACTAAAAAGACTAACAAACTGATTGTTTCGCTTACTTGTTCTAAGTAAATACCTAAGCAGGTCATTAACAATGAAAGCCCGGCAATTAAAAACAATGTTTGCTTTGGTGTTGCACCTGCGCGCATGAATATATGGTGTAAATGTTCACGATCAGGTTTGAATGGTGAGTCACCTTTACGGATTCTTCGGATCATGATTGCAGCCATATCAATTAATGGTACCGCAATAATCCATAGTGCAGTAACGGGGGCAAGGGCAGGTTCTTTTGATTGAGTGCCAATACATAAAAGCCAAATAATAGTAAACCCGATTAGCATGCTGCCTGCGTCGCCCATAAATATTTTTTTATACTTTTTAATTGGCCAATTAAGGTTAAACATTAGGTATGCGGCTATGGCGCCTATATAAAATACACATAACACATACCATTGAATTCCGGCTCTGAATAATAAAAAGGCAAGTGCAGTAAAGGCTATAAGAGATAAAACCCCAACTAAGCCGTCGATCCCATCGACCATATTGAATGCATTAATACAACCAACTACAGCAAGTACCGTGAATACAGCCGAAAAATAACCAAGTTGAATATTTGTATCTGTAAACAAGCTGCCTAAAGACGAAAGCTTGTAGTCTAGAAAAAATACCATTGCTAGCGCGATCGCTATTTGAGTTAATAACCTAGGTTTAACAGAAATGTCTTTGTAATCGTCTACTACACCTATTGTTACCATTAAACCCGATAACAAAATATAAGACACAACCTCTACTGTCATCGGTAAAAAGATAACAACACTTAAGCTTATACCTATAAAAACACAAATTCCCCCTACTAAAGGGATTGATCCTTCGTGTAATTTTCTGTGATTTGGCCTATCAACTAACCCGCATTTGAAAGCGATTGGCTTTGCAAGCCAGACCTGTAAATAAGTGATAAAAAACGCACTAAATATAAAAGACAATATTTCAAATGGCATTAGTAGAGTTAACCCGAGTGTTATGAAACCAGAACCGAAAAATCAGAGCATTGTAATACAAGAACGATACCCCGAGCAACTGGACCACAAGGAAAGACAACTCGGTTTAACAAATTCAGATATTTCCTTTTTTAATTAGCTTAGCTTGCCTGCTGTAACGGACTATTTTTAGTGATAATCTTTTTGAGAACTTACTTATACGCCAAATATTATTGAACACTGCGCAGTAAACTACAAAAAGGCATAAAAAGCTAAAGAACATTACAGACTCACTCACGGCTTGTTGTTCACCATATATTCCCACCGTCGAAAACGCCACACTAAGCAAGAATATAAGTAACAGTGTACTTCTTGAAGATAAACCTAAACGAAGTAAAACATGATGTAAGTGCTGGCGGTCAGCATGAAACGGTGAGCGGCCATTTCGAATACGGTAAAGAATAACAGCGGCCATATCAAGCAAAGGAACGGCCACAATCCATAACGCGGTTACAGGCCTAAACCCAGTATTTTCACCTTGCGTGTTAATAACTAGCAACCAAACTACGGTGAACCCTATAAACATGCTCCCCGCATCACCCATAAATATTTTTCTGTAACGAGTACCAAATACACCCAGGTTAAAAATGAGATAAGGTATAAGCGAGAAGATAATTAAAATAGTGAATAGGTTTTCTTGATTTTTTATTGTCAGTAACAAAGCAATAGAAGCCATCGTGTTAATTGCCATAGCACCGAGTAAGCCGTCTATGCCATCAACCATATTAAACGCATTGATCATGGCAACGACTGCGATGTAAGTAATAACTAACCCGAAATAGCCCAAGTTTACATCACCAAATGAGAATAAATCTCCAAGATTTATTAAATAACTATCTATGGTAACAATCATAAAGGTGGCAATTAATAACTGAAAGCCAACCCTAAACCTAACGCTTAAGCTATGTTTATCGTCAACAACACCCAGCATCACCATTAAACCCGCGGCCGATAAATAACTAACTAATTCAACATCTACAGGTAGCCAAATACTACTCGATAAAACAACACTACAAAAAACAGCTATTCCACCAATAAGTGGAACATGGCCGTTATGCTGTTTTCTTGCACAAGGCTTATCTACTAGTTCAAAACGTATCGCAAATGGTCTTAGTACTTTTATGGCTACAAGCGAAAAAGCAAAAGAAGACAGAACAGCTAAGAAAAAGTCCATGTTTCCCCCGCGCCAATTTTATCCTTGGCACTATTAAAGATTTATAAACAAAGCAAAAATTTGGATTACTAACGACATGTAAGCATAAAAAGTGTAAATATTTTGTAGTTATTACCGATGAATTTGTAAACAACTTACACTTCAGGGATTCATTTTAGCAGATGCTTAATGTTTAGCCACTTGGAATAACGGATTATGCAGATTAATTACACACTGCACGATTGGTTTATGTTTTAGCTTTATTACTCTTGCTTAGTGACCGCTACTAGTAACCTCAAGAAAGTTAGGTATAATTCGCAAGTTAAAATTCTAGATATGTGCCAAAAGGTTTTGAACAGATGCTCGATAAAGACGCTAAAAACAATGTTGTTTCTCCTCCAGAGTTAGGTGAGATAATCGCCTCTATTTGGTCTTTCAAAATCTATATTATTGCTATGTGCTTGATTGCAGCAGTTATTGCTGTTCTTGTAGCAATTAATACGCCTAATGTGTATCGCTCTGAAGCATTATTGGCTCCTACCGAAAGCCTACAAGGCAATAGCAGTGAAATGGGTTCACAACTTGATGGTTTAGCAACCCTTGCAGGTTTAGGTGGGCTAGATAGCAAAGGCTTTAAAACCGAAGTTGCACAAGCAAAGATCCTCACAAAAGAGTTTTTATATTCATTTATCAATAAGCATAACCTCACCGTTGATATTTTAGCTGTAGAGAGCTGGAACAAAGAAACCAATACCGTTACTTACAACGATGAAATTTATGATGCAGATTCTCAAACTTTTAAGCTATCTGATGAAGTCAGCCTGGAGTGGCGAACTTATAAAGTACTTAGTGAAAATCTTATTATTGAAAAAGTGCGTGGTGGTTTAATTAGTATCACTTATGAGCACCCCTCGCCTAAAACGGCGCAATTCGTTGTTGAAAACATTATTAAAGACATAAACAATCAAATGCAAAAATTTGATATAGAACAGTCAGATAAAAGCATAAAATACCTCGAAGAAAAGCTACAACAAACTAACGTTGCTGACATGCGCTCAATGTTTTATCGCTTAATTGAGGAGCAAACTAAAAACAAAATGCTAACCGAGATAAAAAGCGAGTATATTTTTACAACGTTAGATCCCGCTATTGTCGCCGAAGAAAAATCTGGCCCTCGACGTGCTTTAATTGTAGTTGTTAGCATTTTACTAGCTGGCATTTTAGGCTGTTTTATTGGCTTAATCAGATTTTACAGAGGCCGCTAAGTGAGCGAACTAGTTACTATATACATGCCAACTCATAATAGAGTTGAAAACCTAAAAAGAGCCGTGCAAAGCGTATTTAATCAAGACTACGCTAATTGGGAGCTGATAATCGTAAATGATGGCTCTAAAGATAGCACTCGTGCTTACCTAGATAAACTGGCAGAACAAAATAGTCGTGTTCGTGTATTTCACCATGAAGAAGCTAAAGGCGCCTGTGCGGCTCGTAATTTAGCGATTCAAAATGCCAAAGGTGAGTTTATTACTGGCCTTGATGACGATGATGAATTTACTGCTAACCGCTTATCTTATTTTTTAGAAAATTGGCAAGCAGAATACACATCGCTCTGTACTCCTGTCACTATTTGCAAAGGTGATAAACAAACCCCACACACTTTTTTTGTTGGTGAGCTAACTCTCGATGATTTACTCGTTGTGAATAAAGTCGGCAATCAATTGTTTTGTGAAACTGAAAAACTAAAACAAATTGGTGGTTTTGATGCTGAGTTTAAAGCATGGCAAGACTACGACACATGGGTACGATTTTTTAAACAGTTTGGCAAAGGCTTAAAGCTGCCCGAGTCGACCTACTTGCAACATGAAGAGCAAAGTGAAGTAAGTATAACTCGTTCACCTAACAGGTTAATTGGCTTTCAGCAATTTCTAGATAAACATGCTTCTTTACTCAATAGTAAGCAAGCTAATGCCATGCAATGCTGGCAAGCAATTATTAAAGGCGATTGGGTGCCTATCAGTTTATTATTCCGCTCGCACAGTGATATTTATAAGTATTCTATTTTCCATAACATCAAAAAAATATTAGGAAAATAGCCAAAATGCATATTGCTTTTGTTTTAGAAGACTTTTCATTAGGTGGCGTCGAACGTGTCACTGAGCAACTTATTATTGGACTAAAACAATATCATGACTGCTCAATTTCTGTTATCTGCCTTGATACCAATGGTGAGCTGTATGATCGATACCAATATTTAGGACAGATACATCAATTAGCAGGCCGGTTTGATTTTAGCGGTTTCCGTCGCTGTGTTTCTCAACTTAGCCCTGACTTGGTCGTATTTACTAAAGGCGGCTTATCTCGGTTTTCTTTTGTAGCACCCAGAAATATCAAAACAGTTGCGGTACAGCACGTGCCTATTAATCTACCCCAAGAAGGAAAGCTTAAAAACGTTTTACGACGTTTAGCTGCAACGTTTTTGTATCGCCAAGTTGATAAGATTGTATGTGTTTCTGAAGGGATCAAAGAAAACCTAACCGACTTTAAAGTTGCAAGAAAACAAGATTTAATAAGAATCTATAATCCTGTGCTTGATCCTAGCCTTATAAACCGCGCTAAAGAGAGTGTTGAGTATTCCGATTACTATGTATGTGTAGGACGATTACATTTTCAAAAAGGCTACGACTTTTTAGTTGATATTATTGCTGATGTAAAAACGCGACATGAGAACATAAAAGTAGTTATTTTAGGTGACGGCCCGGACCGTGACTTATTAACAACTCTAATTGCTGAGAAGCAACTGAGCAATAACATTATTCTTCATGGTGCTACTGATAACCCTTATAAATATATTCAGCATGCAAAAGCTATTTTACTTCCTTCACGCTGGGAGGGGCTCCCTACTGTATTAGTTGAAGCGGCATTCTTGCAAACGCCAATAATTGCATTTGATTGCCGGTATGGCCCAAAAGAATTAACCGCCAACGGAAAATGTGGTTACTTGGCGAATTTTGAAGACAAAGATAAATTTGCCGACTATATAAATGCGTTTGAAGACGATAAATCTGAACAACTTGCTTCTCCAGACGTGAGTAGCTTTTTGCTTGAGGCTGCTGCAGCCAATTACTACACATTATTTAAATCAATATTATGAATCAAAACTTAAATACAAAGCTTCTCTCGGGTGAGGTTTTCACGCAAACAAGTAATCAAGCTTTTGAATCGAAGCGTTCAACTGTTATCTCTTTTTTGAACCCTTTTTCATATTATGAAGTAGCAAAAGATGACAACTTAATAGACGGTGTAGACTATTATTTTTCAGATGGCTCTTTGCTTTGCCACCTACACAACTTATTTTTACCTAAGATCACACGAGCAAGCTTTGATTACAGCTCAATTGCAGGAACATTTTTGCAATCAGTCGCTGATACAAATAAAAGAATCGCAATTATTGGCGCAACCGAAGAAGAAAATACCCTTGCGGTTAAAGTATTAAAGCAACAATATCCTGGCTTAAATGTGGTTTATCATCGCAATGGCTATATTGAAAACAATGAGCAAACAGCCTCTGAGTTAAATGAGCTCGACATTGATGTTGTTCTTGTTGGTATGGGGACTCCGTATCAAGAACGCTTTTCTATTTACTTAAAAGACAACTTAAAGAACCCGGCTGTGATCATTACCTGTGGAGGCTTTTTAACCCAAACATCTATTAAGCCTGATTATTATCATCCATTAATCAAAAAATTTGGTTTACGCTGGTTACAACGTATAGTGATGCATAAACATGTACGAGATAGAGTGTTAAAGGTTTACCCTAAGTTTATTTTTTCTTACTTAAGCACGATGATCAGGACCAATGCAGCAAAAAAGTAATTCAGCTATAAGCACGGCACAATGGCTATCGCTATCAACTTTGTTTATGCTTTGCTACTGGCCAACTTATATTGTTCCAGGTTTAGATGAGCACACAGCGCAAAAAACGTTCTTTTTTGTCATGTTGGGTTATTTTCTGATAGTAACGTTTGCAACAAGAACAACTATCAAGGTTCCTAATGTAGCCTATATATACTTTTTTCCTTTAATTGCCATGCTCATTACATTTAGTTTTAATGTGCCGAGTTTTTCTTTTTTTCATGTTTCAGTACTAATAAAGCCCTTTTTACTCTTTCTTTTTGTCGTATTTTTTTACTCGTTTTTAACGGCACATTTTGATTTAACAGACTCTGCTAGAATCAACAGTACTTTATTGGTTATTTTTTTAATGCAGTTAGCTTTTATTGCTTTGCAAATTATTCTTGGCGACATAGCTGTATTAATGCTTTTTAACTCTAAAGAAGTGTATGAAGGCTTTGGCGTAAGAGCGCCTGGTACATTTGATTGGGTTTATATAACTTGCTACTTTTTGAGCTTCTTTTTAGCTCTTTTGATCATTGAATTTTTCTTGGGTAAAAGTCGGTTTAGTGCGTTCATATTAATTATTTTTGCATTGCTTGCTATTTTCTTATCGCAATCTAAAACAGGTTATTTAGCAACCGTTTTAATTTTACTCTATTTTACTTTCTTATCAGCCATTTTAAGACTGGGTATTGCTAATAAAATACTTTTTAGTATGGCTTCTTTACTATCACTTTTAGTCTTTTTAGTTCTTTATTTTGAGGTTAATCTTGATTATGTAACACGTTTTATAGAGCTGTCACTTGAAGGTAAATTAGATGGCTCAACATCAACAAGAACTAATCAAACCATTATTGCGCTTACTGAAAGCCTAAAATATTGGTATAAAGGTTCACCCTTAGCTCTTGAAGGGTTTATTATTGAAAACTCGTATTTAGATTACCTTTTCCGCTATGGAATGTTTGGGCTAATCGCTTTTTTAAGTGTGATTATCACCTTCTATTGGTACTCGCTTGCTGTTTGCATTAATGCAACCAAGCTTTACCGTAATGGCCTTTTAAACTTTCAGACCTTTCAACTAAGCATTGCTTGTCACATCGCTTTTGTTGCCGCCTCTTTATATTCATTTACTGGTACGCCAATAGATGCTTATCGTTCTGCACTTTGGTCTTGTTTTTTAATTTCTTTAACCTCTTACATCAATACATTGATAAAAAAGCAATCGAAACTAAGTAAGCCTACTTTTGTTTATCAATGATTAAAGCCTATCGTGAGGGGCTTCTAACTTTAGTTATTGTTTAAGTTTAAAAATTTTTAACAAAAACCCCTGTTTTTATCGCACCGTACCTATCAAGCAACATTAAGCCCTGCTACATTTAGGCTAGTATTCAATCTATAATCTTAAATCGGGATTTACCATGCTTATCACGAATAAGTACGTGCACACTTTTTTCATCTTGCTGTTAATAACCGGATGTAACTCAGAAAGCCAAAATCTCACAGATAATGAGTTAACAGCGAATATAACTCAAAAAACTCAAGTAGATGACAAAGTCACTACCTTTGCTATTGATGACTCTAATAGAGCTGGGTGGTGGAAACCAATCACCAGTAATGAGAATACACTCTACGTTGCTTTTAACAGCGAAGGTGAGCTAAGCAGTAATTGCGAAAATAACAGTACACATTATGTAACTGTCGCCTACAAAAATAATGATGAAAACTGGCAGTATCTGAACGCACTAAAGCAAGGCAAGCTCTGGAGAGATTGTGATGATTATGGGCATAAACAACCCAGTATAGCTGTTGATGGCAATGGTGTTATTCATCTGTTTTCAGATATGCACAATGATATCGAAGGCTGTTGTTACTTTAATAATTTACAATCTACAGAAGAATTAGAGCTGAAGTATAACTTCAAAAACCAAGGAAGGTTTACTTATCCCATTGCAACTACAAGCCCAACAGGCGATATTTACCTGATTGTTCGTAATCTTCCTCAAATAATACCTAGTGCTGACATAATTGATTATGAAGGTGCGGGTGAGCTTTATATGTGGAAACACCAGCAAAAAAAGTGGCATAAAGTAGCCACTTTTGCAGAGAATACTAAAAGTAAACACGCTTTTGATGCGCCGGTTTACCCAGATGATATCTATATTGATAGCTATGGGGTTATTCACATTTTATGGCAGTGGTCTGTAAATACGACAAGTGACAAAAGGTATTATGGTAGCTACATCACTTATAATGAAGACGCCCAGTCTTTTTATTTTGCAGATGGTTCGTTAATTACCCCTCCAGTCTCTCTAGAAAGCATTCAAAGCCACCCCAGCATGATCTATGAAAGTTCTTCTCCAAATAAGAATACATATATTCAAATGGCCAAGTTAGTTGTGGACGATACATACTGCTCTCCTTGTATCGCGTACAGAGAAATTAACGCTTCTACTCATCAAATTAAGTTAACTCGCTGGGAGCAAGGTGAGTGGAGTAAGCCTGAAGTTGTACTTTCAACTAGCAACAATACAACTTTTGCAACTTTAGATATCACCACAGATGAAGATTCTATCTCTATTTACTATGCAGTAAAAAGTGAAGGGGCTTATGTAATTAAACGCGAATTTACAAGCTCTACTTGGCAAAGTGAGCTATTGCAGTCGAGCTCTGCTGAGGATATAAGGCTTTCTGTTATCTCTTTTGCTGATAAGTTAACTCTTTATTTAAGTAGCTTAGTGAATGAACAACAACTGTCTGAACTATTAATACAACCCATAGACTAGGTAATAAAGGAAAAATAATTTATGCCCTGGGTTGTATTAAACTTAGTTTGAAAACAGCTGGTACAACCCATTTACCGTCAAATACATGAGCACACTCATTAAGAACATGAAAAGATATGTTCTTTTGGGTAAACCCCTATCCCCTTTACTGAAGAAGAATAACGCACTTGCAGTCATAATCACTTGTAATGCTGCAACGCCAAAAGCAAACAAACTGATGCTTTTCAGCTGGGTCAATATTAACAACACACAAATACTGATTGATGATGAGAGAAGATTCCATTGAAACTCTATTTTTGTATTACCTTTAGCTTGAGCTGCCATCCCAAGCAATGAGCCGAACGGTGCAACACAACCAATTATAAATAAAGCATATAAAAGAGGTATTGACTGCTGGTACTGTTCAAAGAACAACCAAACCGCAACTGTGAGTCCACCAAGGAAGATGAGATACATAGCACTGTTCATCGCAGTTAAGAGCCTTACTGAACGGTCAAAAGTATCGTAAAACTGCTTGCCTTGGTCCTGCAATTTTGCAAGCTTTGGGTAAACCAGCCTAGCAATAAGGATCCTAATGAACTTAATTGGCTGCATAAGTAATTCTTTTGCAAATGAATACAGTCCTAGAACCTCAACCCCCATTAACTTACCAATGATGAGTTGATCTAACTGCGCTCGAACTTGATTCAAAATTTGTGATCCCATTTGAAAACCGCCAAATGCAAGTGCAGGCTTAACTATTGTGAAGTCCACTTTATATGTAGGGTGCCATGACTTTTCTGCGAAAAACAAAAACAGCAAATATCTTAAGCTGTTAGTAGCTAAAAATGCATACAGGTAAGGGAAAATGCTCGGTATGCCTATTTTTATAAAACCAAAGGTAAAAATTAATAAGCAAAGCTTAGTCACAATATCTATTTTAGCGAGTGCGACGTTCTTTTCTGATTTTATAAAATTAGCTTGATACTGTGCGCTTAGGCCTAACAGAACAAAGTTAAAAGCCATTATGTATAAGCTTTCGGCTATATCTTTTGACTCATAAAAATTTGCAACTGGCAAAGCAATTAACGCAATTAGCCCGCCAGCACCAGCCCCTAAAAATACGTTTGTATAGTACAATGCCGAGCTTTCTGAGCGAGTTAATGTTTGTTTGTAGATGAAATAGTTAGACAATCCCATATCTTGTACAAGATAGGCAATCGCTAAAAACACGTTTATTATAGCAAGTACACCAATCACTTGTGGATTGGTGTAATAAGCTAACATTGCAAAGACAGCAAACTGTACTGCGCCCGCTATTGCTGATGACGCTAGTAACCATATGCCTTGCTTCTTAGTGCTCATTTAAAGTGACCAGAATATCCAATAATTGAGTATATAGCTTGGACTGCTCAAAATTCTGTTCAACTTTTTCTTTGGCTGTTGCTCTCATTTTTTCAATGTCGATTTGACCATTTACAAGTCTTTCTATTGAATCAGCAAGTTCTATTGGAGCATGCTCTTGAGCAAGTAAACCACTCTCATTATGAGTAATTAGCTCGGGTATGCCACTATGATAAGTAGAAATGGTGATTAAGCCCATTGCCATCGCTTCCATTAATGCAACAGGAATACCTTCCATATCACCGTTCTCAGCGACAACCGACGGCAATAAGAAAGCATCAGCGTCGTTTAGCAGCTGCGCTATTTTCTCTTGCGGCTGAAAACCCAATAGTTTTACGCTGTTAGAAAGTTGAAGCTGTTCGATTTGCTGAATAATCTGTGCTTTTAAATCACCATCACCAACAATCTGATATTCAAAATCAACTCCACGCTTTTGTAACTCAGCCATTGCATCTAAAGCATCAGCCAACCCTTTCTTTTCTATGAAGCGAGCGACACTAATAATTTTTAGCGGCTTAGAAATAGGCTTATCTAACTCTCGACACTTAAATTGATCACTATTTATGCCCATACGATTAACGGTGATCTTATTAGGCGCACAACCTAACGAGATAAGCTTTTTTTGCCACAGCTCACTAATAGGCAGCATTAACTCGCCTGTTTTGAAGAGGTTTTCATAATCATGCTTGAAAACATCCAAAATGGCTTTTACTGAGATATCGGCACCATGAAACACAGTAACCAATTTACCTTTTAATAAACCAAGCTCTCGCATTTTGTTTGCAACAACAGCTGCAGTACCAAAATGAGCAACAAACACATCAGACTCAATCAGTGTCTCTGCTCTTGTTACAATACTCGGCAATAGTAATGACTTGCTATGTATACCAAAGCGAGAAACGTTTAATGCGGCCAACTTATTTGAGATGTTGCGAGGCCAAGCTACATTACTAATTCTTTTAAGTCGTGTTTTAAGTGTGCTATCGGTAACTAACTCATTCGTTAGATAAGTTGTTTTATCTAACAAGTTATAATCACTGACAGCTTTGTGGCTATTGCTCAAATCGCCTTTGCAAATAGAGATAATACGAACATCAGCACCACGATTTATCAAACCTATGATCTGGTTGATTACAAAGGTCTCGGATGCAACAGGAAATTGATTAAGGAAAAAAGTAACTCTCATTAACCCTGCTCAATTTTAGTTAAAACACGTGTCACCATATCTCTACACTTCTGTCGCTCTTTCTCCACTTGAGCATCCATTTTTAACTTTATGTCATCCAAATTATCAAGAACGTGGAGGGCCGTTTTAAGCAACTCACCATTAAATAAACTTTTCAGTTCTTTCGATAACTCTTCCATATCTAATTGTGCCATTATGCCTTGTGATTTATGCTCATAGTTAATAGCAATAGCTGGAGTCCCAAAGTTCATCGATATAATAGCGCTATGCAACCTAGTTCCAATTGTTAATGTACAATGATGTAAAAAAGAACCGATTTGAACATCATTTAACTCATCCATAATTACATGACAATCATCATGCTTGACTAACTCTTTAACCTTCAATGCGATCATACGATCATCACGCCAATAGCTGTCAATACCGGTACCTGTCGAAACAAAAACAACTCGATACCCTTTATCTATTAGGTTGTCGACAAGGTCGGCGATTTGCTTTTCATATTCAGCCTGACTTATGCCCAATCGCTTATCAAAAGGGGCTAATTCTCTCAAGGTGATTGCAATAACCGGCTTATCATTAAACAACTCTAACAAATGAGCTGATAACTCGACTGTTTCGTTCGGTACAATCCAAGCAGTATCTGCCCCAACCGTTACTGCGTCAGAACACACATCTGCCTTATTCATAAACTCTAAGCTAAGTTGCTCTCTTAGTGCTAAGTCTTCAACTTTAGAAAATACAAAACTAGCTAACCTAGCATAATTCTTACTATTAAATGGTCCTACTGAATGACCAATCATGAATAGCTGTTTTTTAGCATGTAGCACACTTAAAGCATGTTCAAATTGATGAGGCCCATATAAATCAACAAAGTTAGAACCACCTACTTGGATTACAGCATCATAAGTTTGGATATGCTCCATTTGTTTTAATACATGCTTAGGTAGCTTTGTTGAGTCTCCTTTCTTAAACTTATATGCTAAATAGTAAGCAAGAAATCGACGTGAAAACTTCTTGATAAACTTATCTTTTTTCGAGTTTATTGAGTCGTGATAGCTATCGAGAGGATCCATAGTGAGCTTCTCCCCTAAAATATAGGAAGAGCTAATAGGATACCTGCTATATGCATCGATTGTAATATTAGGCTCTTGCGCTCTTAGTTCAGCAAGCAGGCCTCTCAAAATTGCGGCATCACCGCGGTTTCCACATGTGTGGTTACCCACTATTAAAATCTTCATTTACTACTCATTTAATCGTTATTGGAGTGCTATAGAGTTTTGACATTGCTTCGCTAAACTCATCAACTTCACTCGAATCATTCACAACTTTAGTTGTAATTAACATCACTAGCTCTGTACGGCTATTTGAATCACTCTTGCTTGAAAATAAGCCACCTAACAAAGGTAATTCACTTAAAAGTGGCACGCCATTGTTATTATCTGCTTTTGTCTCTTGGATAAGGCCGCCCAGAGCAACAGTTTGGCCATCAGCCGATAAAATTTCAGTTGAAATAGCTCTGTTAGTTATAACAGGTGTATCAGCGCCACTGGTTTCATTTGGTTGTGCATTACTTACAGACATAGCAACACTCAATGAAATAACACCTTGAGAATTAATAATAGGAGTGATAGCTACATTTACACCCGTAGAGCGATATTGAATAGAGTTTGAAACAGAGTTGCTATCACCAATATCTTCTACCGTTTGTGTCACGATTGGCACCTGATCACCTGAAGAAATACTCGCAGACTCACCGTCTCTTACGATCATGTAAGGTCTTGATAGAACACGCGTGTTACCTTTACTATTGCTCCAATTAAGTTTAGCTTGCCAATCCCCTTTGATAATCGTTGAAGAAATTGAACCACTGCTTGCAAGGTTTAACAGCGTGCTGTCACTGTCTTCACTTAATGAGTTATAAACCCAATCGATACCCGACGACATATCGTCACTTAAATTAACTTCAAGGATAGTCACATCTAAGATAACTTGGCCTGGTAAAACATCCATTTTTTTAAGTAATGATTCAACCAAACGGTACTCATCATTGGTGGTGTAAAAAATCAGTGCATTTTGTTGGCGATCTAAACTAAATCGCATTGGACCTGCATCAACAGAGGTCTTACGCCCCCTGCTTCCTTGCTCAGCACTCCCTTGTTCTTGATTCGTTGCTGCACTTCTATTTGAACCACCAAGTAACAAACTACTAATCGACTCGAGCATGGTTTCTGCTTTGGCATATTTTGGTTTATATACAAAGTACTGCCTTTCATCACCGGCAATCGGCACATCAATTTTGTTTGCCCAAAAAATAATACGATTTACTATTTCTTCATTTGCAGCATATGCAACAAACGCATTAATTCTAGGAATTGGCACAAACGATACATCACCGTCAGTTGAAACAAGCATGCCATCTTCAGCTAATAATTCACGTATTTGCTCAATACCTTCAATTGGAGAAATATGAGCAAACTCAACAAGACGAATTTCACGGCCATACGCTCTAGGCACATCAAGCATTTTAATGATTCGTAACGCTCTAAGAATTTCAGCACGATCACCTTCAACAATAATAAGCTTTTGCTGTGATTGTACGGTAATTGTTGCAGTTGAGAGTTTACCCATTATGCTAGAAATATTTCGACTGCCGCTATATACATAAGGAACAATTTGAGTGATTGCACCAGCCATATCTGGCACATCTGTCGCTTCACCGCCTATACCAATGCCAATTGAGTTTTTCTGCGAGCTACCGGTCACTTTAGATAAATAAATGATGTCGTCTTTACGAAGTGTCTGAATAGCGCTTTCTTCAAGCGTTTTCACAACTACTTTGTAAAATTCAGAGCGCTCAATTGGTGAAGAAATATTTAAGGTAATTTTGTCATTAGAGGCAGCTAGCTGCGGAGCCACCACATAATTTAAATTTAAAAGCTCGTCAAATACACGACTTGTAAACTCTTTTACTGAGATTTCATCAGCAGCAAACGTAATTGGCTCACCAGTTAGTTCTGGTGGTTTTTTCGCATCTTCTTTTAATTTTGAGATACCGCCTAAATCCTGTACTTTAACAGCATTAAAGCTATTTGGAGCCTCATCACTTTGGGCAACTTCTGGCTGAGATTCATTTTTGGTTAGGTCTTGTTTTAGGATAGATCTTTCAACCTTTAGATCCTTTCCTTGCAGTCCACCAGTTTGAACACATCCAGACACGGCTAACGCTAGTGCAAGTAAAAGCGTGCTTTTATATGGACTACTTTTCATTTGAAACTTCCTCTACGTTCTCAGTCCTTGTGATATTAATGACCTGTGGCTTATACATCTTTAACAAGTACTCTTTTTCGTTATTTATTAACTCAACGCCTGTCGACATTATCGACTTTAATTCTAAAGAATGAAATGTATCACCTTTAACAGCGTCAACCACAGTTTCTTTATTATTATCACCTTTAATTCTCAACCTCGCTTTTGCGAAGCCGCCTGAGGTATGAATAGAGATTAAAGAAACTGTAACATCAAAAACATCTGGCAAGGCTTCTTCTTGTTCGTCTTGAATACGCGAAAAATTAATCCCCAAGATGTCCGCAAACCCCTTAACATCGAATTGCTTTGCGCTTATATTCTTTGTAATGACAGGCAATGGCTCATCTTTTGATTTATCTGAGCTCGAAGGATTATCAAGAAGAAAGTCTCCGGCCCAAAATAAAATACCAAGTACCGCCAAGATTAAAATTAAAATATTTTTCATTGTTTTTTATACACTCGTAAAAATTCAATGTTGGCTCTAATTAGATCTGGCTTAGCTTTATCTCGGAACATTGAAATTTGCCTTACGCGATTGCCATACTCAATATTTTCAAGCTCAAAAAGTAAGTTGAGAATTAAATTTCCATCACCCGAAAGATTTAACCTGCCCGTGTAAACAGCGTACGTATCATTTATCTTCACTTCGCGTTGAGGAGCTTTATTATCAATACTGACCTCATACTTGGCTATTACCGAATCAACAGCATTTAACCAAAATAAAGATGGATCTTGGTTTTTCTCAAGCGTAGGGATTTTATCAAATTCACCAAGGTGCTTATTAAACTCTTCAAGGTAATTTTCTATGTTGTCTTTTGAGTCGAGAGCTCGTTGCTGTTTATTAACGAACGCTTTTACGCTATTTAATTCCTGTTTTTTGTTATCTAACCAGTCTAACCATGGAAAAAAAATAAACTCTAAAGAAAGTAATAAAGCAATTAAGCTTAAACCAACCGTTTTTATTGAAATAGCATCCTTGTTCATTTCCATACCACCTCAATCGAAAATACCTCTTCATCTAAGCTATTTTTAGTTACTGGTCTAGTGAATTTAGCCTCATCAACCGAAGGAGACTGGATTAGTTGTTCTAGTAGTTTTGTTGCTGAGCTACTAGAGGAGCCACTCATCCGAAAACCCGTATTGATAATGTTCAACCGCTCAATAAAAATATCATTTGAAGAAATACCCAAGCGACTAAATACATCTAACACGTTAGGGTTTTCATTCAAAAACTTAACCAGCTCTGTTGTTTGCTGCTGCTTATTATTAAACTCTTGTTTTAGTGCAAGCACTTGATTAACACTTTCTCGGTGATCTTCTTTAACAGATTCATAGTAACTAGTAGCTAGTAATAGATAAGCGCTTAATGCGATTCCTGTTAAGCTAAGAATACTGACAAGAGAAATAATCAATTGACGGGTTTTAAGCTTTTCTACTTTTCCTGAGGCATTCTTTTTATTAATAAAAAGCCCTGGCAAATTAAGCCATTGAATATCTTCAATAGCTTTTAGCTTACTCGGCTTGTTATTATGTTGAATTGATAAAGGGTATAGACTTTGCTCTTCTACTCTATCAAACAGAGGTAAGATTAACTTACAGTCACGAGGAACTTTATTCATGACATGCTCAGGAACAACAAAGTAACTTATCTCTATAGAGTTATTAGTTACGCTCTGAATGCTCCAACTAAAATGCCCTTCCATCGGCGGTAGCTGAAATTTTTCAGCTTTAATGATGGCGTTAAGTTGCAACAAATTAGTGTTATTGTAGGTTCTTGTTGTTGCCCAAAATAAATCCCTATCAAGAAAACATGCTGTTAGCAGCATACTTGCAGACTTTTTATAGGCTGTATTTTTAACTTCAAGGTCTGCTGTTAGGTGATATTTATAGTGACATAACGAAGAAGTTAAGCGTAACTTTTGTAACAGGCGTTTCATTATTGAAAAATTAGCTCATCATCAGTTATAAAATATGGACGAAAGGAGTCAACCCCTCTCAGTAGCGTAAACGATTTAGTAATCGATAAGTTTTTAGTAAACGTTATTTCTATTTTGTATCGACCACTTGGGTAACTACTCCCTTCCATAGAAGCATTTTGCTCATCAGGGACCGTAAGACCAAGGGCAGAGTATAAAGAATTCGGCATGTATTGTCGAACAATGTAATCCCCTGAATACAGAACTAAATAGGGCTCAATTTCCGAGTAAATTTCATTATCTTCAATAATATATTCGAGTTCTTTTACACTCTGTATAGTATCGTTAGTTGGCAGGTTAGGTTCGGCGTAATCTCCTTTTTCTGCCCCTTCGATACGAGTTAAGTCATCTACATCTTGCCAATCTTTGAGTCTATCCTTTATACGTGGAACCAGCTCTGGGCTTAAACCATTGTTAACCAATAAGTTTAAAAAGTCTTTCTCGTTATAGGGCAAAATAGAGACCAAGCCTCCAATATCTTGTACTTTAACAGTGAAATTTTCATGCTCTTTGATGCCGCCTTTAAAGTCTTGCGTCATCGTATTAGAAACGGGTTGCCCTTGGAAGTCCCGACGAGGCCCCAAAATACCAAATGAGCTAGTCATATAATCAAACACCATTTCAGCTTGTACTGATTCTAGCTCTAAAACGGCATCGGTATTTTGTTTTATTAAACCCGTTAAACGTGCATTGTTTTGCCCTTTCGAAGACATGTAAATCATGATTACGGCCATAATTGCTGTAATCATCAGAACCATAAATAAAGCGACCCCTTGCTGCTTAGCCTTCAAACGCATTGCTTGCTCCTTGCTGGTAAGGGTTAACCTCTGGGATTTGTAGGATAATATCTGAGTTTTTATCGCCAGCGATCTTTACGAACATAGGAACAAGCCCTCTTTTACTCCCTTCAAATGTGCTATACCACTTTGGTGATGGTTTAACATTTACGTTTAGGTACTCTGAGTAAAAGTCATCTAACTCAAAACGATTCTTCCAACCAAAGTAGCTGATTTCAACTTCGTGAGCATCTAGATAAGTGAGATTTTCGTCACATGGAAACGTGCTTGGAGGCTGATATAAAGGGAAACTGCCAAAAGGTACTTCACAATATTCAAGCCTATTTTCTTCAATTACTAGCGCTGCCACGGCGATTGGCGATGAAACGATAATGGGAGACTCTGTAATAAACAACATAGACTTTTCTCCACCTATAAAAAAAGGGGTTTTAGCTCCTTCTTGATTGGTGTGAAAAAATGGCTTTAAAGCTCGAATTTGGTTATTTATAAGCTTGGTAGTTGTTAATACATCGACACTGCGCGACTTATCTTGCTTTGTTAAATTTAAAATCGAATATCGATAACTGCTTACAGCGAGAGTCATTACTAACGAGAAAATAACCATCGCGATTAATACCTCAACGAGGGTAAAAGCTCCTTGCCGCTTAATTCTTCCAATAAACATCTTTTACTCTCAATATGACTTTTTCTTCATTTTTGACCTTTACCTGAATTTCGTAAAGTATCAAAGTACCTGTATTTTGATTATCAGAATCAGATATTTCATTAGATAGACTTCGTAACGGTGGTTTTTCATCTAATACAGTTACTTGCCATGTAAACTCACTATTGTTGATTGTATAAGAGCCTGCCTCAGAATCATTATATTGATATTGGTATGCAACATAATCTTTTATAAACTCACCTAACAAAGCTCTATCTATATGGCGTGATAAACGCATTTCATGAAGTGAGGTTGAGCGAGCAACATAACTCATAGCGCTAATTGCAATGAACAGAATAACTGACGCAATCAATACTTCAATTAGCGTCATACCGCGATTATATTTCAATAATTTCATTTTCATTCTTATTATCGAAAGTTGCTTTAATTGCTAATTTTTTGAAGTAGGTTTTAGCACTGACAACATAGGTTGAGCTTTCTAGCGAAATTGTTTCAAAAGTGATTTTTTTTAGGACAGTATCTGCCGTGATATTTTCCGATTTATTCCCTTCTGTTTTTTCTAGCTCTGAAGCTTGGCTAGAAGAGAGGTTTTCAGTCTTTGTAACATTTTTGATTTCTAACAATTTGTCGTTTGCAACTATTCTCAGCTCTACTCCTTTATATACACTATATTGCTTAGCAAACTTGACCGCTTCGATTAGCTGCTTACGCTCTCCGTAGCGCTTTGTTTGCTCAAGTTGTTGCCACATATTAGGCAACACAAAAGAGCTAGCTAGGCCTATTAGGACCATAACAATTAATAACTCAACAAGTGTGAAGCCAGCGCTTTTAGAACGATACATCGTTTATAGACACTATACTCAGTAACATGGTGATTACGACAGAGCCAACTATACCGCCCATAAAAAGGATTAACAGCGGCTCAAGCATTGCTGTAAAGCGTGTTAACCATTGCTCAAAGCTTAAACGTGAACGTTGTGATATTTCAGTAAACGAACTAGTTAAAGTACCACTTTCCTCACCAACTGAAATGAGTGAAATGCCAATATCATCAAACAGTCCTAACTTTGCTAACTCTGTACTTAACTCACTCCCTGAAGATACAGAAATAACACTTTTTCTGAGTTTATCTCTTAAAACAGGGTTTATAACTGTCTCTGCTGCAAGCTCTAAACCAGATGACAAACTCACACCGCTTTCGAGTGTCAGTTGCAGTGCAGTAGAGAATCTTATTTTGTCTGATTGTTTAATAATTGTTTTTATAAGAGGCAATGCCACAGTTGCTTCAAGTAACTTCGTTTTTAAGGTAGGTTTTCGCAGCGCTGAAACAATACCAACAGCAATTGCCATAATTATTAATAGCATATGCACTTGATAGCTTTGCACCCAGTTAGAGGCATCAATTAAAAATTGGGTGTAACTTGGTATATCCTCAACAGAATCAAACATTGAAGACATGCTGGGTATAACAAAATTAAAAATGGCCCAAATTGCTAGCACGCAAACAATTAAAATGAAAAATGGGTAAGTAATAGCCTGAATCATTTTACTTCGTAATGCGTTTTGAAATTGTAGGTTTTGACTTAAGCGAGAGAAAACTTGTGGAAGGTTACCTGTGCTTTCACCAATTTTTACCATCTCAACAAATAAGGTCGAAAATACTTCAGGTCTTTTGCCTAACGCGTCGCTTAAAAGGTCGCCTTGTTTTATATCACTAAGTACGCCATTCCAAATAGCCCCCATTGCAGATTGACTATTCGACTTAGCTAAAACAATTAGCGCTTTATCTATTTTCAAACCATTTTTAAGAAGCGTAGACAACTGATTTGTCGACTGCTCCATATCTGCTAGGGTTACCCTCTTTCGCTTAAAGCCTTGTTTTTCAGGTGATAGCTTTACAACAAGTTTATAGTCTTTTTTTAAAGCCTGTATGGCTGCAGCCTCATTTTCGGCATGCAGCTCGCCTTCAGTTAATTCACCTGTTTTGGTATAAGCTTTAAACTTAAATAGTTGGTTCACCCAGCTACCCTCATCACTTCTTCAATAGTGGTTTTTCCTTGAAGTGCTTTTAACATTCCATCTTGTTTCAAACTACGGAGCTTCTTATCTGCCATAAGCTGGTATAAGTTATCGAGTAACTTTTCATCTTTAGCTAAGCGCTTAACGTCATTATCGCATGGTAAGTACTCTAAAAACGCCACTCGACCGGCGTAACCGGTATGCTCACAGTGTTCACAACCTACCGCTTGATGCAGTCCGGCGTATTGTGCTTGATTCAACGAATGTAAACCATACTTTTCAAATTGCAGCTGGCTTTCTTCCTGGTCTAAAGGCTTTTTACAGTGAGAGCAAAGGGTTCTAGCAAGACGTTGTGCCATAATTGACACTAAACCTGCATTTAACAAATATTCTTCAATACCTAAATCCATTAATCGGGTATAGGCTGATGGCGCGTCATTGGTATGGACTGTACTAAATACCAGGTGACCAGTTAATGCTGATTGTAATGCAATTTTTGCAGTTTCATTATCACGGATCTCACCAACCATAATTACGTCGGGATCCTGACGAACAATACTTCTTAAACCAGCCGAGAAGTCAAAGCCGATCTCTGAATTTACTTGTACTTGGTTTATACCTGGAAGCTGATATTCAACAGGATCTTCTAGAGTCACGATTTTTACATCAGGTTTATTCATTTTATTTAAAAATGAGTAAAGTGATGTTGTTTTACCAGAACCAGTTGGGCCAGTCATGAGAATAACACCGGACGTACGCTTTAAATCTTCATTAATGAAGCTAATTAAATCTTCCGAATAACCTAGCCTTTCTAAGTCAAATTTCACAGCATTCTTAATTAAGAAACGCATAACTACACTTTCACCAAAACCAAGTGGTAGTGTTGAACAACGGATGTCTAAATCCGTCGAGCCGGCTTTCATCTCGATTTTGCCATCTTGAGGACGCCTTTTTTCGGCTATATCCATACCAGATAAAATTTTGATACGCGAGATTACTGCTAACTGCAGGCTTAGGGGAATTGGGTCAGCTTCTTTTAAAATTCCATCGATACGGTAGCGTGCTCTGTATCTTCCATCTACCGGCTCAATATGTAAGTCTGATGCGCCTAGTTTTACACCCTTGTTGATGAGGCTATTCACTAAGTTAACGGTTGGCGCACCTAAAGCTAGCTCTTTAAGCATTGCAAGGTTATCAGAAGAAACAACTAGCTCAGGCTGTTCAACTGAAATCGCATTAAACTGCTCACTAAGCAGTTCAAAGTCTTTTTTGGTTAACGCATAAAACTCAATATTTAAACCAATAAATCTTAGATAATCTAACCCATCATTATTATGAGGAGAGGCAAAACCTAGCTTTATAGTTTTATCGTCAATTTCTAAAGGAAGAAGATGGTTTTCAATTAAAAAGTCTGTATTGATGTTACTAAGCTGCTTCACATTGGTATGGTCAAGTGCCAAAGGTCTCTGCCATTTAGAGCATTTAAGCAAAGCAGCATACATATCACAAAGTTGCTCTTCATCAATCCAGCCTGAATTTAATAAAAGAACATCTAAAAAATCATTACTTGTAGATTGGTATTCAAGTGCTTGTTTTAGCCTTTTTGAATCTAACAGTTCATGCTCTACAACATATTCCTGAACTTTAGTATTCCACATCAGCGTCTTCACCTTCACCACCAGGTTTACCATCACGCCCATAACTTTTCAGTACGAACATTTCTGAGTTATTTTCTTCTGATTTTGGTGAATAAAAATAAGCATTCCCCCACGGATCAAGTGGGATCTTTTGAGGAAAATATGGGCCATCCCACATATTTTTATCGCTATTTAGTAACTCATTGAGGTCTTCAGGGTAGTAGCCAATATCTAAACGATATGAATCAAGGGCCGTAGCTAAAACTTGCATTTGTGCTTTTGCTGTTCCCTCACGAGCAGAGTCAACTTTGCTAAACATCCTTGGCGCTACAATTGAAGCTAATAGGCCTAAAATAACCATAACGATTAAAAGCTCAACAAGCGTGAAGCCTGCATAATTTTTTTTAGTTTTCATGAATTTTCCCTGAGAGGCAATTAAAATTAGGGACCTATAAGGCCCCATAAATTTACCATAGCTAGTTGACGATGCAACAAGAAGATTTACTTAGACGACTTTACTCGTTCAATAACAGCTGTGAAATCTTCAACTGATTTAGCTCCCATCACAATTTCATAGTTTGTGATGTAATTACCTTCTTTTTTACCAATGATAAATACAGGTGTTGAGCCTAAACCTAGTGAGACCGCATCGTTAAGTGAGTTTGTGACTAAGTTATGTGTTTTAGTGTCAGCTAAACATGCATTAAATTGCTCTTCGTCAAGTTGATTTTCTTTGATTACATCTGCAATATCAGAGTCAGTAATTGCACTACCTAAGTCAAATAATTGCTCTTTTACAGCTTCATATTGCCCTTGTTGATTTGCACAACGTAGCATTACGGCAGCGTATGGTGCTTTAGGATGAATATTAGATAGAGGTAGTTCTCTTGCCAATACACCAAGTTGATTCGTATCGACAAACTGCTCTTTTAACTTTGGCCATGTCTCTTTTTGAAACTTTTTACAATACGGGCAATGGAGGTCTGTAAATTCAAGCATTACCACATCGGCAGATTCTGAACCAATCCAAATCCCTTCGCTTGATAGCTCAATTTTATCTGGTCTAACAAGCTCTGCTAAGCCTACCTTTATTGCTACTTGTCTTTGCACTTTTTTCAGTTCTGCAATTTCATTTTTAAGCGCAGTTACTTCATTAGAGTCTTGTGTTGAAGCACAGCCTGACAATGCTCCCAAGACACTTGCTAATACAAAAAGCTTTTTCATTATTACTCCATTTTAGGTAAAAAAAACCCCCGCCTAGGCGAGGGTTTATAGCATAACTTAGTAGCTAGTAATTATTAATTACTGGCTCCATTCGTTTTGGTCAAGAACTGGCATTACACGGTCAGAACCACCAAGAACACGCTGTACAGATACACCGTGTACAGTGTCACGAGGTGCAGTTACAGTGAATGTTAAAGTGTGACGGTTTGCGTTAGATGCAGCGTTAGCACCATCAGTACCTAGTGAACCAGCAGCGTAACCGCCGTCAGCACCAGCGTAGCTCTTCTGGCTAACAGCTTCGTCGATTAGTTCTGGAACGAAGTAAACAACTGAAGATTTAGCTGGAACAGTACCAAGCTTAACTGCAGTTACTTTACGGTTACCAGTGTTACCGTTGTCTGACTCACCGAATACGTCTACAGTAACTTCTGCAGCTTCGTCGTGTTCGTTAGTTACACGTACGAAGTTACCTTCACCGTTTACAGCGTAAGGAACTTTAAGTACCGCACCGTTTACATCGATGTTGTGAGTGAACTTGTCAGCAGCACAGTGATCGTTGTAGCTAGTGTTAGCAAAATCTAGTGTGTAGTGTGTGTTCACATCGTAGTTGAAGTTCATGATGCCTGTAGCTGGAGTGTTAGTTACAGCATAGAACATTTCGTTGTAGTTAGCACCGAATAAGTTGCTTGTAGCAGCTGCTGGGTTAGTTTCAGCATTAGCGCCATTAGTTACGTCTGGAGTGAACACATCTAAAGCTTCAGTGTTGTAAACTGGAGCAGTAGCTTTAGTTAAACCAAATGAACCCCAAGTAGTACCAGTTTGTACAGGCTCTTGAGTAACTAGTGCAGTATCAGTGCTACCTGAACCTACGATGCGACCATTGTAAAGACCCATTTTAACAGTTGAACCTGGCTCTGAAGTTGCAACAAATTGAGTTTCTAGGTGGTCGTTAGCAGTAAGAGTGATCGCACGGTCTAAAGTAGGTGCACGGTCATAGAAAGCTGTCTTGTAGATAGCTTGTGTCTTAGTAGCTGTTAATTGCTTAGTACGGTCAGAATCGAAAACGAACTCAGTACGAGCAACGATTGCAGTGTTGTCAGCATTTGAGCTTTCAGCATTTACGTCAACGTCTGCAGTAGTGCCACCGTTTAGAGCGTAGAACTGTGCAGAGATATCAACTAAATCAGTCGCTTTAGAGATACCACCGATGATGTCATAACCTGTGCCACCATCTGTTTTAGCGTTAGTTGCTGCGATAGTAACTGTTTTAGTTGCTGAATCAGTAGTACACTGATCGTTAGCGATCTTGATACCAACTGGGTCTACAGAAGTTGAAACGCGAGAGAACGCTAAACGAGTACCTGCACCGATAGTGATACCAGCTTTAGTTAGGAACGTGATAGTACCTGCACCGTCAACTGTACCATCTGAAGAAGCAACAGCAGAAATGCCGCCGTCGTCTTTTACTAGGTGGATTTGGTTCGCGTTACCATCGAAAACAGCGCCATCTAGTTTGATAACGATGTTAGTACCGCCAGGGATATCTGTTGTTGGGATGTAAACAATTTGTTGTTCTGAGTTAGAAGCATCACCAACGATATCACCGAAATCGATTGGTAAAGACTTAGTTAACTCGTAAGCAGCTGACATTTCGTCAACAGTTTTAACTGTATTAGCGTCTGCTGCCGCGCCACGTGTGCCACAAGATGCACCAGCGAATAAAGCTGTGTGACCTTCAACTGCGCCTGCTTTGTAGATTTCAAAACATGCTTCAGTACCTGCGTACGCGTTGCTAGCTAGACCAGCAGCGATAGCAGCTGGGATTAGAGCGATTTTATTAAAACGCTTCATTTTTATCTCCTTGTATCCGGTGGACACTTTAGTTTCTAATATAAAGTTTGTTAAAACCTCTTGATTCTAACAAACAATTTAATAATGTAAAGAGCCCGTCCGACACTCCTAAAAATAAGCAGTATCAACTCAGGCCCGCTAATTATGATAAGTAAATCTCGTTTATTCAAGAGCAAATTAAAAAAAGACTTAATATTTGCTGAACAAGTGATTGTTGGAAAATTTAACAATTATGTTCAAGTAGAATAAATACTTTACACAATCAAGTCGCATCAGCCGAAAGGCCTAGGCTAGAGGAGAGTTTAGGTCAATAAAACAGGATTAACAAGATTCGATTTTTTAACTTAGTTCAATAAAAAACTTGTTGTCAATTAGATAAAAAATGCTCAAAAATCAAATTTGACTCGGGCAGTAGTTGGCCAAGCAACTTAAAAACTAGAGTAAAAACTCAAAATCATTCAGTCTTTAATCACATACTAGTTAAAACTAGCAGCAGATTAAGGTGACTGCCGCTAGCATTAAAATTATTAAAGCGAACTGATAGCTGCTACAGCAACACCCATCTGATAAATAATTTGGGTTGCAGTACTCCACAGCGTCAAGTTGTCTATTTGATCAGTATCTAGTGGTACAACTATTGTATCGCCCGGCGATAAAGTTTCGTTATTTGCCACAGCAAACCAAGAACCTTGATCTGGCACAACGACCATTCCACTTGCTTTAATTATGTAAAGTCGACCTTCATCAGCACCCGCTTTAAAGCCACCGCTTCGATTAATGTAATCTTCAACAGTAAGACGAGAGTCGTATAAATGCGAAGTCGAGAAATTCACCTCACCAACAACACTGATATTATTATTCTCACGAGGAATATAAAGTGCGTCGTTATCTTGTAAGGTTAAATCAACCACACCCATTTCGATCGCTGGTAAATCAATAACTAAGCGTCCAACAGATTTGATATTAGCTAAATCAGAAATCAAGTTATCCATATCAGCATAATTCAAGTTTGACTGTGTAATCGATTTTGTGAAACTTTGTGATGCTACACTGCGGCGTAAGTCTTGTGATAACTTATCTATTTGACGCTGTTCTTTTTCTCTAATTGCCTGACGTGTAAAAACAGCACCTTCAGGGTAAGCAAACTTAGTAAAGCCGCCAGCTCTTTTAATTACACTCGTTAGGTCTTCACCCTTACGAATACTGTAAACACCTGGGAACTTAACCTCACCTGCAATTTTTACTCTTAAGTCATTTTGCCAATTAGGAATTGGGTAAACGCTAATTGAATCCTTACTTTGAATATCGTATGAATCAGCTTTACTTATATCTAAAGCATCTGACAAATCTACACTCACATGCTCGATATTTTCATTATTTGTAAAACGTGTTATTTCAGCCCGACCAAGATAAGAGGCTTCATTCAAGCCACCGGCTGCAATGACTGCTTTGTTTACGGTTGCATTAACTGGCAGCGGATATAAGCCTTCGTATTTTACTTCACCACGAATACCAAACACTTTAATTTTATTTTTATGAGATGACTGTTGATTGAGTTTTGCAATGATTGGGTTTAATAGTTTTTTTCTACTAAATACTGCATACTCAAATTCATCTAATTCCTCTTCTTGCGTACTTAGTAGCTTAGTGATGTTATCTGCATTTTCGGCAGCATTATCAGATAAAGAACCAGATAGCTTTTGTTCTTCACTTAACTCATCACCTAGATTTACGAATTTATAAAACTCTTGTCTTTCAAATTCATCCCAAAGCTGAACGCGCCTTTGGTGTGCGAGCTGCTCTTCGGTTAATGCTAATGATTTTAATGCATTTTCCTCTTCTGTTTTACTTTGATAACGGCTGAAAACAACAACCACATCATCAGCTTCAAGTGTTAGGTTACTTTTTGGATCATTATTGTACGCATCAATAAGTGAAAATTGATAAACCTCGATATCTGCTTTTTCGTTAATTTCACGGAGAATTAGCGCATAGTCAAAGTCAGCAGTTGGTAACAAATCACTTTTCAGAGATGAAAATAAATCTTTTACTTTTTTACCTTCAGACCAAGCATAGTTACCTGGGTAAGTAACAGCACCTAATAAAGTCACACTGTTATTAAATGCTTCACTTGAAGTTGGGATAGTAAGCACATCCCCACTTTTTAGCTGAATGTTTTCTTGCAACGAGTTATCTAAAGGTAAAACGGTCTTAAAGCTATCTTTAGTGTAACGCTCAATTACTGTTTTTCTTGAGTTAGCATTTGCGGCGTAACCTCCCGCCATAGCGACTAGGTCGTTTATTGTTTCGTTTTTCTCTAACTCAAAAATAGCAGGGCGTTTAACTGCGCCTTTAATACTAACTTGCTTGCCTACTGGTGGGACAAATACCACATCGCCAGGTTTTAAAATAACATCGCCTGAGCTGTCACCTTTAATTAGTAAATCATATAGGTCTAGTTCAGAGACTACCTTACCACCTCTTTTTAGCTGTATATGTCGCAAAGAGCCAATTTTTGAAATACCACCGCTAACAAATAATGCATGCGTGATAGAAGATAATGAAGGGACAGTATAAGCACCTGGCATATAAGCTTCACCAAGAACCATTATGCGAATGCTTCGTGTTTTACCCATCGATATAAAGGCTTTTACACCAATAATTTCTTGCTCAATTTTTAGCTTAATAAGTTCAACAACTTCTTGATACTTTAAACCTGACACATTCACTGGCGATAAGTTTTGTAGTACCAAAAATCCTTCGCGATTTACAATGACTTCTTCGCTGCTAAATTCTTTACCATATAAGTTGATGCTAAAACTGTCTCCTGGGCCGACAATATAATCATCTGGAACTAAAGCATTTTCAGAAGGCGCGAATGTTGTAGGTTGGCCCGAAAAAAGCTCATAGCCAAATAACTCTAGCTCCTCTGATTTAGGTTTAAATTTTGCTTCTGGGTCTAGCAATTCTGCAGTTTTTTCGTTATTTGCTGAGCTTCTGGGCATTACTGTGCTTGTATTTTCATTCACAGACTGGTTTGAATTATTTGAATTAAGCTCCAAAGCATCAAGATCAAAGCCATACCTTTTTGCAAGTACTTCTTGTTGCGACTTAGGTAGTTTTTTTAGCTGCTCTATTTGTTGCTTGGTAGGAGTCGGAGCTGAATGGGCTTCTGTAATAAACAACAGCGAAATAAAAAGAGCGATTGTTAACTTAAAAAACTTCACAAAGTTTCCCTTATAAGAAAATGAAAATAACCGCGGCATACTATATCATTTTTTGAGCAAAAAAAATGGGTAAACAAGTTTACCCATTCATTCTCAATTGAAAAACATTAGAAACTATAAACAAGTGTTAACGAGGTTTCAGTGTCTGTGTTTTCTTTATCATCAGCAACATCTGAGTTGTGAGTGATGTTGTAAGCTACTTTCATTTGTAGTGAGCCGTTGATCTTAGCAAGGATTGCAGACTCTGAACGTGTTTTAGTATTGGTATCACCATATTCAACTGATACTAACTGAGTAAAACGTGCACTGTCTGAAATCTGCCAGTTGTAATCTACTTTACCTAAGGCGATTACTTCACCGTCGCGCTCACCTGCAAGTGAGTTACCGTTTTCATCAACTTCTGTGCTGTCATCAGGGTATTGGAAATACTTATAACCTGGACCGATTTCAGCATTTAGCCACATGTCAGAACGGTCAATTAAGCGTAAACCGTAACCCGCTGAGATTACTGATTCATTACGATATGCACCAAAGTAATCAGATACGTGCGAGCCGTAGATGAATAAGTGTGAGTGCTTTTCGTTTAATTTATAGTTACCTTGCGCTGAAATTGAGTACTTTTCGTTGGTACGCTGTGTTTCTTTAACACCGTCATCGTTTTCGATCTCATCTTCTTTGTAGATGCCGTCTAACTTGTACTCGTTATTCCAGTTTTCTAGGTTATGTAATACCTTGATACCACCTTTAAGTGTGGTTGTTTCAGTGTTACCGCTTGTTACGATAGCACCTAATTCACTGGTTACATCCCAAGTTTTGGCTTCATCTGCTGCGAATGCGCTAGTTGCAGCGCTTGCTGCAACTAGAATTGATAATGCTTTTAATTTCATTAAAAAATAACCTTTACTACTTGTACGTTAGACTTAATTAGTCTTCTTTGTGCAAATGAACATCCATTTGCGGGAATGGGATTGTGATGTTGGCATCGTCTAATGCGATCTTAATGTTTTCCATTAAGTCGAAATACGTTGGCCAGTAATCAGCTGAGTTAACCCAAGGGCGAACTACAAAGTTTACACTTGAATCTGCAAGCTCAGATACCGCTACTGTGTATGCTGGGTCTTTTAATAAGCGCTCTTCTTTATCTAAAACTGATTTAAGTACTGCCTTTGCTTCTTTAAGATCTGCATCGTAACCAACACCGATTACTAAATCGATACGACGAGTTGATTCACGAGAGAAGTTTGTAATTGGGCTGCCCATAATTGATGAGTTAGGCATGATAATTACTTTGTTGTCTGGTGTACGTAATTCTGTAGAGAAAATTTCGATTTTCTTAACTGTACCTGCTTTACCACCTGCTTCTACATAGTCACCTGATTTGAAAGGACGAAGTAAGATGATTAGAACACCTGATGCAAAGTTAGATAGTGAACCCTGAAGTGCTAAACCTACAGCTAAACCAGCCGCACCTAAAATAGCAATGAATGAAGTAGTTTCAATACCTAATTGAGATAGTGCCATTAAGATTGTTGCAGCAAATACAATTGCATAGACAATGCTAGCAACAAATGAACCTACAGCTTTATCGACTTTCTTTTTATCAAATGCTTTTTCAGTTAAGCCTTCGCAGAATTTAGCGATGCGACCACCGATAAAGAAAATGATTAGCGCTAGAACCGCCTGAACGGCGTAATGTATGATTAAACCTGAATTCTCGTTGATCCAGTTCATTATTGTATCCATGTTCTCTCCTGAAGTTCATTTTTAGCATAACGCTGTACAAATTATATATGATCTTTGGTTAAAAAATCATTAAATTACGCGCAAAACTACGAAATGAGTATGTGCCCAATTATAAAAGTCGCAAGTCTAATCTGCGAAACTGAACGCGAGCTGACCACATAAGAAATTCTGAATTTTCTGAGACAAGTAAGTTTTTTCTACTTTTTTCAATTTAGGGCTTCACAAGCCAACCTTAATTATGTAATATGCGCGCCACACCAAACGAGGTGTATCTCAGTGGCGGCTGTAGCTCAGTTGGTAGAGCCCCGGATTGTGATTCCGGTTGTCGTGGGTTCAAGCCCCATCAGTCGCCCCACTTCTCTCTCAAAAAGTCCTTTTATAAATTCAACGCTTTCAATTAAACAAATCTATTCACACAAAATAATTGCGCCTGAAATTCAATGTAAAAACTAGCTTAAGAATAAAAGTCCGGTTCATTTACTGTGAGTGGCTAGGAATTAATAGCTACTGTTTAATCTGTTTGATTCCAATCAATTACACATAAACAGCAACATAAATTTAAAGTGATAAGAAAAGGGTTGTAAGTGGGTTTTCTTGTCCTTTTACTGACTCTTTGAGGTTTAAATATAGATGATGCCAATAAGCATTGAAGGGTATTTACTTGGGGCGAATGACCAACATGTGTAAAATTAAATGACTGAATAATGCCAGCCACCAATAATAATACGTTAACTATAAAATCAAAGAAACTTATGTACTATATCGCAGGGCTTAACCTGTTCTACTACTTCCCTTTTCTGTCGATGCTTGATAATACTCGATTGAATATGCGGTACTCGCTAGCATATTTGCTGGTTTATGATTTTGGTTATGTGCCGTCAATTCACCTTTCAGCAAAAATAAAAGGTATTATTCCAGCAATGCCTCTACATTGGCCATTTGTGTTTTTGTTTTTCTTACCCGCTGGAATATCATTACTTGTTCTTTAAAAAAAAAGTAGTAAAACACTGAGATATTTTTTTCGACAAGCTAACGACTCTACAATTTCATCTTCAAGACCATTTCAGCATATGCTAATGAGTTGAAACATTACATCAAGAAATCATAAGCGTATCGCTAGATGACAAAATTACGTAACGCGCCATCCAACGATCATACTTGGCTGTTGCGACATAACTTTTACAAGATTTGCATACTAAATTAGGTCCATTCTCACCCGCTAAGTCACAGCACCCACTCAGACGCACATGGCATCCAAATCTAGCTTCTTACTCAAAGTAATTTCTTCTGTTTGCAAAGCATAAACTTGATTTTTAAGCGCCCTTGTTCTTGAATCTTTCAACGCGAAAAGCTTATTTTCCCTCTTAAAATAAGCTTTTGTTTCAGAAAGCCCATTTTCTATTGCTTTATCTGTGTCACTAACTGCTTTGGAAATCTCTTTTTCCACAGCTTCATATTCGGGAGAAGGTGATGAGAGCTTCATTACCAAACCTGATAGAATCAGAATTGGTATACATATATGTTAAATACACTCCAACATAAGATACTGTAAAAAGAGTGGTTAGGTTAGGCATAAGATTAAAGTAAGCCAAAATACAAAACTAGAATACTTATGCACTTTTAAAGACCCCCTTTTAAGTACGTTATTTCATTAGTCTTAAAAACTGAGGATTGGACACTTTAATTTGCAAGGTATTCTTATACTCAGAGATCTTTCCTCTTGCGCAAATCCTCTCTCCTGAGAGTCTTTTAAGATTGCCAAATCTTTCTTCAAATGGCGCTAAATTACTATCCCATACCAAAATAGTTAAAGACTGGTTAGGATACTCTTTGTCCAAGTTTAAATATGTTGCCTTTTTACCTTTGGACACTTGAGCAACTTCTCCGCACGCCATTACACTTTTACCAACATGAAAAGGAGCCTTAAAAGCTTCGATCTTCGGCTCTTGGGCCTGTGCACTAATTAGTAGTGTTAAGATAGATATAGAGGTAGCTAAAATAGCTTTCATAATTTCTTCCTTTAATAAATCTCTATTTGTGATGAATCATCTACAACAATTTGTATTTGATTATTGTAAGTTGAAATTTTTCCTTCGACACATGCGTTTTTATCTAAAAATTCATTGAACGATTTATAATGGCCTAAAACATTTTTTACATTTGAATCCCAGATAACTGAGCTAAAAGACATATTTGGAAAAGGTTTTTCAAAGTTAAGATAAAAACCTTTCGAGAACTCCTTGACTTGAACCACCTGTCCGCATACGGTTTTATTTAACCCAACATATCTTGAAACTTTACTTGATAGAATTGCATTATCTGGGTAATGCTTTTCAATCCCCAAAGAGCTTTTGATTTCATCTGCAGGAACCTCTTCCCATGAGTCAATAGCATAACGTTTAGACTGCCCACCACTGTCATTCGAAGCTAATGAGCTTACTAGTTTTGAGTCAAGGGTATTTTCGATTTCGACATCCGGAGTTGTCACTTTTACTTGCATCGAAGGCTCTAACAATTCTTTTTGCTGAATTAATTCACTTTTTGTGGAAACTCCCCAAACAACTATTATCCCAATCAGTGCAGAGCTAACACCGAACCAAAAATTATTTTTACTAGTAGCACTTTCCTTGCTTGACTGCTCTTTGGACCTATCATTACGAGGGTTCCCTGTTTCTTTAATCAAATTTTTTAACTCTTGAATCTGATTGCTAATGTCTTCTGAGTTTTGATTTTCAACCTTTAGCTCATTTAAGCGCTCATTATACCAACTAGCGAGGTTTTCCCTTTCTTTTTGTTTATCAGCTTCACTTATGTTCTTATCTTTTTGAGAAGTTAGCGTTTCTCGAATTTTGTGAATTATCTCCATTGGCTCATTTAGCATATGCTTATTACTAAATCTTAAGACTATCCCAAACTTAGTAATTAAAGAGTTCTGTCTTACCAAGAAATCTTTCCAATGGTTGTGATCAACGTCCTTATACGTTCCATCCAACTCAATTGGTAAGTAGTACCCCTCGACTTGATTAATAATCATAAAGTCGATATAGCGATTTTTACCTTTGTCATCAACAAAGTGATATTGAGGAATAACATCGTTTGGGGATATTTCGGGTATCTTACTGAGTATTTTATCTATGAATATTTCTTCATAACCCACTATATGCTGAATTTCTCTTGCGTGATTCCGCTTCCATGTCTGCCAAGTAATCATTCTTTTACAACTAAATAACCTTATTCCTAACTAAAACTAAAATTACACAACAACTAAATTAAAATCCACCAGACACTGGTTTTTTCCCTATTTTCTACCAAATAGGTTTATAAAAGCCTAGTTACGCAAGAATGATTATTTAAAGTACCGCACCACCTGTCCTTTTCAAACATATATTAACCCTTTGAATCTATTCAGGAGGTTAATATGAATAAACAGTTTAAGTTTGCAGATAAACAAATTGCATCACTTCCATCTAATCCCAGAAACTCAAAGTCAACCGAGTCTGAATACAGTGATACGCAGATTACAGGCTTGAAGTGCTTAGTCGGCAAATCAGGTAACAAACGCTTCTTATTTCGCTATACCTATCAGGGTAAAAAGCAAAGCATGGCGCTCGGTAAGTTTGGTGATATCAACGTTGCTACAGCTAGAAAAGTCGCACAAAAGCACCGATTAACTTTATTAGAAGGCAAAAATCCAAAGTCTAGCAATGACAAACTATTGCACATGACTATGGGAGAATTTTTTAAAGAACATTACCTACCCATGATTAAGAAACGAAAGAAAACATGGGTCGATGATCTTTATCGTTGGGACTCGATATTACACAAGCGTTTTGCACTCTTGGAATACAGAGACCTAACGACTATAGAGGTCCAGAAATTACACATTGAGCTAACTGAAACCCTCAATAAATATGGTAAAACCTATGCTCCAGCGACCTGTAATCAAGTGCTGATGCTATTGAAGTCAATGACGCGCTATGCAAAAGAGCTTGGAGTGGTGGAACAAGATGCCTGCAAGCCAGTAAAGTTATACAAGTTGAACAATGCAAGAACACGTTTTCTTACCAAACATGAAGTTAAACGATTATTGGCTGAATGTAAGAGATACTCGAATAAAACCATATCGGGGTTTATTGCGACGCTAGCGTTAACAGGACTCAGGCGTTCAGAAGTATCGAATATCAAAGTAAAAGATGTTGATATTAAAAATCGCATTATCTACATCCCAACTACCAAAACAGGTAAGCCGCGTACAGTGCATATTACCGACCATTTATTGTCGTTTATTGCGGTAGTCCCACTTAAGCGAAGCAACCCGTATTTGTTTGCTAGTAAAGTAGCCGGTAAGCCATTACGTTGTGTCAGAAAGACATTTAAGAAGTTATTACGGCGCGCAAAGATTGATGATACCGATGTATGTATTCATACCTTGCGCCATTCCGTTGCATCAAACCTAGTTAGTTCAGGTGTTAGTTTACGACTAGTTCAAGAACAATTGGCTCATGCATCGATTGTAAGCACGCAACGCTATGCCAAATTAACGTCTGAATCTCTTAAACGTACTAGTGAACATCTATCTGACCTATTTCAATAGCGAGTACTGAGGTTTTACTTAGCCCGCTATTAATCACCACAAATTAATTATCAATTAAGCCCATTCCTACTCTTGGAATGGGCTTTTTTATTGGAGAAATCCCAATGCAATTATTTAATCGAATACCGAACGAAAATGAGCTGTCACTTAATCATGAAATCAGTGAAGAACTTATAAAGCAACTCTATTTACCTTTCTCATCTGAGCAAGAAGCCAATACGTTTTGGCAAACTTGCTCAACATACTTAATCGCAATTACTACAAAGCACGATATCGAACTCGTTAAGCAAGTACTAAGCACACAATTCCGAGCTTATTTAAAAGAAACACTTAATAATCCTGAATTTGTTGAAAAGCTTAATGATGAATTAAGTATTTACTTACTAGTTACCCAAGACAGTGGAGGTGGCATTTATGTGCTTATATCAGAAACCAACAAAGCTCATTTTATTTCATCTCTTTAATGCACTCATGCGAATCATCTGCGATGGTGACAAATCATTTTTAACCCGTTACTTCGCACAAACAACCCTAAGAACATTAATTATTTTATTAAGGAAACATCATGTCTATACAAGATAAAAAAGACGCTAAAAGCAACCCTGAAGCTACTGAACAGGTAGAAGTTAGTGATGAAAAGTTGGCTGATACCAATTACCAGACTGTATTAGTCGGGCTCGCTGATAAGCTATCAACTAAATCAAATGGTGCAATTGGATTTGAGCTTGCCAGAAACAAGCAAGATAAAGGACTTTACATTCGCGCCACCAGCAATAGTGATGCAGGGCTATTTTCTAAAGAGTGGGTAAGCATGGAAGCTATTTACACGCTGCTTGATAAACACAAAGATACCACTTTTAAATCCAGTATCTTTAAGTCAGTAATTAGCGGTGCTTCTAGTAACAATGCATCATTTCTGGCTGCTATTTTACGTGACAAAGATATCGCATTATTAGTGCCAGCTGAAAAAGGCATTTACTCACATCAGGTAAATCCACTTATCACAAATCAGCAAGATACCCTAAGTAAACTAAAGCTGCTCCCTCAACCAAAATAGCAACCTAAGTAACAGCAAACAATCTCATTCGTTAACGCATACAAATTTGCTTAACACCCACCCCTCAACTTTTTTCAATTAGAAACACATTATGAACATAATCAAACCTACTTACTTAACAGTAAGTGATGACTTGTTGGCGATTATTAGAAAACTGGTTGTCGATATCATTAAGCCTACGGATAAGTGTATCAACCTTTCTTTTCAAGACACGGATTACTCTTATGAGAAAGGTGGTTTTCACCCTGTATTTATTAACCTAGAAAAAGCGGAGGATAATTGGCGCTTAATTACATTCACTGACTGTCATGCAATAAACCATGAAGGCGAACTACGACAAGAAATAGACTTGAACTTTAAAACAAATGAAGTTTATTTACTAGGTTGTGGCTTACTTAAAAATGACGCAGCACAATCACTATGTGAACTCGCAATAACAAACTTTATTACTTACTTTGAAATGGATGTTTACATCATCACGGTAGACGCCAACTAACCCAAGTATGAACAGGAGCAACCCCTTCTTACTCTTCTGGACAAACTTAACCAACACATCTTTTCAACGAACTTAAAGCGCCCAATCAAACCCAGTTCAATCGTCACTTAACTGTAAAAAGAATGAATTATCCGGTTTGCCCTATGTGGGCGCTTATCAACTAGGAATTAATTAAATGGGCATCATCAAAAGTTTTATTGATAATGTATTTCGAGACCAAGTCACACCAGTAATAGGCAGTGTGCTTTATTGCGATTTAACAGGCCGTTTAACCAGTCATTCTGGCATTTACATTGGCAATAACCACATCATCCATTTGAACGGTAAAGGTATCGTAGAACGCGTCACACCAGATGAGTTTATAGATGGTACTACCGCTATGAGTATTTATGTATCGTGTAATGACACAACCCCAGTTGGTTCAGTGAAGGCAGCTAACAGAGCAAAACAAATGCTAGGCAAAACTCGCGACTACAACATGCTATTTGATAACTGCCACCAATTTGTAGCTGGATGCTTAACAGGTGATTTCGAATACAATGCCAGTAACTTTTTATGGATATTAGAAATGAAAACCGAAGACTATACAGGTAGTAATACTTGGCGTGTGTGGGATAGATAACTCAATCAGCACCTCCCCCTAACATTGAATATAGATAGGGTATAAAAATATTAAATAGCTAAACTAGATGGGGGTAACAGGGGAAGTAGGGGTAGTAGTAAAAACAATAATATAATTACATTTCAAATAACTATATACCTTACAATAAATAATAAAACAAAAAGAGTTACCCCTTTTATAGTGCTTTAGGCATTTATAAAAGCTTCCTGGTAAGTAACTCTTTTTTTTTGATTATTAATAGTTAGCTATACATTTACTAAATCAAATTTCTGACAGAACATCACGACTAAGTACATAGTAGTATGCCCGTTTACCTACCGCTTTCAATTCAGCTCGTTTTACACGCTTCCCCTTATCAGAACGAATTAAACCTTTTAAAGTTAAATGCCTAAGTACATCATCTATATGCGCAGTCCCACAAAGCCTTTCAAAACGCTCAGGCAAAATATAGAAGTAGTTACCTTTTTCATAACCAATAATGTCTGACTTGCCCCAAATATCATCGTTTTCAGCATCCAAAAAGCAGTGAGCATTGCGCTTTATGAAGTTAATAATATTTTTTACACCTGCCTCAGCATCATCCATAGTGTTTGAGTCCTCACTTTTCCAATACTTATGAATAAATTTAATCGCATCGTCAATTTGATCGTGACTCCAAGGTAAAACATCCAAGTCACTCGCCATTTCACCAGCAATTTGAACCAACGCTAGGCGATGTAACCACCTATCTTCAATAGAATTTTTGGGCTCTAGAGATTCGGTCAAATCATAAAATTTCTCGTCAAAACACTTAGATACTTGTGCTGCCAATTCATCATAGTCATTGACCGAGTCAAAAGTCTTATTGATAAAATCTCTGGATAAGTGACCGTACGAATTCGTAATAGCTTTATTAATATTGTGAACATACTCTTTTGAATTATTCACTGTGTTACAACCTATACGCTGTAAATACTCTGGTTTAACCACAATTGATGGTAAGCGGACAGATTTGCCTTTCGCTTGATTGGATTCGTTTGTCTGCTTCAAATATTGTGGGATTGAAACCTCACCTGTAGTCATCACAAAATAACGAGATGGTTCATTTTCAACCAATTCTATACTGGTATTTGCACGCATCTTTGATACTCCAGAGCCTATTTTATAAATTAGTGGTGACAGCTCTCGTACAGATAATTTACCTATCTCATCGACACCCAATAGCATATTATTGAATAGTGGAAACAACGTATCTAAAGCATTACTCGTTGTATCGAAATGATGAAGGTATGAGCGACCTCTTAAATTTCTATCAGGTGCTGTAGCGCGACCAAAAACACTTGCCGCTATTCTCAATAATGTCGTTTTGCCACTCCCTGATGCTCCATAAAAGTGTATACCTCCGGATTCGACATCGACAAAATCAAGAAGCATTGATGACAAAGCATACATAATCACAAACTTTACGATTAGTGGTGCGTCTGAACTTAATACTGCATCTCTATATTTAGTGTAATCACCAAAGGGCTTCCCTGCATCGACTATTTGACGATCTACTTTGGGAGGGAGAATGGCAGTTTTACCTGATGATTTTTGAACCACTGAATCATGGAAAGCAAAGGCGAGTCGCTGACCCACAAACCCTGTTTGATTAGCGATGAACTCTTCATTTGGAAAGTAAGAATCAATATTGTTTAACAAAGCACGACAAAACTCATTGAAAGTTACTAGCGCCTTTTTCGTTAAAAATAGCCTTTGCTTTGCTAACTCTTCGTCCAAATCAGCAGGTCGCCCAAGGATTGACTCAATCGATATGGTGATAGAAGCTCCATTAGATGTATATAACTTAATAGCAACGATAGCGTCATCCTCACCTGCTCTGTAGGCTGTTTTTATAATTGCATCAGGATAAGGCATTATGTTCATTACAATCTCTATTTGGTTATCTCTGTGCTTAATAAGCATATCGTTATGCTCACCATATGTTTCAGGTAGGGCTGGGGTAGAACCAGTATCAAATTGCTGTTTTTTCATTTTCGTTTTCCAATTAACTCTAGTGTGATTTCAGTGCAGATAGCATGGCGTTTGCTGCAACTTGACTTGCATTCTTTAGTGTTTCATCTGCGTGATATGCGTAACGTTCAGTTGTCCGAACATCTGCATGACCCAACATTTGTTGCACAAGGCGAATATCAGATGTTGCTTTCAATAAGTGTGAAGCCATAGAGCGGCGTAAATCGTGAATAACAAATGGCTCAGTCAAAACACCTTCGCCCTCCATCCGCACCAATACACGTTTGAATAACTTAGTTGGCTTTGACATATAGCCATTCCCTCTAGTAGCTGGAAACAAGTAACCATTTTGAGCATATTGCCTAGCTTCTTTAACGACTTGCTGAGCTTCTGCACTAAGATAAGCTGTGTGCGGTTTACCTGACTTAGTTATGGGTATTTCTAAACGAGTATCGTCATCAAACAACCATCTAAGTTGGATTGATCTCACGTTGCCTGAGCGTAAACCTGTGTATAGGCATAGCAGCAGCATTAAAGAGTGAGGCCTATTTTCATCAGCTAGACACCCCCTAATAAATGCAGCTATTTCATCAGCGCTCAGGAAACGTTTTCTGGGCGTACTTTCTTTCGGCTTGGGAATTAACTTGACTGGATTAAAAGTGATTAATCCCGCTTGCATTCCAATTGAAAACATCTTTGATACAGCAGCTCGATAACGTGCGACAGTCGCAGGTTTTCTTTCTTTTCCGATAAAGTGAAGAAAACTTTTGATATACCAAACCAACTTGGGGTCATTAAGCTTTACGAAGCCAATATGCTCAACGATAAGTCGAACTTTGGCGATAAAGCCTGCAGAGTCCCTATGCACTTCGAGACTGTGCATAATTGCTGGTTCAGCCAGTTCTTTAACCGTGCTGATTATTATGTCTTCATCAATACAAGACCTAACTTCTTGGGCTGATAAATAGTACTGTTGGTAACTTAACTGTGTAGGCTTTGAAGTAGAAAGCCCATGATATTGAGGCATTGTCGCGCTCCGTGTTGTTTCGGTAGCGCTAACCCTACATACACTGGATTTCTGTTGCGATTCGTTAAAATTACGGTCTTCCTTGAGTTAACAGGCCTCAAAACCTGCACAAAAAAGAACACAAAAAATATAAAACATTGAAACAAAATAAGATTTAATACTTAATAAAATAAAATTAGCATCATTTATATATTTAGCTTTTATGTGATAAATTAGTCAAAAATCATACTCTTTATGTGAGAGATAACAGTTGAAAGTACATTTACACTTTTATTGTGTTCCAAACAAAAATACACAAATTAGCGCAGATACTAAGCAACTCTTTGTTCAAGAAAAGCTAACGAAGAAACCCAAAGATAACTGTAATTATCGTAAATATTCTGAGCTTTATTTTCATTTGGTTGAGTATCTTTACAGGACGTTTAGTTTTAAAAGCAGGGTTAGTGTTTATGCGATACTTTCACAGTATTTCCCAATAGATGAACTACCAAGACGGATCCCATCAAGTAATCAATTGATAAACACAATAAACACCCTTGGGATATGTTATGACGGCTATCCAGTTTTTAGCTCTGATAATGAGTATGATGAACAGCATTTAAACGTAATTTTTTTACATTCAAGACCATACCTTAGGTTCACCCACACTTCAAAAGCTAGTAGTCCAAGGATTGGTTCTGAGTTAGATGAACTAATCTTACTAAATAGCATTAAATTATTTGTGGTGGGTTATCAAAAACACACAAGGCCGCAAGCAAATGAAAGAATAGCTTTAGGTAAATTTTACAAAGAAAACATCGAGCTCATTAAAAATATTAGGCTTTATGCATATTTTCGAGAGCGTGATATAACCTTAGGGCTTTTAGCTAGAACCATGAGTCCATTTTGGCTAAAAGCATCAAGTGGTACTAACCTAGAAGATCAATCAGATTTAATAAACGAAACATTTGCCTCAGTTGAACCTAGGGGCTTCAAATTTACTCAGCACAAGTCAAAAAAACGTATCAAGAGAAATGATAAAGCTGAATTGGTTGAGATAACCTTGAGTCGTAGTGTAAAACAACCAAAAATGTATGCGATACTTTTAAAGCACTTCGAAGAAGGTATTTACATTCCATTACTTGATAGCATAGCTGTATCAAACTTTGAAAGTGATAAAAGTGTAAAAACTAAAATGCAGCTTCATGAGTGGATTAATTTTTTGAATGAGGTAGATGTAGACGATGATTGGCTTTTAGAATGCAAATACACTTACAAGTACGGTAAATATCGCCAGCAATACCATAAAAATGAAATAAATATTAAGACTAAAGGTGAGAGGGTAAGTCCAGATGCAAACAATAATATTGAAGAAAAGTACACACTAAATCAAAAAATCACCTTATCACCAGACTATAGTGTTGCTGCAAAAGAGGTTCATAGCCGAGATGTCACTCCCTCACCAGGACAAAAAAAGTCTGATTTTCCAAATTACATTAATAGCGTATATTTTACGATTGACTACAAGAAACCGCTAAAACTAAACCTTTCTCACCTATCAATCAATACCAAGGAAGAACTTGAAAATTTACTTAATGATTGGGCAGAAGCACTTGATACTTTTACAGATGAAGATATGAAGAAGGTGTTGTTCCCCCCTCTTAAAAAGCCCTTAACTTTTGGTAGATTAAGAAGAAAAAATAAGCCTACATGACACAACAAATGAAAAACTCAGGTACTGAGAGTTCAGCTTACTCTATTTGGTAGAATTGCCGCTATGAAAGGTTGACAACACCAAATTAAAAAATAAAGTGTAGAGGGGTTCGCAGTGACTATAGCCTTCTACAAGCACTAATTGCTCTACAATTTACGTATATATTTGAAGTAAACTTGAGTGTTTTAAAAACAACCACGCCTTTAAATCAAATCATCGTTAAACTTATTAGTACCCAGTAAACTATAATAAGAACACGGTTTATTGCCTTAGCCAGCTTTTATGAATCAACAAGAGGATAATAAGCATCTCCCCAGAGCTCTTTTGAATTATCCATCATAATATCAATAATAAAAGGCACTAATTGCGATAAAAATTGTACGCCATCTTTTAATTGCTCTCTATTTGCACTGCTGTTCCATGTTGCCCCACCGTGCATTAGTTGGTTTCGTAATGTATATAAACGTTGTAATACAATAGATGCAAGTTTATCTGTTTCATTATTTGCTAATGCAAAATTTGCAAACTTCTTTGCTTCACTAAATTTACTTTTAAATTCTTGTTCTGTGATATAGCCATTGTGGAATGACCAAAATGGCTGAAATACGAATTTATTATTCAATAAAACACGAATGCTGTTAGGGAACTCATGCCATAATAAATTATAAATGCGCTTTTGCTTATCGAGTGAGTTGAGCTTTTCCAAAAATAATGTAAAAGATTGAGTTTCGTTAATGCTTAGACACTCTGTATCTTGTGCGTAAGCCGCATTAAACGATACCCACAAGAAAATAAATTGTGAGTCAAGGTCATCACACTGCTCTGATTTATTTAACCAGCTTAATGATCTATGTACGCGTAGAGCTAGATTATCAGAGAAGGACTCTCTAACTTGCTTTTGTTTATCTTTTAAGTCGCAGTATTCCATATCAATTTTCGCTGTCTCCTTGATTATAAAAATAACTTACACAGTTTACTTGCTAAAATCCAGCTCTTTATGGTGTTGTTTTTTAAGGCTTAAATAAGGAAAAACTAAAACCACCATAAATGCTAAAAATTTTTCATAAGCGACACTCCCTGTCGTAGACCCTCTGTAATCTACAAAAAACAGATAAGGTGACACTATGAAAACAATAACAGTAAATACGCAGCAAGAACTAAACTTAGTACTCGCTGAAGAAGCATATATAACGATTATTCTTGATGGAGATGAATTTTCGATTCCTGATCAAAGATTATTAACTGGCTTTACATTTATAGGTAAAAATCCAGATACCTCATTAACATTGACAGGTACATCAGGTTACTCGTTTTGTAAAAAGAGCAAAGGTGATGTACACGATATAAATCAACTTGCTCCTCTTGGCGGAATAACAGCCGTTAAAGATTTATATATAACCTCTGAAACCCCGCTCGAGTTAGCATTTCAAGATCGTGAAGAATACAAAAACTGGAGTAGCGCGACGATTGATAGAAATAAAATCAATGTTGTTTTTATTAATGAAACAATGGACTACTTAATAGACCAAAGCAAAGACAAATCTCCAGCAGAGAGGTTTATTGACGACTTATTTGAAGATTTCGTCGATAGTGTCTTTAAAAACTAATATGAATAATGTATTTTGCAAATGTAATCACAAGGAAGTAGTAATTTGAACTCACAAGCAGAAGTTAAACTTGCAGAGCGACTAGCAAGTATTATCACTCAATTAAACGATGCAAAAACACTTAGCATTTCTTCGCTTGCAAAAGAGTTTAATGTCAGTGTTCGTACAGTTCAACGCGACTTGAACGAGAGACTTAGCTTTTTACCCATACTTGAAAGTAAAGGACACTACAGCCTAGCTCCCTCTGCCCTAGGTAAGCTCTCCCCAAAGGATATACGTCACTTTGCTGCTATTTCTGGTATTGAATCACTTTATCCTAACTTAGATACTCGCTTCATATGTTCAATTTTATCTCAAGCGATTGATAGCCCATACCTAATCAAAGGTCACAACTATGAACCTAAGCATAAAGTTGAACCAAACTTAAATAAACTTGAAGAAGTTATTCAACGCAATAAACGTATTAACTTTAGCTATAAAAACAAACAATATAACAACATTGCCCCTTACCGGCTTGTTAATAGTAAAGGTATTTGGTACTTAGCGGCTGTTGATGACAATACATTAAAATCATTTCACCTGTCAGAGTTAACACATATTTTAGAGCAGGCAGAAGCGTTTACCTCACAACAGCACTTTATCGATGTAATAGAGCAAGATGATGGAATATTTTTTAGTGAAACCAAGTTTGAAGTTGTTGTAAAAGTATCAAAAGACATTGCTCAGTACTTCCTAAGACGCAACCTATTCCCCAATCAACGAATTATTGAAGAACTCGAAACAGGTGAGTTACTTGTTTCTTCAAGAGTGGCAACGAGTAAACAAATACTGCCACTAATTAAATACTGGGTACCTGAAATAGAGGTTGTTTCGCCTGATGAAATTAAACAAACTTTGATCCAAGAGCTTAAAAAGTATGTTGCAAGTTAAATGTAAAACAACGAAGCAATATTAAAGAGTCCAATTAAAAGAAAATAAGTTATCTAATAAAGGGATATTTATGCAAATCCACCAAAACACTATTTTTGATGTACAAGATCAAACTCTTGCATTACTAAAGTCAACACAATCATTTATTGAAAGAGTGAATAAGAATAAAGAGCTACACGTAAAAGACGGTTTAATTGAAGAAAAGTACCTTACAGATGTTGCATCAATCTTAAAAAATGAGTACCAAAAAGCAAATGAGCTAGAAATGGTGATAGCTGTTGTCGGAACGATGAAAGCGGGTAAATCTACCACAATCAATGCAATTGTGGGTCATGAAGTACTTCCCAATAGAAACTACCCAATGACTGCTCTACCTACTGTTGTTACTCATATCAGTGGCAAAAAAATACCATCTTTAGAATTCCCAAATAGTAAGCCTATTAATAGTTTAAGTAAAAAAATTGCTGAAAAGATTAACAGCATGAGTGGCGATGAAATTAATGAAATTGACTTTCTACACCACAAGGAAGTTGAAGATTTAATTGGAGAGTTAAAAATAAAAGGCCAATTAAAATTAAGCCGCAATTATGAAGGGCAAGAGCAAATATTCAAATTCTTAAAAAGCTTAAATGATATTATGCGACTTGCTAAAGAGCTAAATATTGAACCGCCTTATGAAGCTTACCGTTTAATAAATGACTTACCGACTATTGAAGTTGAGTTCCAACATTTGAGTGGCTTAGAGCAACAAAGTCACGGCAAACTATCAATTATTGATACTCCTGGACCTAATGAGTATGGGCAAAGCGAAAAATTAAAAGCAATATTCAAAGATCAACTGCAAAAAGCATCAGCAGTACTGTTAGTTGTGGATTATACGCAAATGAATAGCGAGGCAGGTGGTGATGTAAGAGAAGAGATATCAACCGTACAAGGCTCATTAGGCGAACGCTTTTTCGTAATGCTGAATAAATTCGATGCAAAAACAAAAAATGATGTATCGCAAGAAGATACCGTTTCATTTTTTTGTAACCAATTAATGGATGGCAGTGTCCCACCCTCTAATGTTTTCCCAGTGTCAGCACAAAGAGCTTTTCTTGCCAATAGAGCAATTAATGAACTGGACAGCAGTAACGCTTTAAATGTGAAAGATGATTGGGTTCCCGACTTTGGAGAGATAGCCTTTGGTGAGGATTGGGAAGAAGACATTGAAGATGCTGAAGATGTAAGAAAAAAGGCGAAAAGAATATGGAAAAGAGCAGGCTTTGAAGCGCCTCTTGAAAATGTTGTTATGGAAGCAGCAAATAATGCCGCAACCTTGAGCCTTGAATCTGCTTTAACTCAACTGGAAACCATTCACAACCGTTTAAATGAAGGGATAAATGGCTATAAAGAAGCTATTAACACAAATATCGATTCTTTAAGAGTAGCAATAAAAAATATTGAATCTGACAAGCTAAAAATTGACTCGGTTCAAAAACAAACACAAACATTAATAGTCAAACAGACGCAAGAAATGAATACTGCCATTCTGGACTTAGCTAAAGCTACTATTCAGATAGCCGACAAAAAAGTTCAATTACTTTTCGATAATACTCAAAACAATATTTTTCTTACCAAAAAAAAACAGGCAAAAATAGAGTCTAACGAAGGGGGGCAAATCATTGACTTGCGAATTTTTAGAAAGTTTCTCGGTTGGCGCTCAACCAGTACCCCTTCTGACAAATTAGAATCATTAATAGAAAAAGGTGAAATAAAATTCGAGAATAGTCAAAAAGCTGAAATGAAAAAACTGTTAAAATTTATTAATTCAGCTTTAGAAACCATTCAACAAGATGCGTATAAAGAGGTAACAACAAATCTCAATAAAACGATTACTAAAGCAAAGAATGCAATAAATAAAAGCATCTCGTCTGAACTTGAAGAGGTTTTAAATGAAGCAAAAAAAAACCTTAAAGATTCTGGTTTTACACTATCTCTGTCCCTTAATAAAATATCGACAAGTATAAAAAATATCGATACTGAAACGATTTCTACTGACGTAAATAAAACAAGTGAATCCCGCAGACGTACAAGAGTTAAAGACAGCTATTTTTCAAAGTTTACTAACTGGCTAAATGATGATTGGGGCAGAGAAACTTACTATGTTGATGTAGATGTTTACATTGTGAAAGTAAACGATATTAAACAGCGCTCAAACGCAGCAATATCAAATGCTATGCAAGGAATCTCAGACACAGCTAATCGTTTTCTATTAGAGAATGTTAAGCCAGATATAGATGCACACATTACAGAGGTGTCTCGCTATCTCGAAAAGTATCGTAAGACATTACTTGCGGGAGCGAGAGCTAAAGAACAGTCTCAAAAAAATCAAGAAGAATTAATTGCCAAGCTCAACGTCTTCGGAAAGGAGCTGCAATATATAGCAGAAGATACTCTGGATACGAAAGAAGACTTAAACCTAACTCAAGAGAAGTCAGTATAGTGAATTCAATTGATGTATTAGATAGCTGTGGCTTCAAACTAGACAAACAACATTTGGAAGTCGCACCTCCACATTTAACAGATAAAATGATTGTTGACTTAGTTAATGGTATAGAGGTGATAGATGACCAAATTAAAGTGTCAAAAACCAGAACCTCAAGGTGGGATCGTTTCAAAGACTCGTTCAGTGGAAGAGCTAATCAACGTGAGAGCATTATCAATGATAATTTAGCAAAGTGCCTACAAAGTACCGCAACATGGCTTCAAAATCATGACTACGAATTAGCTTCTGTTAACCTTGCGATTACAAAAGTGACTGACAAGCTTTTGGAAACAAGAACCGGTGTAATGAAGTTGAACGATAAACACAATGAACTAAAAGAGTCAGTCATTCAACTAGCAAATACTGTAGAAGAAAAAAATAGCAAACTCTATGACTATATAAGGGATATTGACCTGAGAACTCGAGCTGATAGGCAATTGGATAGAGCAATTGCGAAATGGCAAGCTGGAGGATATACCTCAGACGTGTATACAAATGTTTTTATGATTCTAGATACATTAAAAAATAACGAATTTGGACTGTATATTGATAATGGTAACTCAAACTTAACTATTAAGAATGAAATGTTAGAGCACTTAAAGCATGAAATTCAAAATCAGTTATGTAATGAATTAAGCATATCGTCAACAGTGTTTAATTCATCTAGTGCTAGGTTTAGATTGGAAAACGTTGCTAAGAATATAAATGAAATAGGTAAGTCACATCTTTTATGTATAAATTATCTAAGTGATTGGAGTACTCAAAATAAAGAGCCAAATACTTGGCTACTTAATCAACTCTCAGAAGCCACAATCGAGAGAAAAGAAGCTCAAGTACTAACTTTATTTCCTAAAAATATCAGAGTAAACCGTTGGTCTGAAAGGCTCACAAATGAAAATATTTATCTAAGGAATGCCTAATATGGAAGATAAATTAGGCTTGGTGCTTTCAGGAGGTGGTGCCAAAGGTGCTTATCAAGTGGGTATTCTTAAGTATTTATCTGAAGTTGGCATTCAACCAGATGAAGTTTCGGGAACCAGTATCGGTGCTCTAAATGCTGCTGTTGTAAGTGCTCAACAGGATATTACTGCGTCAGCTAAGTGCCTTAATAAAATTTGGTTAGAGCTTGGCGAAAATAGTCCTTTACAGGTAGACAAAGGTAAAATGATATCTACCGCATCTGTTTTTTTAAGCCTTTTACCTATGGCTAAAGTTACACCGTTATTTAAAGCATATCAGATAGCTAAAGGAGGTGTAGATTTCATTAAAGATCTGCGAGCACTACTTTCAGATGAATACAAAAATAGCGATAAATACAAAGAGCATCTAGAGAATGAAGAAGGCAACCTTTACCAATCAGAACCAATCATTGACTTATTAGACAGGTTTAGTCCAATAGAGAGATTGCAAGATGGGCTTCCAATGTATGTTGGTGTATATGAAAGTGAAGGGGCAGGCAAAGACATAGTTGATTATTTTAAAGCCAACTACCTTGGTTTTGAAAATAAAGCTTCTGAGTTTTGGCATTTACAGTCACTTCCAAATAAAAACATTCATGAAGCTATAATCGCTTCAGCTGCCTTACCATTATTATTCAAAGCTAAAGCTATTAATGGCAAAAAGTACCGGGATGGTGGCATAGGGGGGACATTTAACCAACAAGGAAATACACCTATTAAACCGTTGGTTGATAGTGGGTGTAACCACGTAATAGTTTCATTGCTAGATGATGCAAGCTCGTTCAACAGACATGATTACCCTGATACTACGATTATTGAAGTCCGCCCTAAGGAGTTCATTTCTGAATCTATGGAAGATATGCTCGCATTCAAACGTGGTCATATTAATAAATGGATAAGACAGGGGTATAATGATGCTAAAAGATGTATTGGTAATAGCTTAAATGCCATCAATATGAAAAATCACAAACTAGCTACATCGATACAGCGTGACCAGAACATAGCAAAACTTAACTCTGATAATTTCGAAATAATCTAACCCAAGTTTGAAGGCATAAAGCGGCAACTAGGATTGTGATTCCGGTTGTCGTGGGTTCAAGCCCCATCAGTCGCCCCACTTCCCCCCTTAATAAATCCCTATATTTTTTATTTTGAATTTCAAGATTTTTCTTTAACACCTGTTTTCAATTCAAAAAGCCGTCAGCTTTCAGCTGTCAGTTTTGAGCCGAACTGTGTTGTTTGTGGTTCAATAATTTTTTGCACAAAGAGAAGTGAATGAGAAGAGAATGAGGAAAACAAAGGAATATCTATCTCTTAAGCGAAGCGCCTCATAATCTCTTTGTGATAATTCGATTTCTCTATGTAGCGCGCAGCGCCTCTGTATTCTCTGTGGTTCAATATTTCTTTTGCACAAAGAGAAGTGAATGAGAAAAGAATGAGGAAAACAAAGGAATATCTATCTCTTAAGCGAAGCGCCCTCTTATCCTCTTTGTGATAATTTGATTTTCTCTATGTAGCGCGCAGCGCCTCTGTATTCTCTGTGGTTCAGTATTTCTTTTGCACAAAGAGAAATGAATGAAAAGATAATGAGGAAACCACAATATTACTTTCTCTTAAGCGAGGCGCTCTCTTATCCTATTTGTGAATAAAGTGGTTTACTCTGTGTAACGAGAACCTTAAATTTCAAACAAAAAAATGCCACCTTTCGGTGGCATTACACACGGGATTATTTCTATTTACTAGAAATGCTTTTCAAAGTCCAAGGCGGTGCGCTTTACACCCAACCTCAAACTCATAATTACTTCCAACTTTTCATCTTGTGGCCTTTAACAGCATAGAAAAGTATGAATAAATAACAAGGCAACATCACAATATAAGCCATTTGTTGTGCTTCTGCGCTTTTTACGCCGCCACTTGCTAAGCCCCAAAATAACGGACCAAACGCTCCACCGGCTATACCCATGACGAGCAGACCAGAGCCTACGCTAGTTAGCTTGCCTAAACCAGATAATGCTAACGGCCAAACTGCAGGCCAAACAATCGCATTTGCAAAGCCTAGCACAGCAATGAGCAATAAGGTATCAGGTAGTACCGATTTTAGGCCAAACAATGTTGATATAAATACAGTTTCATTGCTACCTGTAACAATCGCTAGAGTTAACACGCAACCCAATACCGCTGAAATAGTTAGCGCTGTTTGCTGCGATAACACTCTTGGGATAAGTAAAATCCCTAAAAAGTAACCTAGCACCATACAACCCATGGTGTATGACGTCATAACACTGTATTTTTCAACACCTAAAGACAGCGCAAAACTGCCAATAGTATCACCTGCGATAACTTCAACAGCTACATAAACAAAAAGTGCCACAATCCCTAAGGCAAGGCTCGGATGACTGAGCGCTTCTTTTACCTGCCCCGGTTTTTGTTCATCAACATCGTCATCAATTAACTCTGGTAATGGCATTTTAGTAACCGCAAAGCCGAGTATACCAATAAAAATAGCCATCCCTAAATACGGTAATATTAATCCATTGGCCATTGCATCAATATCAGTTTGGCTAAGCTCTTTACCTACAAAGCCTTCAAAATCGCTGAGTATCAGTGCGGTAAACACAATCGGCGCAACAACACCTGCACCTTTATTCAATATACCCATAATACTAACGCGAGCCGCGGCTGATTCTTCTGGGCCGATTCTTACTACGTATGGGTTAACCGCTGTTTGTAATAACGTTTGCCCAGCTCCCATAACAAGTTGAGCGAATAAAAAAAGTGCAAAAATTTGCGTTTTTGCAGCAGGAATAAACAGTAAACCTGCCACCATCATGGTCGCCATACCCAGCGCCATACCGTTTTTATAACCTACCTTTCTGATGATCATCGCCGACGGTAGGGCCGTAAAAGTCACGGCGATATAAAACGAGAAAATAATCAGCGATGCCTGAAAAGGTGAAAGCTGCAAAATTTGCTGTAAAAATGGCATCAGTGAACCATTTAACCATGTAGCAAAACCCAGTATAAAAAACAGCGTGGCGACAATCGCCATGGGCACAACACTGCTTTGTTTATTCATTTCAGACATAACATTTCCCATAACAGCACAGTTCGACTCTACAGCGCTGCTGATTCAGATGATTATATAAAAGAGATATTAAATATTTATAACACTATCGCAACAAAAATGACAGCGCTGACATATTTCTTTTAAGTGGTTTCTAAGAGCCGTCAGCTTTCAGCTGTCAGTTTTGAGCCGAATGTGCGGATACGTAACTGAAGTGATAATCGATACCGTAGGCGTGAAATTTATTTCGCGCGAAAATGTACTTACAAAGAGAAGTAAATGAGAAAAGAATGAGGAAATACCAATAATGTTTTTTGTTTTCCTCTAAGCGAAGCGCTCTCTTACCCTCTTTGTGATCATTTGGTTTTCTTTGTGTAGCGCGCAGCGCCTCTGTGTTCTCTGTGTTCTCTGTGGTTCAATATTTCTTTTGCACAAAGAGAAGTGAATGAGAAGAAAATGAGGAAACCAAAACATTATTTTCTCTTAAGCAAAGCGCCCTCTCACCCTCTTTGTGATCATTTGGTTTTCTCTGTGTAGCGCGCAGCGCCTCTGTGCTCTCTGTGGTTCAATTTATTTTGCACAAAGAGAATTGAATGAGAAGAAAATGAGTAAACCAAAGGAATATTTATCTCTTAAGCGAAGCGTCTCATAATCTCTTTGTGATAATTTGGTTTTCTCTGTGTAGCGCGCAGCGCCTCTGTGTTCTCTGTGGTTCAATATTTCTTTTGCACAAAGAGGAGTAAATGAGGAAGTAGTAGTAATGCTTTTTATGATCACTTGGTTTCTCTGTGTAGCGCGCAGCGCCTCTGTGTTCTCTGTGGTTCAATTTATTTTGCACAAAGAGAAGTGAATGAGAAGAGAATGAGAAGAGAATGAGGAAACCACGATATTACTTCCTTTAAGCGTAGCGCTCTCTCTTATCCTCTTTGTGATAATTTGGTCTTCTCTGTGTAGCCCGCAGCGCCTCCGTGTACTCTGTGGTTCAATATTTTTTGCACAAAGAGATGTGGATGAAGAAATAATAATAATTCCTTTTATGAACACTTGGTTTCTCTGTGTAGCGCGCAGCGCCTCTGTGTTCTCTGTGGTTCAATATGTCTTTGCACAAAGAGAAGTGAATGAGGAAGTAATAATAGTGCTCTTTTTTCTGTAAGCGTAGCGCTCTCTTATCCTCTTTGTGAATATAAGTGGCTTAAAACAAAATATGACGCCTACGCTTTGCTGTAGGCATCATATTTATTTATCGCAGAAATATTACTCACCAACAACGGTCACGCGGCTGGTTTGTTTTGCATTTAAACGGGTGCGTAGCGCAACTTTTGCATTACTATCAACTTTTACAGGCTCAACGTAAGTTTGCCAGCTTTGGCCGTTGTCTAGGCTGTATTCAATGCTCAAATAAGCAAATGCGCTGTTGGCATACAACTTACCATCTTCAATCACACCGCCTGGTACTGGTAAATGCAGATTAATGCCATCTTTAGCTAACTTATCAAGCTCTTTTAAGCCTACAGCACTTGAGAACTCAGCCCAGTCTTTTGCTTGTTTTTTACTATCGACGTTTTCGCCTTCCCAATCGGCTTTATGCCATGCGCGCTCTGCCACTGACAGGATACGCGGGAAGATCATTGCTAATACTTGCTCTTCAGTACGGATTGTTTCTGACCATACCTGACCTTGCATACCTAGAATATTTTCAGGCTTTTCAAGTTTAGGTAATGGGCGACCCACCAACGCTTCTAAATTAACAATTGGCTCACGAGTGCGGGTGTAATCAGCATTGGCATACACGTCATCTGGCATGTAATTAAAGGCTTTTTTAGTATCTGTGTAACGAGTGGCCCAGTAATAACCACGCTCTTCAGGGCTTGCTTCGTATGGGTGGTCAAAGTACAAATGCGTACCGTGTGATAACACCACTTGATAACCAGCATTTGCTAGGCGGTATGCTCTATCGGCAACGCCCCATTCCCAAATGTTATCCCAAGTATTAACGGTAAAGGTTTTGTTAGGGAACTCATCACGTTTAAACGAATTTTCACGGTCGTACATGATGCCATCTTCCCAAATCCCCGGAGAAATACCGCGTTTTTCAAGTAAGGTTGCCACACGTTGTGTGAAATAAGGTTTTAAATCAGCCGGGCCAGCTACACCGTTATTTGGATCGGCAAATAACGCCTGACAGATTGGCGAGCCTATCCACGAACCAGCACCGACTTCATCACCACCAATATGCAGGTTCTTTAACTGCACACCTGCTTCGCGGTACATCTGCTGAAGTTCATAAGTTACTTTATCTAAAAATGCGTAGGTAGAGTCCATACACACATTCATTGAGTTATCTTTGTAGTTTTGTACGGTCATGTATACAGAGGTATCTTTGGGATCAGTAAGCAAATATTGCGTTGCTGGCCCCATATCTATGTGTTGAATTTCTTTGTTTGCAGAGCGCGTTTTAATGTTGTTTTTAGCGGCTTTCTCAGCTTCTTCTAACATGTTGTGATAACGCGCTTCCATCGCTTTGATTGAGGCACGCGCATGGCCTGGCCCTTCAACTTCTGGGATGATTTGAATGTGGCGGTCTTTCGCAAACTTTAATAGCTCAACAAACTCATCACGTTTCAGATAACCATTACCTGAGCCTGATTTAAACGGTCCAGTGCCAAGCTGAGTTAATAAGCACTCGCGCTCTTCTAAATCAAAGCAGCGATAGCCACCAACGTCGGTAAGCTCTGGTAGGCCTGGTATCTCAAGTCGCCAACCTTCATCTTCTGAAAAGTGCCAGTGTAGCTTATTCATTTTATAGCGAGCCATTTGCTCAACCAGCTTGAACATTGCCTCTTTGCCATGATAGTTACGACCATTATCGTAATGCATACCACGCCAACCATAACGCGGTGAGTCTTCAAGTTCTAACTGCGGTAAGCTGGCACTGCCTTGGCTATTTGCAGGAATGAGGTTCAATAAGCTTTGCATCGCATAAAACACACCTGCGTTATCGCTACCTACGATATTGATCACTTCATCATCAATCTCTAGGGTGTAGCTTTCTGCTTTTGCATTATTGAGTTTAGGGTCAACTTTTAAGCGAATTACTTTGTCTTTGCCAACATTGATATGATCAGGCTGTGCTTTAAGGCTAATGCCATAGTCATCTTGCAAGTCTTGCATAAACACCATAACTTCGTGCTTAAGCTGACCTTGATAACTGATTTGCCAATTATTGTTTAACGTTGCGCTGCCGCGGTTAAAATCAACTTTACGAGGCTTAGGGATAATACGCTTTAAAGCATCCTCTTTACTAACCGACACCTTATCAGCGCTATTACGCTCGAAACGTACTTTTGCCGTTGCTAAAACCGATAAATCTTTTGGCTCATTGTAACGGCGTAACTGATTTTCACGGGTAAATGGCGTCACAAACTGTTTAAAGTCTTCAGTGTCGGTGTTGGCAAATACGGCTGGTTTATTCTTACCTGAAACAAAAAATGCCCGAGACATAAAGTCACTGTAAGCTACAATCCATACTTGCGCATCAAACGGCAACGCTAAACTTTCACCTGCACCTAAACCTTTAAACGAGCTCGTTGGTACGATGCGATGAAGGTCACCATTAACGTGTTCAATGTTTAGGCCCACAACATGCTCGGTTGAGATTTTACGAACAGAGTGAATATAAAGCTGCCAGTCGCTCTCGCCTGCAGGTAACGCCACATCAGAGCCATTGTTGAGGGTAATTTTTCCTAAAAAGCCCGCATCTTTATTACGAAAGTTATCTTCTACCGAAAACAGCAGTTCGGTACCTTTCGCAAACTGATCAACTTGCGATTGAGTTAATGCTGCACTAGCCATTAAAGGCGCAGTCGCTAGCATTACCGCGAATAGTGACTTCTTAAAATCCATTACTTTCTCCTCGTTTAAGCCCTGAGTGTACGGTATTTCTGCGTACTATTTTTCATTTTTGTTAATAATTCGTTCCTATCATATAAAAACTAAAATGACAGCGCTATCATTTTATGAAAATAAAGGCGAGGAGTTGATAGCTTTTGGTCATAAGCTGGCAAGTTTGAAGGCGAACTGTGTTGTTTGTTGGTAAGGCGTTAGTCCATCGAAAGAGTGTTGAATATAAGACGCGCCAAGCAAGCGTGACGCCTACAAAGTAGGAGGCGTTTTAACGCCGAACAGATTTGACCTATTCACGGCTAAAGCCGTTCCCACGAGGTGCAAGGTATTGTAGGCGTGAAATTTTTTTCGCGCGCAGTTATCGCTCAAACCTTAACACACAGATACTTCTCTTCTAGGTACTCATCTAACCCTTGGTGGCCGCCTTCTCGGCCTAAGCCTGACTGTTTAACGCCGCCAAATGGCGCTACGGGGTTTGAGATAAGACCTTCGTTAATACCTATCATGCCGTATTCAAGTGCTTCGCTTACGCGATAAACTTGCTTGATGTTTTCACTATAAAAGTACGCAGCTAAACCGTAAGGTACGTCGTTCGCAAGTTGAAGTACTTCTTGTTCATCATCAAAGGCGATTATGCTGACTACAGGGCCAAACACTTCATCATGATAGATATCCATCTCTGGGGTCACATCGGTTAAAATTAATGGTGCTTGAAAGCTACCTTCAAGCTCGCTGTTGTCACCGATTAACGACGCCCCTTTATCAACCGCATCTTGCACAAGCGTTTGAACTTTCTCTTTTGCTTTAGGGTAAATTAATGGGCCGATATCTACCCCGTCATCTAGACCATTACCTACCTTTAACTCAGCTACTTTGTCTGTGAGTTTCTCAAGCACAGTTTCAAGCACTGAGCGCTGAACAAAAATTCGGTTAGCGGCAACACAGGTTTGTCCTGCGTTTCTAAATTTAGCCCCCATAAGGCCAGCAACAGCCTCATCTAAATCGGCATTATCAAAGATAATGAACGGGGCATTGCCGCCAAGCTCCATTGACGTTTGTTTAATTGTTGAGGCACACTGCGATAGTAACTGCTTACCTACACCGGTTGAGCCAGTGAATGTGAACTTACGAACACGCTCCGACTCGGTCATGATCTCACCCACCATTTTTGCGTTTTCAGAGACCACCACGTTCAGCGCACCTTTTACAAATCCGGCTTTATCAGCAAGATAGGCTAAGGCAATAGCGCACAATGGCGTATGCTCCGAAGGTTTAATCACAAAACTACAACCCGCGGCATAAGCGGGTGCCACTTTACGGGTGATCATGGCAATCGGGAAATTCCAAGGTGTAATACCAGCCACTACACCGATTGGCTGCTTTATCGTTGTTAAACGATGCTTGCTGTCGGTAGCAGGAATTGTGTCGCCATAACTACGCTTTGCTTCTTCACTAAACCATTTAATAAAGCCTGCACCGTATTCCACTTCGCCCAAGGCTTCTTTTAAAGGCTTACCCTGCTCTTTAGTCATTAACTCAGCAAGCTGTTGCTTGTGCTCAATAACCAACTCATACCATCGGCGCAGCGTTTCACTACGTTCGGTTGCAGTTGTTTGCTTTAGTTTGCTAAATGCCTCGTCAGCACTTTTTATAGCCAGCTCAACCCCTGCTTCATCAATATCAGAGACATGGGTGATCGCCTCTGCGGTTGCGGGGTTATCTACACTAAAACGCTGGCTCGTAGAATAATAGTCACCGTCGATAAACGAATCAGAAAAAACCAAATCAGACATAGAACCTCCAAAATCAGCTATCAGCTCCAAAAACAAAAAACCGCTGTAGAGACCAAGCAACTACAGCGGTTTTTACGAAATCAAAGCCGTTAAAAATTAATGCTCTTCATTAACGATATTGAGATTATACTTTGGAATTTCAACCACTAAATCTTCATCTTTGATCACCGCTTGGCAACCAAGGCGTGACTCTGGCTCAAGACCCCATGCTTTATCTAGCATATCGTCTTCAAGCTCATCACTCTCATCTAACGAGTCGAAGCCTTCACGAATGATTAAGTGGCATGTAGTACACGCACATGATTTTTCACAAGCATGTGGAATGCTAATACCATTTTTTAGTGCAACATCTAATACCGTTTCACCTGTAGGAGCTTCAATAGCAGCGCCTTCTGGGCATAACTCTTCGTGTGGAAGAAAAATAATTTGTGGCATACCTTACCTCGTTAAACTTCGTCTACTGACTGCCCTTGCAGCGCTTTTTTGATTGATGCATCCATTCTGCGAGCAGCAAATTCGCTACTTGCATTGTCTACAGCTTCAATCGCTGCTTTAATTTCTGCAGGTGTTGTTGCACTTTCGCGTACGGCAACAAGTTTAGCAATTTCTGCTTTTAACGCACCTAATTCTTGTTCATCAAGTAATGCACTGTCGGTTGCCAGTGATGCTTCAAGCGCTTCAACAACACGTAACGCTTCAACTTGCTGTTCTTTCAGCATACGCGCTTGCATATCGTCTTTTGCATTAGTCATTGATTCTTTTAGCATGTTTGCAACTTGGTCGTCCGATAAACCAAATGATGGTTTGACCTGAATTTCAGCTTGCACACCGGTTGATTTTTCCATTGCCGATACACTTAATAGGCCATCAGCATCTACTTTAAAGGTTACACGAATGTGCGCAGCACCAGCAGCCATGGCCGGAATACCTTTTAAGCTGAACTTAGCCAGTGAACGACAATCGTCAACTAACTCACGCTCACCTTGTAATACATGCAGTGACATTGCCGTTTGACCATCTTTGAAAGTAGTGAACTCTTGTGCACGTGCTACAGGGATCGTGGTGTTACGTGGAATGATTTTCTCAACCAAGCCACCCATGGTTTCAAGACCTAGCGACAGTGGTAATACGTCTAATAGCAACATGTCTGAATCTGGCTTATTACCAACCAGTACGTCTGCTTGTAATGCCGCACCGAGTGCAACTACGCGATCTGGATCAATTGAAGTCAGTGGCTCTTTATCAAAAAATGCAGCAACTTGAGAGCGTACAATTGGCATACGAGTCGAGCCGCCAACCATTACAACTTGTAGTACTTCTTCGTTCTCGATACCGGCATCTTTAACCGCTCGGCGACAAGAGCGTAGTGTTTTCTTAACCAGGCTAAGAGCAAGCTCATCAAACGTTTCGCGAGTAACTTCAACTTTGTGGCTTTGACCATCAAACTCTAAACCAACATTTACAGTTTGGTATTGGCTTAGTGCTTCTTTACAGGCTTTTGCTTTATTGATGAATAAACGCAATACCGATGCAGAAAGCTCGCTCACACCCGTTTGTTTTTTGAAGTAATCAACTAGTAGCGAGTCAAAATCGTCACCACCAAGGCTTGAGTCACCGCCAGTCGCAAGTACTTCAAATACACCTTGGTGTAAACGTAAAATAGAAATATCGAAGGTACCGCCACCTAAATCGTATACGGCGATAATACCTTCTTGGCCTGAATCAAGGCCATAAGCTACAGCCGCAGCCGTTGGCTCGTTTAATAAACGTAAAACCTTGATACCAGCAAGCTCTGCGGCATCTTTGGTGCTTTGACGCTGAGCATCATCAAAATAAGCTGGCACAGTAATAACCGCACCTAAGATGTCTTGGCCTGCAAAGCTGTCTTCTGCTCGTAATTTTAATGCTTTTAAAATTTCACTCGATGCAGTTACAGGGCTAATTGCACCCGCAACCGTGCTGATTGCTAATGAGCCATCATGCTCACAAAATTCATACGGCAGTTGACCATAGCTTTTTTCGATTTCAGCCTGAGTTTTACCTAAAAAACGCTTAACCGAGATTAGTGTGTTTGCAGGGTCTTGAGTTGCAGCTGCAGCCGCTCGTTCACCAACCACAATGCTATCTGCTTGATATTGAACAACCGAAGGTAGCATCGCATTGCCTGCTAAATCAGTCAGTGTACGCGCTTCGCCGCTTTGCACTGTTGCAACTAACGAGTTAGTTGTACCAAGGTCAATACCGACTGCTAATTTGTGCTCATGTGGTGCCGCGCTCTGCCCCGGCTCAGCAATTTGCAATAATGCCATAATGCTCTTTTTAAACTCTTAAATAGCTGTTGTGTAACAACTAACGATTAATCATCAAATAAACTGTCTTCAATACGCTCTAGTTCATCGCGTAACTTATAAACAAACTTCAATTTACGAATATTATCAGCAGCAGCTTGCCATTGTTGCTCATCATTACTTGCCAGCTGAGCGGCTAATTCACTGCTGTATTGTTTATCGAGCTGTTTAATTTGCGCTTCAAACTGGGCAATTGCTGCATCAGGATCTGCGGCATTTTCAAGTTCTTCTAATTCTTCACGCAGCTCCATTTGCTGCATTAAGAATAGCGGGTCTTGTAATGTTTGTTGCTCGGCGCGAATATCAACACCAAGCTCGCTGAGCATGTACTCAGCACGTTTTACCGGGTGTTTTAAGGTTTGTAATGCATCATTGATTTCTGCTGCATTTTGCACAGCAAGTAATTTATCACGGCTGCTAGAGCTTGCGTGGCGATCTGGGTGAACTGCACGTTGCAGCTCAAGGTAGTGTTTATTAATAGTCGCTAAATCAATGTTGTAATCTACTGGAATTGCAAATAACTCAAAGTAACGCATTACATAATCCAACTCGGTAAACAGGAAAGAACAAAGCCCTACATAGGCAGGGCTTCAAGCAAAGAAAGTTTTATAAGCTTAAACGGTGAAGCTTTCGCCGCAACCACACTCATCGGCTTGGTTCGGGTTATTAAACTTAAACCCTTCGTTCAAACCTTCTTTGGTGTAATCAAGCTCAGTACCATCAATGTAGACTAAGCTTTTGGCATCAACGATTACTTTCACACCACGGCTTTCAAAAATTTCGTCGCCGTCTGCTAACTCATCAACAAATTCAAGAACATAAGCAAGACCTGAACAGCCCGTCGTTTTAATGCCAACGCGTAGGCCAATGCCTTTGCCGCGATTTGCTAAAAATGATTCTACGCGGTTTGCTGCCGCATCTGTCAATGTCACTGCCATGAATTTATCTCTTACTTCGCTTGTTTGCTTTTGTAGTCAGCAATTGCTGCTTGAATCGCGTCTTCTGCTAAAATTGAACAGTGAATCTTCACTGGCGGTAATTCAAGCTCAGCACTGATATCAGTGTTTTTGATTGTTGCAGCTTCATCTAATGTTTTGCCTTTTACCCACTCAGTTACAAGTGAAGAAGAAGCGATTGCGCTACCACAACCATATGTTTTGAATTTTGCGTCTTCAATTACACCTTCTGGTGATACTTTGATTTGCAATTTCATTACGTCACCACATGCTGGTGCACCCACCATACCTGTTGCAACTGACGGATCATTTTTGTCTAAAGCACCCACGTTACGTGGATTTTCAACATGATCGATTACTTTATCACTATAAGCCATAATACTATCCTCACTACCTGCTAGCGGCGGCGATCACTGATTAGTGATGCGCCCACTCAACTGAATCTAAATCAATACCTTCTTGATGCATTTCCCATAGAGGAGACATCTCACGTAAACGGCCGATCGAGTTTTTGATTAGTTCAACGGTGTAATCAATCTCTTCTTCAGTCGTAAAGCGGCCAATGCTGAAACGAATTGAGCTGTGTGCTAACTCGTCATTACGGCCTAATGCACGTAGTACATAAGAAGGCTCTAAGCTTGCTGAGGTACAGGCTGAACCTGATGAAACAGCAATGTCTTTAACAGCCATTAATAACGACTCACCTTCAACAAAGTTGAAGCTGATATTTACAATACCTGGAACTGAGTGACTTGGTTCACCATTGAAGTAAACTTCGTCCATATCAGCCATGATGCCATCAATCAGACGCTTACGAAGTGCGCTGATGTGTGCATGGTCTTTTTCGAAATCTTCTTTAGCGATTCTAAATGCCGCACCCATACCAACTAATTGGTGAGTAGCTAGTGTGCCTGAACGCATACCACGCTCATGACCACCACCGTGCATTTGTGCTTCTAAACGTGCACGTGGCTTACGACGAACATAAAGTGCGCCTACACCTTTCGGGCCATATACTTTGTGGCCAGAGAACGACATGAAATCTACTTTTAACTGTTGCACGTCGATAAGTACTTTACCTGCGCTTTGTGCAGCATCTACGTGGAACATAATTTTGCGCTCACGGCACATTTCGCCGATTGTCGCGATATCTTGGATAACACCTAGCTCGTTATTTACGTGCATTACGCTCACAAGTACTGTGTCGTCACGCATTGCAGCTTCAAGCTTTTTAAGGTCAAGTAAACCGTTTTCTTCAACGTCCATATAGGTTACTTCGAAACCTTGACGCTCTAGTTCACGACACGTATCAAGCACTGCTTTGTGCTCTGTTTTAACAGTGATAACGTGCTTGCCTTTCTTTTTATAGAACTGCGCAGCACCTTTAATTGCTAGGTTGTTTGATTCTGTAGCACCTGAAGTGAAAACAATTTCACGCGGGTCAGCGTTGATCAGATCTGCAATATCTGTACGCGCTTGATCAACCGCTTCTTCTGCTTGCCAACCAAAACGATGTGAGCGTGATGCAGGGTTACCAAAATTACCGTCCATAGTCAGGCATTGCATCATTTCTTTTGCCACACGTTCATCAACAGGCGTGGTTGCTGCGTAATCTAAATAAATCGGTAACTTCATTTCTCTCTCCGCTTTCGTCAAGCTACAGTTGACAGCTTACTTGAATGTTTTCCAGTTGCTTAATTGCATTGTTGATGCTGTTATCTTGGCGCGATGCGACTTCTTTCACATCAGACTTTTCCACCAATTCAGCAAGGGTAATACTATTTAAAAACTCTTCGATACGTGCGCTTAAGTCCGACCATAAGGTATGAGTCAAACAACGCATGCCGCTTTGGCAGCCACCCGTTGCATTGTGGCAACGTGTTGCATCAACAGACTCATCAACGGCGTTAATCACATCGCCGACAGAAATTTCGTTCGCTTCTCGACCTAGTAAATATCCGCCACCTGGGCCACGCACAGAGGTCACAAGGCCGTTTTTACGTAAACGGGCGAATAATTGTTCAAGGTAAGATAACGAAATCTCTTGGCGTTCAGAAATATCGGCAAGAGGCACTGCACCCACATTTGTATGTAGTGCAACATCCAACATGGCGGTTACTGCGTATCTGCCTTTTGATGTTAACTTCATGGAGCCCCCGATGTTACTGCACGCTAAGGTGTGCAAATTTTAATTACCAGACCAAAATAGTCAAGTATTATATAAGCTATAAGCTATAAGCTATAAGCTATAAGCTATAAGCTATAAGCTATAAGCTATAAGCTATAAGCTATAAGCTATAAGCTATAAGCTATAAGCTATAAGCTATAAGCTATAAGCTATAAGCTCAGCATCAATACCTGACCTTTTTGGTCAAGTATTGAGTACATTTTAATTACCTGAGTAATTTAGTCAAGTATTATGATGAATAAAGCTTATAACCTAAACTTATTTAATAGACTTATTAATAGAGGTAAGAATACCGCGTAAGATGTTCATCTCAGCTTCTTCTGGACGCGCGCGGTTAAATAAGCGACGTAGTTTAGTCATCACCATGCCAGGGTGTTGCTTGATGATAAAACCTGTGTCGTTTAGCGTTTGCTCTAAATGCTCGTAGAACAGCTCAGTTTGCTTCGCATTTGGGTAGGTTGCTTCGTCTTCTTCTTGTACTTTTGGCTGTTTATTTAAATATGCCATACGTGTTTCGTAACACAGTGTTTGCACGGCCATTGCTAGATTTAGTGAGCTGTATTCAGGGTTGGCAGGAATACATACGTGGTAGTTACATTGTTGTAGTTCTTCGTTCGTTAAACCACTATTTTCACGACCAAACACGAGTGCAACAGGGCCATGTTCAGCCTCAGCCACTAACTTTTCACCACATTCACGCGGCTCAACCATAGGCCAAGATAAAGTACGTGAGCGTGCGCTGGTACCAATTGTTAAGCCACAATCAGCAATCGCATCTGCCAGTGTATCAACAACCACTGTTTTACCTAAAACATCAGTTGCACCGGCTGCAAGCGCACTCGCATGACTGTCAATTTCACAAGCAGGATCAACAAGATATAAATTTGATAAGCCCATCGTTTTCATAGCACGTGCCGCTGAGCCAATATTACCAGAATGTGATGTGTTAACTAATACGATACGAATATCATCAAGTGTCATTGCGTTGTTACTTACTGAAAGTCAAAAATTGCGGGGATTATAGCATAGCTATTGGGTATCAGCTATCAGCTATCAGCTATCAGCTATCAGCTATCAGCTATCAGCTATCAGCTATCAGCTATCAGCTATCAGCTATCAGCTATCAGCTATCAGCTTCGATCTTATGAATAAGAGATGTCAACATTTTTGATAGCTCTTCCGTTTCACTCACCCAAGCTCTACCTATGGCAGCATCAATGTATTTAATCTCAATTCCGATATAAATTTGCGTTCGTGTTTCTGCTATTGACGATCTTGATATATCTAAAAAACGCACCCGTTCTTTATTGCTGATTCTAGCCATACCTTCTGCGATGTTACTCGGTATTGATAAACCAGAACGTGTGAGCTGATTGCGAAAGCCAAAATCATTTAGATCAGTCGTTTCTTTGTAGATTTCAGCACTTAATCTTGCTGAACGCTTCCATACCTCTAATTTTTCAAAATTCATACTTGCATCCTTTTAAGTATAAAAACTTTATATAGGCACGAATTTTTCAGAATGCAAATTTCAAACTGAAGGCTGACGGCTGACGGCTGACGGCTGACGGCTGACGGCTGACGGCTGACGGCTGACGGCTGACGGCTCAACGATATCTAACTTCTGACGACTAACCACTTCTTCTGACCACTAACCCCTTCTTCTGAAATTAAATCAACAACAAAATCAGAACTGTACAAAAAACAAACTAATTTATTCGAGTTTATTGTTTACTTTACGCTAGAAATCGCTAGAATACGCCGGCTTAAATATATTCGTTCTTTTACAACCCAAAGGTAATGCTATGCATCCAATGTTAAACATTGCGGTTCGCGCTGCGCGTAACGCAGGCAAAATTTTACTTCGCGCAAGTGAAGATTTATCAAAAGTTGATGTACAACAAAAAGGCACTAACGACTTAGTGACTAACATCGACAAAGAAGCTGAAGCCGCAATTCGTGATACCATTTTAAAATCTTACCCTGATCACACTATCGTAGGTGAAGAGCTTGGTGAGCATAAAGGTAAAGATGCAGATTACCAATGGATTGTAGACCCTCTTGATGGCACAACTAACTTCATCAAGGGTATCCCTCATTTCGCAGTATCTATTGCACTTAAAGTTAAAGGTCGTTTAGACCAAGCTGTTATCTATGATCCAATCCGTGGTGAATTATTCACTGCTTCTCGTGGTCAAGGCGCACAGCTTAACAGCAAGCGTTTACGCGTAACTAAAACTAACGAGTTAGCAGGTTCTGTACTTGCAACTGGTTTCCCATTCAAACAAAAGCACCACCTAGACGCATACTCTGAAGCGTTTAAAGCACTTTTCGTGCACACTGCTGATATCCGCCGTGCAGGTTCTGCGGCATTAGATATGGCATATGTTGCTGCAGGTCGTGTTGATGGTTTCTTTGAAATTGGCCTTAAGCCATGGGACACAGCAGCAGGCGAGCTTTTAGTTAAAGAAGCGGGCGGTATGGTTGTTGATTTCGCAGGTGGTATTAACTACAACCAAAGCGGCAACATCATCTGTGGTGCACCTAAGTTAACTCAAGCGATCATTCGTGAAATTCGCCCAGTGTTAACTGAGTCACTACTTCGCTAATAGCGGGTTGTAATGTAAAAATGCAAAAAAGGAGCTACCGCTCCTTTTTTTGTGGCTGAAAATAATCATTGTCGAGTTTTATCTCTATGACTTCACCTTCTTTAAATGGCAACTTAGCCAAGTCTTCAGCAAAGTAACTGGCAAATAACTGCTCAAACTCGCCCGTGCTTTTCATCACCTTAAGTCCTTTTAACAGGGCTTCGGCCAATTCAGGCTTGTGGTTACTGACAAAAAAGTAAAATGCTGTTGGATAACTAATATAAAGGTTAGGTAATATAACTAACTCGTCACTTTTGATTTGTTCCATTTCAGAAATGACTTCAATGAAGGAACGCGGAAAATAATCAACCCTTCCCCTAATCACTAAGCTAAACATTGCCTGATAATTTGCCAGCGGCCTAACTGTTAAACCATTTTGCGCAAGGATTTTAGTATCGGGCCAATCATGGCCTTGAATGGCACTAAACTGCGCTAAATCTTGTTTCGTTTTTAAATCTTTAAAACGCGGTAAAAACGCTCGCTTAGTTAGTAATGCGCGTTTACCAATGTAGCCTTTAAACAAAGGTACTTTAACTGCTATTGCAAGGTGTTCTCGCTCGGGGCTTGTCATACTCCAAAACACATCGGCCTGCTTTTCATCGAGCATCAGCAAGGTACGCTGTTGATGAGGGTGAACCAGAACCTCGTTGATTTCTGCTTGATAATTACTGGCGCGTAAAGCTGCTGCCAGCAGTTCATGAAGATAATAATCGCGTTTATACAGTGGGCGTTGTTCAATCGCTAAATTGACCACATTGTTAGCTTCTGTGGTAAGGCTGTATCCTAGGCTTAGCAATACTAGGATTGCACTACATAGTCGCTTCATTGTTATTTTTGTTTATGTTTTTTTTTAAGCTACACCCAGTTAAACAGGGACACAAGTAAAATTAAGCGAACTTAAAATTTCTTCATGAACTAATAGGGAATGCTTCATCTTTTTGGCTGCTTAAACGCACCACTGCGGGGGCTGGTCGGCTACGTTTACATACAAACAAATGACTACTCTGATAACGCTTGGCCTCTTTTTTCGCATCAGTTGCCAGCGCTGCAACTTGGTGGCTGTTAATACATAACTCTAAATCAGGCTTAACTAAACCGATTGATAATGTAAGTAGCGGCACAAACTGCTTTTTACCTTCTCGATTGCTTGCCCAATAACCCCCTTGCTCAATATGTTCTGGGGTGAAAAAGGCGCGAGACTGCAGCTCAAACTTACTAATGATGTCATGGCAAACTTGCTCTGCATCATTTTTATCGAACACCACCATAAAGTCATCACCGCCAATGTGCCCGACAAACCCTTTGCTAGTACTACAGGCCTCTACGATGACTTCTGCAAGTAATTTTATAACGCTGTCACCACTGGCATAACCGTACAGGTCATTGAATTGTTTAAAGTGGTTTAAATCTACGTATGCGAGTGAGAACGGATAATTATTACGAAGCCTCAGCTCAATTGCTTCGTTAATTGCGACATTACCCGGCAGCATAGTAAGCGGGTTGGCATGTTGTGCATGGCGGATTTTTTCTTCGGTAATGTGTTTTAAGATATTACGCAAAGGCGCCAACCCTAAGTATTCACCACTTCGGGTGATAACAATATGGCGTCGAATATCAAACTCAAACTCAGTAATTTGCTGACTCACCGTATCGAGTAACTCGTTTTCGTCAACGATTAACGGCTGTTTATCCATTAAAGAAGTAACTGGCTGCTTATCATAAAGTGCATGGCCATAGGGAGCGGCAAACACTTCAGTGAGTTGATCTCGGTGTAATAAACCAACAGGAATATTGTGCTCTAATACTGCAAGACTAGTTAGCGTTTTATCTTGCTCAAAGATACTGTGGGCATCTTTACAGCGGGTTGTTGCTTCTATGCTGGCGTGCTCGACTGCCAACCAGCCAATTGCCATAGATTGTTCAAAAGTATTGCTATTGTCTGATGACTCTAAGTGCTTTAAGCAGTGGATATTTATTTCGTAACTTGGCTGTAAGCTCGGCCTTTCGAGTAAAAAGCCTTGTGCGTGTTGTACGCCTAAACTTTCGAGTAAACGAAGCTCCTCTGCCCGCTCTATTCCCTCTGCGATAACTTGCGTATTGGTGGCTTTTGCAAGCTCAATAATTGACTTTAAAAACTCTTTTTTAACCACACTCTGGTCACAGTGGTCGATAAAGTAGCGGTCTATTTTTACAAACTCAGGACATAGCTCAGACCACTGCTTTAAGCCCGAATAGCCAGCCCCTAAGTCATCAATGGCAATCGAAAAACCTAACTCACGATAATGGGCAATGGTCTTTAACAATAAAAAGCCATCATCGACTTTTTCTTGTTCTGTAACTTCAATTACTACCCGGTTAGTTGCAAGGCCAAAGTGTTCAACTAGGTGTAATGTTTCACCTTTAGGATGGCAAGGGTCAAGTAAGGTTTTAGGACTTACATTTAAAAATAGTTTGCCTTCTAGATTGAGCTTAACAAAGTTCTCAATTGCTCTACTGCGGCAAAGTAGCTCTAATTCAGATATCTTATGACAAGCAATAGCTGCACTGAATAATGCACTCGGCATTTCTAACTCAGACCCTTTCGGGCCGCGGCTTAATGCCTCATAACCCAAAATATGTTGATTAGAAATATCAAAGATAGGTTGAAACAAGGTCTCAATTGCACTGTTATCTAAGATCTGCTGTAGTTGTGCGTTCACCTTACACCTAGCGTTAGTAATACAAATAGGTGGGTAAATTATCAACCTTGTATGACAATTTTATGGCAAGGCTATGACGAGTGCAGATTACTCAATAGCGGTGATCAGCTCAAGCTGCTTAATGCGGGCAAAGTTATCAGTCATTTTTAATTTAGCCTTTTGGTAATCACTCTGTGCTAGATCAGCTTGTTGCGCAAATTTATAAACTGCGAGCGGATTAAGTAATAACTTTTGTGCGTGATAACAGCTTGGCGCAGCAAACTCAGGTAGTTCAGGCTCTACATTAATTGTTATTACATTCTTCAACGCCTCTGTATCATCACTTTGTTGTTGCTGAAACTCTGTAGCGTCTGCCATCGCTTGCAAGCTTGCCTCACACTCTGGCAGCTGTGCTTTTAGATTCAAAAACAAACCTGTTGATGAAGTAATTAGCTTAAGTGTCAGCTCTTGTAATTGCTGAGCAGTTGATTGGTTTTGTAGTGCTTCTACAACTTGCCAAGCCAACCCTTTATAGCTGTCTAACTGCTGCTGAAGTGTTACTTCAGGTGTTTGCTGCATTTCTGTCTGTTCTGGCTCAGGCTTATCGTCACAAGCACTAAGCATTAACAGTACAAACACGCTAAACATCAGGTGTTTCATAATTTCTCCCATAAAAAAACCGCCCTAATTAGGGCGGTTTCTTTTTGTATCACTTATTAAGGCATAGGATCGAGATCCGCACCTTCTTTTTCAATTACTTCTGGAATTAAGTCTTCTTTACTTACACCCATTGCAATTGCTACAGCTGAAGCAACATAAACAGATGAATAAGTACCGATGAACACACCAAACAGTAATGCCGTTGCGAAACCGTGGATCGTTTGACCACCCCAGCCAAATAACGCAATCAATACTAGAATAGTGGTGATTGATGTTACTAGGGTACGGTTTAACGTTTGCGTTAATGAGATATCGATAATTTCAATCGTGTCATCAATACGCACTTTACGGAAGTTTTCACGGATACGGTCAGATACAACGATGGTATCGTTCAGTGAGTAACCTATTACCGCCAAAATAGCCGCAAGAATCGTTAAGTCAAACTCTAGGCCAAGTACTGAGAATAAGCCTAATGTGATGATAACGTCGTGTAATAGTGCCGATACAGCACCTACCGCAAAACGCCATTCAAAACGAAACGCAACGTAAATTAAGATACAGATAAGTGCAGTTAACATGGCAAGGCCACCCTGCTCTTTTAGATCTTCACCAACACTTGGGCCAACAAATTCGATACGACGCATTTCTACTGTCGACTCTACTTTTTGTAATGCCGTAATGATTTGGTTACCAATTACTTCTGCTTTTACGCCAGGACCTTGCGGAGCAAGACGCACTAAAATTTCTTTACTTGAGCCAAACAGTTGCACCGAGAAATCTTCAAAGCCACTTTCAGTGATTGCATCACGTACTTCTTTAAGATCAGGTGCTTGTGTAAAGCCTACCTCAACAGCGGTACCGCCAGTGAAGTCGAGACCAAAATTCAAGCCTTTAGTAAAAAACGACACGAAAGAAGCCAAAATCAACAAAGTTGATAATGTCATGGCAAACTTTCTTAACTTCATAAACGGGAGTGTTTTACCACCGAGTTTTAAAATTTGCATGCTGACTCCTAAATCGACAACTTATCAATACGTTTACCGCCAATGAATAAGTTGATTACCGCACGGGTACCAACAATGGCTGTAAACATAGAGGTGATAATACCAATCGCTAGTGTTACTGCGAAACCAGCAATAGGACCAGTACCCACTGCAAATAGGATCACTGCTGCGATAAGCGTTGTGATGTTAGCATCTAAAATTGTGCTAAACGCGCTGTCGTAACCAAAGTGAACAGCTTGTTGTGGACTACGGCCATCAGCAAGTTCTTCACGAATACGCTCGAAAATAAGTACGTTGGCATCAACGGCCATACCGACGGTTAATACGATACCTGCAATACCCGGTAGCGTTAACGCTGCACCTGGAATAAGCGACATCACACCCACAATTAATACTAAGTTTGCGCCCAGTGCCAAATTTGCCACCATGCCGAAACCTTTGTAATAGAAAAGCATAAATACAAGAACAAACACAAAACCAAGCACAACTGCTGTCATACCTGCTTCAATGTTTTCTTGACCTAAGCTTGGACCTACTGTGCGCTCTTCAACGATTTGAATTGGCGCAACAAGTGCACCGGCACGAAGTAATAGGCTTAGGTTATGTGCTTCAGCTGGGTTATCGATACCAGTAATACGGAATGAACGATCAAGACGCGCTTGAATCGTCGCTACGTTAATCACTTCTTCAACTTTAATTGGTGGAAGTGCTTTTCCGTTTTCATCTGTTTTACCTGATGGCTTGTATTCGATAAATACCGTTGCCATACGTTTACCGATAGCACGCTTAGTGAACGCATTCATTTTTGCGCCACCTTTGCTGTCTAGCGTAATGCTAACTTGTGGACGTTGATACTCATCCATACCTGATTGCGCGCCAGTGATGTGGCTACCTTCAAGAATGATGCGCTGCTTAAGTACCACAGGGTAACCTTCACGCGCCATGATCATTTCTGTACCTGGCGGTAAACGGCCTTGCAGGGCTGCACTTGCATCTGCGTTTTCATCAACTTCGCGGAACTCTAGGGTTGCTGTTGCACCCAGAATCTCTTTAGCACGCGCTGTATCTTGTACGCCCGGAAGTTGCACGATGATACGCTCAGCACCTTGACGCTGTACGTTAGGCTCTGCAACACCGATTTGGTTAATACGGTTACGGATAATCGTTTCGTTTTGTTTGATAGCGTAGTCACGAATTTCTTTTAACTTTTGCTCGCTCATGCTGGCATAAAAAGCATTGTCGCTGCTGCTATCATCAACGTAAACGTTTAATGGGTAACGTGTTGATAAGAAACGCTCCGCTGCGTCTTTATCTTCTTCGTTACGCATTTCAACACGTAATCGCTCGCTGTTCGCTACTCGGCGAATGGTGCGATAACGCAATTTTTCTTCACGTAAGTCACTTTTGAAATCTTGTTCCATTTGCTCAAGCTGAGTATCAACCGCCGTCGCCATGTCGATTTCCATAGTAAAGTGAACACCACCGCTTAAATCTAGGCCTAGTTTCATTGGGTTACCACCCAGTGACTTTAACCACTCTGGTTGAGCAGGCGCCATATTGATTGCAGAGATATAATCTTCACTAAGGGAATCACGCAGTAGATCTTGCGCTTTTAGTTGATCTTCAACATTCTTAAAACGAACGAGGATTTGTCCGTCTTCAAGTTTGCTTGATTTAACAGTAACGTTATGTTCTTTGAGAGTCGCATTTACTTTATCGAGTACGCTGAGGTCAGCATCAGTACCTTTAGTGCCCGATACTTGTATGGCCGGATCTCGGCCATACAAATTTGGAGAGGCATATAAAATACCAACGACTAACACTACAAGAACAAGTAAATACTTCCATAATGGAAACTTGTTTAACACGTGTGAGTCCTTATTTTTATTGTTATAGCGACTTCATAGTGCCTTTTGGCAATACTGCAGAAACAGCTGATTTTTGAACTGTTACTTCTGCTTGGTCGTTTAATGAAATCACGATGAAGTCTTTGTCATCAGCGATTTTAGCAATCTTACCTACTAAACCACCTTGCGTTAGTACTTCGTCGCCTTTCGCCATTGCGCTCATTAGTGCTTTATGCTCTTTTACACGCTTAGCTTGTGGACGGTAGATTAAGAAATAAAATACCAGACCAAAAATACCCAACATGATTAGCATTTCCATGCCACCACCTGCTGGTGCTGCACCTGCCGCACTTGCGTGGGCGTTTGAGATGAATAAACTCATTTCACTTCCTCTTTAATTTTTCTAAAAATTTAATCTGATGTATCTGCAAGCTCTGGCACTTCTTGGCCGCGGCGTGCATAAAAATCTGCAACAAATTCGTCTAGTTTGCCATTACTGATGGCATTACGTAAGCCTTCCATCACGCGTTGATAATAACGTAAGTTGTGAATCGTGTTTAGACGTGCGCCTAAGATTTCATTACATTTATCAAGATGATGCAAGTATGCACGTGAATAGTTTTTACACGTATGACAATCACACTCAGGATCCAGTGGACCGGTGTCTGTTTTATGTACTGCATTACGGATTTTAACAATGCCGCCAGTTACAAATAAATGACCGTTACGGGCATTACGCGTAGGCATTACACAATCAAACATATCGATACCACGGCGAACCGCTTCTACTAAGTCTTCTGGTTTACCAACGCCCATTAAGTAACGAGGCTTGTCTTCAGGCATTTTGTAAGCACAGTGGTCAAGAATATTGATCATCTCGTTTTTCGGCTCACCAACCGATAAGCCACCTAATGCATAACCATCAAAGCCGATTTCTTCTAGGCCTTTTTGCGATTGTGCACGAAGCTCAGGGTACATACCACCTTGGATAATACCAAACAGCGCAGCTGGGTTATCACCATGACCTTCTTTTGAGCGTTTAGCCCAACGAAGTGACAACTCCATAGAATCTTTAGCTTCTTTTTCTGTCGCAGGGTATGGCGTACATTCGTCAAAAATCATCACGATGTCAGAACCTAAATCACGCTGAACTTGCATCGCTTTTTCTGGCGAAAGCATGATTTTTTCACCGTTAACTGGTGAACTGAACATCACGCCTTCTTCAGTGATTTTACGCATTGCGCCTAAGCTGAATACTTGGAAACCGCCTGAATCAGTTAGAATTGGACGATCCCAATTCATAAAGTCGTGTAAGTCACCATGCTGCTTAATGATTTCTGTGCCAGGACGCAGCATTAAGTGGAAAGTGTTACCTAGGCAGATTTGTGCACCAGTATCTTTCACTTCGTCAGGCGTCATACCTTTAACAGTACCGTAAGTACCTACCGGCATAAATGCTGGTGTTTCTACAACACCACGTTCAAAAATCAAGCGGCCGCGGCGCGCTTTACCGTCAGTGCGGTCTAATTCAAATTTCATATTATCCTCAGTGTCGGAAAAACAGTCCAACAAGCTATAATTTAACCGCTCGATTCTACCCTGTTTGCGGGTTTATTACTATAAATTGGGCTAAATTCGAAAATAAAAAGCCCAGTTAAAAAACTGGGCTTTTTATTGGGTATAAACTATTTTTCGTTATTTGCGCGTTAAGAACATCGCATCACCATAACTAAAGAAGCGATACTGCTGCTCAATAGCCGTGTGATAAGCTCCCATTATGTTCTCTTGGCCTGCAAAGGCACTGACTAACATGATTAACGTTGATTCAGGTAAGTGGAAATTTGTCACCATGGCATCAACCACATTGAACTGATAACCCGGGTAAATAAAGATATCGGTATCACCAAAGTAAGTATCTAGTTTGCCGCCGTGCACTTTAGCAGCTGACTCCAGTGAGCGAACTGAGGTAGTACCTACAGCAATGACACGCCCACCTTTTGCTTTAGTTTCGGCTACCGCTTTAACCACTTCATCTGGTACTTCGATGTACTCTGAGTGCATAACATGCTCATCAACTGAGTCAACGCGCACAGGCTGGAATGTACCTGCGCCCACGTGCAAGGTCACAAAGGCCATATTAATACCCTTGTCTTTTAAGGCTGCCATTAATTTATCATCAAAATGCAGGCCAGCTGTTGGCGCGGCTACGGCACCTGGCTTTTCACCATAAACTGTTTGATAGCGCTCACGATCTGACTCGTTATCAGGACGGTCAATATAAGGTGGTAATGGCATGTGACCGATGTCGTTTAGGATATCGAGTACATTTTCGTCTTTGGCAAATTCAAGCTCAAAAAGCTCGCCATGACGCGCAACCATGATTGCTTCGGCTTTACCTTCAAGAATGATTTTTGAGCCTGCTTTTGGCGATTTACTAGCTCGCACATGCGCAAGCACACGGTGCTCGTCGAGTACACGTTCTACTAAAACCTCAAGCTTACCGCCTGACTCTTTTTGCCCGAACATGCGAGCTGGGATCACTTTGGTGTTATTGAAAATTAATAGGTCATTTTCATTAACGAGCGATAAAATATCACTAAATACTTTATGCTCAACTTGGCCTGATGGGCCATCAAGCGTCAGTAAACGACTGCTAGTTCGATCTGCTTTAGGAAAACGAGCAATTAATTCATCAGGAAGGTCAAAGCTAAAATCAGCTACGCGCATAGAGCATATCTCTCATTAATAAAAACGCGCCAAGTTTACTCTGATACGCCCACCACCTCAAGCAAAGCCCTGCGTCAACTTGGTACTAGCTTAAAGGATTACAAACTTAAGTACTTATTAACCGCTTTTGGGTAAAGTTTGCTTGTAGATTAAGCAAAATGTCATTATTCTAGCTTATTCACTAAACATGGGTTAAGTAAGAGGTAGTAGCGCCATGGCAAAGCAGTTAAAGCTGCTAATTTTGAACGCGAGCGTTGCTGAGCGTGAAACAATTAAGGCCACATTAAACAAGCTTAATGTCTTCACGTTTATCGAAGCCAGTGACTCTCAAGATGCGCTTAAAATTCTTAAAAGCCACCCGGTGGATATTATCATTACAGGCCTTGAGGTGGGTAAGATTGATGGTTGGCGCTTTTCGCGCATGATCCGTTCAGGGTTATTAAAAACACCAAAACACACACCAATTTTACTTACTCCACCAATCTATTGTGAACGTATAGCCGAAACCACAGCTCGCAGCTATGGCATTGATGCCGTATTGCCATTTGAGCGCCAAGATATGCTGCCGCAAGTGCTAGCCAACGTGTTATCAACTCACCTTGAAAAAAGTAGTCGCCTTAATTTATTACTACTTGAAACCGATAACCGTAAAGCAAAAGATATAAGCGAACAGCTAAAACTTAGCTTCGCGATAACCCATACCACGTCAACAAAAGCGACTCTTGCGACGTATCTGCAGCAAAAATTTGCCATTGTATTGATTGACGCCACCGAATCTCATTCTGATACCGCTGCTGGGCTAATTAGCGAAATACTGCAGCACAACCCAAAGCAAGCGATTGTAACCATCATTGATAACAATGATGCAGATTATGCAGAGCAGTTGTTGCTATCTGGCGTAACTGATTTTATTCGCGCCCCGTACGATCACTCGTTATTGAGTAAAGTGTGTGACCACGCAGCCCGTCGTGAAGATTTCATGGTGAGCTATGCAGAGTTTGCGCAAAAAGTAGAACAACTAAGCCAAAGTCAAAGCCGCTATAAAGAGCTGTTTTCTGCCCACCAACGTATTTTATTACACCTAAATACTGTGGTACTTGAGTTTAACCAAGAGGGTAATATTCGCTTTATTAACCCTGCTTGGGAGCATTTAACGGGCTATGGCATTAAGTCTAGTTTAGCAAAGTCATTAACTGACTTTTGTTTACCTGAGTGTAAAACAAAGCTACAAGATACTATTCAGCGTATTTTGCATGGTGGTGAGCAACAGCAACAGGTAGAGATCCAACTAAAACATAAAAATGGCAATGCCATTTGGGTTGAGTGTCGCTTACAGCTGATTAAAAACAGCCAAAACTCAGCAACTATTACCGCCACCATAGATAACATTCATGAGCGTAAGCAGGCAGAGCTACAACTTCGTCATTTAGCCTTGCACGATACGCTCACAGAGCTGCATAACCGTTATTACTTTGACCAACAATTACAACGTATTTGTAAAGCACAATACACCAGTAACGATACAGAGCACGCGCTGATTTATATCGATTTAGATCACTTTAAAATCATCAATGACAGTAAAGGTCACCAACAAGGTGACATCGTTTTAAAAGAAGTTGCCCAGTTATTCACTGCGAATATTAGTGATGAGCACTTAGTGTGCCGCATCGGTGGTGATGAATTTGCCGTGATCTTAAAAAATACTAACTTACTCGATGCACACTTGGTGGCAGAAAGTATTTGTATGGCGATTGAAAAGCACCGCTTTCATTCAGAAGGTCAAGAGTACTCAATTAGCTGTTCAATTGGTTTAACACAAATCACCGAACAAAATAACGACCCAAGTGAGTGTTTAAAACAAGCTGATATCGCCCTTTATGTAGCAAAAAGCTTAGGCCGTAACTTAGTACACTGTTATTCAAAAGAAGATAGTCATCACAATAGTTTACAAGCCGGTCTTGAATGGGGTCATAGTATTCGCCAAGCATTACAACATGATGCTATCGAACTACACTATCAACCGATTTGGGACTTTAAACGCGGCCACGTCGCCTACTTTGAAGCACTACTACGCTTAAAGCTTGATGATGAGCTTATCTACCCTAATCAGTTTATTCCTGCTTTAGAGCTTTTAAACGATACTTTCTTGATGGACCAATGTGTTATTCGTAATGCCATTAAGAGCGTTGCCGAGTACCCAGAGCTTAACCAAGTCGCAATTAACTTATCAGCACAGTCGTTTTTAGATGAACGCTTACTGCCGCATATTGAATCGAGCTTAAAAGAATACAATGTTGAACCAACACGCATTATTTTTGAGATCACCGAGTCTGCGAGTATTAATAACCTAGTTGCAACCCGTGCCATGATCGAGCGTTTGAATGGCTTAGGCTGTCACTTCTCTATTGATGACTTTGGTACTGGCTTTAGTACCTTTAATTACCTTAAACAGTTACCGGCTCAACACGTAAAAATTGATGGTTCATTTGTTCGCGACATGTTGAACGACCCAATCGATTTAGCGCTTGTAAAAGCGATTAATGATATTAGCCGTTCGCTTGATAAGCGCTCTGTTGCTGAATATGTTGAAAACAAAGAAATATTCTTAGCGCTAAAAGAAATTGGTATCGACTATGGTCAAGGCTACTTTATTGCCCGCCCAGTACCGGTTGAAAAAATTAGCGACGAGCTGAAAAAAATATCTGAAAATAATCTTTTTAACTAACAAATATCTAGCCTTAAAAAGCCTAAATTTAATACATTTTTAAACATTTTTTCTTAGTTTTTAAACTTCCATACTGACAATCCTCATCTATACTTAAATCCACAGCAAGATAAAATGTCGTGTTTTTATAGTGATTATCTATAATAAACATGACATTACTTATTACATTAAACATACTGAGTATGACTTAACATCGTTAAGTCCATCTATTAGCGGTATAAAGGAGAAAAGTGATGACACAACTAATCGTTTTGTTGCTGATTGTGAATCTAGGGATAGCGTATCAATGTTACCGTAATGCGACCTTTAAGGGGTATCCAGTAAAAACATTTACAGGGCTAGGTTTAGTACCTTACTTTAATTTAGTCGTGTGGGTTTACTTGTTGTTTTTACCCGATTTAAAACCATTTTCAATGAATGAAAAGCAGCCACTTTAGGCTGCTTTTTTAGTTGGGAGAATTTAAAAACTATAACTTGATGCTTTTTCGAGTAATTGCGCGGCTTTTATATCGCCAACCACACACTTTTTAATGTCTGACTTTTTAAATACTTTTACTTGCTCAGTTTTACCTTCGCTAACACCACGGATGATAAAGCTCACATGTTCATCGTTAGGCAGGTTTCTTAAACCGCTACCATAATCACATAAAGTCAGTGATAAGCTCTTATCTACTTGCTGTGCTAGGGCTGCTAGCTGTTGCTTTTGCTCTTTAACACGAGCTTGTTTTTTCTCGGCTAACTCTTTGCGCATTTGTTGTTGCTTTTGTGATAGCTTTTGCTGCTGCTTTTCAAGTTCTTTAATCGATGCTTGTAATGCTTGTTTACGTTTTTCGAGCTCTTGCTCTTTGGCATCTTTATCGTGGCGACGGTCAAATTCAAGGTCGCGCTTTTCACGTTCAAGGTCACGGATTTCACGGCTCACATCGCGCTCTTGCTCAGCCACTTCACGTACTCGTTCTGCGCTTTCGCGCATCACTTCCATGGCTTGCTGATAGGCTTCTTGCGTTTTCACGACTACTGCATCGCTGATCACTTGCACATGTTCGCCTAACACTTCGATTTCAGTTAGTTCTTCAAAGTCGATATCAGGCATAGGTGGCAGCGGCGCATCGGGTACAGAAGCAAACACTGTAGACCAGCGCGAACTGCCTCGTACATCAAAGCTAAACACCACACCTTGATGCTGCAAATAACTCGAAGACACATTTCTTACCTTGTTATCGGTATCTTGTTTTAACGCCGCTGAGAGGATTTTTTCCATGATCCCGACTTCACGCTGAATTTTATCTAATTCATCACTTGCTTGTGCTTGTAAGCTTACTGCTGTGCAAAGCAATAAGGCAGCCGTAGTTGATTTGTATTTTGACATCTTAATACTCCAAATTGTTGGCAACGGTTGGCAATGGTCCGCCGTCCACTTGCTCTGCTAAATCATTTAACTGCATACGTAAGTACGCTTGGTCTTGGGCGCGCTGCGTTTTGATATATGCAAGTACGCTGGCAATATCTTCTTGGCGCTCTACTCGCCCGGTTTTAATCGCTTCTTTGGCCAGTTGGTACATCTGTTGTTGCTGCACTTCGTTTTGCGCAGTAATGATGTTTTGCAACTGATCAATTTGCTTTTGTTGTGACTCTAGTAAATTGGTTTGCTTGGCCACTTGCTCAAGTAACTGCTGATTTCCTTGCTGTGGATTACTAACAAAAACCCATGTGCAAAATACTATTGAAGCAGCCACTGCCCACATTCCAGCACCAAAAAACAGACTCGTTTTTTGCACTTTCGGCATCGTAGACTCTCGATCCCAATTTGGTACGGGTACCGTTTCATAATGTTGACTTTGTTGTTGCCACTGCATTGCATTGTTCATCATTGATGCATACTCAGCATTGGCTTGTAGCAACGCAATTTGCTCTTCAGTGAGGCTTTCGCCTTCTAACCATGCGGTAAATAATGAATCTAAATTAGCCATCTACGGCCTCCAAATGCACTTTTAACTTACCAAGCGCACTGTATAGTCTTGATTTAGCTGTATTGGTCGAAATACCTAATTGCTCAGCGATTTCTTCAAACGTACAGTGCTGAAAAAACTTTAACTCCACCACCAAGCGTTGCTCCCAGGGTAAATTGTTCATCATTGCTTTGAGTTCATGATACTGCTCAGATTGCAGTTGATTGGTTTCTAACTCACTATGCTCGCAGCTTTCTTCTGGTATATCATCTAAACCTTCATGCAGCTTACGGCGGCGGTAATATTCAACACTACGCCGGTGCACAATTTGATAGAGCCAAGTATTAAAACTTGACTCACCACGAAAACTCGGCAAGCTTTTATAAACAGAAATAAACACTTCTTGCATTAAATCCATTGCATCATCAGGGTGACTTAACATCCTTAGGCAATAGTTATATACCTGTGTTTCGTGCTGCTTGACTAATTTCAACCACGCCCGTTTATTGCCCTGTTGCGCTTTAGCAATTAGTGTCTCAAGTGATTGAAAAAACACGCTAGCCTCGTCATCTGATCTGCCTTTAATGGTTTTGTTATTATGTTAGTCGAGGGAAGGAAAAAAATAGTTTGCTTAAATAATAAAAAACCCCAAATATTTTTTATTTGGGGTTCTTTATTTGCGGTTTTTTATTATTCGTCGCATTGACCGTCTAAGCTACACTGCTTATTAAGAAACAGCTCTAGCTGCTGACTGAACAGCCTAAAGTCTCTGATCCGGCCTGTGGTTTTACGCCACACAATACCAATATCTCGGTATGCATCGCCTTGTGATGGCGTAGCAACCATATCTTTTTTATCTAAAATACCGGCATTGATAGCCATTTGCGGTAAGAAAGTAACACCAAGCTGGTGTTCAACCATACTTAATAAGGTATGTAAGCTTGCCGCTTCAAATGGGTTAATACAGCTTGAGCGATTCAAATGACAGGCACTTAACGCATGGCCTGTCATACAGTGCTCACGCTCTAGTAAGAACACACTCGCATCTGGTAATAGGTTAAAGTCTTCCACGCCATCTGCTGGTGTGTAATCCTTATGGTGCACTAGGCTGAACTGATCTTTTGCAAGTACTTGGGTATGAAACTTTTCAGTGTCATACGGTAAAGCAAGTAATGCCATATCAATTTGGCCATGCTCAAGTTTATCGAGTAGTTTGTCGCTGGTGTCTTCAACCAAAACTAACTCTAACTCGGTAAAGGTCTGTTTGCAGAAATGATATAAAGGCGCAGCAATAAAGCTGGCAATCGTCGGGATCACACCAAGCGTGAGTGTGCCACTTAAAGGCGTTAAAAAGCTTTTTGTCAGCTCTTTAAGGCTAAGGGTGTCGTCAATAATCTTACGTGCTTTTTCGACAACCTCTTCACCAATTGCGGTAAACATTAAGCTGCGGTTTTCACGCTCTATAAGCTGGCAACCTAAAGTTTCTTCTAAGTTTTGAATTGCACTACTTAAGGTTGATTGACCGATAAAACAGGCGCTTGCTGCGCGGCCAAAGTGTTGATGTTGGTGGACTGCTAATAAATACTGTAGTTGTTTAATACTTGGTAAGTTATTCATTCTCTACCTGCAAATAAAAAGACCCCAATACCTAAGGCATTGAGATCTTTTCAAGCTAAAAGTCTTTTAGTACTTTTTATACCCCGAAGGCAGTTCTCAGTACATAGAAAATAACAATAGCAAGGGCTGCGCCAACTGGCAATGTAATTACCCAAGAAACTACAATGTTTCTTACAACACCCATGTTAAGTGCCGCAATACCGCGTGCCATACCAACACCTAATACCGCACCAACAAGTGTTTGCGTAGTAGAAATAGGTAAACCAGTACCTGATGCGATAACAACTGTAGAAGCAGCAGCAAGCTCAGCAGCAAAACCACGGCTAGGCGTTAAGTGGGTGATACCTTCACCAATTGTTTTAATTACTTTCTTACCTAAAATAGCAAGACCAGCAACGATACCTAAACCACCTAGTGGTAAGATCCACCATGCGATAGCCGCTTTCTTAGCGATTTCACCGTTGTGCTCAACAATGTTTACAACAGCAGCTAGTGGACCAATTGCGTTAGCAACGTCGTTTGAACCGTGCGCGAAAGCCATACAACATGCCGTTAGTACCATAAGTACTGCGAACACTTTCTCAACGTTGTTGAACTGCATTGCTTTGTCAGCTTTAGGGTCAATTTTAAGGCGAGCAATCGCAATCTTACCGATGATAGCAACTACAACAGCAATCGCGATAGAAAGCGCATAGCCTTCAACAGCACCTAAGTTGATACCAATGTGCTTTAAGCCTTTCTTGATTGTTACAAGAGACATGATGAAGCCCGCTAGGCCCATATAGATAGGCACGTAACGCTTAGCATTTTTAAGAGGTGCATCAGTGTCAAAAATTAGCTTTTGCGCACTCATGAAAATCAAGTAAGCAATAAAACCAGAGATAGCAGGGGTAACAATCCAGCTACCTACGATACCCATTACCTTGTTCCATTGGATTGCTTCGCTACCTACTGCAACTAATGCGAAACCAATGATGGCACCGATGATTGAGTGAGTCGTAGATACTGGCCAGCCTAAGAAAGAGGCAATTAATAACCAGCTACCTGCAGCGAATAACGCGGCAATCATACCGAGTATCATTAACTCAGGTATGTCCATAAACGGCGTGGCATCGATAATCCCTTTACGGATTGTAGATGTAACCTCACCACCGGCAAGGTATGCGCCAGCGAATTCAAACACCATAGCGATGATGATTGCTTGTTTAATTGTAAGTGCTTTTGAGCCTACTGATGTACCCATCGCATTGGCAACGTCATTTGCACCAATACCATAAGCCATGAAGAAACCGACTGCGGCGGCAGTTAAAACCAATAACGTGCCGTAATTTGCAATGATATCCATTGTGTGAACCTTTAATTTTTTTCGTGTTTGAACTGATTTTTAATTAACGAGCTAACATCAGCTCAAGACGAGAACCTACGCGCTCTGCAATATCTGCAAGCTCGCCTACCCACTCAATGATCTTGTATAAGAACATCACGTCAACAGGGTTAAGTTCATTTTCGATGGCGCGCAATTGACGGCGAATTTTGATCTGCATGTCATCCGTGTCTTGTTCAATAGCGTCCAATTCAACGAGCATTTTTTCAACTAAAGTCACTTCGCGACCTTTGAAGCCCGTTTCAAGCAGCTCATCTAGCTCATTGATTGCTTTTGACGCTTGTTTAGTCGCATCAACACAACGAGTTACATAAGCAAGGAAATCTGTTTGGATTTCGGTAGGTATGATCATCTCACGACCAACTACACGACCTGCGATATCTTTTGCTTTGTTAGCAATTTTGTCTTGTTGAGTAACAAGCTCTAGCAAATCGGTACGCTCAACTGGCATAAATAAGCCACGAGGTAGTTGAAGGCGGATGTTACGTTTCATTTCATCAGCTTCACGCTCTAAATTACGAATGTTTAGACGGATTTCTTCCGCTTCTTGCCATTCTTCTTTAAACACGTGATTAAAGAAAGGGATCAATGCTTTACTTGCTTGATGTACTTTCTTAATGTGATCTTCCATAGGCTTAATAGGTGATTTAGCAAAAACCCCTAAAAATGCATTTGTAGGCATAACTGACCCTTTATAAATTAGTATGCTTTGGCAGCTGCGAATTTTACAGCATTGTGTTCGATTGTGAACGCTTTTTCTGCCTTACATCACCAATAATAGACAAAGCGGCCAAAGGCCGCTCGGTTTAATAATGAAAAGTTGCGGTTAAATTTACAGCGACTTTTCGATATCTTCTTGAGATGTATGACGAATATCTTTGCCGTTAACAAAATAGATGATGTATTCAGCAATATTCTGGCAACGGTCGCCAATACGCTCTAATGAACGAACTGACCACACTAAATCCATAATTTTCGGGATTGAGCGTGGATCTTCCATCATATATGTCATAATTTGACGGGTAATTGCTTCGTATTCGCGGTCAACTTTGGCGTCTTCTTTATGTACTTCAAACGCACATTGCACATCCATACGTGCAAATGCATCAAGTACATCATGAAGCATTTTTGATACTTGGCGACCCATATTTTCTATGTTCACCAGTAGGTCTTGCTGATCTTTAGTGAATGAGTCCAGCGCAACTTTAGCAATACGCTCAGCTTCATCACCAATACGCTCTAAATCGGCAATTGTTTTTGCAATAGCAATTACAAGACGTAAGTCACTCGCTGCCGGCTGGCGACGAGCGATAATGCGTGTACATTCTTCGTCGATGTTCACTTCCATTGCATTTACTTTATAGTCGTTTTCACGAACTTTTTGTGCAAGATCGGCATCACCATTACTAACAGCATCCAGTGCACTGTTTAGTTGTTGCTCAACTAAACCACCCATGTTTAATACATGGTTACGCACATTTTCAAGCTCTTCATTAAAGCGGCCCGAAATGTGTTTATTGATATTATGTTCCATTGTCTACCTCTATAAATTTCGTTTACGGTACCAAGTGACTTTATTAACTAACCGTAGCGGCCTGTAATGTAGTCTTCTGTTTTCTTCTTGCTTGGTGTTGTAAATAACGTATTGGTATCTGAATACTCAATCAACTCACCCATGTACATAAACGCAGTTTGGTCTGATACACGAGCAGCCTGTTGCATGTTGTGAGTAACGATTACCACGGTAAACTTATTCTTTAAGTCGTTAATTAGCTCTTCGATAACTAAAGTAGAAATTGGATCTAGTGCCGATGTAGGCTCATCCAGAAGTAGTACTTCAGGCTCGATAGCAATTGAGCGAGCAATAACAAGACGCTGTTGCTGACCACCCGATAGGCCAAATGCACTATCGTGTAAACGGTCTTTAACTTCATCCCATAACGCCGCGCCACGTAAAGATTGTTCAACCACTTCGTCTAGTTTACGCTTTTCTTTAATACCTTGTAAGCGTAGGCCATAAACGACATTTTCGTAGATTGATTTTGGAAATGGATTAGGACGTTGGAATACCATCCCGACATTTCTTCGTAGTGCAGCAACATCTACATTCTTATCATAGATATTGTGACCATGTAGTAAGATCTCACCATCGATACGACAGCTATCAACAAGGTCGTTCATACGGTTGATACAACGTAAAAGTGTTGATTTACCACAACCCGATGGACCGATAAATGCTGTTACCTGACCTTTTGGGATGTTCATATTTACGCCGCTAAGCGCTTGTTTATCACCGTAGTATAGATCTAAGTTTTTAATCTCTAACGCTGTTTGTTCTGCAGTTAGGTTATCTAAATCTAGCTTTGCCGCGCTTTTCGCTTGGTTTACTTGTGGTGCAACTGTAATCATCTCTGTCTACCTATAAAAATTCTGTATTAATGCTCAAGAGCTCTAAACTTTTCGCGTAAGTGGTTACGAATACCAATCGCGGTGATATTCAGGGCGATAATTACTGATACCAGTAAGAATGCCGTGGCATATACCAGCGGACGTGCCGCTTCTACGTTAGGGCTTTGGAAACCAACATCGTAAATGTGGAAACCTAAGTGCATAAATTTTCTATCTAAATGTATGTATGGGAAGTTACCGTCAAGTGGCAGTGTTGGCGCCATCTTAACAACACCAACAAGCATTAGTGGTGCTACTTCACCGGCTGCACGTGCAACCGCTAAGATTAAACCTGTCATAATCGCTGGGCTTGCCATCGGAATGATGATACGCCATAGCGTTTCTGCTTTTGTTGCGCCAAGTGCTAATGAACCATGACGAACCGTACTTGGAATACGTGATAAACCTTCTTCAGTCGAAACAATAACAACAGGAAGCGTTAAAATTGCTAGCGTTAAAGCAGACCAAATCACACCTGGCGTACCAAATACTGGGCTTGGCGACGACTCAGGGTAGAACAATTGGTCAATACTGCCACCTAGCATGTATACAAAGAAACCTAGACCAAATACACCGTATACAATCGAAGGTACACCCGCAAGGTTGATTACCGCGATACGAATCATCTTAGTCACGGCATTTTTTGCTGCGTATTCGTGTAAGTAAATCGCTGCAACAACACCAAACGGCGTCACAATCACTGCCATTAGTAATACCATGAACACGGTACCGAAAATTGCCGGGAATACACCACCTTCAGTGTTAGCTTCACGTGGGTCATCTGCTACAAACTTACCAAGCTGTACAAAGTAGTGACCAAGCTTAGCAAAGAAGCCCATGTCATTAGGGAACCACACATCAAGAACTTGATACAGAGGTAAAGTAACCACTTCACCACGCATGTCTCTCACAGTTACTTGGTCACGCTTTGCTTGTTTACGAAGCGCAAATAACTGCTTTTCTAACACTGTGTACTCTGCACGTAGCTCAGCACGCGCTTGTGCAAGCTCAGCAACACGCTCATCGGTTAGTTCGTTATCAAGCTGGTATGCTTTTTCTCTTAAGCGTAAACGCTCAAGTTCATAGTTAATATGACCAATATCACCATTTTGTAAGTCTAACGCTTGGTCATTCAGGTCAACAGCACGGTCGACAAGATCATAAAGCACATCGATTTTGTTATCTGTGATAACTTCACCGTCTTTAATAACCTGCTCTACATAACCGTAGAAGTTACCGTTTTTACTACGCTCGAATACAGCAAGCTCAGCTGGCGCAGTACGCGATGTGATGTCTGTCTCTAGTACCCAACGGAAATCTAGAGCTACGTACTCACGGTTACCTGTTTTAATCAATAAACGCTCTAGTTGCTCTTTATCGTAATTAGATAAATCAACACCCGTCGCCTCAATACGTGATTTTGCAACTAGTTCACGGTCATAAATTTCACCGATAACTGTTTGTTTTTCAACTGAGCCTTGCAGCTCAAATTGCACTACTTCTGATGGCCAGAAAAAGCTTAAACCTTTCCAAGCAATCATGGCTAGTAAGCCAAGAACCGAGATTAAACTGATGCTTACCGCACCGCCGGTCATCCAAATCCAAGGAGAACCAGACTTAAACCACTGCTTTACCATGTCGTGTCTCTCCACCTACATTGAACTGTATTTATCACGCAGTTGCTGTCGTACAAACTCAGCCACTGTGTTGAAAATGAATGTGAATATGAATAATACAAATGCTGCTAAGAATAGAATGCGATAATGCGAGCTACCTACCTCAGACTCAGGCATTTCTACCGCGATATTCGCTGCAAGTGTTCTCATACCCTGGAAGATACTCCAGTCCATAATAGGTGTATTACCTGTTGCCATTAGTACAATCATTGTTTCACCTACAGCACGGCCTAGACCCATCATTACTGCTGAGAAGATACCCGGGCTTGCTGTTAGTAATACTACGCGAACCAATGTTTGCCATTGTGTTGCACCTAGTGCTAATGAACCGTTTGATAAGTGCTTAGGAACACTGAATACCGCATCTTCAGCAATTGAGAAGATAGTTGGAATAACAGCAAAGCCCATCGCAATACCAACAACTAGTGAGTTACGTTGGTCAAACGTCATACCCAGTTCATTGGTTAAGTACTGACGCACATTGCCGTCAAACATCCAAAGCTCAATTGAGTTACTCATCGCAAACGATAACCAGCCGATGAAAATAACCACTGGAATAAGTAAAATTGAGTGCGAACCTTCAGGAATACGGTGACGAATTGACGCCGGTAGCTTATTCCAACCAAATGCGGTTAATAAGATACCAATTGGCAGCAATACTAATAATCCGACAATCGCTGGTAAATGTTCTTCAATTAATGGTGCTAACCAAAGACCCGCTAAGAAACCTAGGATTACCGTTGGTAATGCTTCCATGATTTCTACAGTCGGCTTAACCACTTTACGTAATTCACTCGACATAAAGTACGCCGTGTAAATTGCCGCTGAAAGCGCAATGGGTACCGCAAATAACATTGCGTACATTGCAGCTTTAATCGTACCGAATGAAATTGGCACTAATGAGAACTTAGATTCAAAGTCATCACTTGCAGACGTTGACTGCCAGATATAACCCGGCTCTGGGTAACCTTCGTACCATACTTCTTGCCACAAGGCAGACCAAGTTACTTCTGGGTGCTCGTTATGAATTTCAATTACTTTTAGCGCGTCATCAGCAAGAATAAGTGCCGCATTTGAACGTGGCGCTATTGCAAAGTTTTGAATTGGACCTTCGCTTACTTTACCTTGCCACAGTTTGGCATCGCTAGTTGTGTAATAAATACCTAGCTCACCGTTAGCGCCTGCTGTGAAGAAGGTACGACGGTAGAACTCTGTAAAAATGTTTAGTTTCGATTGCTTGCTGGTTTCAAATGCACGAATCTTTTGGAACTGGCGACCATTCTCAGTGTTTACTTCAAACCACTGTGAAACTTCGCCATTATCGTTAGCAAGCATCAGTGAGTTGGCACCAGCCAATAGCTGAGTTGAAACTAGGTTCGCGTTTTCTTCGTTAGCTGCAAGCAGTTGGATTTGCTCAACTTCAGAAGGGTAACGGGTATCATATACGTAAATTTGATTTGCTGAACGCACGAATGTACGTGTTGTATCTGGTGAGATTAATAGCTCATCAACACGACCTTCGATATCAAGCTCAGTACGCTCAACAACCCACTCTACTTCGCCGGTGAACATGTTTTCTTCACCCACAAAGCTGCTGAATATAACGCGCTTGTCAGCCGTTAAAGCAACAACAGCTGTTTTATCTTCGTAGTGGCTAAATGCAAATTTAGTGATTACCGCACCTTGCTCATCAACTTCAAGCGCCATATCACCCAGCGGATAATCTAAACGTGGTGTTAACTTGCGTTGATTGTTCGGGAATGTCACTAGGAATTTTGGCGCAACCACAACCACAGAGCCATTTTCTAGGCCGTATGCGTATTGCCCCTGAAACGGTGCAGAGCTTGCGAAGCTGCTTACATCGCTTGGTAATTCTGTATTAAGAGTGGTGATCTTTTTACCAAATTGCTCTTTTTCAACATTGTAAAAATCCACATTACCTTTTTCACCAAGTAAAAAGGCAATTTCTGTTTGTTCTTCAATGCCAAGACCCACAACTTCTGACGCATTTTGTAGTTTTACACTGTTACGTGTATCTACTTTTGCTGACTCAAAAATAGGTTGAACAACATAAAGAAGGTAAAAGAATATAAGTAGCAGTGCTACTAGCACCATTACGCCACCTGCGGAAATACCCCACTTGGCAAACCTGTCTTTAAATAGACGGCTTCTATCCGTATGAAAGGTAGGTTTATTCGGATTGGAAGTCATCAAAACACCCTTAAATCTTAACGTTGCGCGCATTATATTTCACCAAGATGACAGTAATGTTACAAACGTCATAATTCAGTGTAATAAAGCGAGTATTTCAGGGACGTATTTTAAAGTTAAAAAATGACCAAATTGCGACATTGCTCTGCGTATTTATAACGACCAAATTGACAAGCTAACAAACTGTTATAACTAATTTTTTATAACTATATGGAAAAAATTGGACAAACAATAAAACTGCATCAATACTCAAGATGACTTATTTTTTTCGACAATAAGAATCATTTTTAACCAACGCCTCCTTCCTTTTATTGCATTTTTCAGAGGCATTTTTATAGAGATATAAGTATGAAGCAGTTAGTAATTACTATTTTGGGGCCAGATAAACCTGGCCTAGTTGAAGACCTTTCAGCCACAATTTTAAACCATCATGGTAACTGGTTAAGCAGTAATTTGAGCCACCTTGCAGGTCACTTTGCAGGGATCATTGAGGCAGCAGTGCCTGAAGAGCACCTGCAAGAGCTGCAAGACGCATTGCATAGTTTGCCGTATTTAGAAATCAGAATTGAACGCGGCGCCGAAACACTTTCAGAAGAAAAATCTGAACAAATCAATTTTGTCATTACTGGCAACGACAGACCTGGCATTGTGCAAGAGCTTGCCAGCGTTATTCGTCACAAAGGGGCGAATATCACTCACCTAAATTCGAAACAACAAAGTGCACCTAACTGGGGTGTGCCAATTTTTAGTGCTGTTGCCACCGTCGCTTTGCCAATAGGCATGAACAAGGACGAAGTAATCACGGCACTCGAGTCTATTACCACAGACTTAATTGTTGATATTGAGGACGCATAACAAGCAAGTTTATAGGGATATTTAAACTTAAACTAAGCTTTAAAATTAACGACATACATGTCACATAACTGACATGTATGTCATAAAAGTGATAAATACGTCATATAAACGTCATCTGCATCCTCTATATTCTAACTAGCTATAAACGTTGGAAAACCAGATGAACGCATCACATTCTTCTTCTCAAGCCGTTAACTACTTTGCCAAAGAGCTAAGTTGGCTGTCTTTTAATGAACGCGTGCTGCAAGAAGCTAAAGATAAATCTAACCCGATTATTGAGCGCATGCGCTTTTTAGGTATTTACTCAAACAACATGGATGAGTTTTTCCGTGTCCGTGTTGCTGATGTAAAACGCCGAATATTACTTAATAAAATTCCTGATGCGAACTTTGAAGAAGACGAAATACTACTTCATCAGATCCAAAGTAAGGTGCTGCAGCTTGGTAAAAAGTTTAACCAAATTCATAAAGACATTTTAAATGACTTAAACGAGCACAATATTCACGTTGAGTTACCTGAGGAGCTATCTGAATTTCACTTGAGTTGGCTGAAAAAATTCTTCCACGACAATGTGCTGCAACACATATTGCCGATTTTACTCTCTGAAAAGAAAGACTACTCAGATCAAATCAACGACACCATGACCTATTTGTTTGTCGAGATGACCAACCAAAAAAGTCATTATGCCATGATGGAAGTACCAACCGACCGCGTATCTCGTTTTGTTATTTTGCCACCAGAGAAAACACGCCGTCACAAAACCATTGTGATGCTTGATGACATCATCGCCTACTTTATTCGCGATGTATTTAGCAGCTTTTTTAGCTTTGATGATATTCAATGTTATGCCATCAAACTCACCCGTGATGCCGAATACAACTTAGATGACGAGCTTGAAGAAGGCTTGCTCGATAAAATGTCAAAAGGTCTAAAACAACGTATTTCTGCTGAGCCTGTGCGCCTTGTTTATGACGAGAGCATGCCAGCTGAGATGCTTAAAGTAATGAAAAAGCGCCTTAATATAAGCCAACATGATGCGTTGATCCCCGGCGGCCGTTACCGTAATTTCCGCGATTTCATTGCGTTTCCGAATGTTGGCCGTCAGTATTTAGAAAACAAACCACTGCCTGCATTACAAAGTAAGGCTTTTAACAATCACTCAAGTGTGTTTGATGCCATTTCAGAGCAAGATATTTTACTGTATTACCCCTACCACACCTTTAACCACTTACTTGAGTTTGTACGCCAAGCGGCGTTTGACCCAGATGTAACCCAAATTAAGGTCAATATTTATCGCGTTGCGAGTCAGTCTCGACTTGTCTCTACGCTTATTAATGCCGCCAAAAATGGCAAACACGTAACCGTTATGGTTGAGCTGAAAGCGCGCTTTGATGAACAAAACAATATTGAATGGGCAAAAACCCTAAGCAATGCTGGTGTTAAAGTGATCTTTGGTATTCCTGCGTTGAAAGTTCACAGTAAATTATGTGTTATTCACCGTAAAGAAAAGAACAACATAGTGAAATATGCCCATATAGGCACGGGTAACTTCCACGAAAAAACCGCCAAAATCTACACTGACTTTAGCTTATTCACCAAGTTTGAGGGCATTAGTGAAGAGTGCGATAGTGTGTTTAAGTTTATCGAAAGTAGCTATAAACCATTTCAATTTGATCATTTGATGATTTCGCCAGTCAACGCACGACAAACTATTATGTCGCTAATTGATGCTGAAATAACAAATGTAGAACATGGTAAGGCTGGCCGAATTACGCTAAAAATAAATAACCTTGTTGATAAAGAGCTGGTTGATCACCTCTACTTTGCCGCAAGACGCGGTGTGAAAATTCGCATTATTGTGCGTGGCATGTGCTCGTTAGTGCCTTCTGCCGTTAACGAAAATATTCGCATTATTAGTATCGTTGACCGCTTTTTAGAGCACCCTCGGGTGATGGTGTTTCATAATAATGGCGACGAAAAGGTTTATATTTCATCGGCAGACTGGATGACCCGAAATCTTGATCACCGTGTTGAAGTAGCCGCACCGATTTATGATGAAAAATTAAAACAGCTTATTATTGATATTCTTGAGCTACAGTTTAAAGATAGAACAAAAGCACGCATAATCGATAGCGAACAAAAAAACAGCTATGTGCGCCGCGGCAATCGTAAGAAAATTCGCTCGCAAATTGCCATTTATGACCACCTTAAGAAATGGGAAAGTAACTATAATAATGAATGATTATCCCTCAATTGCTGCCGTTGATTTAGGCTCAAATAGTTTTCATTTAGTGGTGGCAAGAGAGGTCGATGGCTCTTTGCAAATCTTACACAAAGAAAAACAGCGCGTTTACTTAGCTGACGGTTTAGATGATAAAAATCATTTAAGCCAAGAAGCAATCGAACGCGCGCTGGCGATTCTTAAGCAGTTTGCTACTACCTTGCAGGACTTCCCCTTAGAGAATGTTAAAGTGGCCGCCACTTACACATTACGCCGCGCTAAAAATATTCATTCGTTCTTAACCCAAGCAAGTAAAGTGTTTCCTTACCCAATTGAAGTAATATCGGGGCAGGAGGAAGCGCGTTTAATTTATCAAGGTGTTGCCCATTACATTCATCACGATGAAAACCGCTTAGTCATTGATATCGGCGGCGGCAGTACCGAACTCATCATTGGCAAACACTTTAAGCACAAGCTACTTACTAGCCGCAATATGGGCTGTGTTAGTTACACCAAGCAGTTTTTTGCAGATGGACAAATCACTGCTAAGCGCTTTGCCAAAGCTGAAGTTCGCGCAGAGCAAGAACTTGAAGTGATTTTTGCCAATTACTTATCGGCTGGCTGGCAATCTGTGGTGGGAACATCAGGCACTATTAAATCTATCCTTGCCATGATCAATGCTAACGATGCCGAGCAAGAGCTGATTACATTAGAGCGATTATTAGAACTAAAAACTCAGTTTATTGCAGCTAAACAAATAAAAGCGCTACAAATTGAAGGTCTTACACCTGAGCGGCAAGTGAGTATTTGTGGTGGTTTAGCTATTTTAATTGCGATCTTTAGGCTGTTTAAAATCGAAGCGTTGCAATACAGCGACTTTTCACTTCGTGAAGGCCTGCTACATGAAATGCAGCAAAAGCTCGCCCACAAAGATATTCGCACTAATACCATAGCGAACCTATCTGAGCGTAACGCCATAGATAAAGAGCATGCTAACCGCGTCTCGACAACTGCAAAGTGGCTGTTTGAACAAGTAAAAGAGGCATGGCAACTTACCGATCCTGACTACATCAACTTGCTGGATTGGGCCGCGCAGCTGCATGAAATTGGCTTAGGGGTTAATTCATCAGGTATACATAAGCACAGTGCGTATATCGTTGCGAATAGTCAGTTGCCTGGCTTTACGCAGCAACAACAAACCTTGCTTAGTTGCATGATCCGTTTTTATCGTAAAAAAATTCGTTTAGAAGAGTTTCCTGCACTGCATACCATGCAGCATTATGAAATATTGCAGCTTATTGTGATTTTGCGCTTAGCGGTACTATTGAACCAAAAGCGTATTACCGATCAAGGTTTTAAACTTGAGGTAACAGCCAAGCAAAATAGTATGTTCTTAAAGTTTCACAATAAGTGGCTTAAAGAACATACCTTGCTTTTAGCTGACTTACAGCAAGAGCAAAAATACCTTAAAAAAGTCGGCTTCTTACTCGATTTTCATTAAGCTGATTAATAGATTAATCGATTACATATCCATATGGCGGTTAGAGCTTTGCATCATTTGCTTAAGGCCTTGATGTTCAAGCTCAAGTAAACGTTCGAGCTTTTCTTTACTTTGCTCTGTATCAGCTCGCGATACCAAGTACTCGTATAAGTCGATTACTTTTTGGTGTTGCGTGGTTAAGTAAACCTGAATCGCCTTTTCATCAATTTGCTGATCTGTGCTGATATCGTTAAAAGTAATTAGCTCTGGGTTTTCAGCAAAATACTCATAGCAATAGGTATCAAGCGTGTTTATTTCTGTAATGGCTTTAAAGCCAACGAGATCTTCTGCTAGTTTCTTCTCATATTGCAGATAATAGTCCACCAGCATTTGATTATGCTCGTCCAGTAAGTCTTTAACACTGTGGAAATTGGCTGCCATTTGAGTATGAAATAACACGGTCCAATCATAAACTTGTTGTATTGTTTTAACTTGCATGTGCATTCCTTATCAAAATCAATTTAATATGACTTTGCATAAATCACACCAGCAATAAACTCATTAATTTTCAGCCCCTTAAAAATAAAGTGTGTAACTTGCAGCAAGTAAAAGCGTACAAGTTACACACTGACTGTAAAATTTATAGATGGCGTTTACGCCATATAAAATAAAGCGCAGGTAACACAAGTAGTGTTAAAACTATGGCACTGAGCATCCCGCCGACCATAGGCGCGGCTATTCTGCTCATCACCTCACTGCCCGTTCCAGTACCATAAAGTACTGGCAGTAGACCAATGATAATGGTAGCAACTGTCATCATCACGGGCCTAACCCGAAGGCCCGCACCATTGATGATTGCTTGGCGCAGCTCTGTAACCGTGAACTGTGCTGATTGCGCTTTGGTATCTTGATAAGCTTGGTTGAGATAAACCAGCATAATTACGCCAATTTCCACAGCAACCCCAGCTAGGGCAATAAAACCAACCCCAACAGCAACCGAGAAGTTAAAGCCTTCAAGGTACATCAGCCAAATACCGCCTATCATAGCAAGCGGTAAGGTCAGCATGATCATTGCCACCTCAATAAAGCTTCTAAAATTGAGGTATAACAGCACCACAATGATTGCCAAGGTGAGTGGCAATACATAACTGAGTTTGGCTTTTGCGCGCTCCATATATTCATATTGCCCCGCCCACGTAATTGAGTAACCAGCAGGTAGCTCAAGTTGCTCATGCAGCGCTTGTTGCGCACACTCAACATAACTGCCGATATCACTGCCTTCAATGTCGATTAAGCTCCAGCCATTAATGCGGGCATTTTCACTTTTAATACCCGGCGGGCCATCTTCGATAAAGACATGAGCTACATCGGCCAATGCGATACGCTGTCCGTTTGGTGTCACTATCGGTAACAACTTAAGCTCTTCTGGCGAGTCGCGATAATCTTGTGGGTAACGCAAGTTAACTGGGTAACGCTCTTGCCCTTCAACAGTTTCGGTCACATTCATACCACCGATAGCAGTAGCAACAACCTGTTGTACATCAGCAATGTTTAAACCGTAACGCGCAGCCTTCTCACGGTTAATATCGACTTTGATGTAACGACCACCAGCAACGCGCTCTGAATAAACCGAAGCCGTGCCCGGTAAATCTTTTAAGATGACTTCAATTTGCTCACCGATTTTTTGAATTTCGCTCAGCTTTGGCCCTGCTACTTTGATCCCCACAGGCGTTTTAATCCCAGTGGCAAGCATGTCGATTCGGGTTTTGATTGGCATAACCCACGCATTGGTAAGCCCTGGGAACTTAACCAGATTATCGAGCTCTTTTTTCAGTTTCTCGGTTGTCATACCCTCTCGCCACTGTGACTTTGGCTTTAACTGAATAAAGGTTTCGATCATGGTGAGCGGCGCAGGATCTGTGGCAGTGTCTGCACGGCCAACCTTACCAAATACCGACTCAACTTCTGGCACACTGGCAATTAGCTTATCGGTCTGCTGTAAGATTTCACGGGCCTTACCAATTGAAATACCTGGGTAAGTAGTTGGCATATACATTAAGTCGCCCTCATCAAGAGGAGGAATAAACTCACTACCAATTTTATTAACCGGATAAAAGCCGATAACAGCCAACACAAAGGCCAGTACCAATGTTGTTTTCGGTGCTTTTAATACTGCATTTAACAAGGGTTTATAGGCTGCCACTAATAAGCGGTTTACAGGGTTTTTCTGCTCCGAAATAACCTTACCGCGAATAAAGTAGCCCATTAATACCGGCACCAGTGTAATCGCTAAACCAGCCGAGGCCGCCATTGCATAGGTTTTTGTATAAGCCAGTGGCGAGAACATGCGCCCTTCTTGTGCTTCAAGAATAAACACTGGCATAAAGCTGACGGTAATAATTAATAAACTAAAGAATAACGCGGGCCCGACTTCTGCGGCTGAGTCCATCACTACTTGCCAACGGTTTTCATCGGTCAGTGGGGTTTTCTCCATATGCTTATGCATATTTTCTATCATCACGATAGCACCATCTGTCATTGCACCAATAGCAATCGCTATCCCACCAAGCGACATGATATTAGCGTTTATACCTTGCCAATACATAACCACAAAAGCCGTTAAAATACCCATTGGCAACGTGATAATGGCTACGATCGATGAGCGTATATGGAATAAAAACACTACACACACTAAGGCCACGACGATTAACTCTTCAATTAACTTTGAGCTTAAATTATCAAGCGCTTGGGTAATAAGGTTTGAGCGGTCGTACACAGGGATGATTTCAACCCCCTCTGGCAGGCCTTTTTTGAGCGACTCTAGCTTTTCTTTCACTAGTTTTATGGTTGCTTCGGCGTTTTCTCCAAAGCGCATCACTACCACCCCACCGGTTACTTCACCCTCGCCGTTTAGTTCGGCAATACCACGGCGCATTTGCGGCCCAAGTTTTATATCAGCCACATCACGTAATTGCAGTGGCGTGCCATTGGCATTAGTACCCAGCGGAATGGCTTCTAAATCTGCGACACTTTTAATATAACCTGTGCTCGATACCATGTATTCGGCTTCTGCCATTTCGACCACTGAAGCGCCACGCTCTTGGTTACCTTGCTTAATTGCTGTTTGAATTAAACTTAGCGGAATACCATAAGCACGCAATTTATCTGGGTCGACATTCACCTGATACTGCTTAACCATACCGCCTACAGACGCTACCTCTGATACGCCCGGCACCGTTTGCAGCTCAAACTTTAAAAACCAATCTTGCAAGCTTCGTAGCTGGCTAATATCGTGCTTACCGGTTTTATCCACAAGCGCATACAAGTAAATCCAACCCACCCCAGTTGCATCAGGGCCAAGTTCAGGCCTTGCTGAGTCAGGTAAGCGAGCACTTACTTGACTCAAATACTCTTGCACCCGACTACGAGCCCAATAAAGGTCGGTGTCTTCATTAAAAATAACGTATACATAAGAGTCACCAAAAAACGAAAAGCCCCTTACCGTTTCAGCTCCCGGCACCGACAACATGGCTGTGGTGATAGGAAACGTTACTTGGTCTTGCACCACTTGAGGCGCTTGTCCTGGGTAAGACGTTTTTACAATAACCTGTACATCAGATAAATCAGGCAAGGCATCAACTGGGGTATTCTTTAAAGAAAAAACCCCAAAGCCCGCCAACATTAAAGACAGCAGTAATACAAAGAAGCGATTACCGACTGACCAACGGATCACGGCAGCTATCATTGCATTTCTCCTTGCATAGGGTGGCTCATGGTCATGATGTCAAAAATCACAAACTCACCGTCTACCAACTTAAAGGTAAAATGCACTTCATCATCGCTTTGTAAACTAGACATATCGATACGCGGCGAAAAATGAAACTCCATGGTTGCAGCCTCGCGTCCCCACTTAGGGATAGCCTCACGACTGATCACGGCCGTTCTGGCTTCGCGGTCAATGCTGTTGATCACGCCATTGACCATTGCGCTGTCACTATCAGGTTCTTGCATACGCATAAAGTCAGAACTCTTACTTGATTCGGAATCTATTAAGAACTGCGCTGAAACCACTACGTTATCGTCTTTCAATAAGCCTGATAAAATTTCGACATCATGATTATCACTACGGCCTAGCGTCACAGCGACTGATTTAAAGCGACCTTCACCTAAATCAATGACGACACGGTCTTGGCTACCTGTGCGGATCACCGCTTCTTTAGCTATCACTAATTGCGGCTCAGTTGGCTTCGTAGTAATGCTCACTTCAGCAAACATATTCGGTTTTAATAAGCCATCTTGGTTGGCAAAACGTAAGCGCACGCGCAGGGTACGGTTTTTCTCATCAAGGGTTGGGTAAATATAATCGACCTTGCCTTGCCAGCGTTTGCCCGGTAAGTAATCTAAGTTCATAGTAACTGGCAAGCCTTTATGAATAAGCCCTGCTTGACGCTCAAAAACTTCAGCCTCAACCCACACTTCTTCTAGGTGAGCAATACTCATCATGGTTGTGCCCGGTTTCACAAAGAAACCTTCGCGGATATTTAACTCATCCAATACGCCACTTTGCTTGGCATAAAAGGTAATGTTTTGTCTGACCTTTTGGCTTTGCTCTAATCGGGCAATAAAATCGTCAGAAACATTCAGTGAGGCTAAGCGTGCTTTTGCTGCACGTATTAGCACCGCATTATTACGTTTAAGGGCAAGCAATAGCTCTTCTTGTGCATTCACTAGCTGTGGAGAATACAAGGTATAAAGTGGCTCGCCTTGCTTAACTTGGTCACCTGCGGCTTTTACATATAAGGTTTCTATCCAACCTTCGACACGAGGGTGAATGTGCACGAGTTGGTCTTGGTCGTATTGCACATAACCAACCGTATCAACGGTCGTTTGTAATGATTTAAAGCGTACGGGCGCTGTTCTTACCCCTAAGTTATTAACGACTGCTGGTGAGATTCTCACAGTACCTGGGCTGTCTTCAGCGCTACTTTGCTCCTCATAAACGGGGACTAATTCCATACCCATTGGTGATAAACCCGGTTCATCACGGCGGTAATTACTGTCCATTGGCGCCACCCAATATAAGGGCTTTTTCTCAGCGCTTGGCATAGCTTCATGATCTGGCTCAGCTAGTTTATTTACAGCCGTTGCCAATGCCGCACCTACCGCCAAGGCGATAACTAATTTCACTGTGTTATTCATTGCTAGCTCCTTGGCTTTGTGCTGCATTTATTTGGTTATCTTTTGCTGCTGCGTAATAGTTAAGGCGAGCGAGGGTTATTTGTTTGTCTATTTCGATATTCAATGCATCAATTTTTGCGTTAAGTTCGCTGATGCGTGCACGCATCACTTCTGAAAAGTCACCATCATCGTTGGTGTAAGCATTTAAAGTTGCTTCGGCTTGCTCCGCCATTTGCGGTAAAAGCTGCTGTTGATATAGCGCTTTGCGCTGAGCAAGTCGGCTTAGTTGGCTAAGCTCTTTAAAATACTGACCTTGCAGTTTTTGTAGGGTAATAAGTTTGTTGGTTTTTACCGCCTCGGCATTAGCTATTGCCGCATTGACTTGTTGATCTTGACGATTATCAGTAAACAGCGGTAAATCAACACTTACTCCTATAGAGAATAAGTCAGCGCGAGAGTCACCCATCGGGGTATCATCACGATAGCCATAGCCTAGGTTCATACCAAATTGCGGCTTATACGCCTCTTTAGCCACTTGCACTTGGGTGTTTTTGGCACGCATAGCATGATCAATAGCGATAATTGCCGGGTGATTCATCAGCACTTCAGTCACCCCCGATGGCGCAAGCTCTTGATAAGGCATTAGTGCAGCCACCTTGGTATTTTCATCGCTCACTGCACCGTTTAGCATTTCAATAGGTAGCCATTGTGCTAGTCGTTTTTTGGCACTATCAAACTGTTGCTCTAACATCACCAGCTTATCTTCAAGCCGAGTCAGCTCTAGCTGGGCGCGAATAATATCCTGCTGGCGAGTCGCACCAAGTGTATTGGCATAGCTTGCCTCTGTAATATCAATAAGCTGATTAAATAAGGCTTTATCTTGGCTGATCAGTTGAATGCTTTTTTGTGCGCGATAGGCATTTAGCCATGCTTCGCTAACAATGGCTTTAACCTGTGCTTGGCGGTCTGCTCTAAGCCAAGGGTATTGTTCAGCCGATTGCTTTAAAGCTTGTTGCTGTAAGGCAAGACTATCACCTCGGCTAAATTGTTGTGACAAGCCCACTTTGAATTGCGTCATACCCTCTTGGTCAAAGGCAAAGCCATCGGTTGGTAAGTTCATGAGTCCAACGGTTAACACTGGATCTGGCAAGGTACCTGCCGCAATGCTTTGCGCTTCTATCGCCTGTTGCTGGTATTTATTTGCCTGTAACCAAGGCTCGTGAGTCAATGCATAATCAATCACCTGATTGAGCGCCAATGGCTCTGCTTTCACTAAACTTGAGGTTATCAATACTGCGCCTAGAGAAAGCGCCTTAATCAATTTGCTGTGAATCATCACATGCTCCAAAAATCTTAAAAATGGTTAAAAAACAATAGATTTTGGTTGCAGAATGAGGTGTATTTCAGCGTTTTACTGAATTTTAGACAGACCTATCCTGCTTAAGCAGTAATAGGTGGACGATATAAAGAACTGACGCGGAAACTCAGCTGGCTGGCGCCTAACACTGTGACTTTTTCTGATTGCTTAATTGATTTAACAACTAAATCATTTAACGGCAGGAGTGAGTGAGCTGTACAGGCATTGAACGGACACGCACAATCGCTGTTATCCATTGCATCTTCATGGCAACAATCCATATCACTCATGTCGCTGTCAGCATTCATATTAGCATGATGATCCATTTGCATGCTGGCATGTGGCATATCACATACCATAGCAACAGACGCAACTGACTGACCCACAAAAGTGAGCAGCATCATAGCTATCAATAAGTAGCTTGAAAGTCGCGTCATCATCATACCTTAGAAATTAATTGCCCAAATTGTAGCCCGAAATTTACGCGCTCGACAAGGGTTTATCTATTTTTATGCTACTGCTGGCAGCAATAGCAAACAGGCAATAACCAGTAAAATACCAAAAACCATCACCTAATTCGGCATGCATTTTGATTAGCTCGCCCATTTGCCCATCGGCATTACCTGCTAAATAGGCCACGATCAATGCAATCACGAACACATCGACCATGCTCCATTTACTTAGGCCCTGTATGAGTTGACCGAGCAAATGCTTAAATCTATTCGCAGGTAAAAAACAATAAAGCAATTGCATCAGGAGTTTTAAAGTGGGAATAACAATCGAGAACACTGCAACAAGCGCGGCAACAAGGTAGTTTTTGTTATTGGTAAGCTCATTCACGGTGCCCCAAATGCTGCGTGTTTTTTTGTAGGCATCTATTTCACCTTCAAGCTTATCAAGCCCCAACATGCTTGAAGCCATCATTAACACGCTACGGGTATTGCGATCGCCTTCATCGGCAATCATTTCAATACCTGTTTTGGCAAGCTTAGATTTATCGATTTTTCCTTCTAGGGTGAGCACAGGCTGGGTTACACCAGGAATTAGTAACGCCAAGGCAATTAAAATAGCCAGTACTGGAAAAACAACACGCATTAGTTACAAACCTTTTTAATACTCAGAGCCCGCATCATAACGAACTCTGCGCTTTTAGTCTGTAACCGATGATAAGCTTGCGAACACTTCATCGGCATAAGCACGGGCATCGTACATAGCTTGAAAAACCACATCCATCTTTGACGCAGGGCGGATCATCATTAGCAGCTCATGAGCAGTTTGCCATTGCTCTTCTTCCATCGCCTTAACAAGTTGTAAGCTCGCACCTTGCATGCCATTAAAGTTTAACAATGCGCTCGAAAGCTCACTACCCAGTGAAAACTCTTTGGCAATGATATCAAGCTCCATATCTAAAATTGCATCTAAAACAGAGAGTAAGCCAACTAAATAACCTTGCTCAGCTAGGTCTTTACCACCAGGTTCAAGCATCAGCGCAATAAATTTAGCTCTTGTTAAACCAAGTTTAGTTAGCTCTTGCGGTTTATCATTGCCTAACTCGCTCAGCGCTAATACCCGTACAAATTGTCTAATCGCGTCTTCACCAAGGTAAATAACCGCTTGTGAAATCGAACGAATTGTTTGCTGACTATTGCTGATCCGCGCATTAACTAATTTTAAAATGCGTGCTGTAAGGCCTATATCTTTAGCAACCCGTTGTTGAATTGCGTCAAAATTTAAATCTGTTTGCGCAGTACAGTTAAGTAATTCAAGCACGGCAACTTTTGATGGTTCAACATTACCAAAACTTAAAAGCTCTGGCTTGGCAAAAAAGTAGCCTTGAAACAGGTCGCAACCAGCCGCTTTTAGTTGCTTAAAGTCTTCATAAGTTTCAATGCGCTCCACTATGATAGTAGTTCCGGGGAAGCTGCGTTTGAGCTTTTTGATCATCATGTTGGTTTTGATAATCGGCTGTGTGACTTCAAGCTTAATAAAATCCATCAAAGGCAAAATATCTTGCCATTTCTCAGTGCCATCATAATCATCAAGCGCGAACAAATAGCCTTCTTGTTTTAATTGCTTAACGCGGTTCACAACTTTGGGAATGCTAGTAGCCCGCTCTACTATTTCGATAACTGCACTGCGTGGTTGCAGCAACTTAGGGAAGTCATCCAAAATAGCGTCGGTCGATAGGTTGATAAACGCAGGTTGAAAGCCTGTTAGCTTCTCGAGTCCCATCAACATTAACGCATTAAAAAACAGTCGCCCCGTTGCTTGGCCATCACTTGTGCCTACTGGAAAGACATTATCGCTCGATTCTCTATACAATAATTCGTAAGCATACAAACTTTTATCAGCATTAAATATTGGCTGCCGGGCTATATACTGAGTCACGCTCTGACTTTTGTTACCTTCCATACTTAATTCTGACATTCTACTTCTCTCTTAGATGCGGCTAACTCCACATTACTATTGTTGTAAGTATAGTGAAAGATGTTTGCCTTGCTAAATCATTATATTCATACCCCTACAATGACTAGGGATATTCCGCTTTGGACCTGCTTTTGCTATAATGCGCTCTGTTTTTCTTACCTTGTTAACTAAAAAGAGCCTCCTATGAGCATTGAACAAGCCCTAATCGAACGCAGTAATAACCAATGTGAACTTTGTGCCGCTACAGATAACCTGTCTGTATACGAAGTGCCGCCTGTTACAGAGGCTCATTCTGATAAATGCATTTATGTTTGCCAAACTTGTAAAGATCAAATCGAAAACAATGCTGATTTGACTGCAAACCACTGGCACTGCTTGAATGACAGCATGTGGAGTCAAACTCCTGCTGTACAAGTTGTGGCTTATCGCATGTTAAAGCGCTTAGCTGCTGATAACGGCTGGGCACAAGATGCACTAGATATGATTTATCTTGAAGAAGACACGTTAAAATGGGCGCAAACAGCCCTAGCTGAAGATGACGATATTAAGCACATCGACAGTAATGGTGTTGTACTTCAAGCGGGTGACACTGTGACACTTATTAAAGATCTTGATGTGAAAGGCAGCAGCCTTGTTGCCAAGCGTGGCACAGCAGTAAGAAACATTGGCTTAACGAGCAACCCAGAACATATTGAAGGCCGTGTTGATGGTCAACGCATTGTTATTCTAACCAAATACGTGAAAAAATAACGAGCACTAAATTTGCTTTTTAAAGCGAATCCGTAATTAAGAAAATGGGCCTAGTGCCCATTTTTTGTTAATTAAGCTATGATTAAGTCAGCGAACTTTATGCTTATTCAATTACAAAGACGCATAACCCTAAAACGCAAGGAAACAATCATGGCTTCGGATACCATCTCATCTTTCAAACGCGCTTCTCTATGCAGTTTAATGATCTTAGGGAGCAGCTTAGTATTAACAGGTTGTGGTGAAGACTCTGCCGCACCACAAGCTGAGCAATCAACAATGAAAACCCTCAATACTCAGGTTATTTATTTAGACCGCAGCATGCTGCCACCGGGTTCAGTATTAAAAGTACAACTTGCTGATGTATCAAAAATGGATGCCAAAGCAGAGGTTATCAGCGAACAAGAAATTGAATTAAATGGTGCACCACCATACAACGTGGCACTTGAGTATGACGAAAGCAAAATTGCTGACCGTCACCGCTACAGCGTGAGTGCACGCATTGAGAATCAAGGTAAATTACTTTACATCAGCACCACTCATAATAATCCATTTGCCGAAGATGCCTCTGGTGATGTGTACAAGGTGACAGTGACAAAAGTATCAGCGAAAAAGCCAGACGTGACATTGACCAATACGTATTGGAAAGCAGTTACAATCAGCGGTGAGGCTATCACCGTTGAAAATAAAGAACCTTTCGTACAGTTTAAAGACGATGGTTCAACCAATGGTCACTTAGGATGTAATAACTTCTCAGGTAGTTACGAGGTTAACGAGCAGACGCTTACATTCAACCCATTAGCAAGCACCAAAAAAATGTGTGTATCACAAATGGATATTGAAGCGGCCATGTCTGCAGCGCTTGCGGCAACAGCTAAGTACTCTATCAATGGTGAACAGTTAACCTTGTTAGATGATAGTGATGAGCCACTTGCGACCTTCGCAGCGACTTATATGAATTAACACCAGTTAAATAAAAAAACGCCCAGCAATTGCTGGGCGTTTTTGTATTGCAGAAATTATTCTTCAACTAACTGTTCACTGCGATAAAAACCACTGCTATCGCTTAGTAATGAAACAAGCTCTGGTAATACCGCATCCATTGTTTGCTTTAGTTTCCATGGCGGATTGATCACTATCATACCCGATGCTGTCATACCGTGAACGTCGGTGTCTGCCTCTGTTGCAAGCTCGAAAAGCTGAATGTTACGCATACCCGATGCGATTAAACCCGCTTCCATTCTGTCAATTCGCTCACGATCTACAACCGGATACCAAATCATGTACGTTCCAGTTGCAAAGCGTTTATGCGCCTTAACAAGAGTGTTAACAACCGTATCGTAATCGTTTTTAATTTCGTATGGAGGGTCAATAAGCACACAAGCTCGACGTGATGCTGGTGGTAATAAACCAATTAAGCCTTGAAAGCCGTTTTCACCACGTACGCGAATAGAACGCTTACCTTTCATGTTGTCTTGCAGTAACTCTAAGTCACGTGGATGCAACTCAAAGAACCAACCGTTATCTTGGCGACGTAAAAAGTGCTCTGCAATTTTTGGCGAACCGGGGTAAAAATCTAAATTACCATTTGAGTTAAATGATTTAATCAGCTCAATGTACTCATTAAGTGCATTGTGTTCACTGTTATGCTGCCAAAGCTTAGCAATCCCATCTAAATACTCTTGTGTTTTTTGTGCATCACTGCCTGCAAGTTCAAAAAAGCCAGCACCTGAGTGGGTGTCCACATAATCAAGTGGTTTGTCTTTAATTGTTTGGTATTTAAGAACTTCAGCTAGAACAAGGTGTTTTAGCACATCAGCAGGGTTACCTGCATGAAAAGAGTGTCGATAACTAAGCATATTTATAAATCGCCAAATGCAAATCTGCATTAAAAATGAATAGCCATATTGTACATGATAAACAGAAAATGATCCTAGCATCTGCCGCTTTGGTGAATCATAAATGAATAAAAAAGCCGCTACGCTGAATTACACCTTAATAATAAATAAAAATCCTCTAAAACGGCCGTAAATGCTGGCATATCAAGACACTTTCCTTTACATTTGCATGACAATAATCACAGTTTTATGAGCGCATTTATGAATAACGAAACTCTTTCCCAACTCGAACAACTGATCGACAAGTTAATTCTTCGCAACAGTGAACTTGAAAGCGAAGTTAAAAGCTTACAAGAGCAAAACTCTAAGCTTTTAGATGAGAACGAAACTCTGCAACTAGAAGTACTAGAAAACGAAGAGAAACAAAAAGACACAAGCAGCACACTAACTGGCCTGCTTGAGAAATTACAAAGCGTTCAACAGGCTAGCTAATGAGCGGCCCACAAAGTCAGCGGGTCACCGTAGAGCTACTAGGTAAAGAACATGAGTTCTCTTGCCCACCTGGGCAAGAGCACGCCCTAGTTGCTGCTGCACAAAATTTAAATGACTTAGTGGAGCAAATGAAACAACGCTCATCGGTTCGCAATGACCAAAAAGCGTTGCTGATGGCAGCATTACATTTAAGTCATGAATTGCTTGAAGTTAAATCGCAACAAGCAGAACAAGAGCAACAACATGACAGCTTAATAGATAAGCTCAGCCAGCACCTTAGTATTTAGAAAAAAGCGCATCCTGCGCTTTTTTTGTTTACAATCAATTGTACTAACCACTATCAGAGCGAAACACTATGCGATTTTGTGCTTTTTTGATCTGTCTTTTCGTAAGCTATAGCGCCCAAGCAAGCGTTAGCTGGCATAGCATCACTCCCGAAATCCAATTTCTACAACAACAAAATAAACTGCGTTTTTACGATTCGAATCAAGTGCTATTAGAGGGTAAAGAATGCGCATTAATGTTTGATGCCAGTGGTAACTTTGCCGAAGTAGAAAAGCTCGCAGTGCAGCTAAAAGAACGCTTAAAAACACCATTATGTTATTTAGTAGCGAGCCATTATCATGATGATCATCTGCTAGGTTTGGCCGTTTTACAGGCTAAGTTCCCTGAAGCTAAGCTTATTGTGCATCAGCAAGTAGCGACTGAGTTTTCAGCAATGCAGCAAGCATTGACAGATAAGTTAGATGGTTATGAAAAAAGTATTGAATTGAGCTATCAACGCCTTGCCAATCAACCTGAAGATCAACAAGCTATTTGGCGCGACAAACTAGAGCTTGCTAAAAAACGCTTATTTCGCTGGCGAGAGCTCACCTTAAACCCACCGGCAATTAGCATTACTGAATCAACAAAGCTAAACCTTGGTAACTACCCCATCGTTATTACACCGTATCAAGCGCACACTAAGGGCGATCTTACTTTAAGTGCAGATCAAGGTCGCGTGCTGTTAGGTGGCGATATACTCGACAGCTTACCCTACCCAGGGCATGGTACGTTTTCTAACTGGATAACCGCGCTGCAAGGTATCCAAAAAAATACCACACTGACAACTATTTTACCGGGTCATGGTAAGCCGCTAACACCTGCTGAACTGGCGCTCCCTTTAAGGTTTTTAACAACCATTCAAGAGATGACAAATTCCTCGCCAGATAAGTCAGTTAATGAATTAATCCCGCTTTTTCCTGCAGAGGTAAAACAGCAATACCAACTTGATGAAGTGGGCGAAAGAGCGTTTTCTATGTTTCTAGAAGCTGGACTTAAACAGAGCAAGTTGTCAAAATAGAGCTAAAATAGTAAAAGGATTTTATTATATGGCTCGAGTAAGTTTGAGATATTTACTTTGGCTGAGCTTAGTTATTGGAATACAAGGATGCCAACTAACTCAGCAAGAAACAGATGAGCAAGAAAGGCCAAAGGTTTTTAGCCATTATGAGCCCAACTTAACGTCTGAACAAGCAACTAGCGAATTTGTCGATTCAACTGTCGTTGAAGCGCCCTCCAAGGCTGTGCCATTGCCTGCCAAAGACACGCCGTTACCCAATCCTCGCTCGAAAGATCTGTGGCAGCATATCGCCAACAATTTAACGCTGGTATTTCAAACCAATAAATATACATCTGCACGAGTAAAATGGTATTTAAAACAACCCAATTATCTGATTAAAGTAAATAAACGTGCGGCACCTTATTTGTATCATATCGTCACACGTATCGAGCAACAGAAGCTGCCGATGGAGCTGGCCCTATTACCCTTTGTTGAAAGTGATTTTAGACCAACAATACGCTCTTCAGAGCAAGCAGTTGGTGTTTGGCAGTTAGTCGGCGCAACGGCTTATCATTTCGGTGTGCAAAGCGACCAATGGTATGACGGCCGCCAAGACATACTCGCTTCAACCGATGCCGCTTTAGCTTATTTAAGTTACTTACATAAACGCTTTGATGGTGACTGGCTGCATGCCCTTGCTGCATATAACAGTGGTGAAGGACGCGTTAAAAAAGCTATCGAAAAAAATAAAAAGCTTGGCAAGAAAACTGACTATTGGTCATTATCACTACCAAAAGAAACCGCTGAATATATTCCTAAGCTTTTGGCGCTTAGCTATTTACTAAAGCATCCTGAGCAAGGCTTAAAACGCCCTAAATTAGCGAATAAAGCACTCACCACAGAATTTGATGTTGGCCAGCAATTTGATTTTTCGGTGATAGCTAATTTATCTGGTGTGGGCCATAACCAGCTCCACAAATTAAACCCAGGATATTTAAAAAACCAAAGCTCGCCAAATGGTCCACATACTCTGCTTTTACCTATGGAGCGCCGCACCCTGCTGCAAAGTAAGCTGTTTCGCAACAACTTTGCCGGTGAGTATATAGTGCAAAAAGACGACACCCTTTATGGCATTGCCAGACGCTTTAATATGTCTGTGAAGGATCTGAAAGCGCTTAATAGCAAAACAAGTAACCTGATTAAAGTCGGTGAACAATTGCGCTTATCACAGCCCCAAACCATGCCGGAATCACTTATGGTTGATTACAATATTAGCCCTTACCTTGAACAGCACGAGGAAGTTATCGCAACCATTGCGGTTGATTACCTAGTCAAACCAGGTGATTCAATTTGGAGTATCAGCCAGCTATACGACGTGCCTCATAAAGACGTTGCAACATGGAATAAACTCAGTGCCAGCAGCATTTTAAAACCAGGCACCATTTTGACATTGCACCTACCGCAAGCAAAACCCGCTGAGCCGCAAGTACCAGCCAGCGAAGCCATGTTGTCAGGCATTGAAAGCTCGTTGAAAAAGCCTTGATTGCTCACTCTTTGTGGTTAGCGTAAAATCAGCGCTTATATTTAAATTCTAAAGAGAAATAACATGCAGATCAGTAAAGACGCAGCGGTTGAGTTTCACTACACACTTAGTGAAGCAGGCGAGCAAATCGAATCAAGTAAAGATGGCGAGCCACTTTCATATATCCATGGCACTGAAGGCATGCTTCCTGGTCTTGAAAAAGCCCTTGAAGGTAAATCGGCTGGCGATAGCTTTAGCGTAACACTTGAGCCTAGCGAATCTTACGGCGAGCGCGTTGATAACCTTATTCAACGTATTCCACTTAAGCATTTACAAGGCAACACAAAAGTGTGGAAGCCAGGTATGACTGCAATCGTTCATTCAAACCAAGGTCGTCACCAAGTGACTATCGTTAAAGTGGGCCGTTTCAATGCCGATTGTGACTTAAACCACCCATTTGCTGGTAAAACACTAACGTTTGATGTTGAAGTGATTAATGTTCGCCAAGCAACAGCCGAAGAATTATCACACGGCCACGTGCACGGTGAAGGCGGTTGTGGCCACAGCCACTAAGGGTAAATGATGACAAACGTTGCAATTGTCACTGGTGGCAGTAAAGGTATTGGCAAAGCTATTGTTGAGCGTTTAAAACGTGAAGACTACACAGTATATAACTTAGATATCACCCCGTCTGAGGGCAACTATCGCCACTGTGACGTTAGTGATACTCAGCAAGTGAAGTCAGTTATTGCCGAAATTATTGCCGAGACGGGCCGCGTTGATGCCTTAATCTCTAATGCGGGTCGTCATTTAAGTGCCAGCATCGAAAATACCGATGAAGCAATGTTTGATGCCCTGTTTGCGCTCAATGTGAAAGGTGCCTATGCTGCAATTCAAGCTGTATTACCTAGCATGAAAAGCCTGCAAGGCGGCAGTATTGTGTTGGTTGCCTCTGATCAGGCAATCATTGGCAAACCAAACTCGTTTGCTTATAACCTCACCAAGCATGCGCTAGCTTCAATGGCAAAAACGACAGCACTGGATTATGCCGCGTTTAACATTCGTGCTAATGCGGTTTGTCCGGGTACGATAGAAACACCACTGTTTCATAATGCGATTGATGCATATTGTCAGCGCAGTGGTGCCGATAAAGCAGAAATTGTTGCTGAAGAAGCCGCGCTGCAGCCGCTAGGCCGTTTAGGGCAACCAGAAGAAATTGCTGCTTTGGTGAATTTTTTAATAAGCCCAGAAGCAAGCTTTATTACTGGCAGCTTACAAAGCATTGATGGTGGATACACCACGCAATGAGCGACAAAATTATTGACCCACATGTGCACTTTTTTAACCTCACTGAGGGTCAATACACTTGGCTACAAGGTAACAATCCCCCCGCTTGGCCAAACCTAGATAAAATAAAAAAACAAATTACTGCTTCAGAGCTTAAAGCCGCTTGCCCATTTCAACTAGAAGCGCTGGTGCATATTGAAGCTGGCTTTGATAACCAAGCGCCAGTGAATGAGCTTAATTGGCTTGCAACGCATTTAAATGACATTCCCTATCGCGCAATCAGCTACAGCGCGATTGACGCATCTAGCAAACACTTTGAAGCGTCACTCAATGAGTTAAAGCACTCATCTTTGGTTGGTATTCGCGATATAACCGAAGGTGATGAAGCAAAGCGCTTATTAATTCCTCACTGCCAAGATAACCTAGCCATGCTCGCAAGCGAAAACTTACACTTTGAAGCACAGTTTGAAATTGAAAACATGCAGGTAACCGAGCAGCTTATTAAATATTGCACCGTACTGCCGTCATTACGTGTGGTAATTAATCATTTAGGCTTTATTAGTAATGAGCAAAGATGGCTTGAAGCAATCATTAAACTCAGCCGCTGCGATAATATCGCGATAAAGTTCTCAGGGTTAGAATTCACGCAAATAGCTGTAAACAAACACCTTTGGCTGGTTAATAATTTAGTTAAGTACTTTGGTGAGCATCGCGTGATGTTTGCCAGTAACTTCCCTGTTTGCCAAATAAATACCAGTTACACAAACTGCTGGCAGCACTATCACTCATTGTGCTCGCAGTCGAGTTTATGGCATAAACTAAGCTATAAAAACGCCCGCGAAATCTATCTAATTGCTTAAAAACTAGCTATATTCAAATAGGTTAAAGCTTGTAAAACGAACAAGAATCAAGTCAAAAACCTGTTTGCTTGCTCAGGAGTATTAATGAAAGTCTCTATTACCGGCCTCTTGCTATTTAGTGTTTTATTTGGCTGCAGCTCTAAGCAAGAACCCACTCCAAAACTACAACATGCACGGCTAACTGAACCGCAAAGTGAGCTAATAGCACTTGGCATTGCAAGGCTAATGCACAGTAAACCAGTTCACATTTCTGAAGATGCGTTTATCAAAACCAGCATACTTGTTATTGAAACCTTGAATGAAAGTGATATTCAAGGGCAACTACCCAGCGGCTCATACCCTAATATGCCAGAACGTTTTGAGCTGCTGATCAAAAATCAAATGTGCTTTGTGCGCCATTTAGATAGTAAAGCTACCGAGCCTCTTCCCTTGGTAAAATGTAAGCCAATACCTTGATTAAAAAGCTAAAAGTAAGCATGTAATAGTCTGTAATAACAAACTAAAACAGATCCCCCTATCCTTTTCCTTGCACAAACAGGCAAAAGCAAATGACCTATTTAGTGGTTTCTTTGCTTGTTGCCACTTTAAAAATCAAGCAAGGAGAATCTTACTATGTGTGACAATGATAAAAGCAATAGCTTAGTGCCAGATCTTACTCAAGACCATTCTATTAGTTTAGCTACGAATGAAGCGGCTCCTAATCAACCTCTAGAGTTTCATCCATCAACTTTAGCGGCACAGATTTCAGCGTGTGTCGGTGCAAGTTATGAAAATGGCAAAATTTGCGTTAATTTTCCGGTAGTCGGTAACATCTGCTTTTCAGTAAGCTTACCAATCCCAAGCGGCACATCGGTTAAAGTGTGTATGCAAACCTGTGGCTTCCGCTTTGGTGTTCCACCATTTAATGGCATTAAAGCCACGGTATATGCAAATAATAGCCCGCTATGGAGCGGTACAATTTGGGGTTCTTGTTAAACAACCTATATTTATAGCTGCTTATAAATTAAATAAGCAGCTCTTCTATTTAGAAACAGGACTTTATATCATGAACGATCTCAGCTTTTATGTTATCCCCAACGACCATGCCCAATGGGAACTTACTTCTCAATCTGGAGCTAGCGCAGAAGAAATTAAAGTTAATTACAAAGATCTTATTACAGGCGGCAGTTTGAACCTTTACTTCGAACTTGCAAAGGAGTCTGATTGGACATTCGCCGAAAATGGCAGTTACTTTTCTGATGCAAAAGACAACTTTAACTACCAGCTCAACAGTATTGTCGCCAATTCAGGGAAGTCGTTGATAGTCACTATCTCAAACATATTGCCTCACCAGGCCTTGTCAAAAGAGCTTGCAAAATCATTAGCTAGCAGTCCGAATAGAGCGATTTCGGGGCAGTTAGACCAAAAAGCTAATTATGAGATAAATTTTCGCCTAATTGCCAAAAGAGCTGGCGATCTTAACCCTCTAGTACTTCATCACACAAGTTCTGACTAGTTGAGGGCACCATAAGCCCTCTCAAGTTTTTCACGAGCTGATTCAACATTAAATAGCCAGTTTATACTTGTTCTTTCTTTATTCCTGCTCCAT
>NZ_BRCZ01000008.1:16901-154194 GCF_023708065.1 Pseudoalteromonas sp. NCCP-2140 | reverse complement strand
GTCCCCCACTTTGGTCCGTAGACATTATGCGGTATTAGCAGTCGTTTCCAACTGTTGTCCCCCACCATAAGGCATATTCCCAAGCATTACTCACCCGTCCGCCGCTCGACGCCAGAGGTGCAAGCACCTCTTCGTTTCCGCTCGACTTGCATGTGTTAGGCCTGCCGCCAGCGTTCAATCTGAGCCATGATCAAACTCTTCAATTAAAAGTTTTTTCTGTCCCGAAGGACATGCTCAATGAATTCTGATTTTGATATCTTTCGATATCGAATTGACTATATAGTCACTCAGTTACATTTGAGACTCTAAATTTGTTTGCGTCACTTAGTAAACTAAGCTTCGCTGTTAGAACTCAACCTGTACGAGTGCCCACACAGATGATTGCTTTATATTGTTAAAGAACGTTTGAGATACTTTCGCGCCTCAAGGGCTGTGCATTCTACGCAAGCCGTTATTTTTGTCAACACTTAATTTTGAGAAAAGTTTATTTTTTCAAAACTCAGTCTTACTTGACTCAACCAACTCGTCGTTCTGCTTTTTTGTAAGCAGTCCGCCGTGTCGGTGGATGCGCATTATAGGGATGCAGCGAATTAACGCAAGCACTTTTTTGAGAAAACTTTAAAAAAACTGCCTTTTGTATCCTTTTTAGCCTAAACACCACAAAAGAGAAACTTTATTAACGCTTCAGTAACTTTTTGACCGTATTTAAGGCCATAAAAGTACAATACTCTAAAAACAAAAAAGCCCAGTAATATAGCTGGGCCTTTAAATAGTTCGCGTTTTTAGGTATTAAGCAATGCCGTATTGATCACGATATGCTTTTACTGCGGCTAAATGCTCACCCATTGTGCCTTTGGCTTCTAGGTAACTAATTAAGTCAGCTAGTTTTACAATAGAGATAACTTTAGTGCCAAAGTCACGCTCAACTTCTTGAATAGCAGATAACTCAGCTTTGCCTTTCTCTTGGCGGTCAAGTGCAATTAAAACACCACTTAAGTCTGCACCATTATCTGCAATGATTTCCATAGATTCACGAATAGCTGTACCTGCCGTGATCACGTCATCAACTAACATGATCTTACCTTTAAGTTCAGAACCTACTAATGTACCACCTTCACCGTGTGCTTTTTTCTCTTTACGGTTAAAACAGTAAGGTACATCTTTGTCGTGATGATCAGCTAAAGCAACCGCTGTAGTCGTTGCGATTGGAATACCTTTATAAGCAGGGCCAAATAATACATCGTAATCAATGCCCGCATCTTCAAGTGCTGCAGCGTAAAAGCGACCCAAGCGTGCAAGGTCACGACCGGTATTGAATAAACCAGCGTTGAAGAAATAAGGGCTAGTGCGGCCAGACTTTAAAGTAAACTCACCAAATTTAAGCACCTGCTTTTCAAGTGCGAATTCAATAAACTCTTTTTGATAATCTTTCATAACTAATAAACCTACTTCTTTATTAAGCTAATGCTTGCTTTTGAACGTCGATAATTTCACGAATTGAGTGCTTAGCTAATGTAAGTAGCTCATCAAGTTCGTCGAATGAGAAAGGTTCGCCTTCAGCTGTACCTTGAATTTCGATGATTTTGCCAGTTTCGGTCAAGATCACGTTCATATCTGTTTCGGCTTCAGAATCTTCTAGGTACTCAAGGTCACTAATTGGTTGACCTTTATATACACCAACTGAAATTGCCGCAATCATATGCTTAAGTGGGTTTGAATTGATCATACCTTTACTACGCATGTAAGTAAGCGCATCAACTAATGCAACACATGCACCACTGATTGATGCTGTACGTGTACCGCCATCAGCTTGAATAACATCACAATCGATAGTAATGGTATTTTCACCTAACGCCTTTAAATCAACCGCGGCACGAAGCGCACGTGCGATTAAGCGTTGAATTTCCATAGTACGACCGCCCTGCTTACCGCGCGATGCTTCACGGCCATTACGAGTATGTGTTGAACGAGGTAACATACCGTATTCAGCCGTAACCCAACCTTTACCTTGGCCTTTCATAAAGCGTGGTACACCAGCTTCAACAGTTGCTGTACACAAAACTTTAGTATTTCCAAACTCTACTAATACTGAACCTTCAGCATGCATAGTGTAATTACGTGTGAATGTAACCGGTCTAATTTGGTTAGGTGTTCTTTCGCTTGGACGCATTAACGATCCCCTTAATTCTGAATTTGCCACATTATAAGTCGATGTGGTGCCAGATGCCATGTTCATTTACATAATTAACTACATCAGAAAAACACATTTCAGAAAATTTACGCTAGAGGTTAAAAGCTGATTCGGTATAATCAGTCAACTTTGTAAATTTAATAACACTAGGAAATCATCCATGATCCACAGCATGACAGCTTATGCGCGCCGCGAAATTAAAGGCGAATGGGGCACTGGCACTTGGGAAATTCGTTCAGTAAACCAACGTTACCTTGAAACTTTTATCCGCGCACCTGAGCAATTTCGTGGCATGGAACCAGTTATTCGTGAGCGTTTACGTAAACATTTACAACGCGGTAAGGTTGAAGTTTTCTTAAAGTTTGCTGCAAATCCAGCGCATGTTGGTGAGTTAACGATTAATGAATCACTCGCTGAGCAATTAATTAAAAGCGCACAATGGGTGCAAAACCAAAGCAATGGTGACATCAACCCTGTTGATATTTTACGTTGGCCTGGCGTTATGGAAGCCGAAGAGCTCGATATGGATAGTGTAAACACTGCGCTAATTGCAGGGTTTGACCAAGTAGTTGAAGATTTTAAACAAGCTCGCGGCGATGAAGGCGCAAACTTACAAGAAATGATTGCAACTCGCCTTAATGCTATTTTAGAGCAAGTAACCATTGTTGAAGGCCACTTACCAGAAATTGCTAAATGGCAGCGCGAAAAACTAAACCAAAAGCTAGAAGAACTAAAAACAGACATCGATGAGTCTCGTCTTGAGCAAGAGCTTATTTACCTTGCGCAAAAGCAAGATGTTGCTGAAGAACTTGACCGCTTAAAGTCGCATGTTAAAGAAACCAAAAAAATCTTAACTAAAGGCGGCGCATGTGGCCGACGCCTAGACTTTATGATGCAAGAGTTTAACCGTGAAGCAAACACGTTAGCATCAAAGTCTATCAACAGTGATATCACAAACGCTGCGGTAGAGCTAAAAGTGTTAATCGAGCAAATGCGTGAACAGATCCAGAATATTGAATAAGCACGCTTTACAGTTTTTTATAAGACCCAGCACCTGCTGGGTCTTTTGTTTTAAAAAGTCTAAAAGCAGGCAAACTTGAGCACTTTTAGCGAAATAAAGTACAATAGTTCAATTAAAGGCTTGGATTAGCGATAGTCCGAGCCTGTTTATTTTTTATTAGAGACAGATCATGGCGCAAACTCGCGGAAATTTATTTATCTTGTCAGCTCCATCAGGGGCTGGTAAATCAAGCTTAATTGGTGCTTTACTAAAGAAACACAGCGATATGAAAGTATCGGTTTCGCACACCACTCGCTCACCTCGTCCGGGTGAAGAAAACGGTGTGCACTATCACTTTGTTTCTGTGGATGAGTTCAAAGCGCTAATTGAGAAAAATGACTTTTTTGAATGGGCGCAAGTGTTTGATAACTACTATGGTACGTCTAAGCAAGCAATCGAAAGCCAACTTGCAGCAGGTATTGACGTATTTTTAGATATCGATTGGCAAGGTGCTCAGCAAATTCGCAAATTAGTTGATGATGTTGAGACTATCTTTATTCTTCCCCCATCAAAAGAAGAACTTGAATCACGCTTAAATAACCGTGGTCAAGACTCTGCTGAGGTAATCGCAGGAAGAATGGCAAAAGCACAATCAGAAACATCACACTATAATGAGTATGATTATGTTGTTGTTAACGATGACTTTGATACTGCACTTACAGAAATCGAAACTATCGTTATGGCTAAACGTTTATCGTTAAAAAGCCAAACTGTGCGCCATCAGGCATTATTAGAGAACTTACTTAAGTAATACTTTTTTAAGAATAAGATAAAAATTAACCACAAGCTATTGGCGAATTTAACTTGGTACAGTAAACTACGCCTTTGCTTAAGAATTTATTTGGAGTGCTAAGATGGCTCGCGTAACTGTTGAAGATGCAGTAGATGCAATTGGTAATCGTTTTGACTTAATTTTAGTTGCGGCTCGTCGTGCCCGCCAAATCGCGGTTGGTGGTAAAGATCCACTCGTTGATGCTGAAAATGACAAACCAACGGTTATTGCTTTACGTGAAATTGAGAAAGGGTTAGTAGATAGCTCTTCTATGGACTTAATTGATCGTGAAGAACAACAACATCAAGAAGCAGCAGAGATGGCTGCTGTGGCTGCTATCGTAGGTGGCAACCAGTAATCAAGCTCCCCGCTTTGATTTAGCTATACGGCTAGTATTTCTACACTAGCCGTTGGCAAGCCCTTCTTTTCATCGTATATTCTATTCATACCGTTACCGATTTACTTCATTTGCGCATTGGAGTGTGACTTTGTATCTATTCGAAGGCCTCAAAAAGAAAATATCCGAATACTTACCACCCGCTGAGATTGAGCTGGTACAAAAAGCATACGTGGTCGCTCGCGAAGCCCACGAAGGCCAAACACGCTCAAGTGGCGAGCCTTATATCACCCACCCTGTCGAAGTGACACAAATACTTGCCGGCATGCACTTAGACCACGAAACGCTGATGGCTGCCCTGATGCATGACGTGATTGAAGACACTGACTTTAGCCAACAAGACTTAGCTGAAATTTTTGGCGACACCGTTGCCGAGCTTGTTGAAGGGGTGAGTAAGCTAGATAAACTCAGCTTTAAAGATAAAAAAGAATTCCAAGCCGAAAACTACCGCAAAATGATCATGGCGATGACGCAAGATATTCGCGTGATCTTAATTAAACTGGCTGACCGCACTCATAACATGCGTACTTTAGGCGCACTGCGCCCTGACAAACGCCGTCGTATTGCCCGTGAAACCCTAGAGATTTATGCGCCAATTGCGAACCGCCTTGGTATTCATGATATTAAAAATGAATTAGAAGATTTAGGCTTTCAAGCGTTATACCCGATGCGTCATCGCGCATTAAGATCAGAAGTGGTCAAAGCACGTGGTAACCGTAAAGAAGTTATCAGCAATATTAAGACTGAAATTGAAGCACGTTTGGAAGAGTCTGGCATCGAAGCAACTATATCTGGCCGCGAAAAACACCTTTATAGCATTTACAAAAAAATGCTTAATAAAGAGCTGTCGTTTAACGAAGTGATGGACATCTACGCGTTCCGTATCAATGTTGATAATATGGATACCTGTTACCGCGTATTAGGTGTTGCGCATAACCTTTACAAACCAATCGAAACCCGTTTTAAAGATTATATTGCTGTACCAAAAACCAATGGTTATCAATCACTCCATACCTCATTAGTTGGCCCTCATGGTATTCCTGTTGAAATTCAAATTCGTACCCACGACATGGATCATATGGCAGATAAAGGGGTGGCTGCTCACTGGATGTATAAAAAAGCCGGTGATAGCGCAGGCCACACAGCACAGCAGCGTGCTCGCCAATGGATGCAAAGCTTACTGGAGCTTCAGCAAAGTGCGGGCTCATCATTTGAGTTTGTTGAAAACGTTAAAACAGAGCTATTCCCTGAAGAGATCTATGTTTTCACGCCAGATGGTCGTATCGTTGAGCTACCAATGGGTGCGACAGCAGTCGACTTTGCTTATGCAGTTCACACTGATGTAGGTAATACTTGTGTAGGTGCACGCGTTAACCGTAAACCTCACCCGCTGAGCAAAGCGCTTGATACAGGGCAAACGGTCGAAGTCATCACCAGCTCAGGGGCGCACCCTAATGCAACTTGGTTAAACTTTGTTGTAACAGGTAAAGCACGTTTAGGTATTCGCAATTACCTGAAGAGCCAACAGCATGAAGAAGCCATGCTGCTCGGTCGACGTTTACTAGACTCAGCACTTGGTGAAACCAAACTCGATGATATTCCAGATGAAAACATTCGCCGTGTACTTCAAGAGCATGAACTAAATACCGTACTTGAGCTATTAGTCGAAATAGGCTCAGGTAATCTTATGAGTGTGCTTATTGCAAAACGCTTAATGCAAGTTGATGCAGACGACCTAGACGACCTTGCACAAAAAGCAAAAGCAACCATCATCGGTACTGAAGGCATGTTAGTTAATTACTCTAAATGCTGCCGACCAGTCCCAGGTGATGCTATTACTGCTTATATAAGCCAAGGTAAAGGCCTTACAGTTCACCGCCAAGAATGTAAGAACATTCGTGGTTGGGAAAAAGAGCGCTCAAAATACTTAGTTGTAAAATGGGACGATAACCCAGAGAAAGAATATATTGCAGCCCTGCGTATTGAGATTATCAATCACCAAGGTGCACTGGCTAAATTAACCAATGTTGTTGCCTCAACCCAAGCCAACATTGTTGAAATAGCGACTGACGAAAAAGAAAGTAATTTATACATGATAGATTTAGGCATCACGGTTAAAAACCGCGTTCATGTTGCTAACATTATGCGCCGCATTCGCGTCATGCCTGATGTGCAAAGAGTCTATCGTAAAAAGTAACAAGGATAATCATGAACAAATCTTTTATTTCTACTGATAATGCACCTGCAGCAATCGGTACTTATAGCCAAGCAGTTAAAGTAGGCACGGCAGTTTATTTATCAGGTCAAATTCCACTTGTACCAGAAACAATGGAAGTGATCTCTGAAGACTTTACTGAGCAAACTCACCAAGTATTCAAAAACCTAACAGCTGTTTGCCAAGCTGCGGGTGGCCAAATTCAAGACATGGTAAAAGTGAATATCTTTTTAACTGACCTATCTAACTTTGCGATTGTTAACGAAGTGATGAGCCAGTACTTTAAGCAACCATACCCTGCACGTGCCGCAATTGGCGTACGTGCGCTACCAAAAGGCGTGCAAGTTGAAATTGACGGTATCATGGAGCTACCTTCAACAAACTAATCAGCCCTGCCAGCAACGCAAAGTTGCTGGCTCTTTTTTAGAAAAAGTTATTACTTCCCTCATCCGAAATTCTTGACTCATCAGAAAATCTCTAGCACTCTGTTGTTATAACAAGTAAAACCTTTAGCTAATGTAGTAAAAAAGGATCTCCAGGTGTTTAAGCTCGCTCACAACGGCAACGTTTTATTAGATGTTCATGAAAACTCGCCTCCCAGTGCTGCGTTTATTATCGAAGCATTAGAAAAGTCACCATTTTGCGAATGCAGAGTGGATCATGAAGCTATCAATAATTTCTTTAAAAGCGATTCAAATGAGCGCATGCTTGTTGTTGCCTCTAAACATGATGCGAGCCTAGTTGTTACCCTGAGTGATGACAAAATGCTGGCTACTGGCGAGCTAACTTTAGCTGAAGGTGGCAAAGTCATGACTCTTGACGATGCCAAAAAAGAGCTTATCAAAGCAGGTGTCGCCCGCGGTTATAAGCAAGCTTTCTTAGAAAAGTTATTACAGCAACAGTTTGAGTTACCTGCGGGTGAAGTTGCTAAAGGTGTGCTCGCAAAAGGTCGTTTACCGATTGATGGCCAACCATCTAAGTTTGTACCACAGGTTGAGACCTTAAAAGATCGCTTAAAAAAACCTAAGCTACGTGAAGACGGCACAGCCGATATGCGTGACTTTGGCAAGCTCGCCAGTGTCGAACCCGGTGTATTACTTATAAAACAAATTCCTGCTACTCCTGGTAAAGAAGGCTTTACTGTTACTGGTGATGTACTACCTGCAAAACCCGGGGAGAACAGCAAACTAGTCGCAGGTGAAGGCACCGAAATATCAAAAAACAACCCGCTTGAGCTAATTTCTGTGATCGCTGGTGTACCTGTTGATATTGCTAATGGTATGCGTGTTGATGATATTTTTACTATTGCCGATGTAAACGTAAAAAGTGGCCACGTAGATTTTGAAGGTAGCGTCATTGTGACTCATAACGTTGAACCAGGCATGCGCATTAATGCCAAAGGCGATATCACAGTTATGGGTACTGTGGAATCTGGTCATTTATCAGCGGCTGGCGATATCACTATAAAACAAGGTGTAATTGGTCACCAGCTCGAAGATAAAAAGCTGTCATGTAATATTATCAGCCAAGGTGACATTCACTTATCACATGGTCAATACTGCTACCTTGAAGCCAATAATATCCTCATTGAACGCCAAGCCAGCCATTGCACAATGAAAGCCACCAAGCTGTTGCAAATAGGCCAAGAAGATAATCCGCAAGGCAAGCTATTCGGCGGAGAGATCCTAGACGCACAAATGTTAATTGCTGGCGAAATAGGTAATGAATCGGGTGCTAAAATGGTTATTCACTTAGCAGCTTCGGGTGCTGATGTCACCGCGCAAACTGATCAGTGTTTAAAAGATTTAGCACAAACAGATTCACAACTAGATACTTTGCAAGCGGCTATCGAAAAAGCAGATCAAGTAAAAGACGCCGAAAAGAAAAAACAGTTACTCGCAAAAATTGGTGCCACACAAATACACTATTGCGAGCAAGCTGAAATGCTTGAGAAAAAGCTATCAAGCTTGGAGCATCATCTGCATGATTTACTGGAAGATGCGCAATTAGTCGTTAATAAAAAACTGCATTCAGGGGTCGAAATTCATATTTTCGAAAAAGTTCTACTCACTAACCGCCAATACCCACCATGTAAGGTAAAACTTGAAGAAAACAAGGTTGAGGTCGAGTTTAAAACCAGTTAATAAAAAAGAGGCTTAAAGCCTCTTTTTACCAGGGTCATTACTCTTTAAAGAATTCCTTCTACTTGCTGTTTTAGCTGTTCAGGCCAAACACCAACTTGTACTTGCCCGATATGCTGTTTTTGTAACAGCAGCATAGCGAGTCGTGATTGACCAATACCACCACCAATTGTTTGCGGAAACTTTTTCGCCAGTAGCTGTTTATGCCAATCAAACTCTAGGCGAGCTTGATCGCCTGTAATCGCTAATTGTGTAGCTAAGGCATCAGGGCTAACACGAATGCCCATTGAAGAGATTTCAAATGCATCTTCAAGCACAGGGTTCCAAACTAAAATATCACCGTTTAAGCCTGCAAATTTACTACAGGTTTGTGTTGACCAATCGTCATAATCCGGTGCTCGTACGTCATGAATTTTTCCATCTGCAAGTGTGCCGCCTATACCAATTAAAAATACCGCACCGTATTCTTGTGCTACCGCTTTTTCACGTTGTTTCGCAGTAAAGTCAGGATACATCTGGCGTAGCTGTTCACTGTGTACAAAGGTGATTTGCTCTGGCAAAAACGGCGTTAAATCAAACTCGCTTGCGACAAAACGTTCGGTTGCTTTAATAGCCTGATAAAGTGATGTCACGGTTTCTTTTAGCTTGTCTAAAGTACGCTCTGTACTCTCGCAAATTACTTTTTCCCAGTCCCATTGGTCAACATACACCGAGTGAATTGGGCTTAAAGATTCTTCATCAGGACGAAGCGCCTTCATGTGCGTATAAAGTCCTTCACCTACCGAAAAATCGTAATCAGCCAAGGTTTTGCGTTTCCACTTAGCTAATGAGTGGACTACTTCAAATTGGCTACCCGGAATTGTTTTCACTGCTACCGATACAGCATTTTCAGTACCGCTTAAGTTATCTTGAATACCATCGCCTACTTTTGCCAAGATTGGTGCTTGTACTTCAACTAACCCTAATTGTTGTTCTAATTGGCTTGAAAAAAACTGTTTTACTTTACTAATTTGCTGCTGTTGCTGCAGGTAGTGTGAACTCATAATAATTGGCCTCATTCCCAGTTATTGTTACTTGCTTAATTAGAGAAACCCGCTGCTTGGCCCCTCCTGTTAAAACAATCCTCAACTAAACAAAGGTAATTTTCAATAACCCGCAATAAAAAGAACTTAACATTGAAATTTTCATAAAAATAATGCTATAAAATTTATTGATTCAATAATTAACACTAATAAATACCATGGAAAATTATCAAATCGATAATCTCGATAAAAACATCCTTAATGCTTTAATGGAAAATGCGCGAACAGCCTATGCAGAACTCGCTAAACGCTTTGCAGTCAGTGCCGGAACTATTCATGTTCGGGTCGAAAAGATGAAACAAGCGGGAATTATTACAGGCACCCAAGTCAGTATTGATGCCAAACAGCTTGGTTACGATGTTTGCTGTTTTATTGGTATTAACCTCAACAATGCACGTGATTACCCACAAACTTTACTGCATTTAAAAGAACTAGAAGAGGTTGTCGAAGCCTATTACACCACAGGTAATTACAGTATATTTATCAAAGTGATGGCACGCTCAATTGATCATCTACAAGATGTGTTAATTAACAAAATACAAGCCATCGAAGCTATTCAATCAACAGAAACGCTGATCTCATTACAAAACCCTATTAGCCGTGCTGTTGTTCCCTAGGGTATAATCAGCGCCAATTAGAATCCGTCAACGAGCACACAACTATGGATACAACTCGCTTTGAGCGTGTTAAGCGCGTGTTAGACCGCCGCCAAACGGACCTAACGGTTTGTTTAGAAGAAGTACATAAGCATCATAATTTATCGGCCATTGCCCGCACAGCTGACGCGACTGGCTGCCATCATGTTCATGCTGTATGGCCAGAGAATCAAAAATGGTTAACTAACAATACCTCAGGTGGTAGTAAAAACTGGCTAGAAACTCACTTACATCGCAATATCGATGAAGCTGTTGCCATGATGCGTGCACAAAATCCTGAAGTACAAATTTTAGCAACTCATCTCAGCGACGACGCAGTCGACTTTCGTGAAATTGATTACACCAAACCGACGGCTGTTATTGTTGGCCAAGAACGTGATGGTATTTCACCACGCGCCCTCGCTCATGCTGATAAAAATATCATTATCCCAATGCAAGGAATGGTGCAATCTCTTAATGTATCTGTTGCTGCGGCACTTATTCTATTTGAAGCACAGCGCCAACGTGAAGAAGCCGGACTTTATAACCGCGATATGCTTGATGCGAAAATTAAGCACCGTATCTTGTTTGAAGGCTGTCACCCTATTATTGCTGAACAATGCCGTGAAAAAGAGCTACCGTACCCTGAGCTTGATGAAAGTGGTGAAATTGTTGCTGATGAAACGTTCTGGAACATTTTAAAACACACGCAACCGCTTGAAGCCACTAACGAGTGCAAGTAAACTGAAAAACAGTCTACTAATTAATAATTTGAGTCACCTTTGAGTCATCCAAGCTTAGCGTTATACCCAATTACAGAATTAAAAGGCGTCGGCCCGAAAATGGCCGAGCGCCTTGCTAAGCTAAATATTCATACGGTGCAAGACATGCTTTTTCATTTGCCTCACCGTTATGAAGACCGCACCCGCATTCACCCAATCTGCGAACTTCAACCGCATAGCCATGTTAGTGTTGAAGCCACCATTGAAACCAGCCAAATTACCTTTGGTAAAAGACGCATGCTGGTTTGCCAAGTAAATGATGGCACGGGCCGTTTAACTCTGAGGTTTTTTAACTTTAGCGCAGCTCAAAAAAATGCCTTAAGTACAGGTAAAATCATTCGCTGCTTTGGTGAGATCCGCCGTGGCAGAGTTGGCTTTGAAATGACACATCCGGAATACAGCTTATCGGATACCCCTTCTGAGCAACCAACTAATACCACACTTACGCCGGTTTATCCTGTTACCGAAGGGCTAAAACAGTTATCTATTCGTGCACTAAGCGATCAAGCACTTGCACTATTAACTAAATACCCTGTCGAAGAGTTACTGCCAGAACAGTTTCAGCCAACCGGAATGCGTTTAGCCGATGCACTCATGACCTTACATCGCCCACAAAACGATGTTGATTTAACTGCCCTTGAACAAGGTATGCACCCTGCCCAGCAACGGCTAGTGTTTGAAGAGCTGCTTGCGCAAAACTTAAGCCTTTTAAAGCTACGTCAAAAAGGGCAGACGGTAAAAGCGGTTGCTTTAAAACCTCATGATCAACTTGAGCAGCAGTTTTTAGCTAATTTAGCCTTTAGCCCAACTAACGCGCAAAGTCGTGTAGTGGCAGAAATCAAAGGTGACTTACAACACCCGTTTCCGATGATGCGCCTAGTGCAAGGCGATGTAGGCTCCGGTAAAACCTTAGTTGCAGCACTCAGTGCGCTCACCGCGATAAGCGAAGGCTACCAAGTCGCTTTAATGGCACCAACAGAGATTTTATCAGAGCAACATGGTATCAACTTTAGCCAATGGTTTAATCAACTCGGTGTTGAAGTCGCTTGGTTAGGTGGCAAAAGTAAAGGTAAAGAGCGCGCAGCGACTTTGGAAAAAATCGCCTCAGGGGAAGCACAAATGATTGTTGGCACCCACGCATTATTCCAAGAGCAGGTTGAGTTTAACAATCTCGTTTTAATTATTATTGATGAGCAACACCGCTTTGGTGTTCATCAGCGCTTATCACTGCGCGAAAAAGGCCGCTTTGGTGATTGTTACCCGCATCAATTAGTGATGACAGCAACACCTATCCCGCGAACGCTAGCAATGACAGCCTACGCTGACTTAGAAACCTCAGTGATTGATGAGTTACCACCCGGTAGAACACCTATTACAACGGTGGCTATTCCTGATGCACGCCGAGACGAAATAATTCAACGTGTGAGAACAGCGTGTACAGAGCAAGGTCGTCAAGTGTATTGGGTTTGCACCCTGATTGATGAATCTGAAGTACTGCAATGCCAAGCTGCGGAAGATAGCGCAGAGCAATTAAAAGCGGCATTGCCAGAGCTAAACGTTGGCTTAGTGCATGGCCGGATGAAAGCCGCCGAAAAACAAGCTATTATGAGTGAGTTTAAAGCAGGTAATATTCATGTACTCGTTGCCACAACGGTGATTGAAGTAGGTGTTGATGTGCCTAATGCCAGCCTTATCATTATTGAAAACCCTGAACGGTTAGGGCTTGCACAACTCCACCAGCTGCGCGGCCGTGTTGGTCGTGGGGCAACGGCATCACACTGTGTTTTACTTTATCATGCGCCATTATCAGCGACGGCTCAAAAGCGCTTAGGTGTTCTGCGTGAAAGTAATGATGGCTTTGTTATCGCTGAGCGAGATCTCGAAATCCGTGGCCCTGGTGAAGTACTTGGTACCAAACAAACAGGCCTAGCCGAATTTAAAATCGCCGACTTAAACCGCGATAAACAAACACTCGACCATGTAAGACCCATTGCCTTCAAAATTTTGAACGACTATCCAGCGCTTACCGATAAATTGATTCAACGTTGGCTTGCTGGCAAATCAAACTACGCACAGGCTTGATCGCAAATCAAAGCGCTATCTGATTTATAAATTTTCTACTAGAACAAAAAAACCCAGCTAATTAGCTGGGCTGACAAGTTAGGGAGTTATCCAAAGGTTGGATTAGAACTTGTATTCAATACCAACACCTAGGTAGTCTTGGTCAACTTGATTGTCTGTATCAAACGTTGAGTAGAAACCAAATACTTTGGTGTTTTTGCTAAGCTTGTGATCAACACCTGCAGAGATAGCTGTTTTCTTATCGCCTTCATCAAAGTCAATTACTTGGTACTGTACTTTGAACGTGTTGCTATTCATTTGGTAAGCAGCATTTACTAAGTAACCATCAGCTTCTGCACTACCATCCACTTTTTCTTGTGTTTGGTACATAGCTCCTAGTTTAAAGTCACCTAGTTTACCTTGTACTGTTGCACGAACAATATCGTAGCCTTTTACTTCGCTGTCAGCTGCAACTGATGCATAAAGTTTGCTTTCTTTAAGTTTAGCATCGCCGTAAGTTAACGCTACTGAGTAACCGTTATCAGCGTCTACATCATCTTCAGCTACATAAGTTGCTAATACTTTGAAGCCACTGAAGTCTTTAGAAGCATAAGAAATTGTGTCGCCTAAACGGTTTTCACCTTTAAATGCGTTCTTGATATCACCTTCAAGGTCATTGAATAAATCAACTTTACCTTGAGACTGCTTCATTGCTGTATCGTTACGACCGATAACAACTTGACCAAAGCTACCTTTAACACCCACGTATTGGTTACGTGCAGTGATGTTATCGTCATTGTCGCCTTTTGAATCAGCGTCAGATACGTCTACACCAAACTCAAATTTATAAACAGCTTCTAAGCCTTCAGAAATTTTTTCTGAACCTTTTAAGCCAAAACGTGAGTTATTGCTTTTAATTTCAGTGAAAGACCCTTCGCCATCATCTGATGATTGAACAGTCACGTTTGCTTTACCATATACATCTACATCAGCTAATGCAGAAAAAGATAAACCACCAAATAAAGCTAGGAATAAGCTAGACTTTGCAAATTTCATGTCGTTTCCTCAATAATCGCAACAAAAACACATGTTGTGTTTCAATGCGCGCAGTGTGACAGCGAAAAATGACAGAAAGATGACAATTGAAATAAAAGCGTCAATTTAGCTTCATAAAATGTAATTATTTTTGAAATAAAAACGTAACCTGCTGTTGAAGCATTAAATTTTTATGAAAGCTAAATTAAATTAATTTTAAGCTTTTATTTGTAGTTCAGTTAATAAGGTCACTAACTTCTCTAATAAAGGAGTTTGTTCGTTATCTCTGTGGTAAGCAACAAACACATCGCGCGAGGTATGCGCAACATCTTCAACATGATAAAGCTCACCAGATTTAAGCTGCTCTTCAACTAATAACTGAGGAATAAACGCGCTACCGCCGCATTTCAAAATTAAATCAAGCGCAATACGACCTGTACTGGTTCTAAAATAAGGAGGAGCGTGGCCGTTAAACTCACGAGCATGCCATAAAGAAAAGGTGGTCCCCCAGTCGACATAAACATATTGGTTATCGAAAAAGTTTTCACTATTTGCAGTTTCAAAGGCGCTCACAGGAATAATAGGTAGCTCACAAATTCGCTGTACAACCAGTTCATCTACTTTAGGAGGATCGAACAACACCGCCAAATCTAATGTACGTTCCAATAATAAGCGAGTACTCTCTTGCTGTGCTTTGACTTCGGCAACTAACGACACACCCGGCATAGCAGAAACAATATTAGTAATACCAAACTGTAAAAATGCATCCCATATATTAGGTGTTCCCGCTAAGCTAATTTGCTTATGCATATTATCTGCAAGTGCCACATCAACTTTTGCGCGCTGCATACCCGTAATGATCATTTGTGCGTGTGGCAGTAGTCGCTCACCCGGCGCCGTTAACTGTATGTTGTTTCGTTGACGAATAAATAAGTTAACGCCTAAACCTTGCTCTAATTGTCGGATCCGAAAACTCACCGCAGACTGTGTAATATATAAATTTTCAGCTGCTTTACCGAAATGGCGTGTACGAACCACTTCAACAAAAGTCTTCAATAAATCGATATCCATTTTTTACCCTTACGATAAAAATAATTTGTTTAATAAAATCGACAACTTGATCCATACTCCAGCAAGAAATTAGGGCATGAGGATAAAGCCATGAGCAATGACATTTCATCACTTCGTCAGGCATTTGCAAGCCAACGTCAATTCTATGATGATCAAAATTTCCCACGCGGTTTTGGTCGTAGTGGTCACTTCACTTTGCTAGAAGCCGACATTCTCGAGCAGCATGGTGTTGTTCTAAAGGGTTTATACAACAAAACCCTAGAACCACAAAATGAATTTCAAACTCAATTTGTACAAGTTGTTACCGGTAATCTTGAAGCGACCAATCCGATTGAGCGCGCTTGGATAAAATACCTTAAGCAAACAACCTGTAAAACCAAGTTTCACACATTATTTGGGCGCTCTCGCATTGCGACCTCAACACCACAAAGTGTTGAATATTATTCTGAGTCAGACAGCCTATAACAATTTGCTTTTTTACCCTTTTAGGGTTAAAACTTGAAATAACTTTTGTTTCGCCAATAAGTTATTACAAGGCAAGCTGTGACTCGAAGAATATTAATAATTGAAGATACGCCAACCATTGCGCGGGTGCAAAAGCACATCGCGCAAAAAGTTGGCTATGAAGCCGACATAGCCGGTAGCTTAGCTGAGGCAAAAGAGCTTATTAGCAAGCACAGTTACTTTTGTGCCGTAGTAGATTTTATTCTACCTGATGCGCCAAACGGTGAAGCAGTTCCTTGCACCATCGAAGCCGATATCCCGACCATTGTAATGACTGGCAACCTTGACGAAACAACACGTAATATCGTTGAAAAACACCCCATCATTGATTACATCACCAAAGAAAATAAACAAGCCTATCAATACCTAGAAAAACAACTGGCTCGCTTGCCTCGTAATGAGCAAATATTAGTATTAGTAGTCGATGATTCAGCGGCAACGCGCCACCATATTTGCAACTTATTAACCCGTCATAAATACCAAACACTCGAAGCGGTTGATGGTGTCGACGCTTTAAAAGTACTGGCTGAAAACCCAAAAATATCGGTGATCATTACCGATAATGAAATGCCGAATATGAATGGGGATGAACTCTGTGTTGAAATTCGTCGTTTATACTCCAACGATGAAAAGGCCATAATCGGCATTTCTGCACTCGATACTCTGCATTTATCAACGCGCTTTTTGAAATCTGGCGCAGACGATTACCTTCGTAAGCCATTCAACAATGAAGAGTTTTATTGTCGGCTCAGCCAGAACGTCGACATGCTTGAAAACATTAAAACGATTCGTTTACAAGCAAACACTGATTACCTCACAAAACTCCCTAATCGCCGCTATTTCTTTGGTGAAGCAAACAGCCATCTAAAAGCTGCAAAAGTGTCAGATACCTCAGTCTCTTTAGCCATGATTGATGTTGACCACTTTAAGTCAATTAACGATAACTACGGTCATGATGCCGGCGATGACGTACTAAAGGGCCTATCGCAATGTATGGCAAAGTATTTTGAAGATAACTTAGTAGGCCGCTTTGGTGGTGAAGAGTTTGCAGTCTATTTTGCAGATCAAGACCCGCAAGAATCTCTGCAACGTTTAGAAAAATTCCGCTTATTTGTCGAAAAACACAGTCCTGAGTTCAGTAAAGACCATATCAAGTTTACACTGTCGATTGGTTTTCATAATGGGCCTGTTTATAGTTTGGATGAACTAATAAAACAGGCCGATTTAAAGCTTTATCAAGCAAAAGACACTGGACGCAATAAACTAGTAAGCTAAGCCTACACAGGCTTAGTTACCGCCTCTAATTGCGCTTTGCGTTGCTTACGGCTCTGACGATACGAATCCCAACTGAATAATGCCAAAGCGCTCCAAATACATGCAAACGTCACCACACGCTCAGCATCAAATACCTCACCATAAAAAGCCACCGCAAGCATAAACATTAAGCTTGGGCCAATGTATTGAAAAAAGCCAAGCGTACTGTATTGCAGGCGCTTTGCTGCACCGGTAAAACATAACAACGGTAAGGTTGTCACCACACCAGCACTAATGAGTAACACGTTAATGTGCCAATCGTTTGCAGTAAAATCAGAGCTTGCTGATGGCGTCATCAACCACCAGTAAATTAGCGCAACCGGTAATAAAATAAGTGCTTCGAGCAATAACCCTGGCAATGATTCGATTGGTAACTTTTTACGTAGTAGACCATAAATAGCAAACGATCCTGCTAATGAGAAAGCAACCACAGGGAATGAACCAAAACTCACAAGCTGTAGCAACACACCACAAAGCGCTAGACCTACCGCAACGCCTTGCCATTTACGTAGTCGCTCACCTAAAAACAACATACCCAATAACACGTTTAGTAGTGGGTTGATGTAATAACCTAAACTGGCATCGAGCATATGATTATTGTTCACAGCCCAAATAAATAACCCCCAGTTAAAGCCAAGTAAACTTGCTGTTATTACCAACATCAAAAGTAATTTAGGTTGTCCGAGCACCACACGAATACGCTGCCATTGATGACGAGCAGCAATAATAAGAAGTAAAAATAACACCGACCAAATAACACGGTGCATTAAGATTTCAAACGCAGAAATCTGCTGTAGAAACTTAAAGTAAATGGGCGCAAGACCCCACATAAAAAAGGCTAAACAAGCGAAAATAACGCCTTTTCGCTGCTCAATGTTGGTAGGCATAAGTTAGGCTTTATAGTTTAAAAACGCTATTTTACGCCCCCTTAGCAGTGACGCAACCAAAACACGCTAAATAAACCCATGTATTTACTTCTTAAAAGGGACTGCCATTGTTGCAAAGTAACACCTTGATATTAAGCATCTGTGAAACGCTGAATTCTGCATCTTGAGGTCGTTTGGATATATTTCTACAGACATCGCCATAAAAAACCACTAAAATGCACGGCGATGAATACCAATACCGCAATGTCCAACACACCCGTTCGATCACCACAAGCCGTACTCAAACAAGTGTTTGGTTACAAGGACTTTCGTGATGGCCAAGAAGCGATTATAGCCGCAGCGCTAGACGGACAAGACTCGCTTGTACTCCTACCAACGGGTGGAGGCAAATCTTTATGCTATCAAGTACCAGCATTGATCCTTGATGGTGTGACTGTGGTTATCTCACCGCTTATTTCCTTGATGCAAGACCAAGTTGCTCAACTAAGAGCACTCGGCGTGCAAGCGGCATACATCAATAACAGCCTGCCTTTTGAAGAGCAGCAAGCTGTTTATCAGCAATTGCACTATGGGCAAATTAAGCTGTTATATGTTGCACCAGAAAAAGTACTGCAACACGAATTTTTAGAGCGTTTGAGTCATCTAAAACTCGCACTTTTTGCAATTGATGAAGCTCACTGTGTGTCGCATTGGGGTCATGACTTTAGGCCGCATTACTGTCGGCTCAACGAGTTAAAGCAACGCTTTATGCATGTGCCCATGATGGCCCTTACAGCTACGGCAGATAAAGCAACTCGTTACGATATTATTGAACAGCTTCAGCTTAACCACCCTTACGTGCACACTGGTAGCTTCGATAGACCGAACATTCGTTACACCATAGAAGAAAAATTCAAACCTATGGTGCAACTGCTTCGATATTTAAAAGAGCAGCAAAATCAAAGTGGCATTATTTACTGCACCAGCCGAAAACGGGTTGATGATGTAGCCGAAAAACTTGCAGACGCCGGGTTCAATGCCGCCGCCTACCATGCAGGAATGAGTAACGAGCAACGCCAATTTGTGCAATCGGGATTTGCCCGTGACGATATTCAAATTGTGGTTGCGACTGTCGCCTTTGGCATGGGGATTAATAAACCAAACGTACGTTTTGTGGTGCATTACGATATTCCAAAAAGCATCGAGGCTTACTACCAAGAAACTGGTCGTGCAGGTCGAGATGGCCTGGCTGCAGAAGCGATTATGTATTTTGACCCGGCAGATATAGGCCGCGTACGCCGCTTTTTTGAAGATATTGAAGACGAGCAACGTCGTCGTGTTGAAGAACAGCGCTTTAATGCCATGGCAAGCTTCGCCGAAGCACAAACATGCCGCAGACAAATTTTGCTCAATTATTTTAGTGAATATAAACGCGAAACCTGTGGTAACTGTGACATTTGCTTAAACCCACCTACTAGCTTTGATGGCACCCTTGTCGCGCAACAAGCCTTGTCGTGTGTGTACCGTGCTGAACAACGTTTTGGTATTGGCTATATCGTTGAGTTACTGCGCGGTGCAAACACTAGCCGCATTCGAGATAACAATCACCACCAGCTAAGCACCTATGGCATAGGTAAAGAGCACAGCGTGGAGTTCTGGCTAAGTATTTTAAGGCAGCTTATCCATCAAGGATTATTAAGCCAAGACATTACCCAAGGTTCGTCATTACGCTTAACCGAAGCCGCCCGTGCGGTTCTTAAAAGTGAATATGCACTGCAACTAGCTGAACCTCGCTTACAAGCTAAGCACGTTTACCAAGATAAACTCGCTCAGTTTAATTACGATAAAAAGCTATTTGCGAAATTACGTGCCTTACGTAAAGAACTGGCCGATGCCGATGATGTTCCACCTTATGTGGTATTCAATGATAAAACCCTCGCTGAAATGGCGCAGCTCATGCCAACCAACGACAGTGAGTTTTTAAAGGTGTCGGGTGTTGGTTTCACTAAACTCAATAAGTACGGCGCACCGTTTTTAAATACCATTCGCGACTATCTTGCCACCAATTAGGACTGCTATGACTGAACTAACCTATGATGCCGAGCATGAGATCATTCTTGTAACGTCGAGTGAGCTTCCACACGATGAAGACTTTGAGCTTTGGGCAACCCTTTTCTTACATGCTCCAGCCATAACAACTGCCGACTTTGATGCCGGTGCTGATCGTCATCAATTACGCTTTCACTTTACAGATCATAGTTTTAATCTAAACTTTGAACATTACAGTGAAAGTATTTGGATCAATGCTGAGGGCATAGAAGCCAGTGCTGCATTGCCACAACTTCATCAGTATTTAGTCGCGCAATTACAATAATAAGCTAGACATTTTCCCACGCTTAGTATGTAGTAGTTGCATAGGACATACTCAACTAAGGGTGTAAATGGGATTTAAGCAGTCGTACTTTGTTGCTAGGTTAATAACACTATTACCAGTCTGCATAGCAGCCAATGTTCATGCAGAGCAGTTATTTACTGACGATAGTAATTATTGTCAAAACCAACGTACGCTTAAATCACAAGATAATAACTTACGCCGCCAGCTCGATGCTGATAATCCACTACCCGATGCCGCTAATAACCGTAAAATAGTTTCTATTGAACTTGAACAGCTGAACGTATTTAACACTGAGCTTGAAGAAGAAAATAACTTTTTATTCCGCTTTGCCAATCGCGCTCACATGACTACAGAGCCAGAGGTAATACACAGCGTTTTATTGTTCGAAGAAGGTGATGTTTACAATCCACGTAAACTGCTAGAGTCAGAGCGATTACTGCGTAAACAAGGCTACTTATATGATGCGCGTATCAACGCAAAGCTCGATTGTGACGGCAACGTACATGTAAAAGTAATTACGCGCGATCTGTGGACCCTACTGCCCGAAATAAGCTTTAGCCGCAGTGGTGGTGAGAATGAATCAAGCATTGGCTTTCGAGAATCTAACTTTTTAGGCTGGGGTAAACGAGTGTCGTTTAGTCGTACCCGTGATGCTGATCGCACTGGTTATCTGTTTGTGTATGACGATCCGCATATATTCTCTAGCCGTTATCAAGGCCGTTTAGAGTATTCAGATAACGATGACGGTAAACGTCATTATCTCGATGTAAGCTATCCTTTTTTCTCGATTGATACGCCGTACAGCTACGGTGTTACAAGTTACTCTGATCAACGCCGAGAGTCACTTTACTATCGCGGTGATGTAGTTAGTGAGTTTGAACAAAAAACCTTATTAAACCGCGCTTACTTTGGCCATTCATCACAACTTGGTAATAGTTGGACTCAACGTATTAAGTTTGGCATCGAAAACCGCGAAGAAACCTTTAAAGAAACACCATTCACGCGCTTTCCTATCGCTGAAGATAGAACGCTGAGTTACCCTTACGTTAGTGGCCAATGGTTTGAAGATCACTACGTTAAAGTTAGAAACTTCGATAGTATCTATCGTACTGAAGATTTAAACCTCGGTTGGAATATCCATGCCTTGCTCGGTTATTCGAGTGATGATTTTAGCGACGATGCCAGCCGTACTATTTATTCGTTATCTTTATCAAAAGCACATTACTCTGGAGATAACCAGTTATGGCGCTTTAAAGCAGACCTTGATGGCTACTGGAATGAAGAAACCGATGATGTTGAAAACCTATTCGCTAGCACGCAGCTACAATATTATCTCAATACCACACTAAGGCAAAGCTGGTATGCCAAAGTACGCTTACAATATGCTGAAAACCTCACTGCTGATAAACAACTCACTATTGGTGGTGAAAATGGCCTACGTGGTTACCCGCTTGACTACCAAGTAGGCGACCGCAGCTTTTTAGTGACTCTAGAAAAACGCTACTACTGGGAATATGACTTACTGCAATTGTTTAAAGTGGGTGGTGCCGCGTTTTATGATATTGGTAGAGCCTGGTATAACGACAAAGATAATGGTGCCAATGGTAACGTGCTACAAAATGTGGGTGTGGGGCTACGCTTAGCGCCAAGCCGTGCCAATGCCGGTACGGTTATTCACCTAGATATTGCCGCACCAATTAACAAACAAGATGACGACATAGACTCAGTGCAATGGCTAGTAACGGTTAAAAATACCTTTTAAAGTGGTGTTATTGTTAAGCTAAAAAGCTAAAATCAAAACGTAAAATATTAACTTAGGAACCCTTTTGGACTTCGTCGAATTCTTTAACGAGCAATATCATTTAATCGTGACTGTTATCGCGATTTTGCTCTATCCGCTACTGCGTAAAACCACCAAAAAGCTGCTGTTAAAAGCAATTAAAGGCAAGGCTGATCCGCATCGCGAATACCGTGCAGAGCTGTTGCTCAATATCATTCTTGCCATTGTTATGCTGTGCTTAGTGTTAGTTTTTTGGGGTATAGAATTACGCGGCTTATTAGTACTTGGCTCATCAATTTTTGCCATGCTAGGTGTCGCGCTTTTTGCCGCCTGGTCTTTACTAAGTAACCTAACAGCCTTCTTGTTGATGTTTATTCAAAACGATTGCCGCGTTGGCTTTTGGGTGAGAGTGATTGACGGCGCAAACTTCTTAGAAGGCCGCATTATCGAAATGGGCTTAATGAATGTCGTACTTGAGCATGTTGATGGTCACAAAGTGATTTACCCAAACAACATCTTTGTTACCCGCCCTGTGATGGTGTTAAAGAACCCACCAACAGCGACTAAAGCGCCAACTACAAAGCGTATTTTAGGTCCAAAAAAGTAAAAAGCCGCGATTGCGGCTTTTGAATCACACTAAAACTGTCTGGCTAGTCTAAAATAGTCCGTTAGCGACCTTGATCCTGATTTGTTTTAGCTATAAAGGCCTTAAGTTCATCAAGTTGAGGCTCAATACCTTGCTCATTATGCCACTCAAACCACTCTTTAACATCTGACACAACATAATGATGAACTTTCAAACAAAGCTCACTATTTTTTAGCCATACATCTGGTGAGCGTGTAGGGGAAAATTTATACCAAGAGCAGTAAGTATAGCCATGGTTTTTTAAGTTTGCTTCAATATAGAAACTCAACACAATCGACGAAATAAAGTACAAAACTATACCTGCTAACGTTGACTTTATCATCAGCAAAAATGTTCTTTCATTTTTATAATTAAATATCTTCTGAATTATCCCAATCATCATTAAAAGCGGGAATGGCAATAAAAAGAAAGCAGGGGCCTGAATGCCAACCTCACTTACATAATAACTATCTGTATTAAAAAACACATGCTCATTCATTCCTTTATTTGTTCCATAAAGCAATAAAACCACAATGCAAGTAAAAAATATCAAGCCAAACATTAGCCAACATTTAGAAGTGAAATTAAGATCAGAAAATTTTTCATTAGACTTTTCCCACTCTAGAATCGACATAAATTATCCCTATAAGTTTTAATGTTTACATTTGGAATACCGAATAATGAATAAAAGTAATCTCCATAGTTACAGTTTACTTTTTCAAGGGGGGGCATATTTGGGGTTAGCTTGATAACACCAGTGATTACTTTTTCTTCTAACAATCTGAGCTCGTCAGCTAAAGAAGCGGCTAATATATTAATTTCTTCTCCAAAAATGGATGTTACAACTGTTGTAAGTATACCGACCACAACAACTACTAATAGAGGCACGGCAGCAGCCGTGACTACAGCGACTCCTGCAGCAGTAGTAATACCAATTGCCATTGCACTTACAGCAATACTTGCCGCAACAATTGCCATATCGACAGCAACACCGGCAACAAAATCATGCCATGTTTTTTCGTCCCTAAGAACCTGATCTAAAGCATGGAAAGTGACAGATATGATTAAAGTAACAATAAATCCGCCCTTCATTGACTTTGCCGCTTCTAACCGACCCACACCAACAGTAAATAGTTTTGGGTTACTAGCTAAATACCGAGTCCCTGTTAAGTGTTCACGAATTCGTGGGTATGAGTCAATAATTATGGCTGGCGAGCCGTTGTACACTTTAATTTTGAACTTGCCGAATACATTTCCCTGATTTTTAAGTGCCATAGCTAATACTGTGAGAGATTTTACATCATCAAATAATGGATATAAGCCAGCACCGAATTTTAAATCATCTTTAATTCTTTCCCATTTATTAGAAACAGAGTTATATTCTTGTAATTGCTCGTCAATCCATTCGACAGCTTGAGAGCGAGAATACCCCTGCTTCATTTTTACAGAAATAATGTAGTCAACAAACTCCGCTGAGTTCATGATTAACATTGTATGATTATTACTGGCGAGTATGTTTTGAATTTGTTTTTGACGTTGCCTTTGCGCAATTGCACGGCGAGCATGTGCAGACATGGTAATTTCCTTATTAATTTACCGATTCCATTTGTCTCTATTTTAAACACTAGAAAAGTTAATTCAACACCTGTTTAATCAGAAATATCTGTAATTAACGTCCAGCAAAAATAAAGCCGCAATTGCGGCTTTTTAGAGAAACTTTTATCGGCTAATTATTTAAATCTGCGGTTTTTAACTCGTCTTCAATATCACTTATTTCATCAATAAAGTTTTCGAGCTGTTGTTCAACTAGGCTGTTTGCGTGAGCGAAATAAGCAAGATGGAATACAGCATCCCCTTCGTTTACCAGCGGCATAGTTTGCTGACCAATGACAATACCACTGCGAGGCGCCAGTAATTCAAGCTCAGCATCACCAAGTGGGCTACTTATATAAGCTAGAACCTGCCCTTTCATTACTCGCTCACCCAGTGATACCTGTGCACGAACAATACCGTCAACTTCGGCACGTATCCAACTCGTCGAGCTTGCAATAATCGGCTCTGGTAGCTTTTTAGCACGCTTACCGCGCACCATTTTTAAATGGCGCATCACATAGTCAACACCTTGCACACCTGCAGCAATAGCAATTGGGTCAAAGCGCAGCGCTTCGCCGGCTTCGTAGGTAATAACGGGTATTCCTAAATTTGCCGCTTCACTGCGTAATGAACCATTACGAAGTGACGCATCAATCACCGCTGGGGTGCCAAACGCTTTTGCCATGGCTGCTGTTGCAGGGTCGCTCAAATTAGCGCGAATTTGCGGCAAGTTAGTTCGGTGAATTGCCCCTGTGTGTAAATCAATAATATGCGTACAATGCATTGCCACTTGAGTAAAAAACGCATTCGCCATTCGCCCAGCTAACGAGCCACGCGTTGAGCCCGGAAAACTGCGGTTCATGTCACGGCGGTCTGGTAAGTAGCGTGACTTATGAATAAAGCCAAACACATTCACAATCGGTACCGCAATAATAGTACCGCGCAATTGCTCAGGATCGATTTTAGCAAGCAACTGCCTAACAACCTCAACACCATTTAGCTCATCACCGTGAATTGCAGCGCACACCATTAATACAGGCCCTTGCTGCACACCATTGACGACTTCAATTGGAATATTTAACGGCGAGTGGGTGTAAAGCTTGGCAGCTTCAATCGCAAATGTTTTACGTTCGCCAACACCCACCGTATCGCCTAAAATTGAAAACGGTGTATTTTTCTTAACCTTAGCCACGCACTTTTCCTTTTAATAGAGCGCTTATTTTCCTATGGGTAAAGGTTTAACCTTTACCACGAGTTGCTGTTTTCTTTGATGCCGCTGTTTTTTCAATAAATTCGACAATCATGCCTGCAATGTCTTTACCGGTTGCAACTTCAATACCTTCAAGACCAGGTGATGAGTTAACCTCCATCACCAATGGACCACGAGCTGAGCGAAGTAAATCAACACCTGCTACGTTTAAACCCATCGCTTTAGCTGCTGCAACAGCGGTTTTTCTTTCTTCTGGAGTAATACGAACCAACGTCGCACTACCACCACGGTGTAAGTTAGAACGGAATTCACCTTCTTGCGCTTGACGCTTCATCGCGGCAATTACTTTATCGCCTAATACAAAGCAGCGAATATCAGCACCGCCCGCTTCTTTAATGTACTCTTGCACCATGATATTGGCTTTTAGGCCCATAAACGCTTCGATTACACTTTCTGCAGCTTTGCGAGTTTCAGCTAATACCACACCGATACCTTGGGTACCTTCAAGTAGCTTAATAACGACTGGCGTGCCACCCACCATACTTAATAAATCTTTTACGTCATCTGGTTTACTTGCAAAGCCTGTCACTGGCATACCTACACCTTTACGCGAAAGTAGCTGTAGTGAACGTAACTTGTCGCGCGAACGAGTGATCGCCACAGATTCATTGACAGGGTATACCCCCATCATTTCAAACTGACGTAATACCGCACAGCCATAGAAAGTTACTGACGAACCAATACGCGGCACGATAGCATCAAAATCTTTTAGATTTTCACCACGGTAATGGATTTCTGGCTGGTCTGAATTGATGTTCATATAACAACGAAGTGCATCAATCACTTTCACTTCGTGGCCACGCTGCTCTGCGGCTTCAATTAAGCGACGTGTTGAATACAAATTTTGGTTGCGAGATAAAATACCAAGTTTCATAAGTTAAAAACCTTAACTGATAAACTCATACACGTAGCAACGTGTGATAAGTCCTTTTCCTATAATAAATGAGATAAAGCCGGATCAACGACTATGCGATTTTCCATTGCTGTACGCCCTAACAACATTCTAAACTTCATTGTTGAACGGTTACTTAAAGTCACCCTTACAGGCCAGCTTTGGGTTCCTGCGACTAATTTTGTTTCGATAAAGTAGCGAAGCTCACGCTGACCGCTTGAACTGGTCACATACTTACGCTCAACTACTTTGGCGCGACACTCTACCGTTGTTTCTACATCGTCTTGTAGAGGATGGGTAGTAAATTTCACCCATGCTTCGCCATTTTCTGAAAATTCCTCAATGTCAAAAGCATGAATACATGAAGTTCTCGCTCCGGTATCAACTTTTGCTTTGATTTTTTCTATTCCCAGTTCAGGCAGGCCAAGCCATTCTCGCCAGCCAACAATAATTTTTGCGCTCATTAATGTGCCCTCTTTAAAAAAGTGTCTTATACGCTACAGAGCTAGAAACACCAACGAAATATATTTATCCCCTCGATAAATCGATTTAATTGACGTAGCCTAAACTATAATCAACTATACCCCACTATTTGTAAAACGAGAGTTCAATATGATCAATGGGTTACTTCATGTCTTAATTTTAGACGAACAAGGCGGTGCACGTGCTATTGAAAATAGTACTGAGCTGCAAAATTGGCAACCCGAACACGGAAAACTTTGGGTGCACATGGACTACAGCCAAGCTGAAGCCGTTGAGTGGCTTGAGCAAAGTAATTTGTTAACTGATTTCGAGCTTGAGTCCCTGATTGCCGATGAAACACGTCCGCGTTTAAGTAAAGTCACTAATGGTAATATGCTGTTTTTACGTGGGGTTAACTTAAACCCTGCGCAAAGCCCAGAAGACATGGTCTCGTTACGCTTATTTATTAACGAAAATATTGTGATCACAACCCGTAAGCGCCGTTTATTATCGGTGCAGGATGTTGTTGAATCGTTCGATGGCAGCAATGGTCCTTGCTCAATCTCTGAGTTAGTTTGCCAATTGGCGCAAAACTTAACATCGCGTATGCAAGCTGTTATCGACAGTTTAGATGACACACTCGATGGCTTTGAAGATGAAATTGATGAACCAAATAAAGGCTTTGATCATCAATCATTAGCACAAATACGCCGCCAAACAATCGCGTTAAAACGTTATTTAAGGCCACAAAAAGAAGCACTTATTACTTTGTTAAACAACAAATATAAGTGGTTAGATGAAGACGATAAAGCACGCTTAAACGAAACAACCAATATGTTGATCCGTTATTTAGAAGAGCTAGATAGCTCAATTGAACGCGCGCAAATTATTCAACAAGCAATAACAAGCCAAGTATCTGAGCAACTAAACCAACGCATGTATGTGATGTCGGTAGTTGCTGCACTGTTTTTACCACTTGGCTTTTTAACTGGCTTACTAGGTGTAAACGTAGGCGGTATTCCGGGCACTGAAAGCCCTTACGCATTTAGCTTATTTATTATTTTCTTGGTGGTGCTAACCGTTGGGATTGGCATTTACTTTAAAAATAAGAAATGGCTATAAAGCCCTATAAACTGCAAATAAGGTAAATAATTTGAGTTAATATAAATATTTCAAAAATTCTTTAGGAATATTTATAACTCTTGACGATGTTGCATTATTTTACCATAATCATTATTAAATGGATTGAGCTATCTCGGTCGGCGTTTTAACCTCGGTGGAATCATCGGGGTTTTTCGCTTTTTGGGTAGGGATAAATCTTCATTCCAAAATCTTCATAACCTTCCCCTAAACAGTTTCTGCCACCGCTACAGAAAAATTTTTTCTTTAAAATATTAAAAGCTCTATTAGGTTGTTCAGGTTTTAGTAGATTTAGGCCAATAGGACGCGCAACCAAATCTGCAAGTTGCAAGCCTGATGACATCACTTTTTTATCTGAAAAAATGATTTCGAAAGGTAGTTTTCTTTTAAATTTATTATTCCCATCACAAACTCGCCGAAACTCAAGTTCTAACTCTTTATCTTCTTTGTTTCCGCGGCACTCTACTACAATATGTGTTTTCTTTTCATGCTGCTGTTTTTCGAAGAGCAATTCATATAACGATTCCATACACATACCTAGAGCAATATGATAAGCATTTTCTTCAGGATTTAAACGCTTTATTTCACGCTTATCTATAGTCGTACTAATTAAAATAAAGTTACTAAATTCAATTATTTCAGTTAAATCATCTAAAAACCTTGTTTGTAGTGAACGATTATTAAGTATCTTAAAGGTATTCTTACGACGCCTAATTTCATTCTCATGTAATACGAGCTGATCATGACCAAAAAAGTTAAACTTAAATTTTTCTAAAGCTGGAACTATAGATTCGCTGTAATGACGTTTATGAAATACACAAAATGCCAATACAAAAATAGGATAATTATCATCAACGCTTTGTAAGCTGTGATCCCCGCTCTCATCTACATAAACAATATATTTAGAAAATTCAGAATCATCTTTGCTATCCAGCTTCTTAGAATTTGATCCATCAAACTCAAATAAAGGTAGCTGGTGGTGATTAATATTTTTACTCATTCATTCCCTGACAATAGACTTATAAAGATAGAAAAAACGATTAAATTACTTTTTATCGACTTTTCTAAAGATTAAAAGAAAACTTTAAAAAACGAAAGGCTGATATTATTGGGGAATTAAACATTGAATTGAAGAGCAAATGGCGCTCTCGGCAGGGATCGAACCTGCAACTTAGCCTCCGGAGGGCCACGTGATATCCATTTCACCACGAGAGCACATTTGTCGTCGTCAATACTGACTCGCGATATCAGCATGACAACCCGGCAATGATAATGGCATCTTGTGCTAAATGCTAGCATCGAGGCCTTTATATGCACATAAATTCAGCAATTTGCATTAAAACACTTCACTTTCGTGCAGAACCAAGGTATTAACGTATACTTAATAAAATTAATAACAAGGTGGCAGTATTGCCATGTAAGGGGAATTTGATCATGAGTTTAATGTCTACAGAGCAAGTCGCGGAGTTTTTAGGTGTAAAAGTAGAACGCGTAAAACGTCTTGCTCGCGAGCATTTACTGATCTCGAAATCACAAGATGACAAAGGTGAACCTTTGTTTGATCCAGAAGACGTAAAAAAATATAAAGAACTTGCCGAGCGAATTGGCGGTCTTTAATTTTTAGTTTTTTCTATGAAGTGGTTAAGCTGTATTAGCAGGGGCGCCACTTTATCCATCGCACCACGTTGTTCGTACCAACAAATACACAAAAGCAAAAACAGCGCATGAAACGCTGCGAGCTTTTCAACTGATAAGTTAAATTCGTGATGTTCGCACACTAACGCTTGATAGCGTTCAAGCAACACTAGTTGCTGCTCATCATTTAACGCAAAGCTCACCACCAGCGCAGCTAAGTCGAAGTAAACATCGTTACTTTTGGCATATTCAAAGTCGATTAAAAACATACCCGTCTCATTCACAATGATATTTTCTTTCACTAAATCATTATGACAAAAACCCATGTCTTTAGGCGCTGAAGCAATATAAGCCAGAGACTGCTTAATTAGCTCAGCATGTTGCTGATAACGCGCTGTTTGCTGGTAGTAGTTAATTTCGTAGGCAATATCCATAGGTTCAGTAAGCACAGGGTAACGGTGTAAATTAACTAAGTCGGGCAATAAGCTACTACAAAAATCACCACTGGCAATGCAGCCTGCCACGTATTCGAAAATAGCCGTATCGGCTGCTTGCTCTAACCAAAGTGGTGCTGGGCAGCAGCTTTGCTTTGCAAAGTGCGCTTGCGCTGCAAGACCAATCGCCGGCCAATGGTCGCGATAGTGCTTAACCAAGAAATCTTGGCTTGCTGTTTTAACCAGGTAGTTATCATTGCTTAGCCCCTCAACCAGCGGGCTGATTGAGGTGATAACTAAACGTGAGTTGAAGCGCGTAAAAAGCGCGTGAATTTGTTGCTCAGTTTTCATCTATAGCTGTGCAAGCGGCTTAGCCTGATGCTGCTCGTATTCTTCATACCAGGTTTTAAAGCCCCACGCGGCCATAATGGTGTAAAACACGAAAAGTACTAAGGTTGGGTAATACCCTTTTTCAAAGTATAGGTACATAGATGCTGCATCAATCACAATCCAGTACAACCAGTTTTCCAGTACCTTCTTGGCAACAAGGTAGGTTGTCACCACCGCAAAACAGGTGGTAAAGCTGTCTAAATAAGCAAAATCAGCGTGAGTGTAATTGGTCATCACAAAACCAATGGCAACTGAAGCCAGTGAGGTGGCAAGCAAAATCACCGCATGACGCTTTAACGACCATGAAATAATGGGCAGATGATCTTTATTATTCATGCCCCTGCGCCAAACTACCCAACCATATACCGCCATATACATATAGTAAAAATTAAGTAGCGACTCCATCAACAGTGCGCCATTCCAGTACATTACGGTATAAATAAAGGTGCTCACAAACGCGGCTGGCCAACACCATAAGCTTTCTTTAATCGCTAACAGTAAATACGCCATCGATAGGGCAACGGCAATATATTCCCAATGCGACATGGCAGTAAAGCCAGAGAAGGTTTCGCTCAAAAATTCCATAACACGCGCTACTTTAGGGTTTAGTCTTCGCTAGGCGACAAGTCACCATGTAAGAATTTACAGACGAAAATAGCTTTACCAAACTCTTCATAAGAACGTTTGATTTCAGTATTGAGTACAGACATCACTAAATCATAATCACCAAAAATCTGAGTAGATAAGGTGTTGGTGATCACTTTAAGACCTTCGTAACTGTTTACACGGTCAATAAAACCTTTGATAAACGGAATGTAGTCTTGATGTAGTGGGTACTTACTGATCTCTACTGAAAGTTTCATTATGATTTACCGAGTCTATGAAAAGTATTGCATTGTAACCCGCTTGTACTAACAAGTCATGGCTATGGTTATTTTTTAGTGTAAAATCAGCCCCGATAAACATTGAGGATTCATTATGGCACGCCGCATCACATACAAATTTAAAAATCAGCCTCGCGAAATCAATTTTGCAAAAGATAAATACCGCGATATGTACCATGCTATTGCAGCGGCTGAAGGCATTGATTTAACCAATTATTTAAAGATGGAACAGCAAGTCGAAATGACTTCAAAAGGCTCTGCGGCAGTACGTAACTTTCGTGACCAAGAATTCGCACGAATGGGTTTCAGTGACGTGTATTTTATTAAAGAGTAACAAAGTTACTCTTGATACTCGTAGCTCACACGTGGGGTGATATTACACAGTAACTCGTAAGGAATGGTTGTTGCGCACTGGGCAATCTCTTCAACGGGAAGCTCTGGCCCCCACATAATCACCTCATCACCAACTTTGATGTTGTCGCGGTTATCACCAATATCCACCGTGATCATATCCATCGCTACACTGCCAACAATACCATAGCGTTGTGATTTGATAACCACAGGTGTGCCCTGCTCGGCATGGCGTGGATAACCATCCCCATAGCCCATCGCAACCACCGCAAGCTTAGTCGGTTTATCGCTATGCCAACGCCCGCCATAGCCAACACACTGATCGGCATCGACATCGCGTATCGCGATAACTCGCGTTGTTAAACGCATAACAGGCTCTAGTCCGTGCTGTTGCCCTACGCCATTGAGCATTGGCGATACGCCATAAAGCATCAAGCCAGGGCGCACCCACTCGCCATGACCTTTTGGCCAAGCAATAATGCCAGCAGAGTTTGCAAGGCAATGCTGCTCACTTTTGCCATCTGCCAGTGAGTCAAATAAGGCAATTTGCTGAGCGGTTTTTTCATCATTGATGTCGTCGGCGCATGAAAAATGCGTCATTAACTTAATGTCATCGCGGGCATTCGGGCTTGCTTTTAAGCGACTGTAGAAAGACTCAAATTGCGATGGCGCAATACCCAGTCGATGCATACCCGTATTCACCTTTAACCAGCACGCAATTGGTGCATCAAGGCTTGTATTTTCAAGCGTTGCGAGCTGATTTTCATCATGAATAATGGTTTGAAAGTTATTGGCAAGCAAGATAGGTAAATCATCTTTATGAAAAAAACCTTCAAGCAATACAATCGGTTTTGTCAGCCCACCTGCACGTAGCGCTAACGCTTCGTCTATTCGAGCAACCGCAAATGCATCGGCATCATTTAGATATTGAGCAATTTTAACTAAGCCATGGCCATAAGCATTGGCTTTAAGCACCGCCATTACTTTGCAACCAGGCGCAAAGCGCTTCACTTGTGCTAAATTATGAGCAAGTGCTTTTAGGTTGATTTCGGCAATGGCTAAGCGCATTAGTATTCGTCGTCCATAGCTGGACCCGCGTAGTTATCAAAACGCGAGAATTGACCTTGGAAGGTTAAACGTACTTTACCGATTGGACCGTTACGTTGCTTACCTATGATGATTTCGGCCACGCCTTTTTCTGTACTGTCTTCGTTATACACTTCATCACGGTAAATAAACATGATTAAGTCGGCATCCTGCTCGATTGAGCCTGATTCACGTAAGTCGGAGTTGATCGGGCGTTTATCGGCACGTTGCTCTAGGGTACGGTTAAGCTGCGATAGTGCAATAACCGGACACTGTAGTTCTTTTGCCAGTGCTTTTAATGAACGAGAGATTTCAGCGATCTCTAAGGTACGGTTGTCCGACAAGCTTGGCACACGCATTAACTGCAAGTAGTCGACCATGATCATACTAATACCGCCATGGTCGCGGGCAATACGACGTGCACGCGAACGCACATCTGTTGGTGTTAGGCCCGATGCATCATCAACATACATCTTACCCTTTTCCATCAACAAGCCCATGGTTGACGACAGACGCGCCCAATCGTCATCATCTAGCTGACCGGTACGAACTTTAGTTTGGTTAATACGACCTAGCGATGCCAGCATCCTCATCATGATTTGCTCTGAAGGCATCTCTAGTGAGTAAATAAGTACAGGCTTATCTTGTGTCATGGCTGCGTGTTCGGCTAAGTTCATCGCAAAGGTTGTTTTACCCATCGATGGACGTGCCGCCACAATGATAAGGTCAGAAGGCTGCATACCCGCCGTCATTTTATCTAGGTCAGCATAGCCGGTACTTACACCCGTCACACCATCTTGTGGCGACTGATAAAGCTCTTCAATCTTATCAACAGTTTTTTCTAAGATACTGTGTAAGTTTTGTGGGCCCTCGGTGCTTTTACTACGCTGCTCAGCAATTTTGAATACTTTACTTTCAGCAAAATCGAGCAGGTCATGACTGGTGCGCCCTTCTGGGCTAAAACCAGCTTCTGCAATTTCGTTCGCAACACCAATCATTTCACGAATAACAGCACGCTCTCGCACGATATTCGCGTAGGCATCAATGTTCGCCGCACTTGGTGTGTTCTTAGCAATTTCAGCAAGGTAAGCAAAGCCACCAACACTACTTAACTGATTATTTTTCTCTAAGCTCTCAGAAATAGTGATCAAATCGATTGGATCACCCCCTTCAGCAAGATTCACCATAGCCTCAAAAATCAGCTTATGGGTTCGGGTATAAAAATCCTGCGCAACCACTAACTCAGCAACTCGGTCAAACGCTTGATTATCAAGCATTAAACCACCTAAAACAGATTGCTCAGCTTCTATTGAATGGGGAGGGACTTTTAACGTATCGACTTGCTTATCTGGTTTGGCCATAACATCACAAAACTAAAATTGAATGGCTCTATTCTATCTACTTGCTAAGGCTGTGCAAATAGTTAATACCAATCGACTTAAATATTTGGTCATTCTAGCGTGCTAAATAAAGCGCTAACTGCGTTAGAAATGTCTAAAGTAGAGTAACTACATGTCAAAATTTCTGCCTTGTTATCACTTCATTTATCTGTCGCTATTTAAGACCAACAACTTAACACGATTGGTATAAGCGGGAAGTCCTCCCGCTTTATTGTAATTGAGTGAACTCTAATCGTTATTTCTGTTTACGAAGTTCAATGCGTCCGCTAATCGTATCCATTTCGATATCAGCATCCCCACCGTTAATACTAAATTCTAAGTCGCTAGATGGGCCGTATTTCGCCTTCGTTGCTCTGTCATCACTAAGCTCATTAACGATTTTACCGTTAGCGTGAGCTTCAATTTCAAACTTTGCCGATACATCAGCTGGGAAGTAAAACTCGGCGTCACCACTGACTGATTCAAAACGAATATTGGCATCTTCAAGCAGCTTATTGATGTGAACTTCTGCTTCACCGTTTACGGTATTGATGCGCAGCTTTTTTATTGCATCAAAAGCAAAGTCGATATCACCGTTTACATTTTCAAGGCGAACATCTTGTGCTTTGGTTTTTGACTTAATGTCGCCATTCACCGCGGTAAAGCGTAAAGCACCTTGCGAGTTTTTATCGTTAATTTCACCGTTGACTGTTTCAAAACGAATATCACCGTTTAAGTCGTGGGCATTTACATCACCATTGACCGTTTCAAAGCTCATGTTGCCGCTAATATCTTGCACTGTGATATCACCATTGACGGTATCAATCTCTGCGCCTGCTTCAAGCTCTTTAGCACTAACTGTGACATTCACCCCTGCAAATTCAAGCTCACTACTTTTTGGCATGTAAATGGTCAATCGAGAGCCGTCACCGCTATTCCAGCCACCTAAGTTACGCGGCATTTTTACGATAAATTCAACACGACTGCCTTCAACCTCTAAACGATAGCCTTGTGCTTTATCGTCAAGCTCACCTTCGATTTTAAGTTGTGGTTTATCCCACCCTTCAATGCGTACATCACCACGTTGGTTTTCAATAAAAATACGTTTATTTGCAGGTACATCAATTTGTTCATTAATAGTTTGTCCTGCCATTGCCATCAGTGGCAGTAATCCTAAAGTTAAGGCTAGTAATTTCATAATTGTCACTCCTAAATCGTTTGCCACTTCGGTGCATGCACCTTGTTAATTAAGTCCAATTGTTGCTGATAAACCTGCGACAGCATTTGTAATAAAGCTGGGTTTTCAGGTTCATTCTCAAGTGCTTGCTTAATGGCACTTTCGGCTTCTTCTAACTCTTTTAGTTGTTGCTGCCAGTTATCGGTTAATGCAGGTTGATTTTGATACTGCACCAACAAACCTTGCTTTTGTTTGGTAAAATAATCGCTCATTGCCATCATGCTATTTGGCTCAGCTTGGCCAACAAAAAGCTGTACAGTCAAAAGCGCGGCAATACAACAAGCGGCGATAGCTGCGAGCTTATTCCAGCCATGTGTTGGCTTATCAGCTTGATGTGTTTGCCCTGTTGCAATTGCTCGCTCTATCCCCGGCCAAAGATCTTTATCTGGGCTAATATCTTGCTGCTGGTTAAGCGAGTCATTTAAAAATTGTTCAAATTCTGGCTTACTCATTTTCATACCACTCTTTTAATAACTGCCTTGCACGGTGAAATTGCGATTTACTAGAACCGACCGCCATATCAAGCATGCTTGCTATCTCTTCATGGCGATAACCTTCAATTGCATGGAGCACAAACACCATACGTGCTCGCTCAGGTAGTCTCAGTACTAATTTATCGAGGCCGTTAAAGCCGTCGCAACCTGCTGCGCTTTGCTCATCCATTCCGCTTTGTTCAAAACTGACTACTTTTTGAAACCAGCTTTTATGTTTGCGAATGTAGCTAATCGCAATATTGCTTGTAACACTGTGTAACCAAGTCGAAAATTGTGAGCGTCCATCAAAGTTCGCGATTTTGTGCCACAACTGTACAAACACTTCTTGTGTTGCATCTTCGGCGTGCTCTTTGTCTGCAAGTAATCGCAAACATAGGCTATATACCCGCTTCACATGCAACTCATAAAGTGTTGCATAGGCAGCTTGATCACCGCTTTTTACGCGCTCAATCAAGGCATGCTCACTTTGCTGGGCGAACGCTTGTTCTGCATCTATCAACATCCTGGATGTTGTCCTTTATGATTATTGTTGTGAATTTAGTGTATTAGACGTAAGGAGGGATTCAAAAGGTTTAAATGAAATTAATTTTTTTGTGTAAGCTACAAATAATTGAGCTTACACAATTTTATTTGGGGCTTTGCGTTATTCTCCAGGTGATGCTTCGCTTTCTTCTTCAGTTGTTTCTGCGGTTTTGTAGCTCCAACCTAAAAATACGATACGTGCCGAAGAAGCAGGCGTGCCGCCATTTTGTACTTGTAATAAACCAGCATCATAGTGAGCACCACTGCCCCCTGTTGCGGTAATTGTTGAGCCACGCACACTACCAAACAGCTCACCACTGCCCGATAGCTTTACTGTTGTCAAAGGGGCATAAATAGCCGCATATAAATTCGCAGCACCACTAAATTGCACGCCATTTACACCATTAAATGATGAATAAAATGATAACGACGGATGACCACTGGTGGTTAAGCCTTCTTGCTCAGTAATAACTTTTGCGCCTGCGCCAATATTGACTTTTCCAGTTAATAACACCGTTAAGCTACTATCTTTTTTAATTGTTAGGCTGGTATCCCCTTCCATCGAAAAGTCGCCATCAATCAGTAAAATAACATCACCACCAGAGACCTCCATTTTGCCGTCACTGGTCATCTTGAGTCTATCAAGTGCAAAAATATACTCTTTACTGTTACTGCCATTGGCTTGGTTTTGCGCTTTAGAGTTAAACAAGAAAACATCGGCAAGGCTTGGCAAAATTACTTGGCTACCACCGCTACTAAAAAAGCCCTGTTCAGTATTAAATTTAAATTGTTGCGTAGGACCAATCGAAACAGAACTATAACTGCTCGCTTGGTCTGTGATGTCTGTCATTTTCTCTGGCAAAATTAACGGGTCGCAACTGGTATCTGGGTTTGTAGGATCATAATCGGGTGCTGTTGGGTCAGCAACGGTAATCGGTTCAACATTCGGGTTTACATTAAACTTACTATCACTGTAGTGCACACCATCTTGTTGATTATTGTAGGTATCTTTAAAATCACCAGAGCCACCATACATTATATCCAGCGCTTCGCCTTGGCTATTCGTAATGAATGTTGACCACTGCATTTTTGCATCACCATTGGCTCGCACAACGCCCGAAACAGTCCCCCCACGATGGGTATAATAACCTCGGGTATAGACATTACCGTCAACACGTAAACCACTGCCAGGAGAGATATAAACACCGGTATTTGAATGGATATTACCAATAATTGGTGATGAACCATTTAAGTAGATAACCCCGGTCGCTTTTACATCGCCCTTTATCGGTGAGTGACCCGATAGCACCACATCTGAATCACCAGCTATCGTTGAAACATCACCATCATTCGATTTGGTTTCTTCGTAGGTGCCTTTGCTCGAATCATAGCTATCGATACTACCACTACCCGACAAGTTAACCCCTTTACAGCCCACCATCGCATTAGTGAAAACAGAGCTACCTTTCGCGCCTTGTACTGCAAAACGGGCGACTAAGTTACTTTGTGCGTCACCATCAAATCGTTGCCCTAAGCTTGCAATTTCAAGCTCACCAGCAGCATTTTGACTTAAACTGGCATTAAAAATGGCATCATCAGCGATAACACCAGAGCCCGATGCATTACTGGTTTTACTGATCAAATCTTCAACCGCTAATACACCTTCGTCATTCAAGGTTTGTTGCAATAACTTAGCTTGTTCAAACACACCTTTTTCAGCCATTAAGCGACTGTTTAATTTCTTTTGAAAGTTACCACTTAAGCGCTCTTGAACAATGTTTTCACGCAGCGAACTAAGCACCACGATGCTGGCCATACTGGTTAAGATCAACACTGTAATTAGGGTGAAACCATTTTGCTTGTTATACACTGCCAGCTCCGTATGCTTTGACTAATATTGCATTGGTTAAGGCAATATCAATATTAATGCCATTGCCAAATTGAGCAGGTAAATCATTTGGCTTTACAGTAACGGTAACAAGCTCCCCGGCGATATCAAATGACAAAGCTTCGATACCTGTCAGTAATCGCTCTGAGGCAGCACCATCGAGTGAACACATTAAGTTACTGCCATTTAAGCTATATACTTCAACCACCTGCGCAGTTGTCGCAGAGCCATCACAGGCAATGACACCACTTGGCTGAGTAATAGTAATCGTGCTTTTATCTGCACTGATGGTGGGTGTTAGTTGTGTTTGCTTTATGCTGCGGTTGAATACTTTACTGGTATAGCGAATCACTTCTTGAGCGTTTTCAAGCTCTTTACTCACCTCAATCGTGCTTTTAATCGCCGAGTAAGACAAGCTCACCCCAGCTAATAAAAAAGCGCCAGCTGCCAATGCCACCATCAGTTCAACTAAGGTAAAACCCTGAACGCGTTTATTCATGAGCACACCGCCGTTAAATCAGGGAAACTGGCATTTAGACTAATTTGATTTTCTGCATTGTCTGTCATGCGCTTATCGACCCAAGCCACATTAACTTGCATATCATCACTGTAAGTAGCTGGGATTGTCAGTTGATAATCACTCACTTGTGGCGCGAGGGAAGCTCTAAATATCGCGTCTTGAAAAAGTGCGGTATTGGTTTTTTGAATTTCACAAATACGCGGCCATAACCGCTCAATGGTGTTTTGCCCTTGAATAAGTGAAACGGTGTAATTAAAGCTATTGGTTGCATATTGCAGCGATTTTAGCTGCGCTGCCGCCAAGCCTAATAATGCGATGCCAGCGATCACCACTGAAATCATCACTTCTAATAATGAAAAGCCTGCCTGCTTATTCATGCACATCCTCGCTGTGAATTTTCTACTAACCAGTTTTGGCCACTTTTAAGCACACACATCACGTAATCTATGGTGTTTGTGTGTTCATCTTTCACTAAAATTTCAGCTTGTTTATCAACTTCACCACTGGCACTAATGGCCAATGCGACTAAGTTGACGGTAACTCCGCTTTTTGTGACCGAAAATTCTTTTAAAACTGTGTCTACCCCGCCCTCGTTGAGGGTCACTTGCCAGCTATTATTACTGACAACTAGGTTAATAGGTTTGTCGCGTTTGACCGCTTCACTACGTGCAAATTTATAGGCGCTATTTAATTGATTTGCAGTTGTTACCACGCGATCTTGCAAAATTTGTTGGCTAAAAGACGGAAAAGCAAGGGCTGCCATAATGCCAATAACACTCAGCACAACCATTAACTCAATTAAGGTAAACCCTGCAATTCGACGCAATTGTGTTACTCCCAGCAATCACTAAATGAAGCGCTATAACTACCATCATGTTTAACGGTTAAGTCACCACAGCGATCACTTGCTTGCGCCGAACCCGATTTAGGAGCGGCTTTTAAACTGTAGCCACGATTTTTAAAGTCGCTTACAGCACCTGATACTTTATCTGTTGCTGTGTAGGTAAAGGTGTAATAGTCAGTATTTTGAGTTGCAAATGCATTAGGGTAGCCGCCATTTCGTGAATAAATACGTTCAAGGCTGGCGCTGTATTGCAGTAACTCTTGTTGAATATCAGCACGGCGACTACGTTGCATGTGCTCAGTGTAAGCAGGCAATGCTACGCTATATAAAATCCCTAAAATAGCGATCACGATAAGAATTTCTACTAATGTAAAGCCTGTTTGTTTACCCATTCCATGTGGTACTAATGCACTTTTCAACCTCAACCCCTTAATACTTTTTAACCAGCACAATATAAATGACAGCGTTGTCAGTGTCAATTTTAACCAATTTACTTTTACTCATTCGATTATACTAATAAGAATAAGAAAATTAAGAAAAAAGAACGCATGTTTGTAAAATAGGTAAGATTATAGGATTGGTATTTGTCTATTTAAAATATAGAAACCAATACTATTGGATGATCAACGAAGAAGCAATAGCGGTACAAAATGCTACAATTTATAAATTTCGGGCACAAAAAAGCCGCACCTAAGTGCGGCTTTTTTTACTTAATATTGCTATTAAGCTTCAGCGATAACGATTACTTTGATAGTAGCCGATACGTCTGAGTGTACTGCGATTGCTACGTCAAATTCGCCAGTCTCACGGATAGTACCTAGAGGTAAACGAACTTCTGATTTAGCAACTTCAACGCCAACAGCTGAAATAGCTTCAGCGATGTCGCGAGTACCGATAGAACCGAATAACTTGCCTTCGTCACCAGCTTTAGAAACTAGTGTAACTTCAGCTAATGCTTCTAACTTGTCAGCGCGAGCTTGAGCAGCAGCTAGATCTTCAGCGATCTTAGCTTCTAAATCAGCACGACGTGCTTCGAAAGTTTCGATGTTAGCTTTAGTTGCAGGAACTGCCTTACCTTGTGGGAAAAGGAAGTTACGTGCGAAGCCAGATTTAACTACAACCTGGTCACCTAGGCCACCTAGGTTTGCGATCTTGTCTAGTAGAATAACTTGCATGTCTCTACACCTTTTAAAAACTGTTAATCCGCTGCTTACTTATGTAAGTCAGTGTATGGAAGAAGGGCTAAGTAGCGAGCACGCTTGATAGCAGTTGCTAGCTGACGCTGATATTTAGCGCTAGTACCTGTGATACGGCTAGGTACGATTTTGCCACTTTCTGTAACATAGTTTCTAAGAGTAGCTAGATCTTTATAATCGATTTGTTGTACGCCTTCCGCTTTGAAGCGGCAGAACTTACGACGTCTGAAATAACGTGCCATGAGTAAAATTCCTCAAAAAATTCTTTCTATATGTTGAGCATGCAAGACCAATTGGCTTAAGCCGTTTCGGCCTTCGTGACGGTTTAAAAACCCCGTCACTTGCACTTGTTGCCCAACGTGCAATTGTTGAGTTTGTTGTTGCATTGGCGTGCCGCTGGCAACAACTTGAAGCCTGACATAACTGTTACGGTTAAGGTCTGCCTCAACTTGCATCGATTTATGTTCAAGAACAAAAATACAATGCGGTATACCAGCAGGGCTTTGACTATATTTAGGTGTTTTACAAACAACCCCAGATAGTGTCAGCTGATTCATATAAGGATTAAGCGGTTGGCTCATCTTTTTGTCTCAACTGCAAGCGCCATGCTTGAACTCAAAACGATTAAGCAGCTGGTGCTTCTTTCTTCTCTTCTTTCGCAAGAGGAGATGCTTCAGTTACAGCGTCTTTAGTACGCATAACTAAGTTACGAAGCACTGCATCGTTGTAGCGGAAAGTAGTTTCTAGCTCGCTGATTACTTCAGTAGGTGCTTCAACGTTCATAAGAACATAATGAGCTTTGTGAAGCTTGTCGATTGGGTAAGCCAATTGACGACGGCCCCAGTCTTCAAGACGGTGGATAGTACCACCAGCTTCAGTGATAGAACCAGTATAACGTTCGATCATACCAGGTACTTGCTCACTCTGATCAGGGTGAACCATGAATACGATTTCGTAATGACGCATGGATATTCCTTACGGTTAATAGAGCCTTCTACCGTTTCGGCCAGTCGGTTTAAGGCAAGGAATTAAATTTAATAAGCCGAAATGAGCGCGCATTTTACGCTTAGATTGATAATTAAGCAAGATAAAACAGCAAGCCAAGCTAGATTATTGTGCCCTATTAAGATTTTCTAAACGCTAAAAACAAAAAACCCAGCCGAGGCTGGGTTTTTGAATTCTGAAAACTAAAATTACTTGATTTTAGCTTCTTTGAAAATCACGTGTTTACGAGCTTTAGGATCGTATTTTTTGATTTCCATTTTTTCAGGCATGTTACGCTTGTTCTTGTCGGTAGTGTAGAAAAAACCAGTACCAGCAGTTGAAACTAAACGGATCTTATCGCGCATGATTCAGTTCCTTAAACTTTTTCGCCACGAGCACGGATTTCTGTAAGAACCGCGTCGATGCCTTTTTTATCGATAATACGCATACCTTTAGTAGTAGTGCGTAGTGTTACAAAACGTTTTTCACTTTCAACCCAAAAACGGTGAGTTTGTAGGTTAGGTAGGAAACGACGTTTAGTCGCGTTTCTCGCGTGTGAACGGTGGTTACCAACCGCTGGACGCTTACCTGTAACTTGACATACTTTAGACATGTCTATATATCTCCAATAACTTCGCTCGAGCTTAATTTTCCCTTAGGCCAGTATTTGTGCCCCGGGATAAATCGAAGGGCGCTCTTTATACAGCTTATACAGGCAAAGATCAAGTAACAGATCTTATCCAATCAGCTCATGTGTAAATTTGATAGCGGCTAATTATAAAGATCGAATGCCCTTAGGGAAAGTAAAAACTGCATTTAAATTAAACTAATTTCTAAAATCGCCCTAAACTGCTCATTTTTAACACACTCTCTAATACAGTTGGCTCTATATAAGCCCTCTTTCAGCAAACGAAACACAATTTTCACCACCCACTATGATGTGATCCAGCACATTTATGTCAATTAAGGCTAAGGCTTGCTGTAATTTTGTAGTGATTAATTTATCGGCCTGACTAGGTTCAGCAACCCCGCTTGGGTGGTTATGAGCAAGTATTAGTGCCGCCGCATTATTACGCAGTGCAGCTTTAACAACTTCGCGTGGGTAAACAGAAGCGGCATTAATAGTGCCGTAAAAAAGTACTTCGTCTTTAATTAGCTGGTTTTGACTATCTAAGTACAGCACCATAAATACTTCTTGCTGTAAGCCTCGCAGCTGAATAGTTAAATAGTCATACACGGCTTGCGGCGAAGTAAATAGTGCCTCGCGCTTACATTGCTCAAGCATATAGCGCCGGCTTAGCTCAAGTACCGCTTGAAGCTGCACATACTTAGCGGCTCCTAAACCCTTTTGGGCACAGAACTCTTGTTCAGATGCATTAAATAAGTCGTGCAAAGTGCTGTTTATATCGAGCAGGTGCTCCGCCAGCTCAATGGCATTCATACCCGGCACACCGGTACGTAAGAATATTGCTAATAACTCTGCATCTGAGAGTGCTTTGGCTCCTTGGGCAAGTAACTTCTCCCGCGGCCTTGCTGATAAAGGTAAATCGGTTAATGGCATTGCTTCATCCTTAAAACAACTATTCCACTTATTAAACTGTACTATAAAATCCAATTTTTTCCTGTCTGTATAAAAGAAAACTTCATGCTATCGGTAAAGATTTGCTATCGTTAGCCCATATCGACAAAGGTTAAATTTCACGTAATGACAAAATCAGTAAATAAAAAAATCCTGCTAGGTATGAGTGGTGGTATTGCAGCCTATAAATGCGCAGAACTTGTTCGCCGTTTAAAAGATCAAGGCTGTGAAGTAAAAGTCGTCATGACCGACTCAGCCAAACACTTTATTACTCCTTTAACTATGCAAGCGGTAAGCGGTGAGATTGTTTCTGATTCATTACTCGACCCAGCAGCAGAAGCCGCAATGGGTCATATCGAATTTGCCAAATGGGCAGACCTTATTTTAGTCGCCCCTGCAACCAGTAATATTTTAGCCAAAATGGCGATGGGTATTGCAGATGACTTACTAACAACCCTACTACTGGCTACTCCTGCAAAGGTAGCAGTTGCGCCTGCAATGAACCAACAAATGTATGCCCACCCTGCTACACAAGCAAATCTTGCCACACTAAGTGAGCGCGGCGTGGCTATTTGGGGCCCAGGTAAAGGCGAACAAGCCTGTGGTGATGTTGGCGCAGGACGCATGTTAGAGCCTCATGAGTTAGTCGCGCTTTGTACACAACCTGAGGTAGAGCCATTACTTGCAGGCAAAACCATCACGATTACAGCAGGACCAACCCGAGAAGCCCTCGACCCAGTTCGTTATATCTCTAACCACAGCTCAGGCAAAATGGGTTATGCCCTTGCAGAAGCTGCACTTGCGCTAGGTGCAAAGGTAAATCTGATTTCAGGCCCCGTAACAATTGCAGCACCTGCTAATGCCCTGCTTACTAATATAGAAAGTGCTGAGCAATTACTTACCGCCTCAATGAAGCTTGCCGCGCAATCGGATGCTTTTATCGGCTGTGCAGCAGTGGCTGATTACCGTGCAGCTGCAATTCATGAGCAAAAGATGAAAAAGCAAGGTGATGAACTGACCCTTACCTTAGTTAAAAACCCAGATGTTATCGCTAACGTCGCTGCGCTTAGCGAAAACCGCCCTTATACCGTTGGCTTTGCGGCAGAAACTCAAGATGTTGCAAGCTATGCTCAAGGTAAATTAAAGAACAAAAATCTCGATATGATCTGCGCAAATGACGTATCAAAAGAAGGCCTTGGCTTTAATTCTGATCATAATGCTTTAACACTCTTCTGGCACAATGAGCAGCTAGATTTAGCAATGGGAAGTAAAAAAGATTTAGCCATGAGCGTAATGACTGAGCTTGCCAAGCGTTTGTAAAAATGCTGGAAAGAAACTGAATAAAACATTAACATAAGCCACTCATTTGCACAAAAAATGGCTTGTCTGACTCCCAACAGCGCAAGTAATAAATTATAAGAAAGGAATGGTCATGCCTGCGACAAAAAGAAGTAATCGCAAAGAGCAGATTCTGCAAGCACTCGCACAAATGTTAGAAACCAGCCCAGGTCAACGTATCACAACCGCAAAACTCGCGGCTGAGGTAGGTGTGTCTGAAGCTGCGTTATATCGTCATTTTCCGAGTAAAGCACGGATGTTTGAGGGCCTAATCGAGTTTATTGAAGATACCCTGTTATCACGCATTAACCTCATTTTAGAAAATGAGAAAGAAAGCCAAACACGTGTATACAATATTTTGCTGTTATTGTTAGCCTTCGCCGAGAAAAACCCGGGCATTACCCGCATTTTGACCGGTGATGCCTTACAAGGTGAGCAAGAGCGTTTACGTGAGCGTGTACAAGGCTTATTTGAAAAGCTAGAAACTCAGTTCAAGCAAGTGCTACGCGAACGCAAACTTCGCGAAGGTAAAGCATTCCAGTCAGACGAAAGCACCCTAGCCAACTTCTTACTCGCCTATGTAGAAGGTAAGATGAACCAATTCGTGCGCAGCGACTTTAAAGCAAAACCAAGTGCACAATTTGAAAAACAATGGCCAGAGCTACAGAAGATTTGGTTGTAGTGAGTTGCTAGGTGAAAGTTTGAGCTGTCAGCCTTAAGCCGTCAGCTATCAGATTGAATTCCAAACAGTTAGCGAGCTTCTAGGGGAAAGAGTAAAGTTAGCAAGCTGCTTACTAACTTTCCTCATTCTTTTCTCATTCACTTCTCTTTGTGCATTTTTTTCGCGTGAAATGAATTTCACGCCTACAAGCTCTCCCCTCGCAACTATCCCCTTCCACCTCCCCAAACACGCCACTTATCGTATCTACTCGAATTGTTTATTAAAAACGCTACACTGGGTGCATCAATTTAAAAACAACGAGAAAGATGAATGAAAGCGCAATTATCACTTTTGAGCTTAGCCTTGGTAACAAGCCTTGGTAGTGCACAGGTTAGTGCGAAAGAAGCTCTGCAATTTAAAGACGTGTTTGATTTTAAATACGCAAAAGGCACCCAACTTTCTGAAGATGGCCAAATTCTTAGCTTTAGTGCCGACCCTTATCGCGGTAATGCACAAGGTCAGGTTTATACATTAAACAACAACACCCTGCTAACTAGCGTTGAGCGCGGTACTCGCCCAACTATTAATAAAGCAGCAAACTGGGTGGCTTTTACTCAGGTACCTACCCTACTTGAAAAAGAAACTACCAAGAAAAAAGATGAGCTAAAAAACAACCTTGTTTTAGTAAATACTAAAAATGGTGAGCAACAAACCTTTAACGATGTAAAAGACTATGCGTTATCAGATGATGGTGTATGGCTTGCTTACCGACTAGATAAGAAAGCAGATAAAAAAGGCGGCGAAGAAAAAGATGAAAACAGCAGCGAAATCAAGCCAGACAAAAAAGATAAAAGCTTTGATTTAGTGCTTGTTAACCTTCAAGACAAAACCACTCACACTGTAGATAATGTATTTAGTTATGCAATGAGTAGCACTGGCGAGCAATTATTAGCAAGCCAAAGCTACAGTGATGGTGCCGACAACCAAGTTGTATTAGTTGATCTTAATAATGGCTTTGCAACGAGTGTACTGATTGATGAGCCGGGCGTTGTGGCAAATAAAATAGCTTGGCAACCAAACAGCAATACCGCAGCGCTGTTAATTGGTAATTACGTTAATGATGATACACGCCGTCGTGACCACAGCTTACAGCTTTTACAAAATGGGGCACTTTCAACCATTAATTCTGCAGATAGCAGCTGGACTATTGGCAAAACAGCATCGCTAAAATGGTCTGAAGATGGTGCTCGTTTATACTTTGAAAATCACCCTAAACTCGCTGCAAAAGTTGCCCTAAAAGAATACAAAGATGAAGCCTCTTTATATGATTTCGATACCATTCGCGACCAAAAGGGCCTTAACGTTTGGCACAATAAAGACGCTGAAATTAAGCCACGCGAAGAGCAACAATGGAACAAAGCGAATAAGCTTCGTCACTACCAAGCGGTATATCATGTAAATGGTCAGCACGTTGTGCAGTTAAGCACGCCGAACATGCCTGAGGTTTCGCTAAATACTCATCGCGAAGCGCTATTAGGCTATTCAGACCGACCTTACCTAGAACGTGTTATGTATGGCGGTTTTTACGCAGATTACTTCAGTGTTGATGTTAAAACCGGTAAACAAACCGCTATTGTCAGCGACTACCCGTTTAGACCAAGCCTTGCGCCTAATGGTCAATTTGCGGCATTTTTCCAAGACAGCCAAGTACAGCTCAAAGATTTAGGTAACAACAAGGTTTCAACCTTATCTAAAGCAATTAACGCTATTTTTGCTGATGATAAACATGACTACCCTTCGCCTCAACCGGGTTATGGTTTTGCTGGCTGGTTAAACGACAGCAGCCAAGTACTGGTTTACAGTAAATTTGATATTTGGGCTTTTGATGTCGCAACACAAAAAGCAACCCGTTTAACTCAAGGTAAAGAAACCAATACCCAATATCGTGTTATTAAACTTGATAAAGACCAAGTGGGCTTTGCCAAAGACGAAACATTATTGCTAAGCGCAACTAACCTGCAAGATAAGCAAACTGAAATTGCCAAACTCGACTTATCAAGCAATAAAGTGAGCAAAGCACTTTCAGGTAAAAAGCGTTATGATGTAGTTAAAAAGGCGAAAAATGCCGACAAATACCTATTTACTGCGCAAACATATCAGCAATTCCCTGATTACTACCAAACTGACTTTAGCTTCAAAAAGCCACAGCGTGTTACCAACCTTAACCCACAAATTAGCAACTTTGCATGGGGTGAAAAACCTGAGCTTATTAGCTACAAAGGGTTTGATGGGGAAGATTTACAAGGCGTATTAATTAAGCCTGCGGGCTACAAAAAAGGTGATAAGGTTCCAGTGGTTGTGTACTTCTACCGCTATATGAGCCAACGCATGTATGACTTCCCGAAAATGGAATTAAATCATCGTCCTAACTTCCCGATGTTTACTTCAAATGGCTATGCGATTTTCTTACCTGATATCCGTTTTGAAATTGGTCATCCGGGTAAATCGTCAACCCAAACGATGATCAACGCCACTCAAAAGTTAATTGATTTAGGCATTGCTGATCCAGATAAAATTGGTTTACAAGGTCACTCATGGGCAGGCTACCAAAGTGCCTTTATGATCACGCAAACAGATATGTTTAAGGCGGTTGTATCGGGTGCGCCAGTATCTAACATGACCAGTGCTTATAGTGGTATTCGCTTAAAATCAGGTCTTGCGCGTCAGTTCCAATACGAAACAGGGCAAAGCCGCATTGGTAAAACGTTATTCGAAGCGCCAGAGCTATATATCGAAAACTCACCGGTGTTCTTCGCCGATAAAGTGAATACCCCAATTCTGATTATGTTTGGCGACAAAGATGACGCTGTGCCATGGCACGAAGGTGTTCAATATTACCTCGCGCTTCGTCGTGCAGGTAAAGATGCCACCTTCTTACAATACGAAGGTGAACCACATCACCTGAAGAAATTCCCTAACCAAGTGGATTTCTCAGTACGCATGATGGAATATTTTGATCATTACTTAAAAGGCAAACCAGCCGCTGAGTGGATCAAAAACGGCGTACCATTTATTGAAGAATAAGCAATAAGCTAAATTTAAGCTTACTGCACACCTCCCCAGAGCCAGCATTTTTGCTGGCTTTGTTCTATAAAATCAATCACACCATCTATTTTTTCGATTTTATCAATCGATTTAAACCCCAGTTTGTAAGTGGAAAGTTAATCAGAACAACTCTATATTTCACCCAACTTCTAACTGGAGACAACACAATGTTTAAGAAATCAACGTCAGCTTTGTCTAAAGTAGCTGTTGCGGTATCACTGTTGGTGGCAACAGGCGTACAAGCTACAAACGATATCAAATCAAACCAATTCTGGTGGCCAGAGCAATTAGATCTTAGCCAACTTCGTGCCCATGGCGCAGAGTCTGATCCTATGGGTCCTTACTTTGATTACAAAAAAGAATTCTTAAAGTTAGACCTAAACGCAGTGAAAGCTGATATTGAGAAAGTATTGACTGATTCTCAAGATTGGTGGCCTGCTGACTACGGTCACTATGGTCCGTTCTTCATCCGTATGGCGTGGCACGCATCAGGTACTTACCGTACTTTTGATGGTCGTGGTGGCGCAGGCGGTGGTCAACAACGTTTCGACCCATTAAACAGCTGGCCTGATAACGCGAACCTTGATAAGGCGCGTCGTTTACTTTGGCCTATAAAACAAAAATACGGTCGCAGCATTTCTTGGGCTGACTTAATGGCGTTAACAGGCAACGTTGCGCTTGAATCAATGGGCTTCAAAACCTTCGGTTATGCAGGTGGTCGTGAAGACGATTGGGAACCAGATTACGTATACTGGGGCCCTGAAGGCAAAATGTTAACTGACGAACGTCGTGACAAAAAAGGCAAACTTAAAGGCCCATTAGCAGCAGTTGAGATGGGCTTAATCTATGTAAACCCAGAAGGCCCTCACGGTAACCCTGATCCACTTCTAGCTGCAGAAGACATTCGTTTATCATTCGGCCGCATGGCAATGAACGATGAAGAAATCGTTGCGCTAATCGCCGGTGGTCACAGCTTTGGTAAAGCACACGGTGCGAAAAAAGCGACGTGTTTAGACAAAGAGCCAGCAGCAGCAGGTATCGAAGAGCAAGGCTTAGGTTGGAAAAACAAATGTGGTAAAGGTCACTCAGAAGATACCATCACATCAGGTCTTGAAGGTGCATGGACAGTGACACCAACACGTTGGTCAATCAACTACCTACAAAACTTATTCAACTTTGAATGGGTTAAAACTAAGAGCCCTGCGGGTGCGACTCAGTGGATCCCAGAAAATGGTCAAGCGTCTAACCTAGTGCCAGATGCGCACATTAAAGGTAAGCGTCATGCGCCTATCATGTTCACAACTGATATCGCGTTAAAAGCAGATCCTGAGTTCCGTAAGATCTCACAGCGTTTCTTAAACGACCCGAAAGAGTTCGAACTGGCATTTGCTAAAGCATGGTTCAAACTAAACCACCGCGATATGGGTCCACGTGCTCGTTACCTAGGTGACTTAGTGCCAGAAGAAGTATTAATTTGGCAAGACTATATCCCTGCAGTTGATCACAAACTAGTAGACAGCAAAGATATCGCGTCACTTAAAGCTAGCATCTTAGATTCAGGTTTATCTGTATCTGAACTAGTACGTGTTGCTTGGGCATCAGCAGCAAGCTACCGCGACACAGATATGCGTGGTGGTGCAAACGGTGCACGTATTCGCTTTGCTCCGCAAAAAGATTGGCCGGTAAACAACCCGAAAGAAGTAGCTAAAGTACTTAGCAAACTTGAGAAAATCCAAACTAAGTTCAACAAAAAAACATCTGGCGGTAAAGAAATTTCACTTGCAGATATGATTGTTCTGGGTGGTGCGGCTGCAATCGAAAAAGCAGCAAGCGACGCAGGTTTCTCTATCGCAGTACCGTTCAAGCCAGGTCGTATGGACGCGTCATTAGAAATGACTGACGTTGAATCATTCGAAGTACTTGAGCCAACAGCAGATGCGTTCCGTAACTACTACAGCTCAGCATGGAAATCACCGGCTGAAATGTTAGTTGAACGTGCTGATTTACTAAGCTTATCAGTACCAGAAATGACTGCATTACTGGGTGGTATGCGTGCCCTTAACGCAAATACTGACCAAACTAAACACGGTGTATTCACGAAAAAACCTGGCACATTAAGCAACGATTTCTTCGTTAACCTATTAGATATGTCAACGAAGTGGTCTAAATCTTCTGAGGAAGGTGTTTACGAAGGCCGTGACCGTAAGTCAGGCAAACTTAAGTGGACAGCAACACCAGTAGATTTAATCTTCGGTTCAAACTCAGAGCTACGTTCAATTGCTGAAGTGTATGCCTCTGACGATGCTAAACAGAAGTTCGTTGATGACTTCGTAGCAGCATGGACTAAAGTAATGACGCTAGATCGTTTCGACCTACGTTAACCCATATTTTCGCAACCAACAAAGCCGCTAAGTTAGCGGCTTTTTTTATTTTCGTTGATAATTTACTCGACAAGGCAGCGGTTTACGTTAAAAATAAAACTTTATTATTATATTTATTTGGACACAGGCATTAGGGATGATTGCGCGTTTTTTACTGCTTTTTGTTATCTACTCATTATGCCTAAGCATGACGACCCAAAGCCGTGCAGATAACTCCCCGATTGTTAATATCGATCAACGTAGCGTTGACCTCACTCAATTTGCTATGAGCTATTTTATTGATAGCACAGGCACTATGCCTCTTTCACAAGTTCAGCAGCAAAATTTTATCAACAGTAAAAACGAGCTTACTTTGGGCACTAACGCTAAAACAACGTGGTCAAAAATAGTTATAAAAAATAGCTACAGCGATACCCTACGCTTATTTGTGCATAACCCAGATGCCTATCATTTAGAAGAAGTCAGCTTTTACGAAACGCAATCAGCACAACTGATAAACCAATCGGTTATACAACTTGATAAAACAGGCCCTAAAGCCAATATGTTTGGTGGCAGTGCCGTGTTTTCGTTTTATATTGCCCCCAACCAACAAAAAACAATTTACGTAAAAAGCGTGACCTTTTCACATCAGTGGTTTGCATTAACGATTTATGATGAAGAGCATTCAAAGCGAGCCCTTGTTGGGAATGGTAATTACATTGCGCTGCTTGTCGGGATGATGTTAGCGCTGATGATTTATAACTTCTTCTTGTATTTATCGGCACGTAAAATCGAGAACATTGTTTACGCCCTGTATCTTATCTCTGGCACAGTGTGGGTGGCGCTGTCTTATGGCGTTGCTGCTAACTTCTTTGGTATTTTTAGTGCTGAGCTATTACAGCTCAATTCTAACTTACTGAGCATGCCAAGCTTTTTAGTAATTTTTGTAATGCTCATTTTCGAAACCAAAAAGCATTACCCTAAAGAGCATATCGCGCTGTCGATTATCTTGTTCCTACTGGTTGCTGACTTTATCTATAGCTTGTTCGATATTGTGGGGGCATTAAAACCTGCCAGTAGCTTGGCAGCTTTAATGATGACGGTGACATTTGGAGTATCTATTTCGCTGTGGCGCAAAGGAAACCCGCTAGCAAAATACTTTTTGCTCGGCCACTCTATGTTCGTTATTTTCAATATGCTGGCGGTGCTTTATTACAAGGGGATCAGCGACGCAAACGTGATAAATAGCCACGGTGTAGGCATAGGTATTTTGCTCGAAGCCTTAATGATGGCGTTTATTCTTTCTTATCGAATTAAGAGCCTCGAAAAAATTAAAGCACAGCAAACTGAGCTCAATCGCTTGGTCGATACAGATCCTATGACTGGCCTTTACAACCGCCGTTACTTTGACAGAAAAAGTGAAGAACTCATTGCTGCTATGGCAAGCAATCAGCAAGAGTTAACCCTGCTAATTGCTGATCTCGACCACTTCAAAAACATTAACGACACATACGGCCACGATGTTGGCGATAAAGTCATTATCGCATTTGCCAACATACTCACCTCAGAGCAAGGCCTTGCTGATATAGCCTGCCGTTACGGCGGCGAAGAGTTTGTGTTACTACTCAATTGTAACCTACTTGATGCTAAGCAAATTGCCGAGCGAATTCGCCAAAAAGCCCAAGAAACCTACATCACCATTGATGAGGTGCAAACCGTGCAATTTACCGTGAGTATTGGTGTACACAGCGTAGCTCATGCTTCAACAACCGTGAAAGAAACCCTCACCATTGCCGACAAAGCATTGTATAAAGCGAAAAGTAACGGCCGTAATTGTGTTGAAGTGGCTGCTTGAGGGGAAAGTTTCAAGTTTCAGAGCAACATAAGGCGTTAAAACCATTAGCTGAAATGAATGATGGTTGTTCCGGGTTGCTTTTTAGCTTGGTACATAGCCGCATCCGCTTCTTCTATTAGCTGGTTTGCTGCATACACACCATCGCCGATAAAATGCGCTGTCACACCAATACTCGCAGTGACTTCAATTGACTTACCTTTACAACTAAAAGGGGCTGAAAATTGATCCGCAATTTTATGTGCCAAGCGATTCAGAATCGTCGTGTTAGTTACACCTGAAATAGTCACTAAAAACTCATCTCCCCCCATTCTTATCACATAATCGGTACTTCTGACGGCAGCTTTAAGTTGCTTTGCAACCCATACCAAAACTTCATCGCCTAGTGCATGACCATGCTGATCGTTGATTTGTTTAAAATCATCTAAGTCGATATAAATAAAGCCCATTCCTTCAGCCACATCACCATTTTCACTAAATACATCATTTAATAATAGCTCTAGATAACGACGGTTCGGTAAATGAGTAAGCGGGTCAAGATTCGCAAGCTCAATCAAAGCCTGCTCTTTATTTTTTCGAGCTGAAATGTCACGCACAATCGCAAGTAGATAGCTTTTCCCTTGATGGTCGATATGACACACACTCACTTCTGTAGGAAAAACCTGACCATCTTTTTGTTTTAAGCACGACTCAAAAATAGTGGTTTCTTGAGCTTTTATACGCGCCACCCTTTCTTGCCATTTAGCCTTGGTATCGTAGTCAGGGTTAATGTCTGGAATGGTTAGTTTTAAAAGCTCCTCCTTTTCATAACCTAAGCACCTATAAGCAAATTGATTACAATTAAGGATTTGACCAAACTGAGGGGTTGCAACAAAGATGGCATCATTCGATTTATCAACCAAATGGGTCAACAAAATATCCGCGGCCGCCTCTTTATTGACTGTTGTTAAGTCAATAATTTGCGAAATATAACGCACAACATTACCGTCATTATCCATCTCGGCAACAATATTTAGCTGACAATAAATAGCATGACCCAACTTATGCATGTAACGCTTTTCGATTTGTAGGGGCTGCTCAGGAAACTGGTTAAGCTTGGCACGAATAGCTTTATTTAACTCTCTGTCATCAGCATGAGTTATAACAACATCATCAGCGTACACTTCATCGCCTTCGTAACCTAATAGTTGTTTTAGTGCCGGGTTTGCATATTCGAGTTTGCCGCTAGGCGAGGAAACAATGACAGGGATAGGTGTAATTTCTATTAACCGATAAATAGGATTAACAAACATCTGTACGTCATTAAGTTTCATGGGCAACCCGAGTCCAATACATTATTACTACTCAGTAAAATGAAAGAATAGACTATAAATCGGAAGTTAGCTTTAAGCGGAGAGTTGTAAGCTAAATTATGTAGGTCTTCATTTATGGCGTCATAAAAAACGCGCTAAAGCACGGCCTACAAGCAAGTGCTACCCTAGAACCTAGTTCCTAGAGCCTAGCGCCTGTGACCTGACCACTAACCACTAACATCTTTCCCCTTGCAACTCGCAACTAGCAACTAGCAACTAGAAACTCAAATCAACAATACTGCCCTGCTGCAAAGCCGCAGCTCCAAGCATATTGGAAGTTGTAGCCGCCTAGCCAACCGGTGACGTCGGTGACTTCGCCGATGAAATAGAGACCCGGTGACTTTTTCGCTTCGAAGGTTTTTGAGCTTAACTCGTCGGTGTCTACACCGCCAAGCGTGACTTCGGCTGTTCTGTAACCCTCTGTGCCGTTTGGCTTAATTTGCCAATTGTGAATGTAGTCATGTAACGCGTCGATTTGCGCATGGCTTAGCTGGTTTACATTACAATCAGGGATCGCTTTAGTATCGTGCAGCATTTCAACAAAACGCTTTGGTAAAATTGTCGCAAGGGTATTTTTTAGTGACTTTTGCCCTTGGCTTTGACGCCACTGTTCAAGCTGCTGTTTTAAATCGAGCTCGGGTAACAAGTTGATGTACACAGTTTGCCCTGCACGCCAAAAAGAGCTGATTTGTAAAATAGCTGGGCCCGAAAGGCCACGATGAGTAAACAAGATGTTTTCTTTAAACTGGGTGCCATCTTCACTGGTAACCAGACAAGGAATGCTGATCCCCGATAACCCATCAAAGCGCTCTTTATCATGCTGGTGTAACGTAAATGGCACTAATGCCGCCATGGTTGGTAGCACTGTTAAACCAAATTGCTCGGCAATTTTATAACCAATTGGTGATGCACCGAGCTTAGGCATGGTTAATCCGCCCGATGCGACAACTAACGACTCACATTGATAGCTGTCTTGCTCGGTAATAACTTCATAGCCCGCATCGGTTTTTGTCACGCTGAGTACTTCGTTACGCAGCGCTATGTTTACACCCGCCCACTCACACTCAGTTAAAAGAATGTCGACGATATCTTGAGCACTGTTATCACAAAATAACTGGCCCAGCGTTTTATGGTGATACGCCAAGCCGTGACGGTCCACCAGCTCTATAAAGTCATGCTGGGTATAACGACTTAAACACGATTTTACAAAGTGAGGGTTGCCACACAAGTAGTTGTCTGGGCTTGCGTTTTCATTGGTGAAATTACAACGCCCGCCGCCGCTAATTAATATTTTACGGCCCGGCTTTTTGCCCATATCAAGCACAGTAACATTGCGACCACGATAGCCTGCTTGTGCAGCACACATCAAACCTGCGGCACCGGCGCCAATCACAATTACATCTACTTGGGTCATTACTCATACTCACTAAAAAAATTTAGCTGATTATAACAAGTTATTGTCGCTGCTGTGTTAACACTGAGGTGTTTTTACAAAAAAGATAAAACCAAAAAACGAAATAAAGTAAAAACTCAAAACCGCAAAATTATAACTTTATTATGAGAAAACAACTAAAAAACACCATAAAAAGACTAATTTAGACGTCTATACACTTAGTTATAACCAAAATAGAGACAATCATAATAAAACGATATTTTAACTATATTTACATTTATTTTACCTTTGTCCCCCTTCGCGAAAAATATCGTGGAGATTTACATAACAATCTAGGGATCATTATGACAACTAACAACAACTTGAAGAAGTGCGCAATTGCACTGAGCTTGACTGCGTTGTTTGGGACGACGGCAGCAATGGCTACTCCAAACCAACTAATGTCACCATCTATGCAGGAAACTGCAGCGAAATTACAAGGCCAAGAAGGCTTTGGTACACAATTCATCATCAAGTATAAAAACAACAGTGACGAAATGATGACAATGTCGGCAGCAGAACAAACGCCGACTATGATGAACAAAAAAGCAAAAGGCTTTGTTAAAAACTTCACCAGCAAAAAAGGTAAAGTAAAAGCACAATATGTTCGTGCAATGGCGATGAATAATCACCACGTAATGCGTGCTGATAAAAAACTTTCTGCTCAAGAAGCACAAGAATTCATGCAAGAGATGGTTGCAACAGGTAACGTTGAATACATCGAAATCGACCAAATGTTAAAGCCATTTGCAACGCCTAACGACCCTCGTTATGACGACCAATGGCACTATTACGAGCAAGCGGGTGGTCTTAACCTTCCTACTGCGTGGGATACAGCAACGGGTAGCGGTGTGGTTGTTGCGGTACTTGATACAGGTTACCGCCCACACATTGATTTAAATGCCAACATCCTTCCTGGCTATGACATGATCTCTAACGTGTCTGTAGCTAACGATGGTGGTGGTCGTGATAGCGATGCACGCGATCCGGGTGATGCAATCAGCGCTAACGAATGTGGTTACACACATGGTGCGCAAAACTCAAGTTGGCACGGTACGCACGTTGCGGGTACTGTTGCAGCAGTGACTAACAATGGTGAAGGTGTTGCCGGTGTTGCTTACAACTCAAAAGTTGTTCCTGTACGTGTACTTGGTAAATGTGGTGGTTTAACTTCTGATATTGCTGACGGTATTATCTGGGCTTCAGGTGGTTCGGTTTCTGGCGTACCAGCAAATGCTAACCCTGCTGATGTTATCAACATGAGTTTAGGTGGTAGCGGTTCATGTAGCTCTACAACACAAAGCGCTATCAACCAAGCACGTAACAACGGCAGTGTGATCGTAATCGCTGCGGGTAACGATAACGATAACTCTGCAAACTACAACCCAGGTAACTGTAATGGTGTTGTAAACGTTGCATCTGTTGGTCGTAACGGTGGTCGTGCTTATTACTCAAACTATGGTAGTAACATTGACGTTGCAGCACCGGGTGGCGCACAAAGCTTTGCGAATGACTCTGAAGGTGTTTTATCAACACACAACTCAGGCTCTACAGGCCCAAGCAGCGATTCATATCACTACTCGCAAGGTACTTCGATGGCAGCACCACATGTTGCGGGTGTAGCTGCGCTAATCAAGCAAGCTAAACCATCTGCAACGCCAGATGAAATCGAAAGCATCTTAAAATCAACAACTCGTTCTTTCCCAGCAACATGTACAAGCTGTGGTACAGGTATTGTTGATGCAGCAGCCGCTGTTGCAGCAGCCTCAGGCACAACACCGCCACCACCAACGGGTAACGTATTAGAAGATGGTCAAGCACTCACTGGTTTAAGTGGCTCTGCTAGCAGCCAAACTTTCTACACAATGGAAGTGCCAACAGGTGCGACTAACGTAACCTTCACAATGAGTGGCGGTACAGGTGATGCAGACCTTTACGTTCGTGCAGGTAGCGCACCAACAACGTCAACCTATGATTGTCGCCCGTATAAAGGCGGTAACAACGAAGTATGTTCTATCGATAACCCAACAGCAGGCACTTACCATGTAATGCTCAATGGTTACTCTGCATACTCAGGTGTTAGCCTTGTGGGTGATTTAACAACTTCTGGCGGTGGTTCAGGTTCACCACAAGCAGGTGGCGGCACTGTGACTGATATCTCTGCAAGTGCTGGTCAATGGAAACATTACACACTAGAAGTACCAGCAGGTATGGCAAGCTTCACTGTTACGACGTCTGGTGGTTCAGGTGATGCTGACTTATTCGTTAAGTTTGGTAGCCAACCAACGTCATCTAGCTATGACTGTCGTCCGTACAAAAACGGTAACGCAGAAACATGTACATTCAGTAATCCACAAGCAGGTACGTGGCACTTAAGCTTAAATGCTTACCGTACTTTCTCTGGTGTAACATTGGATGCACAGTATCAACCTTAATAGTTGATCTCCTAAGTTCCCCCCCTGGGACTTTTCAGCCGGACTTACGTCCGGCTTTTTTGTATTTATATTGATATTAAAGCTTTTCGAGCACAGCTTCAGCGCGGCTTACTACAAACTCTTTGTCTTGTTCAACAAACAGCCCTGTTACCGTTTGGTTTTCAACGATCATCGCATAACGCTTTGAACGTACGCCACCAAAGCCAGCTGTATCTTTATCTAGACCAAGTGCTTTAGTAAAGCTTGCATCACCATCGGCTAACATACGAATATGCTCAGCGTTATGAGCTTCACCCCATGCTTTCATTACAAATGCATCGTTCACCGATACGCAGTAAATTGCATCAACGCCTTTCGAGGTAATTTTATCGGCTAGCGTAATAAACTCTGGTAAGTGGGCATTTGAACAGGTTGGCGTAAATGCACCTGGCACCGCAAATAGCACCACTTTTTTATCTGCAAATAATGCCTCTGTTGATAGGGTTTGCATGCCCTCGCTAGTTAATTCACTAAGGGTTGCTGCAGGTAAAGTTTGGCCTTGTTCGATCATTGTAATTCCTTGAAAGAAAATAAGAGTACAGAGTATATACCCAAAAAATTGAATACCGCATGATTTAAGGGCAAACAATGCAAACCATTGCTCGCCCCTTGAAGAGTTATAAACCTAAGCTGGTTTTAATGGTGTGCATTTGCTCTTGTAGGCGATGCTGAATATCACTAACCAGTGAGTTTGACTCACTTACCTGCCCTTTCATGCTCTGCATTGATTGGCTAAAGTTTTCGAGTAAGGCATTTTGCTGTTTAGCAAGCTCCATAGCATCAAACGCGACTTTATTAGCATCTTGCGCGTTATCGGCAACGCCTTCTGAATTCCGTTTAAGCTCTTGAGCATTTTGTGTTTGTAGCTCGGCATCGGTAGCCAGTGCACTAATTTGCTCTGATACCATGGTTGAGTTTTCACTTAGGCGGTTTAGCTGATTGTTGATATCATCAAGCGAGCCTTGCGTTTGTCTGGCAAGCTTTCGTACTTCGTCAGCGACAACCGCAAAGCCTCGACCATGCTCACCTGCACGTGCCGACTCAATCGCCGCATTCAATGCCAGTAGATTTGTTTGCTCAGCAATGTTTTTGATCACCTCAATAACTTGGCCAACATCATCAACGCCTTTTAATAGCTCTTTTAAGCTATCTAGACCTTGCTCAACGCGCTCTTCAGTGCGAGAGCTTGCGGTTAACATGCTCTCGGCAAAGCCTAAGCTCTGCTCCATCGCACCAAAGGTTTGTTTGGCGTTATCAGCAACTTGACCATTAATGTTATTGACCTGCTCACCAATGTGTTGAATATCAGTAAGTAAACCTTGGTTTTGTTCAACCTGAGAGTGGCTGGCATCCGTTTGCTGAGCAATGGTATGTAAGTGCTCGCTCATTTCTAGCATAAAGTCATTAATAACCTTAAGCATTTGTGCTCGCTCTTCTGCCTCACCACGCTGGCGTTCAATTAATTGATTAAAGTAATGGGCAATTTCACCAACTTCGGTTTTTGGGTTTTTACTCTCAATGTTTTTAAGTTCATTACTTTCAATCAAGAAGGCAAAGCCATCACGCAATTGGCGCAGAGGGTTAAGCACTTGGTTACGCTGTACAAAATACACACCCGCCGCTAAAACCACCAGCATGCCAATAGCGACACAAAACACGATAAACACTTGTTGCTTAAGCTGGCTTTGTTCATCTTTTAGTTTTTGCTCTGCACCGAGCACCGTTGCAGACAACGCGCCAATTTGTTCGCGCAGTGCTTGCATGCCGGTTTGTCGTTGCTCAGCTTGCTCAAGTGTTGATGCTAAATCACGAGGGAAACGTTTAGGCCAGCTTGTTAGCTCAGCTTTAATATCACCGGCTAAATCTTCTGCTTCTTCGCCAAAAAATAAAGCGTCTTCATCCACTTCACTCATTACACCTAGGTTTTCGAGTCTGTCGATTTTAGTAGCAAGGGCATTTAAGTTTTCAACACTTTGATTAAGGCTGTTTTTAGTGTCTTGATCAAAGTTGATCACTAACTTGTACGTATACAAAGCAAGTGATGTCACTTCGCTGTAGTAGTCAGCAGCAAGTTGATAATATTCAAGCGCAAGCGCTGTTTGCGGCTGTGCTTTACTTGCATAGCCAATTAATGATGAGGCAGAGCCTGCCATTTGTCTTAACGAGTTATCAAGCAGTGCCATTTCGTTACCCGATAGCTTACCTAAAGCGCGATACTTACCGTTAATGTCTTTATCGAGGGCTGTCAGTTGGCTATTTAGTTGACCCGCTAGATCATTTGGTAGCTCAGCTAAATGCTGCTTTTTAACATCGCTTATCAGCGTTGAGGCTTTATTTAAGTGTTGGCTGTCACCTTGCTCTAAATAATCATCAAGGTAACTTTTTAAATCAATAATGATGGTGTTTTTCAGCTTATTATAAGCGTTATCTTGCTGCTCTAAGCCGAGTAAGGTTTGACTGGCCCAGAACAAGGTGGCTGCCAGTAAGATACTGGCGAGTGTGAGTAAAACGGCCAATAGCCGAGTAAATGATGACACGCGCATAAACGATATTCCCAAGTAACGTTACGCGCGTAGAATATTAACCTTTTATGACAATTTGATGTAAACCGTAAAAAATAACAAGTAAAAGCGATATCAACTAACCAAAAAGGGTTAAATAAATACCAATTCGCTTAATATTGCGGATGGTATCAGACCATTGCAGCTTTTACGTATACATCAAAGCGGTTCTTCTTGGTTTTGATTTGCATACTCGGGGTTTTGTCATTTAGAAATGGAGCGTAATCAGGGCGCTTCACGACGACTCGCTTACTGGCAAGTGGATAAGCAAATTCTAATAGATCATCGGCATCGCTGTCTGCACCGACGAGTTCTTGGAATACTCGCATTTCCTTTTTAACAAGGGCTGATTTTTCACGATGAGGAAACATAGGATCTAAGTACACAACATCAGGTACTTCGTTACACTGCGCCAGTAAAGTATGGCTTGAGCCAAACACTAGGCTCATGTTTTCTTTCATCCAAGGGCCAATTTCAGCATCGTTATAGGCGCGTTCTAGGCCGTCAAATAATAGCGCAGCAACCACTGGGTGGCGTTCATGCAAAATCACTTTACAGCCTAGTGATGCCAGTACAAAGCCATCGCGGCCAAGGCCTGCAGTGGCATCAAGCACCACTGGCGTGGCACCTTTGTTTAACCCTACAGCCTTAGCTATTGCCTGCCCCTTACCACCACCAAACTTGCGTCGATGAGCTGCAGCACCCGTTACAAAATCAACATGAATAGCACCAAGCTTTGGCTCGTCCTTTTTCTTCAGGCTAAGACCTTGGTCGTCATAATGAAGCGAAAAGCCTGCATTTTGTTCAGCCCATTCGGCCAAACCAAAACGCTGTTCAATCGCATCTAAATAAGGACGCATTTCTTTAAAAGGACAATGAATTACCACGCAAAACTCCGAGCTATATTATTCGCCGCCAGTATAGCATGGCTTAAAATAGCTCGATATCCGTTTGTGAGGTCACATCTTCGGTCTCACTCGGCTCAGCCATTTTTTGTAAGCTTGCTAAAAGCTCACTACGCGATTCGATAATATGTTTTAGCTGAAACTTTATAAACGATAAGTCTTCATTCAGTGAGGTAAAAATCAGCTGAGTTTGCTTTAATTGCTGCAAGTGAAATGCGACTTCATCGCTGCCCGATAAACCACTTTGCTCAATAGACTTATTTAGCTCATCAAGTTGGGCGGCAAATTTCTCTACAGCATGTTCGCGCGAATCACTGTTTTGGTACATTTGATCAGATAACTCATTAAACGAGTTACCAATTTGCTGCGCCTGAGTCAGTGCCCGCTCATTGTTTTCCATATCTTGTACTTTGGCGTTAGTCACCTCAAGAATATGCGGGAATAGATCTTTATAACGACCATAAAGCTGGGCATCATCAAGTGGCATGTTTTTGATCAGCATCGACACTTTAGGGTAATTAATAATAGTGCGATGGCTAAAATCAACAAAGCGATTTGCATCACGATGTTTTTCGAGCAGCTCTTGCTCAAGTGGACACACCCCGCCCTCAGCACTACAAAATATGCCTACATCTTGATACCAAAACGCCAGTACGACATCGAGCTCCATCGGATTAAAAAACTCAAACATATGCTCAGATAACGCTTTGATATCGTGTGCATGATAGCTTTGCCCAACATAGCGCATTATACGACCCATATCACCTGAATCTGTCATCGCGATTTCGGCAGTAATTTGCGCTCGCTCTACATCACTTTTAAGCTTTTTAGAGTGCTGACGATATTGATATAACACGCGAATACGTGCCATCAGCTCTTCAGCATTAAATGGTTTTACAATGTAGTCAGCAGCACCTGCGTTATAACCTTTTACACGGTCTGGTAGGTCAGCTTTACCCGATAAAAACATCACAGGTGTGTCTTTTGTTTGCGGGTTAGCTTTTAATTCGTTACATACCTCAAAGCCTGTTTTTCCCGGCATTTCGATATCAAGTAAAATGATGTCAGGATTGTACTTTAACGCTTGTCTTAATCCTTCGTCGCCATTTTTAGCATGGATCAGTGTGCAAAAGCCCGATAGCGATTCCTCAATCACATGATGGATATATTTATCATCATCAATGGCTAATACAAGTTTTGACATGCTTAATTCCTATAAACTCTTTTTTAAGAAGGATAGTACGAGAGCGTGATTTTGCGAAGAAATATTAATAAAAAAAGCGCCTTACGGCGCTTTAGATCAACAAATTTTATTATGCAGCAATGCCGCTATGTCTAAGTAGTGCATCAACTTGTGGTTCGCGTCCACGGAACTTTTTAAATAGCTCCATCGGCTCTTCACTGCCCCCTTTCTCTAAAATGTTCTTTAGGAAAGCTTCGCCCGTGGCTGGGTTAAAGATGCCTTCTTCTTCAAATTTAGAAAACGCATCAGCCGAAAGCACTTCAGCCCACTTGTAAGAGTAATAACCTGCGCTGTAACCGCCAGCAAAAATGTGGCTAAAGCCATGTTGAAAGCGGTTAAATGCTGGCGCTTTAACAACGGCCGTTTTACTGCGCACATCATCAAGAGTTGCTTGAATGTTACATGGCTCACCCGCTTTGTAAGTATGGTGAATAGTAAAGTCAAACAACGAGAACTCAAGCTGACGCAGCATTTGCATACCTGATTGGAAGTTCTTCGCCGCTAGAAGTTTATCTAATAACTCTTTTGGTAACGGCTCATCTGTTTCGTAATGACCCGAAATAAAGCTCAGCGCTTCTTCTTCGTAGCACCAGTTTTCAAGGAACTGGCTTGGTAACTCAACCGCATCCCATGCAACACCGTTAATACCTGCAACTGGCGCAGCATCAACTTGTGTCAACATATGGTGAATACCATGACCAAATTCATGGAATAACGTAGTCACTTCGTTATGCGTAAACAAAGCAGGCTTATCACCCACAGCTTTATTAAAGTTACACACTAAGTACGCAACAGGGGTTTGTAATTCGCCGTTAGCACGTACTTTACGACCCATGCAGTCATCCATCCACGCGCCGCCGCGTTTGCGATCACGGGCGTATAAATCTAGATAAAAGCGACCACGTAAAGTATTGCTGCTATCGTAAATTTCGAAAAAACGTACATCAGGGTGGTAAGTATCAAACTCTGTGACTTCTTTTACGCTAATACCAAATAAACGATTTACAGTAGTGAATAAGCCACTTAAAACTTTATTGGCAGGGAAATATGGGCGCAGTACTTCATCAGAAATAGCATACTTCTCTTGCTTAAGTTTTTCGCCGTAGTAAGCGTAGTCCCATGCAGCAAGCTCAGTCACACCGTGCTTGTCTTTTGCGTAGGCAGTTAGCTCAGCAAGCTCTTGCTCAGCTTGTGGTTTAGACTTAGCTGCTAAATCTTCTAAGAATGAGAAAACTTGTTCTGGCGTTTCTGCCATTTTAGTCGCCAATGACATATCAGCGTAGCTGTTAAAGCCAAGTAACTCGGCAAGTTCATGACGAAGGGCAAGCTCTTCGCTCATAATGGCAGAGTTATCAAACTCACCGGCATTAGGGCCTTGATCAGATGCGCGCGTCACAAACGCAGTGTAAAACTCTTCACGTAACTCGCGGTTATCAGCATAAGTCATGATTGGTAAGTAAGATGGAAAATCTAACGTGAATACCCAGCCATCTAGCTCTTTGCTTTTAGCTGTATCAGCACCAAGGGCTAACGCAGACTCTGGTAAACCAGCCAGTTCGCTTTCATCTGTAATGTGCTTTTGCCAAGCGAGTGTGGCATCCATTACATTATTACCAAACTTAGAGGCCAGCTCAGATAAACGCGCACTGATTTCGCCATAGCGCTTTTGTTGCTCAGGCTTTAAAGCAATACCAGATAGCTCAAAATCACGCAGTGCATTAGTAATGGTTTTTTGCTGGGCAATCGTTAGTGTTTTAAATTCGTCACTGTTGTGAAGCTCGTTGTAAGCATCGTATAAACCTTGATGCTGACCAACAAACGTTGAATACTCAGATAACAACGGCAAACATTGCTCATAGGCTTCACGTAGCTCGTCGTTATTAACGACAGAATTCATATGTGATACCGGTGAAAATAAGCGTGATAACTTGTCATCAGCTTCTTCAAGCGGAAGCACCAAATCATTCCATGTGTATGATTTAGTTGCCAGTACCTCATCTATTTTGGTACGACACTCAGCAATCGCTGCTTTTAATGCTGGCACTACGTGTGCTGGTTTAATTTTAGAAAACGGCGGAAGCCCTTCTAAACCAATGAGTGGGTTATTTTCTGCAATTGTCATTTTCGTTCTCAAATTTTATGCGAAGATGATTTTGAAGTTGGGGCGAATTGATGAAATACAAGGGGCTTAACCTTGGTCTTTATTATGCTATTATCAACTTATTACTAAATCGATTAATTTATAAAAAACTATCTATTTTTGAGGACAAACTATGGCTCAGCATTTTGATTACATTGCAATTGGTGGTGGTAGTGGCGGTATTGCCTCTGCAAACCGTGCAGCAATGCGTGGCGCAAAAGTTGCTCTTATTGAAGCAAAACACATGGGTGGCACCTGTGTAAACGTGGGTTGTGTTCCAAAGAAAGTTATGTGGCACGGTGCACAAATTGCTGAAGCAATTAACGCATATGCACCTGACTACGGCTTTGATGTTGAATTAAAAAGCTTTAGCTGGGCTAAATTAGTTGAAAGCCGCGAAGCGTATATTGGCCGTATTCACCAAGGTTACAACAAGTACTTATCTAGCAATGGTGTAACTGTAATCAATGGCTTTGCTAAGTTTGTTGATAACAAAACAGTTGAAGTAAACGGTGAGCTATACACGGCAGACCATATCCTTGTTGCTGTTGGTGGCCGCCCTACCATTCCTAACATCCCAGGCGCTGAGTTTGGCATTGATTCGAACGGCTTCTTTGAACTAGACGCACAGCCTAAGCGTGTTGCTGTGGTTGGTGCAGGCTACATTGCCGTTGAAATCGCTGGTGTACTTCATAGCCTTGGTACAGAAACACACCTGTTTGTTCGTAAAAACAAACCACTACGTACTTTTGACCCATACATTGTTGATACGCTGGTCGATATTATGGCTAAAGAAGGCCCGACTCTTCACACTGATTGCACACCTAAAGAAGTGGTTAAAGAAAGCGATGGTAGCTTAACAATTCACTTTGAAAATGGTCACAGCCAAAACGTTGATGAAGTTATTTGGGCAATTGGCCGCACACCTACAACTGACAAGATCAACCTTGCTGCGGCAGGTGTTGAAGTAACTGAAGGCGGTTACGTTAAAGTAGACGAATTCCAAAACACCACAGCTGAAAACGTATACGCAGTTGGCGATATCATCGAAAACGGTATTGAGCTTACGCCAGTAGCCGTTAAAGCGGGCCGTACTCTATCAGAGCGTTTATTCAATAAAGAATTACCTGATGATTTAAAAATGGATTACGAGCTAGTACCAACGGTGGTATTCAGCCATCCACCAATCGGCACAATTGGTTTAACAGAGCAGCAAGCAATTGATCAATACGGCAGCGATAACGTTAAAGTATATAAATCAAGCTTTGCAGCAATGTACACAGCGGTTACTCAGCACCGTCAAGCATGTAACATGATGCTAGTGTGTGCAGGCGAAGACGAAAAAGTTGTTGGCTTACACGGCATTGGTTTTACCGTTGATGAAATGATCCAAGGTTTTGCCGTTGCAATGAAGATGGGCGCAACCAAAGCAGACTTCGATGCTGTTGTGGCTATTCACCCGACTGGCTCAGAAGAGTTTGTAACGATGAGATAAACTCGCGTTGCGAGTCAATTTTAAAACCTTGTGGTGCTGCCACAAGGTTTTTTTATGCCTATGATTACAAAGTGAGGGTGAGTTGTTAAACTCAGTTAAAAGAATAAAAACGTAAACTACTTTGCAATCAATCACTTTATTTCCTGTACACCTTGTACAGTGCATCTTTCTGTTTCAAATGTTATTTGGTGCATTATTAATTAATAGCCAAAAACAAAGTCGTTCCTTGGTGCTGCTGTTTGCGTTTCAAGGCTGTGTATGTGCCTTTAACCTGCTAGAAGGGTTAGGGTTTTCTAGTTACTTAATCACCCCTGCATTTACATTACTGTATGGGCCTATGATTTACTTTTTTACCTTGTCGATTACAGGTAAACAGCCCTTTAAAACATCACACTACGCGGTTCACTTAATTCCTGCGGCTATTTCCTTGGTCTTTACCCACTACACGCAAGCGATCATTTTACTTGGTTCGCTCAGTCAACTTGGCTACTTCTACTTTGCTTATGGCATTTTAAAGCGCTATCACAAACAACTTATGCATGCGCGCTCAGATGCTGAGAGCCTTAAACTAAAGTGGCTGATCAAGGCATTATTTATTTTTGCCATTATTGTCGTATTCGATTTGCTGCGTATGAATGTGCAACCAATCACGCCGCTCGATTTAAAGATGCACTGGTATTTATTAAACGAAATACTGTTACTGCTGATGTTTAGCTTTTTGTTGTTTCACACCATCAAAAATAGCTTTCAATTCGAGCCAGTCACATTGTCTGAAGAACCCGCAGCTGATCAAACTGATTCGTCTGACGAGCAACTTGCGCAGCAAATTTTCTCAACCATTGATGGCTTGATTATTAACGAATCGCTATATCGACAACCTAGGCTCTCACTGAACGACTTAGCAAATCAAACCGGGCTCGGTAGTAAAGAAATATCTTGGGCTATTAACAGCACAACGGGAAACAACTTTTGTGAGTACATCAACCAGCATAGAGTGAATGATGTTAAACGCGAAATAGAGCAAGACTCACCTCAAAAACTCAGCCTGATAGAGCTGGCATTTCAAGCTGGCTTTAATTCTAAATCGACGTTTAATGCCGTGTTTAAAAAAGAAACGGGATTAACACCGAGTCAATTTAAGAAGCAAACGCAAAATAATTAGCTCATAAAACAGACAAAAAACGTCCTAAATCCTATTTTAGGACGCTTTTTTACAACCCAAACGCTAATTTAAACAAAAAACAGCTTTGAGACTCCTGATGAACAAGTCCTATTTTTTACTACTCACATTGTGCCTATTAATAAACTTTTCGGGTTTTGCGTTTGCAACGAATCACTCTTTAGAAGTAACGAATAAAGCCTTAAAAGTACAACCAAGTCGTGTTGGTGCAAGCGACCCAATCGCTTACTTTCAATCGAAAACAGCAGCAATAGAGTTTGCTAAACAACAAAACTGGGCTCAGGTGAATAAACTCACAGAAAAGCTCATTAATGAATATCAACATGATGGCGATACTTGGTATTTACTTGGTCTCAGTTATTTTCAATTGGCCGATTATCAAAATGCCAGCAATGCTTTGAAACGCGCACTTGCAATTGGAACTAGCTTAAAAGGCATTCCTAATGGGGCCAGTAACCCTAACGATTTAATGGTGAAAATTGCAGAGGCATATGCAGAGCTTAATAACCAACAGCAAGCCGAGTATTGGCTTAAAGAAGCACTGGCAGCAAGATGGGATGACCGCCCAACACTTGCTGGCACCAGCTTATTTAAATCTGGTATTAACCCTCACTTTGAAGGCTTTGCGCAATCAGCCAGTTATAAATCACTTGCGGGTAATAATTTGGATACTGAACTCAATCGAGATCAACAATGGCGCGCCGATTTAGCGTTTTTAGTTGCAGAGATTAAACGTTTACACGTGGCAATGTATCAGAACATGAGCTCACAACAGTTTGCAGAAAAAGTAGCTGAGATTGATAAATCGATTCCTGATCTGACTGATCAGCAAATTGTTTTTCAATTTATGGAGCTAATTGCATTACTTGGCAATGGTCATAATCTATTGATCCCAGCTTGGGGTGAAAAAGGCAACTTTCAGCAACTACCATTTCAGTTTTATCAATTTAGTGACGGCTTATACATCACCAAAGCGAGTAGCGATTACCAACAATATGTTGGCTATAAAGTTGAGGCATTTGCCGATACACCAGCCCAGCAAGCTCTTGAGTTAACTAAGCGTGTTAATGCTCGCGATAATGAAATGCAAACCCTTTGGCTAGGCCCATATTATTTAAGTTTGCTTAATGTGCTAAACGGGCTTGGCATTAGCAAAGGTAACGAGGTAACACTCACGCTCAGCTCACCAAAAGGCGCTATCACCACAATTACACCAGCGCTCAAATCAATGCAATTTGCAGGCTTTCCTAAGTTACCAAAACTTGCTGAACACCCCACACTTAGATACTTAGCAAAAAACAAGATGCCGTTTTGGAGCGAACAAATCAAAACAAATAAATTACTGTATGTGCAATTCAATGATGTGCGTAATAGCAAAGATCTCACACTTGCTGAATTTGCCATGCAGCTACAAGAACAGATCAAACACGATGACATTGAACACATGGTGCTAGACCTTCGCCATAACAGTGGTGGTAATGGCTCGCTCACCCCACCTTTGGTGGCAACGGCCGCATTTTTTAAAGTATTAAAGCCACAAGGAAAATTATTTATATTAATTGGCCGCAATACGTTTTCGGCAGGTCATGATGTAGCAGTTAAGATAGCCAATATAGTGCCAGCGATTTTTGTAGGTGAATCATCAGGCACCCGCCCTAATGTGGTAGGTGAAGCAGGCTGGTTTAACCTGCCATACAGTAAGCAAACAGGCCTTATTTCGAGCCAATTCCACCAGCAAAGCCGCGCGGAAGACCATCGTATTTGGTTAGCACCCGATATGCCAATTACGCTTTCTGCAAAAGACTACTTTGCAGGTGTCGACCCGGTAATGGATGCCGTTTTAACTATAACCAAGCAATAAACAGTGCTGGCACAAACCTTGTAACTGTTAATAAAGTAACCAGTTATAGCAAGAATTTGCCCTTGTTTACTGTGTAATTAAGCAATTATTACGCAGTAAACAAGGCATTTTTACAAGGAGGCACTGTGTCTAAGTCTGCAATTTTATATCGCATGGTGACCGATGAGCATATTTGCCCATTCGGTTTAAAATCAAAAGATTTATTAGAGCGTCATGGCTACGATGTTGATGATCGTCATTTAACCAGCCGTGAGCAAACTGACGAATTCAAACAGCAGCATGATGTAAAAACTACACCACAAACCTTTATCAATGATAAACGCATTGGCGGTTACGATGATTTGCGCGACTTTTTTAATCTGCCCGAGGCAGGTCAGCAAGGTACTAGTTACACCCCTGTATTAGCGATTTTTGCAGTGACCATGTTACTAAGCTGCGGTTTTACTTATGCCAGCGGTGAAACTTTATTTTCTATGCAAAATCTGATGCTGTTCGTGGCATTATCAATGGCGGTATTAGCGATACAAAAGCTGCAAGATTTATTCAGCTTTTCTAACTCATTTATTACCTACGACTTACTAGCCATGCGTGTCGTGCCCTACGCCTATGTTTATCCATTTATCGAGGCGTATGTAGCGATAGGTATGGTGGCTAAATTACCCGCCTTAGCTGTTGCACCATTTTCATTATTTATTGGTGGTATAGGTGCGATATCGGTTATTAAGGCTGTGTATATCGATAAACGAGAACTGAAATGTGCCTGTGTTGGTGGCGACAGTAATGTGCCGCTCGGCTTTATCTCACTAAGTGAGAACCTATTTATGATAGCCGCAGGTATATGGATGCTTAGTACGCTTTAGCATTTAACTTGTATGTGTATTAGTGGCTTAATTAAACAATTTAAGCCACTTTAGATTTGATGTTAACCACCGGTACGTAAGTCGCGCTCAAATTCACTTTCAGTTTTAACCGGGTGACAGGTCGATTTCACCGAACCTTTATTGCTGTCATCGTCATCTGTACTAAAAATGGTATAGCTATAATCAGTTTCGAGTTCACCGCCTAAACACTCATGTTCAGCGTAAATCTCATTTGCAGAGCCATCTTTTACTGCCTGTGATGCACAGCCTGTAAACATTAAAAGCGCTATTAAAACTGTAAAAACTTTCATATCGTTATCCCCAAACTTACGTTTTTATTTTTACTGTAAGAAATAAGTTAACTATAAAGTACCTTTATTGGTACTACTTTTATGTAAGTTTTTGTGTAAGGAGTAGGCAAACTGAAATGAGGCAGGTTAAGAGTTTAACCTGCCATAAGGTAGAACGAGCAAGTGGTTTTAAGCCGTACCACCCACCGTTAAGTTATCAATTTTAAGGCTAGGTTGACCCACTCCAACAGGAACGCTTTGGCCATCTTTACCACACACGCCAACACCTTTATCAAGCGCTAAGTCGTTACCTACCATCGAAATTTGTTGCATCACTTCAGGACCATTGCCAATCAGTGTTGCGCCTTTGATAGGTTGTGTGATTTTACCGTTTTCAATTAAGTAGGCTTCAGAGGCACTAAATACAAACTTACCCGACGTAATATCCACTTGGCCGCCACCAAAATTAGGCGCGAAGATACCTTTTTTTACCGAGCTGATGATATCAGCTTGGCTGTGCTCGCCACCTAGCATATAGGTGTTGGTCATACGTGGCATAGGTAAGTGAGCGTAGGATTCGCGGCGCGCATTACCAGTAGGGTTAACACCCATCAAACGGGCATTTAGCTTATCTTGCATGTAGCCCTTTAAAATACCGTTTTCAATGAGCACGTTATACGCAGCTGGTGTCCCTTCATCATCCACGTTCAATGAACCACGGCGATCAGCAATAGTGCCATCATCCACGACTGTACACAGCTCAGATGCCACCTTTTGACCTACTTTACCGCTAAACGCTGATGCGCCTTTACGGTTAAAGTCACCTTCTAGACCATGGCCTACCGCTTCGTGTAGTAACACACCCGGCCAACCTGCGCCTAGTACGACTTCCATGCTACCGGCAGGTGCATCGATTGCTTCTAGGTTTACTTTTGCTTGGCGAACAGCTTCTTCAGCGTATTCCATCCAACGCGGTTTGCCATCGACTAATTCTTTAAAATAGCCATAATCTAAACGCGCACCGCCCCCTGCACCACCGCGCTCACGACGGCCGTTCTTCTCAAGTAACACTGAGCAATTTAAGCGAATAAGCGGGCGAATATCGGTGGCAAAGGTGCCATCACTTGCAGCAATTAACACTTCTTCATAAACCGCCGACATTGAGCTGATCACTTGCTCAGCATCCGGCGCTAATTGACGAATATAGCTTTCAAGTTCACGTAGCAGGCTTACTTTGTCATCGTTGCTCATGCTTTGAATTGGTTGATGCGGTGCATACTGCTCTTTAGCAGCAACATCACTGAATACTTGAATCGTTTTGTTTTCGCCAGCATTGGCAATGCTGCGCGCTGCCGTTGCGGCTTTGTTTAACGCTTCAAGGTTAATCGCATCTGAGTATGAAAAACCGGTTTTTTCACCGCTAACAGCACGCACACCCACACCACGCTCAACGTTGTATGAGCCTTCTTTTACTAAACCGTCTTCAAGCACCCAAGATTCGTGGTGACTCGATTGAAAATACAGATCGGCATAGTCCACTTGGTGCTGATGAATAAAAGCGAGCGTTTTTTCTAATTCTTCTCTCGTTAGTTGGCTGTCATGTAATAAATGCTGTTCAACCGTGTTCATAATAAATGCTCTCTAAATCGTTGCTGAGACTGCACAGGCATGTCTTGGCGAATTGTATTCAAGCGGTTTAAATCAAGCTCATGGCTGATAAACCCGGTACCAGAGGCAAGCTCACTGAGCGTTTCTCCCCATGGTGAAATAATAATGCTGTGGCCATACGTGTGGCGGCCATTCTCGTGCTCGCCCCACTGTGCTGCGGCAACCACATAACATTGTGTTTCGATTGCACGCGCAGCTAATAAAATATGCCAATGAGCAGCGCCGGTAACTGTGGTAAAGGCACTGGGCACTAAAATAAGCTCAGCCCCTTGGCGCTGCATGGCGGTGAATAAGCCACTAAAACGTAGATCATAACATACTGCTAAGCCAATTTTACCAAATGGCGAGTCGACCACCACAATATCCTTGCCTGCTTGCGTCGCATCAGACTCTCGGTAACTGCGCATAGTGTCGGCAACATCTACATCAAATAAATGAATTTTATTGTACTGCGCAACCACATCGCCTTGGTTATTAAATAAAAACGAGGCAGCTAAATACTTACCATTTTGCTGTGAAACAGGCAGGGTGCCAGCAGCTAACCAAATATCATGTTGCTTACATAAATCGGCAAGCTTCGCTTTATATGACTCACTTTGCAGACCTAATTGATAACTTGCTTGGCTTTGCTTACTAAAGATCAAAAAGCTTTCGGGTAAACACACTAGCAATGGCCGAGTTGCAGGTAACTGATTCAATGTCTCTGCTAAAAAAGTGAAGTTTTGCTCAGCATTCATACTTGAGCACATTTGCACAGCAACAACCTGTGGATGAGGGTTAGCCTTCATTGTTATCTAAACTCGCTGAAGATGCGGCATCTTTTAATTTTAGTTGCGTCGACGACTGCGGCTGGCTTTGCGCGGCTTGCGGTAACGTCACTTCACGGCTCTTACGATCCACTTCTTTCACAACAGGATCGTTCATACTACCTGTTACTTTAAAGTTGATTTCTGAGATCACCCGCGCCGAATGAATCACTTTATCGATTGCCAGCGCTGCAAGACCACTTACCGGGTTAACCATCCATGCCACAATCACTGGAATACTCGACGTTACCTGCGGTGCAACCGCTAGGTCGTAATCAATTTCAAAGGTGTTTAAGTTTGTATGGCCTTTGATCGTCAAATCGGCAGGCACACCATCAAGCTTGGTATCTTGGGTGTAAGCTATGCCCTTTTCTAGCTGCATGGTGCCTTGCATACTGTTATAGAAAAAGCCTTTCGAGAATACATCTCTAAAATCCAGTTTCAGCTTACGCACTAACGAATCTAAACTCAGTAAAGAGAATACTCGCGCACCACCATCACTTATTTCTGCAAGGTGCCCTTCACCTAAACGCCAATCTAATTCACCGGCTAAACTTGGCACATCAAAGCTATAAGGTGCGCCTTGCCATGCAAGATCAAACTTAATGTTGGCATCTGAATCTTTTACTGTGGTGGTGATATCAAACTCATCAAATAACTCGCCAATATCGTCACTTTGTAAGTTACCACTAAAGCGTGTTTGCCCATCAGCAAATTGTCCTTTACCACGTAATACGTGGTCGCCTTTGTCGATGACCAGCTCAGTAAACAAGAGTTTATCGTTCTCCCCAACTAAGCTGCTTTTAATTTTATCAAGCTGATACTCAGCCACTTTACAATCTTCACAGTTAAACTCGATGGCTGGGACTCGGGTTAACCAGCTTAAATCTTCTGGTTCTGAGTCTTGCTCTGCGACTTCGTTAAAATTAATACGCAGGTAGTCAGTAAAAATTTGAATTGGTCTGCGTGTCTCACCGGTTGGAATAAGCGCGTCGGCACGTAACTCTTTAGCATTTAGCTTTAACTCTAAGTCTGATTGTTTTGGCGCTAAGCGAAATTCAAAATCATTAAAGTCGATATTGTGTAGTGCAAGTTTATTAAATTTACCCGTTACGTTATTGAACGCAGGCATCACACTTGGTGCATCTGACTTAACTTTGGTAAGCGCAATAATCTGATCAATTAGGCCAAACCAAGGCACTATTTCGGTTTCTGGTAAATCGATAGATACCGCAAAACCTTCACGATTAAGCCCTAAATCTTGTGCACCTAAAATTAAATGGGCATTACTAAATTTCTTTTCGCCGTTATCTAAAATTGCATTAAAAAATAACTGCTCATCGATACTCGCGGTGATCAAGTTAGAAATACGGTCGCCCTGTACCACTGCGGTTAATGGCCATTTCTGTTCTGCGCTTTTGCTATAAGGTGCAGGTAGCTGGCTAGTCACACCGATTAAATTACCACTCACATCGGCGCGGTAATTAAAGTCATTCGGTAAAAAGTTAAGCGACACATTAATATCAACATCACTTTGACCGCTTAAGTAACCGGCCAGTAAACCATGGGCTTGTTCAATTAAAGGCTCAGCTTCCAGGCCCAGCTTTACCGCAATTTCGGCGCGATAGGTATCAGCCACATTTTCACTGTTGTAGTTGGCTGTAAGTGGCATGCCCATCCAATCTGCTTTGGCATTTTTTAAGTCGATTTTATCGTTATTAAACTTAACAATACCGGTCATGTGGTTGAGCGTGATCCCAGGCTGTGCAAGGTAAACCGGAATATTAGCTAATTCAACTTCACCAATCGCATCAACATGACCCGAACGTAAATTAACTAATAGCTCAACCTCGGCCGTTGCTTCACCTTGCGGTTGCACAACTTCAAAAACACTCGCCAAAGGCTTAGCAAGCGGAGTGGCCGTAAAAAATGGATTAAGCTTATCGCCATGAGCACGTTTATTAATGGCAACTTTTAGAATTTCTGCATTCATTAAATCAGCAATACTGACATGAACACTCTCCCCCAAAGCGAGGTTTACCAGCTTGCCCGACTTGCTGTAAATATCCATGCGCTCATTTTCAAAATGTAAAATGACGTTGGCATCTTCAACTTCAGGCCAGCTTGGTGAAAACTTATATTTAGCGTTTTCAACATTCGCTAACACTTCAAATTGACCTTGCTGCTCTTTAAACGGGAAACCTTTAAATGGCCCCGAGAACAGCACTTGAGCTTTATTAACTTCACCGCCCTTAATTGCGCCATTAAGGTAATTAACCAGCTTTTCGCTCATTACAGGTAACGGGAAATAATGCCCAGCGACATTGGCATCAGGGGCATAGGCTTCAGCATATAAATCTAACCGAGGTTCATCGGTCAGGCTGAGCATCATCTCTGCAGCCACAGTTACTTCGTCGTTATCAAGCCAGATATTATCGCTACTAATGCGCCAGCCATCATCGTAATGGTGAAGGTCGAGTTCTACATTTAATTGATTGTAGGCAATATCTTGGCTAAAGCTGCCGTTTGTTAGCAGTTGATTGTTCTCGCCATATAGCTGAATTCGCCCAGCTGATTGATTAATTAAGCCATCAACACGAATCGCCTGACCGCCAGGAATGCCCTGCAGCGACAGCCAATTAATTTGTTCGCCCTGAAACCAAAGTTGCCAGTTATCTTGCTGACCCAACTCAAGATAGGCATCACTTAACTGGCCATTGGGTTGACGGGCTAAAAACGGGGCAAGTACTTCAAAGTTACTTAACTGCGATAACTTTGCCAGTAATGCAAAATCAAATTGCTTTAACCAAATTTGGTTTTTATCGCCAAGTTGAGCTTCAAACTGTAAGGTTGGCCATTGTTTTAAGTCACTTTCAAAGGTGAGTCCGGTGCTTTTTAAACGCCAGCCATTTTGCTTAGGAAATAAATGAAAACCACCTTCGCTTAAACTGATTTGATGTGCTTCTTGGTTTTGTTGCCAATTGATAAAACTCGGTAGCCACTGCACTTTTACATCGCTGATCAGGCCTTTTTCAAGACTAAACCAGGTTTGTAAATTGATGTCTGAAGTAAGCTGCTGCTTGTCGGTATTAATATATTGCGCCAGCCACTTAGATACATCGACGTTCGCTGCTTGCACATAGATATCGCCAGCCATGGTTTCAAGAGTCGAACCATTCAGCGCCATTCGGGCGTCAAAGCTACCAACAGAGATTCCCGGTAAGGCTAACGTGCCTGAGCCTTGATGTTGCTCTGGGGTATTTTGCCAGACAATGTTTTCGAGGATCAGCTTACGCTCTTTACCATCATTAAGGGTAAAATTAAGGCTGCTATCTTGCACCGCAAAGTGACCCGTTTCACCAAGGAATAAGCCTTCAATTAGTTCTTTTTGCTCAAAGTTGCTGGTTTGCTGGTTATTCCCCAAATCAAGCATAGTGGGTAAATCAACATCAGCATGAAAACCATTGATCACAAAATAGTTCGATTTAAGCTGACGGTTTTTTACTGACTCCCATAAGTTAACTTCAAGGCTCGCTTTATCAATGGTGAGTGCAATCGGTGAGGTTTGGTTATCTTCAAAGGAAATATCTTCGATGACTAAGGCAGGACCTTGGCCATGCCAACTGGCTGAGATTGAGCCAATCGCTAAATTTACATCAAAGCGTTCATACAAAAACGCTTCAATGTCATCTTTATAATCATTTGCGTATGGCAGTGAATACTTTACCACAGAGACAATAACGGCCAGCAGTACGAGAGTAATAGCAAATACTTGCCATAACTTACGTAAACAATAAAAGCAGACCGTTTTTGCCTTCATTACATCATTACCACATCAAACTGTTCTTGGTTATATAAACTCTCTGTTTGAATACTGACTTGCTTACCGATAAATAGTTCCAGCTCAGCAAGGTTGTGATACTCATCGTTGATCAATGCTTCGCTTACCGAAGGAGCTGCGTAAACCATAAACTTATCAGCTGCATAAGCACGGTTTACCCTAACGATTTCACGCAAGATTTCGTAGCAAACCGTTTCTACTGTTTTTTGCGAGCCGCGCCCTGAACACGCAGGACACACATCACAAAGAATGTGCTCTAAGCTTTCGCGGGTCCGTTTGCGGGTCATCTCTACTAAGCCTAGTGCAGATAAGCCATTTATGTTGGCTTTTGCACGATCTTTTGCAAGCGCAGACTCAAGTGAATGCAAGACTCGGCGTTTGTGCTCATCACTAACCATATCGATAAAGTCGATGATAATGATGCCGCCTAAATTACGTAAACGTAGCTGGCGAGCAATTGCTGAGGTTGCTTCAATATTAGTATTAAAAATGGTTTCTTCTAGGTTACGATGGCCAACAAACGCACCGGTATTTACATCAACGGTGGTCATCGCTTCGGTTTGGTCGATAATTAAATAACCACCCGATTTAAGCTCAACTTTACGATGTAGCGCTTTTTGGATCTCGGTTTCAACATCGAATAAATCGAAAATAGGTCGCTCACCCGGGTAGTACTCTAGTGCTCCCGATAACAGCGGCACAAATTCTTCAGTAAACTCTTTAAGCTCTTGATAGGTTAGTTTTGAGTCAACACGAATACGCTCCATGTCTTCACCTACGTAGTCACGTAGAGTACGAAACGCCAGTGTTAAGTCTTCATGCAAGATACTTTCTTTGCTGGTTTTTTTGCGCTTAGTGACGATTTTTTGCCACAGTTTTTTTAAGAATTCCGCATCGTGACGTAGTTCAGCTTCAGACGCCCCTTCTGCTGCGGTACGAACAATAAAGCTGCCGTCATCATCACCATATTCGGCAACAATTTTCTTTAAGCGCGAACGTTCTTCTTCGGTTTCAATGCGCTGGCTTACACCTACGTGTGTTGCATCTGGCATAAACACTAAATAACGAGAAGGAATAGTGATATCGGTTGTTAAGCGCGCGCCCTTGGTTCCTAGCGGGTCTTTAACCACTTGCACCATGATATGTTGGCCTTGGCGCACAAGCTCACGAATATCTTGTACTTTTTTGATTGGCTGCTCATCAACGCCTTCTACAATTGAGGCACTGTTTACAATGTCTGATGCATGTAAAAAGGCGGCTTTCTCTAAGCCAATATCGACAAACGCAGCCTGCATACCCGGTAGTACGCGACTGATTTTACCTAGGTAAATATTGCCCACGATCCCAAGGTTGCCAATTCGCTCTAGTTGGATTTCTTGCAGTACGCCATTTTCGATTAGCGCAACGCGACTTTCGCTCGGTGTAACGTTGATCAGTAATTCGGTGCTCATGTTACCCTCTTAAAAATTCGTTTAATAACTGCTCTGTCTCATATAAAGGTAAGCCGACAACCGCAAAATAGCTACCCGAAAGGTGACTAACAAAGCGACCACCTAAGCCTTGAATGCCATAACCACCGGCTTTATCTTGCGGCTCTCCACTATGCCAGTAAGCATCAATTTCAGCATCGCTGAGCGGTTTAAATGTAACATCGGTGACAACAAGGCTGCTTTTTACTTGCTCACTATCAGCAATTGCCACAGCCGTCATCACTTGATGAGTACGGCCAGATAAGCGCTTCATGGTGGCGGTAAAATCAGCTTGGTCTAGCGGCTTACCGAGTGCGGTATCATCAATGACAACCACGGTATCGCTGCCAAGTACTGGGCGGTCAGTGTAACCCATAGCAACGCCCGATTGCGCCTTGAGTCTGGCAAGACGCTCTACATAGTCGCGCGGGGCTTCGTTTGGGAATTGGCTTTCATCAGCATCAACGCTAAATTGAGAAAACTCAACGCCAAGTTGGCTGAGCAACTCTTTTCGGCGCGGTGATGCAGACGCCAAATAAATTGCGGTTTGCATTATCTAATCCTGAAATGACGGCGATATTTACGCAAAATTAAGAATATCCACCACCAACAAAGCATGCCGGTTAGTACTGGCCACATATAATGCGGGCTAAAATAAACGCCCATTAAAAAGTGGTTAAGCCAAAATTGCATGAGGTGGTAAAGCGTTAAAAACAAAGCAATTAAAATGCTTTGCTGCCATAAAGAAAAGTTTCTAATTTTTTGGAAGTTACTCGCAGTGATAAATATACACACTGAATAAGTCAGTGAGTTCACACCGAGTGGCGAGCCTGATGCAAGGTCCATTAATAAACCAACGACCCAAGCTGTGCCAATATTTAAACGGTGTGGCACCGCTAACGACCAATACATTAATACCATTAACACCCAGTCTGGGCGGTATGGTTCAAACGAAATCGGTAACGGCATTAATGCCATTACCAATGCAAAGAAGATACTGATAGCAATCAGCAAAAAGTGACGACTATTCATTGCTGATGCTCTCCTGCTGATTACGCCACAGCACAACCAATAAGCGAATACGGTCAAGTTGTGCAATTGGCTCAGCATAAACCTGCGCAAAAGGACGCCCTTCATCACGGTTAATTTCGGTCACCACTGCAACCGGATAACCTTCTGGGAAAGTGCCACCTAGGCCAGACGTAACCAAGATATCGCCAATGCGAACATCAAGGCTATGTGGTACATGCGAAAGTTTTACCACGTTGATTTTGCCAATCCCCTCAACCACGGTACGCACATCGTTACGTAAAATACGCACAGGAGTTGCGTGGGTTGTATCGGTCATCAGTAGTACGCGCGAGGTAGTTGAACCCACTTGAGTGATTTGCCCCACTACCCCCATTTCGTCAATCACAGCTTGGCCTTCGCTTAGGCCATCCGTTGTACCACGGTTAATAACCACTTGGTGGCTATACGGGTTTGAATGAACAGAGAGCACTTGTGCAATAATTTTACGATTTGATTGCTTAGCCGATGAACCGAGTAAAGCGCGTAACTTATCGTTTTCACGAGATAAAAATTGCAGTTGTTGTAGTTGTTCGCTTTGTAGTAACTGCTTCTTTTTTAACGCTTCGTTTTCGGTTAAAAGCTGTTCGCGGGTATGAAGGTTCTTCGCGCCAATACTAAATAACTCATAGGGCAAGTTGGCAAGGTAAATAAGTGGGCTAACCAAAGTGTTTAGGCTGGTGCGGATTGTTGTACCACCTTGAGTGTAGCGATCGCCCACGATCAGCACGACACTCAAAAGCACTGCGACAAAAAGTCGCAGTTGCAAAGAGATGGTACGACCAAAAAGTAACTTCATTAGTCGTAGCTAAATACGTCACCACCGTGCATATCAATCATTTCTAGTGCCTTACCGCCGCCACGCGCAACACAGGTTAAAGGATCATCAGCAACCACAACTGGAATACCAGTTTCTTCCATTAATAGACGGTCTAAGTCTTTTAGTAATGCACCACCACCGGTTAATACCATACCGTGTGCAGAGATATCAGACGCAAGCTCTGGTGGAGATTGCTCTAATGCAACCATTACCGCGCTTACAATACCCATTAATGGCTCTTGCAGTGCTTCTAAGATTTCGTGTGAGTTAAGCGTGAATGAACGCGGTACACCTTCAGCAAGGTTACGACCACGTACTTCAATTTCAATTGGCTCGTCTGTTTTGAAAGCTGAACCGATTTGGTGCTTGATGTTTTCAGCTGTCGCTTCACCAATTAAGCTACCGAAGTTACGACGTACATAGTTGATGATAGCTTCATCAAATTTGTCACCACCAATGCGTACAGATGAAGAGTAAACCACACCATTTAATGAAATAATGGCAACTTCAGTTGTACCACCACCGATATCAACAACCATTGAACCGGTTGCTTCAGACACTGGTAAGCCAGCACCGATAGCCGCAGCCATTGGCTCTTCGATTAGATATACTTCACGAGCACCAGCACCCATAGCAGACTCACGAATAGCACGTTTTTCTACTTGCGTTGCACCACAAGGCACACAAATAAGTACACGTGGGCTTGGGCGCATAAAGTTGTTGTTATGCACTTGCTTGATGAAGTGTTGCAGCATTTTTTCAGTCACATAGAAATCAGCAATAACGCCGTCTTTCATTGGACGAATTGCTTTAATGTTACCCGGAGTACGACCTAACATTTGCTTAGCTTCGGTACCTACAGATGCTACGCTCTTAGGGCCACCAGCACGCTCTTGACGAATAGCAACAACTGAAGGCTCGTTTAATACGATACCTTCTTCTTTTACATAAATTAGGGTATTGGCTGTACCCAAGTCGATCGATAGATCGTTTGAAAAAATACCACGGAGTTTTTTAAACATGAGGCTGGATGACCTTTGAAAATTCGTTCTTATACTAGCTGCTCTCACTCTATCATGCTAATCATGAAAAAGCGCAACTGCTTTAATTAAAATGCTAAAAAAGGAAGCATCCATTGCTTCCTTTTTAAATTCTTATCGTTCGCGTACTAAACGGAAACCGATATAGTTTGCACGAAAATCTGGCGCTAAGATTAAGCGCGTTGATACGCGTGCTAGGCTAGGAGCAAAGTTCCATGCACCGCCTCGAACAGCCACATCAGACTGTCCTGACTTTTTGTTTGTCCATTCCCACACATTACCTACTGTATCGTATAGGCCAAATGCGTTAGGAGAAAACGACCCTGTTGGTGCAGCGCTCTTGTTTGACCATTCGCTACCACACCAGCCACAGTTCGCTAAATTTTTACCAATTTCGTTACCCCAAGGGTATTCAGTTTCTTTACCTGCACGTGCAGCGTATTCCCACTCAACCTCATTTGGTAAACGAAACAGCTGGCCTGTTTGACCCGATAACCAATCGGCATACGCTTTGGCATCGTTGTAAGTTAAACAAACCGCCGGAAAATCACTTTCTTGATCAAAGCCTGGGTTGCGCCAGTTTAAGGTTGCTTCCCACACTGGTTCGCCATTTAAGTAATACGCACAGCCGCGATCTTTTTCTGCTTCTGTTTTATAGCCGGTATTCGCAACGAATTGCTCATACTCACCAACGCTTACTTCTTTGCTTTGCATTGCAAATGAGTTAGCAATGGTTTTTTCTACCACTGGGCGTTCATTCGCTAACCCATTGCCGTTAATGTCACCCATCTTAAATTTACCAGCGGGAATAACTACAATGCTGGCAGAACTGGTTTTATTAACAATACTTGCAACAGGTGCTGTTACAGGTTGCTCTGGTGCCGCAGTCACTTCAGCAACAACAGGCTCTGGCACTTTAACTAGGTTTGCATTAATGGTTTGTGCTTTACGCAGATCAATTCGCGCTTTATAGCTTTTGTAGCCACGTTTGCGAATTTCAATATCATGAAAACCTTTTGGTAATGATGTCGTTAACCTAGTTGCACCATAGCTAACACCATCAATAAACACTTCGTCGTCATAAACATTTGAACGCAGTGTTAATTCAACCATTTTAGATTTTTTTAGATCAGGTAATGGTTCAACCTTTATTGGCTTTTTTACAGAATAATCGCTTACTGGTTGCTCACTCATACGTGAAACCGATACCACCTGCCCATTATCCTGAGAGTCACTGAATGTTAACTGACTATCTGAATAGGTAGTGCCGTAGCTTGGCTGAAAATTACCAGCCAGTGGTGTGCCATAGTCAGCACAAAAACGATTATCTAAATTAAGTAGGCTACATAAACGGCTGCTGTTTACATCACCGCGCATCGTCACACTTAAGTTTACGTTATAGTTACCTTGGCCACTGAACGCGCTGTTCACGACGTGGCTACTTAAAATTTTAACTTGTGCACCGGCAAGGTTACGTTTTGGCTCAACCAAACGCTCTTCAGTTAAGTTAGCAAAAATCTGGTCTACAAAACGTTTAGTGGCTTTTTGTAAGCCCATTTGTTGGCCACGTTGTTCACAGGCAGCAAGTGTTTCGGTGCGCTTACAGTTAATCGTGTGATTAACCTCTAATGTGCCTTCACGAGTGAATTCGTTACGTAAACGCTCAACACGTGCCGTTGCTAACTGCTCTTTTAAACTTTCTAAGGTGTTTAACTGGGTGTGCTTTGATACACGAATTTGCTCAATGTCTTTTCTATGTGAAGCAATTGCCGCCAATTGCATCGAAATATCATCTTTGTTTTGTTTGTGATCAACCACAGCTTTTTGATAGCGCGACTGCGCATTGCTGATATCAAGAGTTGGGTCATCAATAAGTCGGCGATACATCTCGTTCATTGCATCTAACGCTTGGTTTTTTTCTTTATCTAGCTCAGTTGAGCGGGCGCGCAATAATTCGAGTTGTTTTTGTAACTGACTTTCTTCTTTTAGGTGTTTTTCGAGGATTAGGGTCGAGTTATCGTATTCGGCTTGTTTTTTACTGATCTCTGATTGAATGCCAGTTACCGTAGCAGTATCTTGTGCAAATGCACTAGTTGCTAGCAAACTAACTGAAATTAACAGAGATAAAGGAGCAATTCGCATATATTCCATTCCCAAAAAGCGGCAATTATTTGGTCATTATTATTTTTTTATAATTAAACTCTTATGCTATGTACTTGCAAGGCAAAACACAAGCTTTGTTCAATTATTATCTGAGTTTACATCTATTACCTTAGTTGATGCCAGTAAATAACAAAATCATTTTGGTTTAATTGACTAATTTCTATCTGTAAGACGACTTTGCTACAATAAGACGTGTTTTTTTACGAAAATTAATGCCGTGAATAGCTCTTTTGAATCACCAGTACAAACAATTCATCACCCCTTATTAGCTGCATGTAAAATTCAGCTGAGCATCAAGCGAGATGATCTTATTCATCCGCAAATTAGTGGCAACAAATGGCGTAAGCTAAAGTTTAACTTAGATGTTATGCAGCAACAGGGTAAATCTGAACTACTCACTTTTGGTGGTGCGTTTTCAAATCATATTCATGCCACGGCAACTGCAGGTAAGTTATTTGGCTTTAAAACCCACGGTATTATTCGCGGCCCTGAGCTAGACGAAGCAAATCCAACACTCAACTACGCAAAGCAATGCGGTATGAGCTTACACCCAGTAAATCGAATTACTTACCGCTTAAGGCACGACCAAACGTATTTAGCACAGTTACAAGCGCAGTTTCCGAATGCCTACATATTGCCAGAAGGCGGCACTAACACAGCCGCACTTTTAGGCTGTAAAGAATTAGCGCAAAGCCTACCAAGCTCTGATGTGATTGTTTGCCCAACTGGTAGTGGCGGCACACTAGCAGGTTTAATCGAAGGTGCACCACAACACACAAAGCTGTTAGGTGTCGCAGTACTAAAGCAAGCGCACTACTTAATTGATGAGATAAAGCAGCTAAGTAATAAAGCAAATCAGCAACAAAACTGGCAGCTGCTTTGCGACTTTCATGATGGTGGTTACGGAAAGTTTAGCGATGACTTGTGGCAATTTTGCCAAACCTTTAGTGAGCAGCACGTAATCCCGCTTGAGCCAATCTACAGCGGCAAAATGCTCTATGCCGTTTGGCAATTAATAGAGCAAGGTTACTTTAGTGAAGGAACGCATATCATTGCAGTTCATACTGGTGGGCTACAAGGGTTAGATGGCCTTAAGTACCGAGGGCTAATTGACTAGCTGTAAGGTGTAATATCCGCCAGTTTTTGCAATGGCTCAGCAAAGTAAAAGCCTTGAGCCGCAATGATCCCTAGGTTTTTTAAGGTCGCAAGTTCGTTCTGTGTTTCTACTCCAACCGCATAAACAGGAAAGTTTAGCTCAGTACCCTTAGAAATTATTTGCTTTACAATTTTTTGCTGTTGGGTGTTGGTATCTATATTGTGTATCAGTTCAAATGCTAACTTAATACTGCATATATTTTTGATATTTCTATAAGTTGCTATATGTTCTACACTACGCACGTTATCAATAACAATACCAGCAGACAGTTTCTCTAAACATTCAAACTGTGCACTGAGCTTTTTATGCTGTTTTAGATAATCGTCTTCGCTTAGTTCAAATTGCAATTTGTCTGCGCTATTAAACCCTTCCATTTGCTGTTTAAACCACAGCCAAAACTCGTCATTAAACCAGTTCATTGCGTGTAAGTTTATACTCACCGTTAATGAGCCCGTTTCGTTCAGCAGCATTTTCTTCACTTGAGAAATCACAGTTTGGTCCAATAACAAGACATCTTTTTTACTACTCATATGAGGAATAAAATGCCGAGCCGCAAGCAAGCCTAAACTCTTGTGGCGAATACGGATCAACGCCTCATGCTGTAAAATATCGCCTGTTTGTAAGTCGAACAAAGGCTGAAAAAACAACATAAAATGTTTTTTCTTAATGTACTCAAATAGGTGTTCTTTACTATCAGCAAGCATGCTTGACTGCGTATGACCAAAGGGTAAGCGATGAATGTGCTGCCAAGCACTTTGTTTCGCCAGCGCTAATGCTGATTTAGTAAGCTGATAAACCACGGCCTGATCAGCCCCTGTGCGGTAATTACACACACCAATTTTTATATCAGCACGAGACAAGTCACTACGATAATTTAAACAAGCTTGATATATAACCTGATGTAATCGCTTAGTGTATTTATCAACTTCGGTGGCAGGCACACTGTTTAAGGTCACGGCAATACCACCCGATGGCAATAATTTCACAGAGCGATTTACAAGTTCACCAAACCCTTTTGCAATGACTAACTTAAAGTAATTATCAACGTCGAGGTTAGCAGGGAAAGGGTTCTTCCAAAAGAATAGCGCAAATAAATGGTTATAGTTTGTTGGCACACCATACAAAATATTTAAATCCTGATGACCTAATGGTTTAGGTGATGCAACTTTCTTGGCTGTAACCTGAGTGTTTAATTGTTCAAATGGTTTGCTCAGCGGTTTTTCTGTTATTGCCAATTGCTTGAACATTTTTTTCCACCAGCGGAAACCCCAATACCCAGTGCCAAGCAATATTAAATTTAGGAAAATAAATAAGTGACTTTCGACCAACCAAGAAGGCCAATGAAATAAACGCAAATTAACCGTTTTATAGCTAAATACCTCTTGCTCTAAGTCGATAAAGTTTGCAAAGTTATGTGGTACATCACTAGCGCTCATTGCAAAGCCTTGGCTTTTAACTAAGGTAGCAATAATATCTTGCGAGGCAATCGGGTCGAGGTTTAATTCATACACTTGCTTGGCAAGCTCAGTACCGGTGCGATGAACTTTGTCGTGCAACACATCACTTAAGAAAATATTAAAAACAACTAATAGCAAAAAAGCGGCCGCCACATAGATGGCCACCGGTTGCTTTATTTGTGAAGCTAAGTCTCGTTTCATTTCACAGGTTAGTTGCTTAAACATATACAAAGTGTTGTTCAAGAACCCCATAAATACAAGGCTACAGGGCGATTTAAAGCAATATCAGAAATATCCTAGAACCAGCGCTGTCAAAAGTTTTGTAATTTTAAACACCTAGCAAAAACAGTTAATGAGAATTATTTTGTAAATGTAACTACTCAAGTAAAAGTAGTGATAACGAAGTATTAGGCAAATAAAAAACCCAGCAACTAGGCTGGGTTTAAAATATTTCAAACACTTAAAGGGGTTGTAGGTAGAAATTTAATCTACAATCTTAAATATACTGTGAATTAGAACGGGATATCGTCATCAAAGTCGATTGGTGGTTCCATTGGGTTTGATGCGCCGCCTTGTGGGGCATTTTGTGGTTTAGGAGCAAAACCGCCTTGTTGAGGTGCGCTGCTTTGCTGCTGACCATAACCGCCACCATATTGGTTATTGCTTTGTTGTTGTGGTGCAGATTGCTGTTGTGGACGCTGTTGCTGCTGTGCTGGCGCAGACTGTTGCTGTGGAGCATAGCTATTATTGCTTTGTGCTTGTTGTGAGCCACCACCGTAACCACCACCTTGCTGTTGACCACCTTGGTAACCGCCTTGTGATTGACCACCTTGATAGCCGCCCCCCTGTTGATCGCCACCACGGCCACCTAACATTTGCATTTGACCGCCCATATCTACCACGATTTCTGTGGTGTACTTTTCTTGGCCTGATTGGTCAGTCCATTTACGCGTTTGTAAACGACCTTCAATGTACACTTGTGAACCTTTACGAAGGTACTCACCAGCAACTTCTGCTAGTTTGCCAAATAACACGACACGGTGCCATTCAGTACGCTCTTGCATTTGCCCTGTGTTTTTATCTTTCCAGCTATCTGTCGTAGCAATGCTGATATTCGCTACGCCATTGCCATTAGGCATATAACGTACTTCTGGATCTTGGCCTAAATTACCAACCAAGATAACTTTGTTCACACCGCGTGCCATGGAACTTCTCCTATAAAACGTTAGATTAAACCAGCCACTTTGCGTGCTTGGTCTAGGTCAAATTCTTTATCATTAATCTTTAAATAGCTGCGATTTTCATCACAGACAACCGTTGCTTCAATTACGCCCGGTAAAGCAACAAGACGAGAAGCAAGCGCTTGTGCCTGCTGCTCTGAACTTAATTCAGTCATTAAGCTAATTATTTTACTTCTTGGTGGGACTTGCATATTCCAAGCAAGGATAAGCCATATTACCCCAACAAGTGCCGCCGCCGCAAACACTGCTTGCGCACTTAATGCTTGAGCTACGTAACCCCCTAATAAACCACCTAAAAAGGCTCCAAAAAACTGCGTAGATGAAAATACTCCCATCGCAGAACCTTTCTGGTTTGCAGGAGCAATACGCGAAACAAGTGCTGGCATGGTTGCTTCTAAAAAGTTAAAAGCAATAAAGTAAACCAACATACAAATACCGATGCCAATCACCGAATCAACCCATAACGACATCGCAAGCATACTTAAAACAAGCAGTGCGATTGAGCCAATAAAGGCTTGTTTTTCTTTTTCTTTACGAATCGCCACAATCATCATTGGTGCCATCAAGAAAAACGCTAAAAACAGTACAGGTATATATAAATACCAATGGTGGTCTGCAACTAAGCCATCTTTTATAAGCTGGCCTGGTAAGGCTACAAATACGGTAGTTAATGTAAGATGAAGCAGCATCACACCAAAATCAAGGCGTGCTAATTGTGGATGTTTAATTAGTTGCTTAATATCATCAAGGGTAGCAAGTGTGTCACCTTTTGGCGCCTTATTGACAGCATTTGGCACCAAAAACAACACTATTAAAATACCTAAAATGGCCAGTCCTGCAGTAAGCCAAAATACCCCAGCAACTCCCCACGATGCAGCAACAATTGGCCCTAGTAGCATAGCAACGGCAAAGCTCATACCAATACACATACCAATAACGGCCATAACTTTCGGACGTTGTTCATCACGGCTTAAATCAGAAGCAAGCGCCAATAAGGCACTGGCAATCGCCCCCATGCCTTGTAGTGCACGCCCAAGCGTAACCATTTGCACAGACTCTGCGGTTGCAGCAATAACAGAGCCAAGTGCAAACACACAAAGGCCACCAATAATCACTTTTTTACGACCAATTTTATCAGACAACCAACCCATAGGGATTTGCAGTACGGCTTGCGTTAAACCATAAGCACCAATAGCAAAGCCAATCCAAAGCGGCGAAAACCCTTCTAATTGCTGACCATAAATCGCCAATACTGGCATCAGCATAAATAGGCCAAGCATACGGAATGCAAAGACGCTCGCCAACGAAACGGCAGCGCGTTTTTCTCGAGAGTTGAGTGAAGATGCTGTCATGAATTACTGATCTTGCTGTCTATTAAAATTTGAGCGTGGATTCTACCACAAGCGAAAACTAAATAATCACCTGTAAGTGATGATTTTTTCTTTGATCAAGGATTAATCTTATCGCGTATTATGAGATACTGAAAAAATAATTAGGTAATAAAACGAGATAGCATGGAAAACATTGAAGTCCGAGGCGCCCGTACGCACAATTTAAAAGACATCAGCCTAACCATTCCCCGTGATAAGCTGATAGTTATCACTGGCCTATCTGGTTCAGGGAAATCGTCTTTAGCGTTTGATACTTTGTACGCAGAAGGGCAACGTCGTTATGTTGAATCACTGTCAGCGTATGCAAGACAGTTCTTATCGCTAATGGAAAAACCCGATGTTGATCACATCGAAGGTTTATCGCCAGCTATCTCTATCGAACAGAAATCAACGTCACATAACCCGCGTTCAACGGTCGGTACTATTACCGAGATTTACGATTACCTACGTTTATTATTTGCCCGTGTAGGTGAGCCACGCTGCCCTACTCACGACTTACCGCTAGCAGCACAAACTATCAGCCAAATGGTCGACACGGTTTTAGCTCTACCAGAAGGTAGTAAGCTAATGCTATTAGCACCTGTGGTAAAAGATCGTAAAGGTGAGCATGTTAAGCTGCTTGAGCAACTCGCAAGCCAAGGTTTTATTCGTGCCCGTATCGATGGCGAAGTCTGTGACTTATCAGATCCACCGACCCTTGAGCTTCATAAAAAGCATACTATCGAGGTCGTGGTTGACCGCTTTAAAGTAAAAGATGGCCAACAACAGCGCTTAGCTGAATCATTCGAAACGGCCCTTGAGCTATCAGGTGGTATTGCCCATGTAGCGGCAATGGACGACTCACTCAGCGAAGACATGCTGTTTTCTGCTAATTTTGCCTGCCCTACTTGTGGCTATGCCATGAGTGAACTTGAGCCGCGCTTATTCTCGTTCAATAACCCGGCGGGTGCATGTCAAAGCTGTGATGGCTTAGGTGTGCGTCAGTATTTTGATCCAAACCGTGTTGTGCAAAATCCTGAGCTAAGCTTATCGGGTGGTGCAATTAAAGGCTGGGACAAACGCAGCTTTTATTACTTCCAAATGCTGCAAGCTGTCGCAGAGCATTATAAGTTTGACCTAGAAGTGCCCTTCCAAGAACTTGGTAAAGATGCGCAAAAGGTGATTCTAGAAGGTTCTGGCAAAACTAAAATTGCCTTTAACTATCGTAACGACCGTGGCGACTTAATTACGCGTAACCATGAGTTTGAAGGCGTTTTAAATAATATGAATCGCCGCTACCGTGAAACCGAGTCAAACTCAGTTCGCGAAGAGCTTGCTAAATACCAAACAAGCCAAGCGTGTCCGAGCTGTCATGGCTCTCGATTACGCGAAGAAGCTCGTCACGTATTTATTGGCCAAACAAACCTGCCAGCTATCACCACAATGAGTATTGGTGAAAGCATGGCATTTTTTGATGGTTTGAATCTAACTGGTCAGCGCGCACAAATCGCCGAAAAAATTCTCAAAGAAATTCGCGATCGTTTATCTTTCTTAATTAATGTAGGCCTTAATTATTTATCACTTGAGCGAAGTGCCGACACCCTGTCTGGTGGTGAAGCGCAGCGTATTCGTTTAGCAAGTCAGATTGGTGCAGGTCTTGTTGGTGTTATGTACGTACTGGATGAGCCTTCAATTGGTTTGCACCAACGCGATAACGACCGCCTACTAAAAACCCTTATTCACTTACGCGATTTAGGTAACACCGTCATTGTGGTTGAGCATGATGAAGATGCTATTCGCGCTGCGGATCATATTATCGATATCGGCCCGGGTGCCGGTGTTCATGGCGGCCATGTTATTGCACAAGGTACCCATGACGATATTCTAGCTAGCAAAGATTCAATCACGGGTCAGTACCTCTCTGGCGAAAAGAAAATTGAAGTACCTGAGGCTCGCCATCAAACTACCGACAAATGGCTTGAGTTATTTGGTGCCACAGGTAACAACTTAAAGAACGTTGATTTACGTATTCCATTTGGCTTAATGACCTGTATCACAGGTGTATCAGGCTCAGGTAAATCGACGCTTATCAACGACACTTTATTTAAGCTGGCTCATACCGAGTTAAATGGCGCAACTACCGCAGAAGCGGCACCGTATAAGTCAATCAAGGGCCTAGATCATTTTGATAAAGTGATTGATATTGACCAAAGCCCGATTGGCCGTACTCCGCGTTCAAACCCTGCCACTTACACCGGTATTTTTACCGGTATTCGAGAGCTATTTGCGGGTACTCAAGAAGCCCGTTCACGTGGCTATAAGGTCGGTCGTTTTAGCTTTAACGTTAAAGGTGGTCGCTGTGAGGCCTGCCAAGGTGATGGCGTGATCAAGGTAGAAATGCACTTTTTACCTGATGTGTATGTACCTTGTGATGTATGTAAAGGTCAGCGCTACAACCGTGAAACCCTTGAAGTACAGTACAAAGGTAAAAACATTCACCAAGTACTCGAAATGACCGTAGAAGATGCCCGTGACTATTTTGATAAAATTCCGGCTATTGCACGTAAACTGCAAACCTTAATGGATGTAGGCTTGTCGTATATTCGCTTAGGTCAAGCTGCTACTACCCTCTCCGGTGGTGAAGCGCAGCGTGTGAAACTGGCTCGCGAACTTTCAAAACGTGATACCGGTAAAACCTTATATATTCTTGATGAACCAACTACGGGTTTACACTTTGCTGATATTCAGCAATTATTAGTAGTACTTCACCGCTTACGCGATCACGGTAATACCATTGTTGTTATTGAGCATAACCTTGATGTGATCAAAACCGCAGACTGGATTGTCGACTTAGGCCCAGAAGGTGGCTCTGGCGGTGGTGAAATTTTAATTTCTGGTACACCTGAAGACGTTGCCGAGTGTGAGCGTTCACACACAGGAAGGTACTTAAAACCACTACTATAAAAAGGATATTGCGTGCGTAGGTATTTAAAAATTGCAAAATGGCGCGCTAATAAACAGTTTCAACAACAGCAACGTAGCTGGCAGCCTCATAAAACGAGGCTGGTTGAACGATTACAAGCCATTTGGTTTAACTTAAGTACCGCACAAAAGCTCTATCTTTTAGCATTAAGCAGCCTGATTGTTCTGCAATCGGGCTGGTTAAGTGCCACCATCACCATTATTGCGCTTGTTATTGAATTTTGGCCCAAGTTTAACCAACTTTGGCACTCGCTTGCCGGCAAAGCACTAATTTTAATCTTCTATGCCAGTATCGCTAATTTTGTGTTGGCCGGTGCGAGCGGCATAGTTAATGATGTAACTCATGTCTCAGCTAGTCACTTTAATTACACCCATAACTTTGCCACCCTGTTATATTTACCCCCTTGGGCAATGGGAATAACCCTAGGTACTTTATTGTTATTTCAACTTTTTTTACCTTTCTACATTTTTATTTTATTACTAATAAAGCCATTTGGCTCTGAGCGAATTAAATTTATAAGCCAAAGCTACTCACCTCTATTAACTGCCATCGTGCGCTTTGTTTTAGCATCAGTGGTATTTATTAACCTAATTTCGTTTCTTGATGATAAGCCACCTGAAGAAGTGCTCGACAACATGGTTAGCACCTTTTTGGATAGCAAAGTCATTGCCAAAGAATCTGGTGAAGAGCAGCAAATAGCAGTCGAACAACTCGGTGAAAAGCTTGAGCAACAACTTCCTGAAAGTGAAGAAAGCTCAGCCCCTAACCAAGACGTCAATATAGAAGGTGACAGCGAAACCGCCGAAAACCTTCGTCAGTTTTTAGATACCAAAGGTTACTTTGAGCGTAGCAAACGTTTAATTGCGATGTTTGCTTACAGCTTTGAAGCCGATAACTATTCACGCTGTTTAAAAGCAGAAAACAGTAAAGCCGTTGAGCTGAATGATTACGAAATAGTGCAAGTAACCCCTGATCACCATGCTGAGTATGGCTATCGATTTGAAGTCATTGCTTGTGACTCGCCAGGCGTTACCCCTGTAGAAAAATAGCGCAGCAATCAATATTACTCGCTTGGCTTACTGCGCTTTTCTCTTATGAAATGAAATATCGAAAGCCCAATAAAACCAAAGCAAACTAAGGCGATTACTAAATTAGGTATAAAAATAAGTAACATAGTAGCATCATAGCCGATCTTTGCGAATGCAGCACAAAGGCTACCAATGATAAGCTCAGTTAAGATTAGCTCCCATTCCAATGAGCTATTCGCATGTACAGTTTTAGCCGCATAATGTTTTACTTTAAAACCCATATCAAAACCTCCAAGTTCCTATTTGCTACATTCAAATTATCATCAATAGGCAAAAACACAAAAATAAAATGATTTAAAACCTTATTTCCTCTCATAAGAATTACACTTAAGTTATTGAAAATATTTAAATTAACATTTTAAAACCTTATATATAAATCGCTTAGAACTAGATAAGCGACTCAAGCAACTTTCCTCGCTATTGTAGTTTCCATCAACGGGCCACCAACCAACTTTGCTTCGTTGATAAAACCAATCAACCAATTAAGGGAGTTACATTATGAGCAATTCAGTTTTAAAAATGATGTCAATACTGACAGTCAATGCACTCGTTATTACAGCACCTAATACCTTGCTTAATAGCGAAAAAGGTAATCAAAAACTAAACCAGCAATTAGAGACATCTATCAAAGCCTCTATAGAACAAATGAATAATAAAATAGATCACCAAATTGAGCTTAAGCTCAACAAGTAATGCTCTGCTTGCCCAGAACATTGGGCAAGCTTTTTCAATTAACAGGCTAAAAGAATGAAACAACTAACTCAATTACTGCTCTCAACAATTGCTGCATCATGCTTGTTAACAACGAGTATTTGTACTGCAAAAAGTGCCGTTTGGCAGGTAAGTAAAGGTGATGAATTTATATATATTGCGGGTTCAATTCATGTTTTACCACCAAAAGAACTACCGCTACCGGCTGAATTTAATCAAGCATATAAACAAGCTGATACCCTAGTACTTGAAGCCGATATGCCAGCGCCAAGTAATAGCTCAGCACAACTTACTATGCTTAAAGCACTAAGTTACCAAACTGGTGAAACATTAAGTAGTAAGCTATCAGTAGAAGTAAAAAATCAATTAGAACAACAACTAAACAGCTACGGTATGCAGCTCAATGAGCTAGATAGCTTTCGCCCCTTTTTGGTGAGTTTGCTGATGATGTCGCTAGAGCTACAAAAGCATCAGCTTTTCGGTGAAGGTGTTGATAGCTATTTCGCAAAGCGAGCCCAACAAGACAACAAAGAATTAGTTTACCTTGAAACCTTGGCTTTTCAATTACACCTTTTTAAGCAATTAGGCAACCAAGACGAAAATGCCTTTATTCAGTCGCAGTTAGCGCAAGTATCAAGTTACCAAGCGCTTTACAGTGCAATGCTTGATGCATGGCGCAATGGCGATATGCACGCAATGAATGAGCTAACTATCATGCCATTAAAACAACATGATCCCCTCACCTACCAAATACTCATTAAGCAACGTAATTTGAATTGGCTTAATCATATTGAGCATTACTTTACTGACCAGCAAAAAGAGTTGGTACTTGTTGGCGCTGCTCATTTGGCCGGTGAAGATAGCCTATTAGCCTTGTTAGAAAGTAAAGGCTACGTGATTGCACAGTTGAGCGCTGATGAGGAGTAATAAAATGGAAAAAACAGACAAAACCGCTGCCGCACTTATCTGCTTGTTTACTATTTTAATTGTGCTGAGTTTTTAATAAAAAAATACCGCTTTATAGCGGTATTTTTATCTCAACAATTTGTGCAAGCTTACGGGCGAGGAATAAAACCTACCGCATCGTAGACTGCTTTTAATGTTTTTTCAGCGCGAATACTCGCCTTTTCAGCACCTGACTTCATAATGCTATCAAGTAGTGACTGATCTTCGCGAATTTCTTTAAAGCGCGCTTGGATTGGCTCAATCATATTAACGACCGCTGCTGCAGTGTCTTTTTTCAGGTGACCATACATTTTGTCTTCATATTCAGGCACTAAGTCTTCAATTGAGCGCTTAGTTGCGACTGATAATAAAGTAAGTAGGTTAGATACACCTGGTTTTTCTTCACGATCAAAGTAGATACGAGCTTGCTCGTCTGAATCGGTTACTGCTTTCTTCAGTTTCTTTTCAATCTTCTTCGGCTCATCTAATAACATGATGTAACCGTTTGGATTTTCATCTGATTTAGACATTTTCTTGAGCGGATCTTGTAAGCTCATTACACGTGCGCCGAATTCAGGAATGTACGGCTCAGGTAATTTGAACACGTCACCGTATAGGTTGTTAAAACGTGTTGCGATATCACGTGTCAATTCAAGGTGTTGCTTTTGATCTTCACCCACTGGTACTTGATCTGCTTGGTATAACAGGATGTCTGCAGCTTGCAGTACAGGATAAGAGAACAAACCCACATTAACGTTATTCGCATGCTTAGAAGACTTATCTTTAAACTGCGTCATACGGTTAAGCTCACCCATTTGCGCGTAACAGTTTAACACCCAACTAAGTTGTGCATGTTCTGGCACTTGAGATTGTACGAATAACGCAGCTTTTTCTGGGTCGATACCACATGCAGCATAAAGCGCAATACCGTCCAGCACGCGCGAGCGTAGCTGCTCAGGATCTTGGCGTACAGTAATGGCGTGTAAATCTACTAACATAAAGAAACTTTCGTGGTCTTCCTGTAGCTTAAGCCACTGGTTAATAGCGCCAACATAGTTGCCTATTGTCATACCACCGGTTGGCTGAATGCCACTTAACACTACTGGTTTACTCATGATGTTCCTTTATATTTTTACTAAACTAAAAAGACGAAATTAAAATGCACTTACCTTTGGGTAAGAACGGGTATTATATCTAAGAAATTCTCGCAGAGGTACTCTGGATTGAAATCAGCGAGGTTTTCACCTTGGTTATAGCCATAACCGAGTGCGACAACGTCAACCTTAGCAGCTTTTGCTGCCAAAATATCACTTTTTGAGTCGCCTATCATAACTGCTTTGGCTGGGCTGACATCTAATTGCTGACAAGCAAATAGTAAAGGCTCAGGTGATGGTTTCTTTGCCATATCATCACCACATACAATCAACTGAAAATGACTAGTCAGTGAAAGCTTATCAAGTAACTTTTCGGTAAAACGACGTGCCTTATTGGTGATCACCACTTTAGGAATACCAGCAAGTGCAGCAAGCCCAGTTTCTACATGTTGATAAAGCGCACTGTAGTCACCTACAACTTGGTCATAGTGCTGATAAAACAAATTAATTGCACGCTCAGTAAGGGCTTCATCTAAATGCTCACTGATTTGCATATCGCCACTTAAACCACGCTTTACAAGTGTTTCTATGCCATTACCTACCCAGCTCTCAACTAGCTTTTGTGTAACAACCGGAAATGCGAGGTCAGTTAGAGTCAGATTCATCGCAATGTATAAATCATAAACACTGTCGACTAAGGTGCCATCTAAATCGAAAAATGCCGCATCGTATTTCATGACTCAACCTTTGCAAGCTCGCTGCGCATCGCATCGATAACCGCTTTGTAATCTGGTTGATTGAAAATCGCTGAGCCTGAAACAAACATATCAGCGCCCGCTTCTGCAATTTCAGCAATGTTATCAACACCAACGCCACCATCAACTTCTAAACGAATATTGCGACCTGAGTCATCAATAATTTTACGCGCTTGGCGAAGCTTTTCGAGGGTATGAGGAATAAAGCTTTGGCCGCCAAAGCCAGGGTTAACCGACATTAATAGCACTACATCAACTTTATCGAGCACGTGCTCAAGGTAGCTAAGGCTGGTTGCAGGATTAAATACAAGCCCTGCTTGGCAACCACTGTCTTTTATAAGTTGCAAGGTACGGTCAATATGCTCGCTAGCTTCTGGATGAAAGCTAATAATAGAAGCGCCTGCTTCAGCAAAGTCGGGAATTAGGCGATCGACAGGCTTAACCATAAGATGCACATCTATCGGGGCTGTAATACCGTAATCGCGCAGTGCTTTACAAATCATCGGGCCAAAGGTTAGGTTTGGCACATAATGGTTATCCATCACATCAAAATGTACAACATCTGCCCCACTTGCGAGTACACGATCAACATCTTCACCTAAACGGGCAAAGTCAGCTGATAAAATAGAAGGGGCTATTAAATACTTTTGTAATGTTTCCAACATGAGAGATTCCATCATAATTTGCGACTGCAAGAAGAGCGCATAATGTAACCCAATCGACAGCTGATTAAAACACCACAGCTAACTGTTAAAACGCTATTACTCAAGGCTAATCCTTTTAGCTTATTGAATTAATGTAAATTTAATCAAAAATTGAACAATCGTTCTATTCAGCTGCTTGCATAAATGCATTTAAATGAAACAAAATATAAACATAAAATTTACTTTAAAAGACTAATTTTATTAAATTTTTATTTAATTCAGCCGTAATTAAGTTTGTTATTTGAGCAATTGTTATGTATGCTTGTCTAAATAACACAAACAAGGGTTATTCTCATGCGTGCTTTTAAAATAGGGATCTTAATCGCGTCCGCACTTACGGTTGCTGCGTTTGTATCTTTTTCATCTGCTGATGAAGACGACTTTTTAGCAGCGGCGTCTGGCTGCTCATGCAATACGCTTAACGCATCATCTTCTGCTCAATGTATGAAAGCAGAACAAGAAACAGGATGGTTTTCTTGGTTAACGGGTGATAGCCGCAGCGCTCAGTTCCATTATCTTGATTTACTTGAGTTATTAACAAGTAGTGAAGAGTCAAAGAAAGTTAGCGGTTTAGGTTCTAAGTTCTAAATCGCATGAACAAATTCATTAGTGCATTACAAAGTGTCTTTGCGGCATTTTTTGGTGTGCAATCAGAAAATAAGCGTCAAGCTGACTTTAAAGAGCATTCGCTCAGTACTATTATCGTCATTGCCCTCGTTTTATTCAGCCTGTTTGTAGCAGCGATTTATTTCACCGTTTCTTTGGTGCTAAATACATAGCCATTAGTTCATTCACTTTATTGCGTGAACCTCCCTTCGGGCTAATCGTGCGTTTTACCTGAATTTCATCCAGTGATGCTTGGCTGTAGATCTTACGAGTCCATACCGTATCGTGGTTAGAAATAAGTACCGGCGTGTTATTTTCGAATGCAGCCTGCTCAGCTAAATTCGCCAAGTTAGCTTGATCATCTAAATTGAAACCACCTTTAGCGTAAGAAGTAAATGAAGCTGTTTTACTCAAAGGCACATAAGGTGGATCGCAATACACTACCGCATTATTAGGAATAAGCTTAAAGACTTCATCATAGCCTAAACACGTAAAGGTGGCTTGCTGGGCTTTTTCAGCAAAGAAGTGCATTTCTTTTTCAGGAAAATACGGGCGCTTATATTTACCAAAAGGAACGTTAAAAATACCTTTAAGATTGTAGCGGCACAGACCGTTATAACCATGACGATTCATGTATAAGAATAAAATTGCGCGCTCATACACATCGCTGCTCTGATTAAACTGAACACGGTACTCATAATAGGCTTCAGGATGGTTATTGAGCTCTACAAATAGTTTTTTTGCATCGCTAATAAATTCGTCAGGCGTGCGCTTTAGCTCGGTGTACAGGTTGATCAGATCCGCATTAATATCGTTTAAAATATAATGCTTAAAATCAGTATTGAGGAATACAGAGCCAGCACCAACGAAAGGTTCAACTAAGGTGTCAGCATCCATACTCGCTTGCTTTAAGCGGGTACGAATATCTTCAACTAGGCTGTATTTTCCACCCGCCCATTTAAGGAAGGCTCTGGTCTTTTGCTGCATCTGCTCTTAACTTCAATTCGGTGTTGCGCGATTTTACACTAATCAGTTTTAATTTACTGATTTAGTGAAGCGATTTCTTGTTTAATTTTACTTATTTTTTTATAAAACGGCTGATTTTTACGCACATTCTCAGAAAGTGTTGTTACGCCCTTCTTAGCATCATTCAGTGTGGCATAACTGCCATAAGTGACAATCCACCACGGCTTACCGCTCCGTAAGCTTTGGTAAGTATTTACCTGCCCTTGCAAGCCATTTTCATTAATAAACTTATCACTGATCTCTTGCTTAGTGACCGCTAGTAATTGGATTACAAAATTGTCGTCTGGCTGAGACAAATACCACGCATTCCCAACTAATGGCTGCTCTGGCTCAATTGCAGACTCAGCTTGCTCAGCATCACTGATGATGGCTGCTATAACTGCATCTGTCGTTGGTTGCTCATTCTCTTGTGTAACTGGCTCTACTGGCAAAAGGCTATCAACAATCGCAGCCACGTTATTGTTATGACTTTCATTGTTATGGTTTTTACTGTCAGAGCCATCAACTGGCATCGCGGCAGCCTGAATCGTGTTGTTATCATCATTAGTAGCAACTGGCTGCTGGGCTTGAGGCTCATCTTCAGCTTGTTCTAGAACAGGCTCTTTGCTTGCTTCAGGGCTATTTATTACTGCTTCTGCAGGCAGTGCTGTTGCCACAGAGCTTGTTGTATCTTGTTGGTAATGTGCTTTCCACCACTCGGTCATATCAGCTTTATATAAAAAGCCAATGATCAACAGCATGGTTGTGATTAAGAGCAAAATTAAATAAAGCAGTTTATAGCTTTTCTCGGGTGTACGAATATCCGCAGTTTGCTGTTCAGGCTCCCAAGCTAGCAATAAGGCTGGGTTACCATGCGCTTCTTGTAAAAAGGTGCGAAAAACTGGATCTTCTTCAACAGGTAGGTTATCGAAAAACCAACGCATAAGTTGCTTACTTTCGCTCAAGTTAAGCGCTTCAAGGTGAATTTCGACCGCTTGGCTAAACTGGCCGACCGATTGTGATGCAATCAATATGTATAACGTGCTCGGGCTTTGCTTGGCAAGAATTTCTAATTGATGAATTAACTCTTCAGATAAATGACGCCCTCCATCAATCACCCATAAACAATCACCACAAGGCTGTTGCTTATAGAGTTGATAGAAGTTTTCAGACAAACTTAAAGAATGATCAATTAGCGGATTGCTAAAGCTTTGTTCTAACAGTTCAGTCATAAACTGTTGGTCGGTCATTTTTCCTGACAACTGAACAAACGCTTTATTAAAGTCGAGGTATTTATCAGTAATGAAGGTTTCTAATAAATAGCTTTTACCAAGGCCTGACGGGCCAAGTAAGCAAATTAGATTTTGCCCATATTCAAACTGCAGAGCGATTCGATCAACTAGCGCAGCACGGCTAGGCAATATTTGCGATTGCATTAGCGCGCTATTAAATCACAAACCTGCTGATCAGTAACATCACTTACCAGCGCACATTGACCAAATTGGGTAGGAAGAATAAAGCGAATAGTGCCTTTTTTGTTTTTCTTATCTTTACGCATATGCGTTAAAAACTGCTCGCTTGTCATTTCTGCAGGAATATCGACTGGTAAATCATACTCAGCAATCAATTTAACAATGCGTTCAACTTCTGCAGCAGTTAAGTCATCACGGGTATGAGCTAGACGTGCCGCCAGCACCATACCTGCGGCAACGGCTTCGCCGTGTAGCCAATTACCGTAACCCATTTGTGCTTCGATAGCATGACCAAAGGTATGCCCTAGGTTAAGTAAGGCGCGTAAACCTGCTTCTTTTTCATCTTGCGCAACAATCAAGGCTTTGATTTCACAACAACGGTAAATCACATGCTGCAATGTTTGCTCATCAAGTGATTTAAGGTTAGCGATATTTTGCTCTAGGTAGGCAAATAATTCAGTGTCGTAAATGAGGCCGTATTTAATTACTTCAGCCATACCTGCTGCGAATTCACGCTCAGGTAAAGTATGCAACGATTGCGTATCGATAAATACTGCTTGTGGTTGGTAAAACGCACCAATCATGTTTTTACCAAGTGGATGGTTTACTGCCGTTTTACCACCAACAGATGAGTCCACTTGCGACAGCAAGGTAGTTGGTACTTGAATAAAAGGCACGCCACGCTGATAACATGCAGCAACAAAACCAGTTAAGTCACCGACAACACCGCCACCTAAGGCAATAAGGCAAGTATCACGACCACAGTTATGTTCAAGTAAGAACGCCGATATCTTTTCAAACCACTCAAGTGATTTATATTGTTCGCCATCAGGGATAGTAAAAGATAACGGGTTAAGATCAGCCAACGACGTCATTACATCATCAAGATATAAAGGTGCAATGGTGTCGTTGGTGATAATGATAGGTCGACAATCGCCGATGTGCTCGCGTAGCCGACCAGTCTCTTTAAGAGCAGATTGACCAATATAAATAGGATAACTTCGCTCGTCCAAATTAACTGTTAATTCAAGCATAGCTAGTTTCCTTTTTATTATTGGTTTTTAAAAATCTAATTTCTCGATGATTTGATTAGCAACAACTTTCGCGCTTTGCTCATCAGTGCGGACAACAAAATCAGCAACTTCTTTGTATAACGGTTCGCGTTCTTCAGCTAAGCGTTCTAATACATCACGCGGTGCTTCTTCTGTTTGCAATAATGGGCGACGCTTGTCGCGCTGCGTGCGTGCAACTTGCTTTTCGATTGGTGTCTCTAGGTATACAACGATACCGCGAGCAGATAGCTTGTTACGCACTTCTTTACTGATCACAGAACCACCGCCAGTTGCAAGAACAATACCTTGCATCTCAGTTAGGTCTGAAATTACAGTTTCTTCACGAAGTCGAAAGCCCTCTTCACCCTCAAGATCGAATACCCAAGCAATGTCTGCTCCAGTACGACGCTCGATCTCTTGATCTGAATCGAAAAATTCAAGGTGTAATTGGTCAGCAATGTGACGACCAATTGTGCTTTTGCCAGCCCCCATAGGGCCCACTAGAAATATATTACGTTTCTCAGCCATATCTTTTTAGTACAAACGAACTCTAAAATTTGAAATAAAACCCCGCCTAACGACCTGGCCCCAAAATTAAGGAGGGGATTATCTCAGTAATTGCTTGGGTATTTCAAGTCAATTAGCATAAAAAGCTAGATAACGAGCAATTAAACATGCTAATTGCTCGTTGCTTAAGAAAAAATCACTTATTCGATTTGAATTTTTGGCGTTACAAAGATTAACAGCTCTTTCTTCTCGTTAAATTCACTCGTACTTTTAAACAATGCACCAAGGTATGGAATATCACCTAACAGAGGTACTTTCTTAGTTGAGTTAACGATTTGCTGTTGAAAGATACCACCAAGCACCACCGTTTGGCCGTTTTCTACTAATACCTGAGTTTGGATCTCTTGGGTATTAATTGCCACAGCAGAACCCGTTGGTGTTTGTACCGTATCACCACGCGTATCTTGCGTAATAACGAGGTCTAAAATTACTTTGTTATCAGGGGTGATATGTGGCGTTACTTCTAAGCTCAATACTGCTTTTTTAAAGGTTACTGTCGTTGCACCACTTGATGCTGCTTCAACGTAAGGGATCTCTGTACCTTGCTCAATACGTGCTTTTTGCTGGTTGGCCGTAGTAATACGTGGGCTTGCGATAATCTCACCACGGTTTTCTTCTTCAAGGGCACTTAGCTCTAAATCTAATATTGTGCCATTGGCTAACTTAGCTATTTGTACACCAATACTACCGGCAGGGCTAGAAACAGGTAGGTTAACATTTAAGCGGTCAGAAATACTCGGAATATTATCGTAAGAGCCAGCACCAAACATGCCACCAGCACCTTCTAGTGTGCCAGAGATAGCGCCGTCACTACCTACATCGCTGATCCCCCAACGAACACCTAAATCTTCTTGTACGTTATCATTCACTGTTACCATACGTGATTCAATCACTACTTGCTTAACAGGAATATCTAGAGTTTCGACCATACGGCGCACGCTTTCGATACTTTTTGCAGTATCTTTGATAAGCAAGGTATTAGTACGTTTATCAACAGACACACTGCCTCGTGCTGAAATAATACTGTTGGTGTCTGTTTTCAATAAATCAGCAAACTCTTCTGCTTTAGCATAGTTAAGGCGGATATATTCACTATAAAGCGGCTCTAAATCTTCAACCTGCTGTTTAGCTTGAAGCTCTTTTGCTTCACGCGCAGCTAGCTCTTCTGATGGCGCAACCATCAAAATGGAGCCATCCATACGCTTATCAAGGCCTTTAATTTTAAGCACTACATCGAGAGCTTGATCCCAAGGAACACCGTCTAAACGTAATGTAATATTGCCTGTTACTGAATCACTTGTTACTAAGTTAAACTCGTTATAGCCCGCAATAATCTGTAGCACAGAGCGAATCGGAATATCTTGGAAGTTGAGGCTCATAGGGCGACCTTGATATTCAATACCACCTTCAAGGTACGCGCGCTGTGTATCATCTTTTTCAACAGTTAAGGTAAAGATATTTTCAATTTGTTGGTGAGTAAACTTAAATGCGGCATTTGGCTCAACCACGATGCGCGTCATATTACCTTCTTTGAAAGTTTCGATGTTACTGACAACCGTGCCAAAATCCATTACATCTAATTGATACAATAAATCATCTAAAATATCTGTATGGTGGAACTCTGCAATAATTTTACCGCCACTTTCATGTACATCAATTGCAGCTTGCGTATCTTGTAAGAAAACTAAAAGACGTGCTTCACCTTTTTCACCACGACGGAAATCAATAGACTGTACTGTATTAATAAAGTTGCTAGACGCTGTCAGTCCATCCGCTGAATCATCCGTTGCAATTGGGTTATCTGAAACATGTAAAGTAACAATATTATCTTTCGCAGCTGTTTTATAAATTTTTAGCTTGTCTAACGTTACAACAACTTTTAAACCATCAGCAGTCATCGTGCTAGTTACATGCTGGATACCTGCTTGATTAACAGGTACATCACGCACTTCATTATCAACACCCACATTGCTGAATAGCATTTCTATACGAGCAGGTGAGTTATACACCTGAACTTTTGGTTCGAATGTAAGGGCTTCATCAAATACTAGTTGTAATTGTGTTTCGCCTTTCATTAACGGGTTATACCGCACATCATACAACAGAGGGGCAGCGATTGCCGTCTGGGCCAAAAATAAGGCTAATGCAGCTAACATGAATTTATGCATGTGTTTTAACCATGCCATTCCTATATGCATCTTCTTTTTACCTTTCATAAGATTAACTTGCACCATTTGTATTCGCCTCTAACATTTCTAGCTTAGTCAGACGCTCTTTCCAACAACCAGCCCCATCAGGGATTAATTCTAATAATTCTATATAATTGTCGTGCACTTGTTTTATTTCACCGTGATACAAACCAATATAATTACCTACAGTAACTCGATAAAGCGTATCGTCTGCAGCTTTTATCAGCGCCCACGTATTACCAACACGACCAATAGTCCCTTGCATTACTAGGTTATCTAGCGGGTACTTTTCAAGTGGCTGGCGAACACGATTAGGATCGGGGTGTAAGCAGTTTTTAACTTGCACTAAATTGCTTTGGATAATTTCCGGTTTCGGCGCCACAAATGGGCTGCGTAATTTCCCGGCATTATATGCAAAATGCTCGAATTTAGTGATCTCAGGTATGGGTTCAACTTTAGGCGTTGTACTTGCTTTTACTTGATCAATAAACTCTTTTTGTTCTGAAGTATCGTCATTACATGCACTGAGCACAAGAGTCATGGCAATAATTAAGGGAAGTTTCTTCATTTTTTAGTCCCCCCTTCATAACGATAAGTCTTGGCAACAACACTAAAAGTGAGTTCGCCATCACCAAGCGTTTGGATTGTAAAGTCATGCAAACTCACAATACGTGGTAACTGAGCAACTTTGCCTACGAACTCACCAAACTCATGATACGTCCCTACCACTTCTATTTTGATAGGTAGTTCTGTATAAAACTCTTTTTCGACTTCAGGTAACCAGCCAATTTTCAAAAAGGTTAAACCACTGGTGGTGCCAACATAAGATAAATCATCTAACAAACCTGGGGTTTCGTTTGAAGTAGGTAAGCGTTTTAAAAGTTGCGAGAATTTATCTTCCATTTCAACCATTTGCTGACGATAAATCTCTAAATTACTCGCAACAGCATATTTTGCTTTATATGTTTGGCGAAGCTCAGTTTCTTTGGCTACGGAGCTATGGTAACTGGCAATTTCATCTGACACCAATAAGCTATAGCTAAAGTATAAAACCAGTGCTGCAACAAAGGCGCAACATATTGCTTTTACGGCAATGGGCCAGTCGCCCATATTTTCGAGTTCGATTTCATTCCAATCTATTTCAGTTAACGCTTTGATATCAAGGTTCATTGCGCACCTCACCTATCTGATCAAACGGCTTAACGTAAAAGTCCATATTAAAATCACTCAACAATCTTGAGGTTTGCTCACCGGCAACGATACCTTGCATAATAGGTCGCTCTAATAAATATGAACCTTGAACTTGGCGCAACATTGTTGATAAGCGGTTATTTGATTCACTGCGACCGATTACATGAATGCGGTCATCACGACGTTCAAGCTTAGTTAAATAAACGCCAGCAGGAACAATTTTAGCGACTTCATCCATAATTTGCGTACCTAGGTTACGGTTACTCTGTAACTCTTCGATGAGGCGCATTCGCTGTTGTAAGTTTTCTTTTTTCTTATCGAGTTCGTTTATTTCTTGTATACGTTGATTCAATAAAGCGATTTCTGTATTTAAAAAGTTATTTTTTACATTTTGCCCTTCGCGTAAACCACTATAAAAAGAGCTTAGTAGATACATACTTAGGAAGCTAACAACAACTACACCAAACAGTATAGTAATAAACTTATTCTGGGAGTCTTTTCGTTGTTGTTCGCGCCATGGCAGCAGATTTATATGTGGCATGATGAAAAACTCCTTAATGCCAAGCCTGTAGCTATCGCAAACTGAGTGCGATGACGCTGCAACATATTGCGGTCAACTTTTGGCGAAATCTCAATGTTGGCAAATGGGTCAGCAACTATAGTGTGAATGCCTAATTCCTCAATTAGTAGCCTATCTAAGCCGTCAATCATGGCTGTGCCGCCTGTAAGCACAATGTAATCAACTTGGTCTTTACCACTGGTTGTTAAGAACATCTGCACAGCGCGTCGAACTTGTTGTAACAATGATGTCTGGAAGGGAGCTAAAACTTCGAAAGTATAATTTGGTGGTAAGTCACCCGTTGTTTTACCAATTTCAGCTTCATCAAAGCTCTTGTTATAATACGCAACAATACTGTTGGTATATTGGTCACCACCAAATACTTGGTCACGGGTGTAAATTGTCTCGCCTTCTTGCACTACACTTACAAGCATTAGTACAGCGCCAATATCAACCACAGCTACGCACTTGTTGTACGCGTCACTAGGTAATTGTTGATAGTAAATATCCATAGCTCTGCTCAGTGCATAACTTTCTACATCAACAACCCCGGCTTTTAAATTTGCAACTTCTAGAGCTCCTACTCGCGCTTGTACACTCTCCGTTCTCGCTGCTGAAAGCAATACATTCACTTTACTTGGATCAGCTTCATTAATAGCGAGTTTTTCAAAATCGATGTTGACTTCATCAAGGGGATAAGGAATTAAACTATCAGCTTCAATCGCTATTTGTGACTCTAGTTCAGCATCAGTTAATGTTACATCCATAAAAATCACCTTAGTGATTACTGTTTGCCCTGACACGGCAACGGCAGCGGTTTGAGCTGATTTAGGAATTTTTCTTTTTAGTTTAGCGATAACATTACCTATCGCTTCAATATCTTGAATAGAACGCTCAGACATAGCGCCTTTTGGCATAGGTTCAATAGCTAACGCTTCAAGCCGCATACCCGCGTCTGTCTCTTGCAACAACACTGCTTTAATACAGTGCGACCCAATGTCGATTCCTACCATCATAGATGAAGGCTTTTTAAATAGCTGACTTAGCATGTTTGCAACTTGGCCTTTGTTTTAATAATAAACAAGTTATAATTTTTGTCTGAAAAAATATTATTCATTTTTTAATCAATATATACTAGCAGTCTCCGATTCTAATTGGGAGTCCATTTAGGGAAAATATAAGTGATTTTATTAAAGCGAACTTTACAATTTATTATCATCTGCTCATTTTTAGGACTAATCACTTTAGTTGGTCTATACTATTACGTTAAACCTGATATTCCTAGCGTACAGGTTTTAAAAGACGTTCAATTACAGACACCTATGCAGGTTTTCTCACGAGATGGATTATTGATTAACCAATTCGGTGAAAAACGCCGCATTCCCGTTACAATAGATCAAATTCCTCAACCATTAATCGATGCGATTTTAGCAACAGAAGATAACCGTTTTTACGAGCATATCGGTATCGATCCAATTGGTATAGTACGTTCGGCCATTGTACTCATATCTACAGGTGAAAAGAAACAAGGCGCAAGTACGATAACAATGCAGCTTGCCCGTAACTTCTTCTTAACTAGAGAAAAAGCATACATCCGTAAGGTCAAAGAGATCTTCATTGCTTTACATATCGAAAGTATATTAAGTAAAGACGAAATCCTCGAATTATATTTAAATAAAATTGAGTTAGGTAATCGTGCTTTTGGTATTGGTGCAGCTGCACAAGTTTATTATGGCAAAGACCTGAATGAGCTAACCTTAGCGCAAATGGCAATGATTGCAGGCTTACCGAAAGCTCCCTCAGCGCTTAACCCTATTCGTAATCCAGCACGAGCTAAAAACCGCCGTAATGTCGTTTTAGGACGTATGTTAACTGAAAAATACATTACCCAAACTGAATTCGATGAAGCGACTAGCGCGCCTATCACAGCTAAATTCCACGGCGCAGAAATTGAAGTGTATGCCCCTTATATCTCTGAGATGGTACGTGCTGAAATGGTTGAGCGTTATGGCCATGAACGAGCTTATAACTCAGGCTTCAAAGTTTACACCAGTGTTGATTCAAACATTCAACAAGCGGCACAAGATGCCATTGTTGATAACCTACACGCTTACGACATGCGTCATGGCTACCGTGGCGCTGCAGCTCAGTTATGGGACAGTGAAAACGAAAGTCCACTTAGCCAAGAAGAGATCTTATCTAAATTAAAAGATGTTAAAGAGTTTGGTCCACTATTAGCAGGTGTAGTGACGAATGTCGCTGAGCAATCAATTGATGTTTTACAAAAAAACGGTGAACAAGTGACTATCGAGTGGGATGGCTTAAAATGGGCACGTAAGTATATTACCCGTTACCGTCAAAGCTTCCCACCTAAAACGGCTACTGAAATTTTATCCGCGGGAGCGCAAATTTGGCTACGTAAGAACGCTGATGATAGCTATATTCTTAGCCAAGTACCTGAAGCATCGAGCGCACTTGTTTCACTTGACCCACAAGATGGTCGTATTAAAGCCATTGTCGGTGGTTACAGCTTTGAACAAAGCCAATACAATCGAGCAGTTCAAGCAAAACGCCAGGTAGGTTCAAACATTAAGCCATTTATTTATTCAGCTGCACTTGAAAGTGGTTATACACTCGCTTCTATTCTTAATGATGCGCCAATCAATCAGTGGGATAGAAGCCAAGGTGTGGCATGGCGTCCAAAAAACAGCCCTGCAGTTTATAATGGCCCTATTCGTATTCGCCGTGCACTCGCTCAATCTAAAAACGTAATATCAGTGCGCTTGTTACGTGGTGTTGGCCTTGAGCGTACTGCTGATCACCTGCTTAAGTTTGGTTTTTTAAATAGTGATATTAACCGTAGCGAATCATTGGCCCTGGGTAGTGCCTCAATCACACCTCTTGAACTAGCACGCGGAATGAGTACTTTCGCCAATGGCGGCCACTTAATTACTCCTTACTTTATTTCTGAAATTCAGGATTCTGCTGGTAATGTGTTATTCAAAACAGAGCCAGAATTTGCCTGTGATGAACCTGAGCAAGTTGTTACACCTGAGTTTGCATCACTAGATGATAACCAATTGGATCAAGCACAAAGTGTGAGCACTCCACGCTGTGCTCCGCGTATCATTTCAAAGCAAAATGCATTCTTAATTTCGCAAGCTATGCACAGCGCAATTTGGGGTGGTGGTAGCTGGACTCACAAAACCGGCTGGAGTGGGACAGGCTGGCGTGCACAAGCGCTTGATCGCCGTGATCTAGCAGGAAAAACAGGTACCACCAATGATTCTGTTGATACCTGGTTCAGTGGCTTTAACCGCAATGTAATGACCTCGGTATGGGTTGGCTTTGATAACCCAGGTATCACACTTGGTCGTTCGACTTATAATAATAACCTCGATAAGTCACAAATATCAGGTGCAGAATCTGGCGCTAAAACAGCACAACCTGCATGGGTCGACTTTATGCGTGCAGCCCTTGATGGCATGCCTGAATCACCTATTGAGCCTCCTGAAGGTTTGGTATCGGTTCGTATCGACTTAGCAACAGGCCTTTTAAGCCATAAAAATGACTACACCAGCCGTTTTGAGTACTTCATTAAAGGCACTGCACCAACCAAGTACGTAATTGATCAACCAACAGACGTATTCGAAGAAAAGCTCAGCACTGAAGAAGAGTTGTTCTAAATAAGTGAATTGCTATTTTGAAACAATAAAAAAGCGCCCTTCTGGGCGCTTTTTGCTTAGCTATTTAAACTAAGATCAGCAAAATTATTTTAGGTTATTTACCAGCCAATATAGGTCTGAGTGAACTCCAGCGGCAGTGACCTCTTTACCCGCTCCTGGGCCTTGGATCACCAATGCATTATCTGTATACCACTGTGAATTGATCACAAAGATGTTATCGCCCGGTTTAAGGCTTGCTAATACATCATCTTTGCCAACATTGACTAAACCGACTTGAGCCTGAACCTTACCATCAACGAGTGTAATAGCACCGGTATAGCGCACCACTTTGTCTTCTGCCGCAGCTTGCGCTGATTTTTCTGTCATAAATTCATCGAGCAGCTGTTTGTTTGCAAGAAAATCTTGCCAGCTTCCTACTGCAAGCTGTTCAGGCATCAGAGGTGTTAAAGCAATGTCATTAAGCTCTAAATCAAGGCCTAGATCACGCGCTAAAATCAGTAGTTTACGCTGCATATCACGGCCAGATAAGTCTTCACGAGGATCTGGCTCTGTATAGCCCATTTGCTGAGCTTGAAGCACTAAATCTGAAAACGGCACGCTGCCATCGTAACTGCTACATAACCACGATAAAGTACCCGAGAATACCCCTTCAATACGGTTAATGCTGTCTCCGCTATTTTGCAAATCAGCTAAAGCAAAGTTAATCGGTAAACCTGCGCCCACACTGGTGTTATAACGCCACAACAAGTTTCGCTCAGCCAAATTAGTGCGTAGGTTTTGATACCAGCTATTTTCTGCGGTACCCGCATATTTGTTTGCACTGATCAAATGACAGTTAAGCTCTACAAAATCAGGATACAACTGGCTAAAAGCCTCACTGGCAGTGATATCAATCACTACTTTGTGCTCATAATCTAGCTCATTGATACGTGCTAATAACTCAGCTTTATCGTAGCTTTGCGCTTCATTGTGCCACTGCTCTTGCCATGTTTCGGTATTTAAACCACTGGCACTAAAAAGCATTTGTTTAGAGCGTAAAAGAGCTACTACTTTTACTTTGTACTGAGCAGATAAACGAGCAAATTGAGCTTGTAGTTGCGATAAGAACACTTCGCCTACATTACCAAGGCCAGCAACGATAATGGCCAACTCTTGACCTTTGTTTACCAGCTTGTCATGTAGAAGAGTTAAAACATCACTGTCAATTGCCTGATCGTTTAAGATCAACACATAGTTATCGTCTTGTTGTACAAAACGAGGATGAATGCTTTGCTCTTTTAAAAGCGCTGTTGCTTGCTCTGTTAGCGCAATGACATCAGCTGTTGGTGCAACCACTGCACAACCACTTAAATTAGACTCGACAATATTTGCACGGCCCGCTAAGTGGCTTACAACTTGGTGAGTGCTTTGACCTGGCACTAACAAGTAAGTATCGCCATCTTTAGTAAAGTGGTGCAGGCTGTGTTGAATTAACTGACTAAGCTCACCAACTTCACCACCGCTTAGTTTATCAACCCGTAATAAATCGATGTTATCTAAGGTAGTAATAAAACGCTTTGCTTTACTGTAACCTTCTTTTACTACTTCGGTTGGCGTTGCATCACAATCAAAACTACTTCTTACCACCAGTTTGATTTCTGAGTCTTTTAACGGCGACAAGGTTTTTGCATGCAATACTGGGTTACCTAAACGCGCTAATAAGTTAGCTTGCTCACGGCACACCTTGGCATACTTAACTGCATTTTTAACTTTACGAGGGTCAGTACTAAATACCCCTTGTGTGTCTGTCCAGATAGACACTTGCTTAGCAAAAGTATAACTCGCTAACAAGGTGGCACTGTAATCACTGCCATTACGGCCTAATGTCACCGTATTACCTTGGCAATCTGAAGCTATAAAACCCGTTACTACGTTGATATGTTTTCTGCTAATCGCATCACTGCATTGCTGTTGGTTTTTTTGATGTAAAAGCTGACCATCATTTAGAGTAAATAACTGCCTTGCATCAACATCTTGCGCATCAACACCTAACTGATTTAGGTAAGCGGCCAATAACCGCGCCGACCACACTTCACCATGAGCAAGTAAAGGTGCTTCAAGTAACTGCTGCAGACTAATTAATTCATTTAATACGGCAAGTTCATCTTTTAACTGTGCCAAGGCCTGTTGTTTATTCTGACCTGTAAGTAGCTGCTCAATTAAAGCCCGTTGATTGTTATCAATAAGCAATAGAATATCGCTAACAGCTTGGCTATCTTGCTGCTGGTAACTTTGCCAAAGCTTTACTAGGGTATCGGTTGTTTTACCCGATGCCGACACAACAATGCAATCGCCCTGCTCAGTATTCGCAAGAACAATGTTCGCTACTGCATGATAACGATCCGCCGAGCTTAAGCTTGAGCCACCAAATTTATGAACAATATTTACCATTTCTTCTACCACAATGCCGTATGTGCTGGCGTTAACTTAAATGACGCATTTTGCTGTGTATCTTGCTGTGTTTGCTTAGCTTCAGCTGTTGTAACTTGCTGGCCTTGACCTGGTTTTACTAAATTGAAAACACGGTCTAAATCTGCAATGAGATCTTTTACGTCTTCAATACCTACAGAAATACGGATCAGCGTATCGCCCACACCGGCATCAAGGCGCGCTTTAGGCTCCATGCCTGCGTGCGTCATTGTTGCAGGGTGACAAATCAAGCTTTCTACCCCACCTAGCGACTCAGCAAGGCTAAAATCTTTAAGACTAGTTAAAAACGCAGCAGCATCGTTAATGTCGCCTTTAATATCAAAGCTCACCATGCCACCAAAACCACGTTGCTGTGCTTTAGCAAGCTCATGTTGTGGGTGAGAAGCAAGGCCTGGGTAATAAACTTGGCTTACATAAGGTGAGCTTTCTAAATACTCAGCAATGGCAAAGGCATTTTCTTGGTGCTGCTTTAGGCGTACATTTAAAGTACGTAAACCACGAAGCGTTAAGTAGCTGTCAAATGGTGCACCAGTAATACCGATATTATTCGCCCACCAAGCAAGTTCGTCGCCTAGCTCTTGCGTTGCAGCAATCACTGCACCGCCCACTACATCAGAGTGACCATTGATGTATTTAGTGGTTGAGTGCACAACAATATCAACACCAAACTCAATGGGGTTTTGTAATGCAGGTGATAAGAAGGTGTTGTCAGCCGCAACCAAAGCACCACACTGCTTAGCAATACTAGTAATTGCTTTAATATCTGTTAAACGCAAGATTGGGTTACTTGGCGTTTCAATCCAAATCAACTTAGGTTTAATCGCTAAAATTTCTTGGAGATTTTCAGTTTTAGTTAAATCCAAAACTTTCAGTTTTAACAGGCCACGTTTTTCAAGCGAGGTGAATAAACGGTAACTACCGCCATAACAGTCATGTGGGATCACTAACGTATCGTCACTGTTTAATAGCTGAGTAGCTAAATGCACAGCAGACATACCTGTTGCAGTTATAATACCTCTAGCACCACCTTCAAGCTCAGCTAAGGTTTCAGCTAAGATATCGCGATTTGGGTTACCACTGCGACCATAGTCATACTGGCGCTTAGTATCAAAATCAGCAAACGAATAGGTGGTTGATAAGTAAATTGGTGGTACAACCGCACCATGATGTTTATCGGCTTCGATGCCGTGACGAACAGCAATCGTCGCTTTATTTTTTTCGCTCATTTCATCACCTATTCTTAAATTGGATGTTTAGACGTCTAAAAGGTTAGATGATCAAATATGAGAAGTCAAAGCATTTATGGCTCACACATAGAAGTTTATACATTTACACCACTAGATGGCTAAATAACTAGTATTTGACTATCTTTTTTAAAGAGATAGAATTTCCGCATCTTGCGCTGTGAATAAGGCGTAAATCACTGACAACCGAGGCAACGAAACAACTTATGGCTAAATGGAACGGTGAATACATTCACCCATATGCAGAACACGGTAAAAAATCAGAACAAGTAAAAAAGATTACCGTATCAATCCCACTCAACGTATTAAAAGTATTAACTGACGAGCGTACACGCCGCCAGATCAATAACCTGCGTCATGCGACGAACAGTGAGTTATTGTGTGAAGCTTTCTTACATGCTTTTACAGGTCAACCATTACCAAATGATGACGACCTACGTAAAGACAACCCTGAAAAGGTACCTGAAGAAGTTAAAAAAATTATGCAAGAAATGGGGTTAGATATCCCAGTGCTTGATTCAGAATAAGTATTTCGGCCATCGGATCACCGCCGATAATCGCAGATATAAAAAAACTCAGCCTAGGCTGAGTTTTTTATTGCGCGATATACCTAATAGCTAATTAAGTTTAACGCATGTAATCTTCTGGCATGTCGATTTGCGCTACACCCGACTCTACTGCTGCTTCAGCAACAGCACGTGCAATACGTGGTAATAAACGCGGATCCATAGGCTTAGGAATGATGTACTCAGCACCAAACTCAAGTGACTCAACGCCAGCTGCTTTTAATACTTCACTTGGTACAGGCTCTTTCGCGATACCACGAATTGCGTGAACTGCAGCAATTTTCATTTCATCATTAATTGCCGTTGCACGAACATCTAACGCACCACGGAAAATGAATGGGAAACAAAGCACGTTATTTACTTGGTTAGGGAAATCTGAACGACCCGTTGCCATAATTAAATCGTTACGCGCACTGTGTGCAACTTCTGGAGCAATCTCAGGATCTGGGTTTGAGCATGCAAACACGACTGGCTTATCAGCCATCAGCTTAAGATCATCTGCTGTTAACAGGTTAGGACCTGATACACCAACGAATACGTCAGCATCAGCAATAACATCTTGTAATGTACGCTTATCGGTATTGTTAGCAAATAATTGCTTATACTCGTTTAAGTCATCACGACGTGTATGGATCACACCTTTACGGTCAAGCATATAAATGTGTTCACGCAGTGCGCCACACTTAATTAAAAGCTCCATACAAGCAACAGCAGCAGCACCGGCACCTAAACATACGATGATAGCATCTTCGATATCTTTACCTTGCACTTCAAGGGCGTTAAGCATACCAGCAGCAGTCACAATAGCTGTACCATGTTGGTCATCGTGGAAAACTGGAATATCACAGCGCTCGATAAGCGCTTTTTCGATTTCAAAGCACTCTGGCGCTTTAATATCTTCAAGGTTGATACCACCAAACGTATCAGCGATGTTAGCAACCGTATTAATGAAATCTTCTGTTGTGCGGTGTTTAACTTCAATATCAATTGAGTCAAGGCCAGCAAAACGTTTGAATAGTAACGCTTTACCTTCCATTACAGGTTTTGATGCAAGCGGACCTAAGTTACCTAAACCTAAAATTGCGGTACCGTTTGAAATAACCGCAACCATGTTACCTTTGCCTGTGTATTTATAGGCATTTGCTGGATCAGCAGCAATTTCACGGACTGGTTCAGCCACACCTGGGCTATAAGCTAAAGCGAGATCGTTAACCGTTTCGGCTGGCTTGGTTAGTTCAACACTAATTTTACCTGGAACGGGGTGAGCGTGGTAATGTAATGCTTGTTCACGAAAATCTGACATAACGCGATAGTATCCTGCAAAAAGTTAAAAAGTGAGAGAGCTTGCATCAGTACGATACCTGTAATGTATAAAAATTCCAAGTATTATCAGGTCTATCCTGTTATATGCTATATCGCTTAATTTTAAAGGATTTCCCAACAGTTTCTGCGCATAGTTGCGATTAATCAGACATAAAAATTCACCTATTTATGACCTTTTAAGCACGTGTTTTTGTATTTTATACGCACGTACACTGCAATTAGCCGAAATTAGCCCAAAATAGCCATTTCAACGAAGTTCACTGCATTTACTCACAAAGTTATTTAAATTTATTATTTTTAATAACTTTTATGAAAGTTTATACAAAAAAGAATATAGCCAAGGGGTGGCACTTTGTCTGCAAAATTAGCGACATAATGGGCATAACAGCCAGAAATAGTTATGCAAGATACATAAGTGAAGATGATGAGTGACTAGCAATGTTAATAAAGAGTTTTGTGAATTTTAGGCATAAAAAAAGCACCCTAAGGTGCTTTTTTTAACTAAACAGCAGAGATTACTTCTTGCTGCTAAGTGCACCGAAGCGCTTGTTGAAACGATCAACACGGCCGCCAGTGTCTAAAATCTTTTGCTTACCAGTGTAAAACGGGTGACACTCAGAACATACGTCTAAGTGGATGTCTTTACAAAGAGTTGAGCTAGTTTCGAATTTGTTACCACATGAACAAGTTGCAGTGATAGCTTCGTACTTAGGGTGAATACCTTCTTTCATAGGGAACCTCTAGTTAAGGCCGTATCGCTCTCCAAACCCGAAGTCTGGCACCATACGCAGTTAATACAATTAATAGGCCGCGTATTTTATAGCTCAAGAAGCCTTACGACAAGCTTTAAATACATCTTTCGCTAAAAAAATAACCAAGTGGTCTGTTGTTCAGTATTTGTTGGTAGGTTTTTAACTGCAATTTTAGTACATTATCTTTCTATCTTTGTTTCAGTTGAGTTGTTATGCACTTTGTAGAAGTTGCCATAAAAGTCCCTTTACAGCGTACCTTCGATTATAAAGTTGAACAGCTGCTGCATAGCCCTGAGTTAAAGCCAGGTATGCGCGTTCGCGTGCCATTTGGTAGCCAAAAAAAGGTTGCCGTGGTCTTGGCTCTTAAAACATCAACCGATGTTCCCGCTGACAAAATCAAGCCGATTATTGATGTTATAGACGACACGCCAGTGTTATCTGAGCAACACTTAGCATTACTAAAATTCACAGCACGCTACTACTGTTACCCATTGGGCGAGACCATTCATACGGCACTTCCGGCTGCATTAAGACAAGGCGAATGCCCAGATAAAACCAGCATTAACATGGTTGAGCTGACCGATAAAGGTGCAAAGCTGCCGTCGCTGAAAGCAAAAACCCAGTTGAGTTTATTAAAACAGCTAGCCGAATCAGGCAAATCATCGGTTACAGAATTAAAAGCACTCGGATTTACCAAAAAAACCATCGACAGTCTGCTCGATAAAGAACTGATCACTCAATTTATTGAACATGATAACCAATGGCAGCAACGCGCGCCGAGTGTTGGTAGCAAACCAGTGCTTAATAAAGAGCAAGCTGTTGCCTGCACCAGCATTAACCAAGCTCGTGGCTTTACCAGCTTTTTGCTTGAAGGGGTTACCGGAAGCGGTAAAACCGAAGTGTATTTGCAATGCCTAGAAGAAGTACTCAAAAAAGGTCAGCAAGCCTTAGTATTAGTGCCTGAAATTGGCTTAACACCACAAACGGTTAATCGTTTTCGTCGTCGCTTTCCTGATACCCCGATTATGCTATGGCACTCAGCTCTAACAGATAACGAACGCTTACAGACTTGGCGTTTTTGTGAAAAAGGCAGCTGCGCTATAGTGATCGGCACACGTTCGAGTATTTTCTTGCCCTTTTTATCTCTTGGCATGATCATCGTTGATGAAGAGCACGACAGCTCGTTTAAGCAACAAGATACACTACGCTATCATGCTAGAGACCTAGCCGCTTATAGAGCATACCAACATAATATTCCGCTCGTTCTAGGCAGTGCCACACCGGCACTTGAGACCTTACATAAGGCAATTAATAACAAATATCAGCTGTTGAGCCTCACTGAACGGGCCCAAACCAGCACCGATAACCAGTTCCACTTAATGGATATGAAAGGTCAGCCTGAGCAAGCAGGGATTGCCCATGCCAGCCTTGCTTATATGCGCCAACATTTAGAACGTGGTAAGCAAGTGATGGTGTTTTTAAACCGTCGTGGTTTTTCGCCTACCCTTATATGCCATGAGTGTGGCTGGCTAAGTGAGTGCTCACGTTGTAGTACCAGTGCAACCTTTCATAAAGCCATTGGCCAGATGATTTGTCACCACTGTGGTGAACAACATCAGGTCCCTCATCAATGCCCGGATTGCGGCAGTACGCAGATTTTTCCAAATGGCAAAGGCACTGAACAAATCGAAGAGTTTTTAACACAAACCTTCCCTGACATTCCGATTAGTCGTATTGACCGAGATTCAACTCGTCGTAAAGGCAACTTAGAAAAAGCCCTTGATGATATTAACCAAGGCGGTGCGCGTATCTTAGTTGGCACGCAAATGTTGGCAAAAGGCCACCATTTTGCCGATGTTAGCCTTGTTTTAATCCTAGATGTCGACAGTGGATTATATTCGTGTGATTTTCGCGCCACAGAGCATTTAGCGCAACTTGTTACACAAGTCGCAGGCCGCGCAGGTCGAAGTGGTGAACCTGGGCAAGTGTTATTACAAACTCACTTTCCTGAGCACCCGCTACTGCAAGACTTAGTTAATAATGGTTACCAAGATTTTGCCCGTTATGCACTCACAGAGCGAGAAGACGCGCAGCTTCCGCCAGTCACCAATATGGCTATGGTTCGTGCCGAAGGACATAACATAAATCAAGTGATGGATTTTTTAACTGATTTGGTTCCTGTCCATAACGTATCTGGTATACAATTGCTCGGTCCGATACCTGCACCACTGGAACGTGTAGCAGGTAAATATCGCTTTCAGTTACATATTCAGGCGCAGGAACGCTCCCACTTACACCAATATTTAGCGCAAATGGTCGACTATATAAGTACCAGTAAATTAGCGCAAAAGGTGCGTTGGAGCTTAGATGTTGATCCTATAGATATGATTTAAAGGCCAATTAAGAGTCATGGCACAACACGATTACATAAATAAAAAACCAGCAAATCGAAATAATAAAAAACAAGCCCCGGCGAAAAAGCCTTTCCCTATTATTCTTGTTTTAATTGCGCTTATCTTAGTAGGCGGGTTTGGTTACGGCCTATGGTATATCAAACATAATGCTGATCCTGAGTTAGTAGAGCAGCAAGCAAACCCGACTAAAAAAGAAGAAGTAGTTATTCCACCACCTAAGACACCTGAATTTATCAAAGAAATTAAAGAGCACGAAGTTCAGGTTGAAGTAAAAGAGATTGAACAAAAAGGTCCATATGTAATGCAATGCGGCTCTTTTAGAACATTAGAGCAAGCACAAACATTAAAAGCTAAAATCGCTTTTGCCGGCTTAGTGGCCGAAGTTAAGAAAACACAAGGCAGCAATGGTGTTTGGTATAAAGTGCGCTTAGGCCCATACGAAACCAAACGTTTAGCCGAAAGTGACAAGAATAAACTTAAACGCATCAAAATAATGGGCTGCGGAATTTGGCTTTGGACTTGATTTTAGTTCATTCACCCATATAAACACCTCATCAATCGCTTTTTACGAGCGGCCTTGCCGCTCGATGATGAGGAATAATCATGACCACTATTGTAAGTGTACGCCGCGACGACAAGGTCGTTATTGGTGGCGACGGCCAAGTTTCACTTGGTAACACCGTAATGAAGGGCAACGCCCGCAAAGTTCGACGTCTTTATAATGGCAAAGTAATCGCTGGTTTCGCTGGCGGTACTGCTGATGCCTTCACCCTTTTCGAACGATTTGAAAGCAAGCTAGAAATGCACCAAGGCAACTTAACCAAAGCTGCCGTAGAAATGGCCAAAGATTGGCGTAGTGATCGTGCACTTAGAAAGCTCGAAGCACTATTAGCAGTTGCAGACGAAACTGCTTCATTAATTATCACAGGTAACGGTGATGTTGTGCAGCCAGAAAACGACCTAATTGCGATTGGCAGTGGTGGTAACTTCGCGCAATCAGCAGCCACAGCGCTACTAGAAAACACCGACCTAAGTGCACGTGATATTGTAGAGAAAAGCCTTACTATTGCAGGCAACATCTGCGTATTCACGAATAATTTCCAAACTATTGAAGAATTGTAATAGGAACTGCCATGTCTGAGATGACGCCAAGAGAAATCGTTCACGAGCTTGATCAACATATTATTGGCCAAGCTAAAGCTAAAAAAGCAGTTTCAATCGCGCTACGTAACCGCTGGCGCCGTATGCAACTGAGCGATGATTTACGCGCAGAAGTAACGCCAAAAAACATTTTAATGATTGGCCCAACAGGTGTGGGTAAAACTGAAATTGCTCGCCGCCTAGCTAAACTTGCTAATGCGCCTTTTATTAAAGTTGAAGCAACAAAGTTCACCGAAGTGGGCTATGTTGGTAAAGAAGTAGAAACGATCATCCGCGATTTAGTTGATATCTCAATTAAAATGACGCGTGAACAGCAAACCAAAAAATTCAAACATCGCGCTGAAGAAGCGGCAGAAGAGCGTATTTTAGATGCTCTTTTACCACCAGCACGCGATACCTTTGGTGAGTCAAAAACAGAAGAGAACTCTTCTACTCGTCAATCTTTCCGTAAAAAATTACGAGAAGGTCAGTTAGACGATAAAGAAATTGATATCGATGTTGCACAAGCTCAGCCAAATGTTGAGATCATGGCTCCTCCTGGTATGGAAGAAATGACCAACCAGCTTCAGAGCATGTTCCAAAACATGGGTGGCGATAAGCGCAGCAAGCGTAAGCTAAAAATCAAAGAAGCGTTTAAGCTATTGGTTGAAGAAGAAGCAGCAAAACTTGTTAACCCTGAAGAGTTAAAAGAGCAAGCTATCTTCGCAGTAGAGCAAAACGGTATCGTGTTTATCGATGAGATCGATAAAATCTGTAAACGTGGTGAAGCATCTGGCCCAGATGTTAGCCGCGAAGGTGTACAGCGCGACTTACTACCATTAATCGAAGGTTCAACAGTAAGCACTAAACATGGCATGGTTAAAACTGACCACATGTTATTTATCGCATCTGGCGCATTCCAAATGTCTAAACCATCAGACATGATCCCAGAGCTACAAGGTCGTTTACCAATCCGCGTTGAGCTTGAAGCACTAAGTGCTGATGACTTTAAACGTATCTTAACTGAGCCTCATGCTTCATTAACTGAGCAACAACGTGAGCTGTTAAAAACAGAGCAAGTTGAAGTTGAGTTTACTGATGATGCCATTGAACGTATCGCAAAAGCAGCTTGGCAAGTAAATGAGAAAACCGAAAACATCGGTGCCCGTCGCTTGCACACTGTGATGGAAAAACTAATGGAAGAAATTTCATTTGATGCCTCAGAAAAAGCAGGTTCAACACTAACAATTGATGCCAATTACGTTGAGCAGCATTTAGGTGCACTTGTTGAAGATGAAGACTTAAGTCGCTTCATTCTTTAATCAACAAATTAGCGTTATAATTAAAAGCCTCCAATTGGAGGCTTTTTAGTTTATATAAGGTAAGGCTCACATGAAAGAAGTCACTAAAGTGCATTATCACAGCGTTAGCAAAGTATTAGATGTTCATTTTGATGATCAGACTCTTGCTCAATTTAGTGCTGAATTTTTGCGTGTTCACTCACCTTCAGCTGAAGTACAAGGTCATGGCAATGAACCTATGAAACTCGTACTTGGTAAGCAACAAGTGGGAATTAGCAAGATTGAGCCGGTTGGTCATTATGCGATTCGACTGGTGTTTAGCGATAATCATAATAGCGGTTTATTCAGCTGGCACTATTTAAGTGAGCTGCAAGCTAACCATGATGAGCTTTGGCAGCAATACCAAACGAGAGTCTCTGAGCACGAAGCAAGTAAAGACAGCGTGCCTATTAAGTTTGTGCCTTAATACCAACCCACAATAATACTTAATCATTTTGAGGGATTAAACCTGTCGCTAACTGCGTTAAAAATTTCTCATTTAGAACAACTAAATAACGAAATTTTTGCCTTGTTATCAACGAGGTTTTATTGCCTCAAAATAGACTACTTAATTAAGCGGATTGGTATTAAAATCTTGTCGCGGTATACACACCCAAACAACAAAAAAGCGCGATGACGACACCGTCACCGCGCTTTTTTTTTCAACAGGCTAATTTATTAAACTTATCGATTGCCTGATTAAACTTTAAACTTATCGATTGCCTGGTAGAGCACACGTGCTTGCTCAGACACCTCTTCGCTGGTTTGCGCATTAGTCGCCGCGTGGCCCGATGCCTCTTGAGCGATATCACGAATGCGTACCACGTTTTTATTCACCTCAGAAGCCACTTGGCTTTGCTCATCAATTGCGGTGGCAATGTGAGTACTCATATCCATTATGGTTTGTACATCTTCGGTGATTGAGCGTAGTAACTCACCGGCTTTACTTGCCTGTGCTGCACTTTCGCCACCTTGCGTACGACATTGCTGCATAATGCTTACCACTTCTTGCGTACGCCCTTGTAAGGTCGAAATGATACTCTCGATCTCTTGCGTTGAATCTTGGGTACGCTGCGCAAGTGAGCGCACCTCATCTGCTACTACCGCAAAGCCACGGCCTTGTTCACCGGCACGCGCCGCTTCAATGGCTGCATTGAGTGCCAGTAAGTTTGTTTGCTCAGCAATGCCACGAATAACATCAAGTACAGAGCCAATGGTTTCAGCGTCTTTTTCTAACTGCGACACCACGCTTGACGCATTACCGAGTGAATCAGATAAGTGGTTAATTTGCACCACTGTAGATTCAACCTCAGAACGACCTTGCTGCGCGCTTAAGTTAGTCGACTCAGCTTTTTTCGCTGCAGCTTCAGTATTGTGTGAGATATCTTGAATCGTCGCCTGCATTTCGGTGGCAGCTGTGGCAACCATATCAGCTTCGTGCAGCTGCTCTTGCATACCTGAGCTAGTTGCTGCAGTCGTTTCAGATAAATGTTCTGTTGCCACGTTAAGAGTACTTAGCGCTGTATTAACCTCGTAAATTAACTTTTTAAAATCACTGATCAAGCTATTAAAGTCGACCGTCATAGTGGTGATTTCGTCTTTACCTGATTGAGTAATCGACATACTTAAGTCGTTATTGCGACGAATCTCGTTAATCGTGTGGTACACACGTTCGATAGGCTGAATAATTGAGCGGCTAGTAAAGTAAACTAATAACATCACTAAAATGCTCGCAATAATAAACACAAGAATGGCAATCAACTGCGCACTAGCAGCACTAGATTCTACAAACTCTTTAGTTTGTGAGGTTAGTTGGCTGACAATTGCATCACTAAGCTCAACACTGCGTTTCATCTCACCGAGTGCCCCTGACTCTAAATCAAGGCCCAAGGCAACTTGTGCATCAACTAAGACTTTAAATTTACTCTGATAAGTCGCAAGCAAACTAAGCAATTGGTTTTCGTAATTTGCATTGAACCCTGCGTTTTTTATCTCTGATCTAAAGCTAGCAACTAAATCATCAAACTTGTCCATATACTTTAAATCAAAGCGCAGCATAAAGTCTTTTTCTGCACGGCGAAGCTGTAGCATTAAAGTTAGTAATTTATAGTTTTCGCGCTCACTTAATAATGTTTCTACTTGATGCACCGCACCACGTAAATCACCATAAAGTGCATCTTTAGGATGTAAACCTATTTTCTTTTGTAGTACCACAACTTCATTGAAGTCATCGTAATAAGTTTTCGCAAGACGTCTAAATTCATTTAGCTTAGATGAGTCCATCGACAAATCTTTCACTAACTCGTCTAGTCGCGCCATTTTATTTTTTAGCTGCGAATACTCTTTTTCAAAAAGCTCAAGGCTATCGACATCTTTGTAAAACAAAAAGTTTTTTTCATGTTTACGCATCGCAAGTTCATGAATGTCGAGCTCCTCCGCATTTTGAATTGTTTCGTTGAGCTTTAGCATCATGCGCGACTCAAAGATAATTACACACAGCATCACAATCATTGCAAGACCAACAACGAGCGCGTTTAACTGTAAACGACGCTTAATAGTTAAGTTTTGTAATACATTCATTCAAAGTGCCTTATAGAAACATGCATTTAAAGTATAGCTAAACTATTTAAAGCAGCTAATAAAAAGTGGTTAAACTTGCCGCGCATTTTCCAATATAAGGTACTTTTAAACAATCAGTTTTTGTTCTAAATCAACCTGTTGCCATAGATGTTTATGCAATTTATCCAGCTTTTCCCATTGTTTTTTTTGCAACCAATCAACCAAAGGCGCTGGATCGCTCGGAAAGTTGAGTTTTTTGTTCTGTGGCGATTGCAACCAATCATCCATCGCATTGGGGTTTAAATAGCTCATCACATGGGCTGCTCCCATCGACAATAGCGTCTGCGCATTAATCCCCTGCTCAAACTGTTTACCAAGTGGTTTTAACAATAACTTTTTACCTAATTGCAACGCTTCACTTGCAAGTTCAAATCCGGCGTTGCCAATTACACCACCAGCATTAGCGAGATCATTTAAAAAGCCAACGCGTGAAGGCGCTCGCAGATGAATATTTCCGATTGAACAATCTTGCGCATCTGGGTGATAACAGTAAAACTCACGCTCAGGAAAGTCTTTAAGGTAGTCGACCACACTGTCTAAATTCTCAAAAGGTAGATACACCAACACCTTATTTTCGACCATCACCGGGTTATCATGGTGATGATTTGCAATAAATGGAGGAATGATGTTTTCTGCATAAGGCTGCCAATGCACCCCTAAATAAACACTCGCTGGCGCATAATTACGGATCAGCGCACGACGAAAAAAAGCTCGGCCAAACATCGGCACTTTATCAGATAAAAATGCCGCTTGGTGGCTCATACCAATAACAGGGATGCCTTGCTGTTTAGCAGCCCAAGCGGTAATCGGCTCAAAGTCATTAAACACCAAGTCATAGTGACGTAAATCAAGATTTTTAATATCTTTTATAAGCTGCAATGGGCGCGCATTTTTTAATGTTTTAAAGCTATCAACTTGCCCCGATTTGCTGGTAAACGACAAACCTCGAAAAGCTCGGTAATCAGCAAAGTCATCCATATCAAAGTAGTCTTGCTCTTTACGACCCGAAAACACATAGTCAACATCGACGCCTAATGCTTTAAAGGTCGTTGCCATTACTCGAGCTCGAGTAATATGGCCATTACCCGTACCTTGAATACCGTACAAAATTCTCATATAGATCCCACCACCATTACAGCTAATACTGCACAACTTGAACCCATCACTGCGCCAATCACCACATCAGCAGGGTAATGCACACCAATAATCACTCTAGATGCCGCCACCCCTGATGCCCACATTAGCCACAGCACAGCAAATTCTGGAAAATAGATAGTCAAAATCGTCGCTACCACGAATGCCCCTGCACTATGCCCCGACGGTAAGCTAAATTGGTCGCTCGGCACCAAATACGCGCCTTGCACTAAGCAGTCGCAGGGTCTAACCCGCGCGATGCGCTTTTTAGCTAAAAAGTAAATAGGTCGCTCAATAGCAAAGCCCACCAATATACTCATCGCCAGTTGTTGAAAGTGCAGCTGCTCGGTGAACCACCAAAACCCAAGAAACAACACCACGTAAAGTCCGCCATCGCCGCTTTTCGAAAAGCCAAGCGCTGATCTTCTAAGCCAAATTGGCGAAGCGTCGTTGAATACACTTAAAAACAGCTGTTCATCCACTTTAGCCAATTTAGTAAGTATGTTGTTTGCCATGGTGAGCTCCTTGTCATACTTTGCGTCTAATTTTTATACTCATATCAGCTTAGGCGCTAAAAATAACAATTAGGTGACGCTTTTGAGACACTAATGTTGCGATGGCGAAATTCCTTTGATTTAAACCAATAATCCGCTATTAAGTCGTTGTTATTGAGTTGTATCAGGGTATACTGAGTACTAAACAGACAGTCTCTTTAGAGGATGAAAAAATGGATTACAGCACTTCTGATTTATGCGACCACTTTGCAGATGTGGTTGATGTGCTCGAACCAATGTTTATCAATTTTGGTGGACGCCCAAGCTTTAGTGGTCGAGTAAAAACCGTTAAATGCTTTGAAAATAACGAGCTGATCCGCGAAATTTTATCAACCGATGGCACCGACAGCGTGTTATTGATTGATGGTGGTGGTTCAACCCGACGCGCCCTTATTGATATAGAGCTGGCTGAAATCGCATTAGAAAACAACTGGCAAGGCATTATCGTTTACGGTGCAATTCGCCATGTTGATGAACTTGAAGAGCTAGACTTAGGCATTCAAGCAATCGCCTCTATTCCTGTTGCTGCCGATAGCGAAGGCGCAGGTGAAGATGGCATTGGCGTTAACTTCGCAGGCGTCTCTTTCTTTGATGACGACTTTGTTTACGCTGATAGCACCGGTATTATATTATCTGCTGAAGAATTAGAGTTAGAAATAATAGAAGACTAATCTCGGTGACAAACTACCTTAAAATTTATGATGAAGCGGCGGTAAAGCACTTATGTGCTCGCCGCGCTAACGAACTTAAAGCTTGGCAAGCCCTTGCCCTTCTCGACACTCAAGTTAACGCCCCACAAGCACTCATCGATGCAAAACACTTCGGTATTCGCTATGTATTAGTTGGCATATGTGAAGATATTGGCCCTCGCGCTAACTTAGGTAACGGTGGTTCATGGCAAGCGTGGCAAGCATTTTTAAAACGCTTTTTAAACCAAACGCATAACCAATTTTTAAATCACGAGCGCGTGTTGCTACTCGGCGAAGTGGCCCTTGATGACTTAAACCAACAAGCTGCTGACCTTAATAATAAAAACGACGCCGACTTAGCCAAACTACGTGAATTATGCGCTGATATAGACACCCGCGTTGAGCAAGTGCTTGCGATGATTTTTGCAGCTGGCCTTGAGCCAATTGTGATTGGTGGCGGCCATAATAACTGCTTAGGTATTTTACGCGCCCTTAGTAAGCAACATGGCAAACCAGTCAACGCTATCAACTTAGACCCTCATGCTGACTTCAGAGAGTGTGAAGGCCGTCATAGCGGTAATGGTTTTAGATATGCTTACAGCGAAAACCACCTCGCTGACTACCATGTGATGGGTTTACACGAATTTAAAAATAACCAAGCGATTATGAATGCCCTGACAAGCGCAAACTTCACGTTTGATAGTTACCAAGATATTCAAGTACGTCGTAAAGTCGATTTATCTTCAGCATGTAAACACGCATTAGCGCAGTTTGATAATGCACCGCTTGGAGTCGAAGTCGACCTAGACAGCATTTCGTTAATGCCGGTTAGTGCATACACCAACTGTGGCTTTAGTGTGAGTGATGCAGAACATTTTGTGCATTTAGCTGCTAGCCAAACAACTGCTTGCTATCTACATTTATGCGAAGGCGCCCCATCGCAACACCCGGTAGGTTTAGAAGCAGGCATGAATGACGCTGGCCAAATAATCACCGCCCTTGTGAATGCGTATTTGCAGGCGAGAGAGGAAAGTTAGAAAGGGGAAAGTTAGAAAGGGGAAAGTTAGAAAGAGTAAAGTTAGAAAGAGTAAACTCTAAACAGCCCACCATCTTAGTCAAGCCGTTCGCTAACTTTACTCTTTCCCCTAGCAACTCGCTAACTGTCAATCTGACAGCGCTAACTTTCCCCCTGATGCTCTAACCGCCACTGTTTTAACCACGACATCATGCCTACACTGCTAAGCGGGTAATTAAAGTAATAACCCTGAGCGGCGTAGGTGTTCAATGACTTAACAAATTTAAGTTGCTCTAGGGTTTCTACCCCTTCACAAATCACCTTGGCATTATTTTGATTATGCATATCCACCATGCCAGAGACTAGGCTGCGCACTTGACTTTGATGGGCAAAATCAGCGGTCAGCGATGCTGCTACTTTAATATACTCAACATTAAGGTTAGGCAGCTTAGCAAGCCAAACAGGTGTATCACCAAAACCATCGATACACAGCTTTATACCAATACTATTTAGCCTTGCTACCATGGCTTTACCTTGGTCATCTAAGCCCATAAATAAATCGAGTGGACATTCAATGATTAAATCACCCGGTTCTAAGCGGTGCTCAGTCATTATGCGGTCAACAAATTCAATAAACTCTTCGTGCAGCATTTCTGGGCCAAACACGTTAATACTAAGAGGCAGTTCAATACCTTCCATACGCAGTGCCATAGCAAGCTCAGCAGCACGTTCAATAACATATGCTGCCACAGGGTAGCTTAGGCCAGCGACACGAATATCATCAATGAACTTGTTAGCCGAAAGAATGCCTTGCTTAGGATGCTGCCAACGTAGCAGCAATTCTAAAAACTCAATTTTCTCGTCGCTGTTACGAATAACTGGCTGAAAATAAAGCTCAAGTTCGCTGGCAAAATCTAAGTGAGCTAATTCGCGTAGACGTGCTTGTTGCTCTAATTGCTCGATCATCATTTGCGGATGATAAGGCACAATTTCTCGCTCAGGGTTTGAATCAAGGGCAAGGTTGGCAAATGAAATTAAGTTTTCGAAGCTGTATTCTGGTTCGTCACAGTTCACGTAACTGGCGCGCACTTTTACTTCAATCGTACAATTAGCAACGTTGAATGGCTTTAATGTGACTTGCCTAATTTGACTGATCAGCTGTTCATGAAGGTGTTTTTGCTCTTCGAGTGAGCAAATAAACGCAAAGTTTAAGCCCCCTAAATGCGCTAATTTTTCAGTATTTGCGGTGTTACTTGTCATACTCAGCACGGCATCAACACTGAGTTGCTGTTTAATACGTGTGGCCGATTGCGCTAATAATAAATCACCAAAGTCACGACCAATATGCTGGTTAACATCGTTAAAACCTTCAAGGCGGATCATCACTAGTGCGCAGTTTGCTGAGTGCTCTTCAGTCCATGCAACAAAGCTATTTCTAAGTGCATTACGGTCTGGTAAACCAGTCAGTGGAGCGGCATCTAAGTCATCGTTATGGAGCGGTTCTACTTCAACCTGCTCATCTTCTTCGGGCTCTTCGTAATTAAAAAAGCCTGAAATAGATAAAATAACTACCGAGAAAACAAGCCAATATAAGGCTGTGTCGAGTAATAGATGGGCAGAGTATAAAACCGCGAACGAAATTGCGGCAGAGACACTCAATATTATGGCAAGCCAATTAGTGGTGCGAAATGCTTGCCATAAATGAAAACATAAAGCTAAAGCAAGTAAGATCACCAGCCAAGGTAATCCTAAGCTTAAAATAGCTAAACCTAGTACGCCATTAACGACTAGGCTTAGTCTTAAAATAGGGTTTTGGGTTACGCATAGGGCACAGATCATTGCCATAAAAACGCTACCAGCTAAAAACACTGGTACTACATCACTTGTTAAATTTACGAGTTGCGTGCTACTACTCGCTAAACTAAAAATCAATGACATGTAATCCAAACTGCGTAATAAAACTTATCTAACTAAGTCTACCCAAAATCCACAGATTTAACAGTTTATTTACGCCGAATTGGTAACTTAATTGTGCCGGGTGGGATATTTGCCAATGAGCAATATCAGCACGAGCCCCCACTTTTAACACACCACGATCATCTAGACCTAACGCACCCGCGGCGTTTCGTGTTACGCCAGCTAATGCTTGCTCTGGTGTCATACGGAAAATAGTGCACGCCATATTCATCATTAAGTGCAATGAACATAATGGTGAAGTTCCAGGGTTGAAGTCTGTTGAAATGGCGATCGGAACTTGGTACTGCTGCAGTAGTTCAATTGGCGGATACTTTGTTTCGCGTAAAAAGTAAAATGCACCTGGTAACAATACCGCTGCTGTGCCCGCTTTGGCCATTGCTTGAATGCCAGCTTCATCTAAGTGTTCAATATGATCTGCCGATAAGCCATTAAATTCTGCAACGAGCTCTGCGCCATGTTGATTAGATAACTGCTCAGCGTGCAACTTAACCGGTAAATTGTGCTTTTTAGCCGCTTCAAACACACGGCGAGTTTGCTCGTTGCTAAAGCCAACGTTTTCACAAAAAGCATCAACCGCATCAGCTAAACCAGCTTCAACAACACGGTCAAGCATCTCACCGCACACTAAATCAATGTACTCATCGCTACGGCCTTTATATTCAGGCGGTAATGCATGAGCACCTAAAAACGTGGTTTTAACATCAACCGGGTGGTTCTCGCCGAGTAAACGAGCTACTTCGAGTAGTTTAATTTCGTTTTCGCAATCAAGACCATAGCCAGATTTAACCTCGACAGTCGTCACGCCTTCTGCGTATAGCGCATTTAAGCGCTCTTTAGCACTAACAAACAGTGTTTCGTGGTCGGCTTCGCGAGTTGCACGTACGGTGCTTGCAATACCGCCACCGTTTGCAGCGATTTGTTCGTAGCTAACACCTTGCAAACGCTGCTCGAATTCTTCTGCGCGGCTACCGGCAAACACTAAGTGAGTGTGACAATCAATTAACCCAGGTGTTAACCACTGCCCTTTTGCAGATACAGTTGGCGTTGCTAATGCATCAAAATCAGGTAAATCGGTTTGTGCACCTAACCAAGCAATTTTGCCATCTTTAACGGCAATAGCTGCATTTTCAATGGTGCCGTAGGGTGCATCAACAGCAGGATCCATTGTGGCGATATTGGCATCTGTGATCAGTAAATCCCAGAGCGCTTGATCATTGTTGGTTGTGTGCATTTTTCACCTATCTTGATGCTTGCTAAAGGCTCAGTATGAGCCTAAATTTAAATTTGCTTAAAGTTTATCAACTCATCTTGTATATACAAGAAAATTATGTCACCTTGTAACACACTGTTAACTTATAAATAAACTTTTCATAATGAGCGTCCCTAAGTTTGCGCAAATAAAAGAATTCATTCTGGAAAATATTCAATCGGGAGAATGGCAAGAAAACGACCGTGTCCCTTCAGAAAACGAACTTACCAGTCAATTTCTAGTTAGCCGTATGACGGCTAGGCGTGCACTTAGTGAGTTAACCGATGCCGGTATTTTAACCCGCAGCCAAGGGCAAGGTACTTTTGTTGCCAGCTTCAAATCACAATCATCGTTACTAGAAATCAAAAACATTGCCGATGAAGTTAAAGCGCGCAACAGTAACTACAGTTGTACGATTTTAGTGATGGAATCAATCAGCGCTATTGCCCCCATCGCGATTGCTTTGGGTGTCGAGGTCGACAGTCATGTTTATCGAAGTGTGATTGTGCACAATGAAAACGAGCAACCTCTGCAAGTTGAAGAACGCTTTGTGAACCCCGCTCTTGCTAAAGACTACTTACAACAAGATTTTCACAGCCTAACACCCCACGAATACTTATCGCAAAGCGCCCCGCTTACCGAGGCTCGCCATACGGTTGAAGCGATTATGCCTAATCAAGAAATGTGTGAATGGCTCAACCTGTACAACGAAGAGCCATGCTTACAAGTGATCCGCCGAACTTGGTCATCGCAAGGTATTGTAAGCTTTGCCCGCTTAGTTTCGCCGGGCAGTAAATACCGACTAGGCGGCCACCTTACTTTTAAAAAGTAGCTAAATAGGCGCTTGATAACGAAAATTCAGTGACTCAATCGCCGAGCCATCAATGAGGCGCTCGCCTTTATCATGGCTAGTAAATGTCGGTGGCTGATTACCCTGCTCAGCACATTTTTGCTGGTAGTAATCTGCTTTTGTTGGATGCGCCGGATTGACCACATTATAAATGCTGCTCGCGCTTGACCAGTTTCCAATTACAGAAAAAATCGCCGCTATCACATCTTGCTGCTGTACCATATTTACCACTTGCTGACTTGAGCTAGACAGCTCTTTACCTGCAACAAACTTACCTGGGTCGCGCCCAGGACCAACAAGGCCCGCTAAACGCAATACTTTACCACCGGCATTTAGCACTAACTGCTCAGCATCAAATAGCAGTTGCTGGCGCGCTGATTGGCAATTAATTGTTGTGCTTTCGTCGTAATGACCATTGTCAGTTGGGTAAACACCCGTCGAAGAACATAAAATAAAGCCTTTGCAATTTAGTTGCTTGGCAAGCTCAAGCCCTGCTTGCAAAGTAGCTAAATAATTACTTTCTGAGCTGCGACTACGCGGTGGAATTGCACACACCCACCATGCATCTTCAAGTGAAACATCGTGTTTAAGCACTGTACCTTCAAGCGCAAACTGGCGCTGAAAGTCATGTTCGTGCTCGCTACTACGGTGTGTACCCTGCACTTGCCATGCTAATTTTTTTGCCTCAACACAAAGCGCACTACCAAGCCAACCTGCACCTAAAACGACTAGTTTATTATTTTCATTACTCATTTATCCAACAACCTCATAGTATTTATTATTAACGTTCGCTTAACGGTATAGCGATTTGGGTGCAAATATGATTAGATAGATAACTCTACCCGATAATAAAAACACGTGCATCTATGTTAAATAACCTCTCTTTACGTAAAAAAATATTACTACTCATCGGCGGGACGATAAGTGTACTACTGATCATCGCGTCTAGTTTTTTTGTTAGCCATATTGCTGACCTATCGCGCCAAGCTATTCAACGCGAAGCCGACAGCTATTTACAGAGTGAACGACTTTCAATGCAAGGTTACTTTGCCAAATACGGTAAAGTGGTTCAAACCTTCATTACAAATCCGCATTTAGTGAATTGGTTCGACAATTGGACTGAACGTGATCAAAGTCTTGATAACCAACCTGGATACGACAGCGTTAATCAAGATTTTGTGCGTATCAGTGGCAACGATGACAACATCTTATCTGCCTTCTTTGCATCTGCAACAACAGGTGAGTACTTCAAAGAAAACGAGCGAACCACTCATTATAATGGCCAACCTTACTACGCTTACAAACGTGGTTGGTGGCAAGATGCTTTAAAGATCAACAAACTCTATGTAGGCCCAATTTCTGTGGATTTAACCACAGGTAATGCCTCTGCAGTTGTACAACAGCCTGTTTATAAACAAAACAAACTAATAGGCTTTGGTGGTGTTGATTTACAGCTAAATAATATCAACGACATGGTTGAAGAAATTCGCTTTAATGGCCAAGGCTTTGGTTTCTTACTTGATGGCAATCAAAAGGTTGTGCACTTATCTAAGCGCACTGGCCACAAGCTATCTGTGACTGACGAAGGTCCGAATGGCAAAGAAGGCCTAGATGCTCTTGAAAAACAATTTAGCGACACATCAGGCTTTAGCGAATTAAACCGCGCGATGAAAAGCCAAAAAGATGGCAGCAGCTTTGTTACTTTCAAAGGTGAGCAATATTACGTTGTATACAACCGCCTTGAGTTAGAAACCCCTTACCTTGATTGGTACGTGGGTATTTTAATTCCAACCAGTATGATTGATGAACCAGTAAATGATGCGGTGATGACAACCACAACCTCAGTGATCATCATTCTTGCGATTATCATTGCGATGATCTTCTGGGCCACGCAAATGATCACCAAGCCGCTGACTAAGCTAACTTACATCATGCGTGATATCGCATCAGGTGATGGCGATTTAACACAGAAAATCGAAATCAAGAGTAATGATGAAGTGGGCCAACTTGCTCATCACATGAATACCTTCATCGATAAACTTCGTGCAATGATGCTTAATACTGCTGCGCAGGCTGAGCAACTAAGCCAAGCTGCGAGCCAGTTAAAAATTGTATCGCAAAAAACCAACGATGAAATTCAGCAAGAAAAGCAGCAAGTTGATAGTGTTAGTGCGGCGGTAACCGAAATGGCGTCTACAGTGATGGAAATCTCGCGTAATGCCCAGCACACCAATAATGCCGCTGAAGAAGTGCAAACCATTACCGTTGACGGTACGAAACGTTCTACTCAAGCTCAGTCAGTCATGACCGCCCTTGCAAGCCATATTGGTGAAGCGTCTAAAGTGGTTGCGGGTCTTGAACAAGAAAGTGGCAACATTGGCGCGGTAGTTGATGTTATCAACTCAATTGCAGAGCAAACCAACTTACTCGCACTAAACGCGGCGATAGAAGCAGCCCGTGCTGGCGAGCAAGGTCGAGGCTTCGCAGTTGTTGCTGATGAAGTTCGCTCACTAGCAAGCAGAACGCAAGAATCAACAGATGATATTCGCAACATGATCAGCCGTTTACAGCAAATTGCCCAACAAGCATCGACTATGATGCAACAAGGTCAAGAGCGTGCTGAAGGCTCAGTTGAGCAAACACAAATTGTATTGCAAGCTCTACAAGATATCGCGCAATCTGTGACAAATGTGCAAGATCAAAGTCATCAAATTGCGACTTCGACTGAGCAGCAAACGGTGGTTGCAGAAGATATTAACAATAGCTTGGCAGCAATTAATCACTTAGTGAATAGCACTGCGGATCATGCCCATGAATTGGCGGATGAAGCACGTGATTTGAATGAATTGGCAGCCGCTTTAAATAAGACTGTGAATCAATTTAAGTTATAAAGATAAATTGCTGAAGTAGTTAAAAACCCGATGTCACCTGAAGATGACATCGGGTTTTTATCGTCAGCCTTCCCTGTTAGTCGTGGCGCAACCGCTTTCGCGTGTTCCATAAATTCGTGCCACTGTTGCTTGTTCCATAAAGCAACTCCTTTGTCGGTCAATCCTTGTATTGGTTGCGTTTGTACTTGTTCCATATAGTCTCCTCCTTACGCTAGCTTCATCCTGTTTGGCTCCTGCCTAAGCTTATTCCTTGCTATCATCTCCATTTACTTTATCCATAAAGCGTTGCCATTGTGCGCTACTCCATAACGCCTTGTTACTTCCTTGTTGTCCTTTGTGCGTAGTTACATTATCCATACTGTAAACTCCTTGCGGTTTATCGTCCGTTACTCCTACAGCCCTTCCTTGCTGTGCTCCATTACCCATCCTTGTAGATTAATGCGGTGATTATCGCTTAGCGATGATATACACAGCATGAATCAAACCTGGAATGTACCCTAATAAGGTTAAAAGAATATTAATCCAGAACTGCGCACCTAAACCTACCTGTAAAAATACGCCGAGAGGTGGAATTAAAACCGATAAAATAATACGTATTAAATCCATGACTCACTCCTTGAATAAGATAAGCCCAGCCAAAGCTGGGCTATATAGGGCTTGCTATTATTCAGCAACAATCGTTAATTCATCGATTACTTTGCGAACATCTTCAGCGTTTTCAGCAATGCTGATTGCTAATTGCTTTTCTGCATCAGACTCAACAGTACCTTTTAGTGTTACTACACCCATGTCGGTATCAACATCGATGTCTGTACCACCTACTTCTGAGTTAAATAAATAACGTGTCGTGATTACAGTACTGATTTTTGCGTCGGTTAAGTCGCTTTCTGCTGAATCAGCTTTGTCTGATTTCATGTGCTTAGCTTTCATGTTTTTAACAACAGTTAGTTTGTTATCAACAGAGCTAACACCGTCTAGGCTAAGAACTAGCTCTTCAGCAAGCTCTTTATCTAATTCGCTATCAACTTTACCTGTAAGTACAACCTTGCCATTCGTTACATCAGTGTTGATGTCAAAGTTGTTAAGGTTTGTGTTCATAAGAAGCACAGTTTCTGCCTTACCATCAATCCAAGCATCTTTACTTTCATTTTCCCAGCTGCTTGCCTGAGCTGACATGCTAGTTGCACCTATTACTAAAGCGGCAATCATAGATTTGTTAAAAGTGTTCATAATCTTTCTCCTTTTGATTAAAGACACTTTTACTAATGCGACTATAATGCCAACTATTTACTTGTTTATTTTCAGCAGGTTAACCAGTCATTCAGCGCCTATTTATATTCATTTAGGTAAAGATTTACAAGCTGCTCGGTAAGAAGTTCACGATGTTGCAAAAATAACCATTTAGTTGCTGATTTTATTAATCTGTGGTTAATTTAACGAAGTTGCTAATCAGCAAAAAACACAAGCCATTGATTTATATAAAAATAAAATTTGGCCTAAGGCTTGCTTTGTAATTAATAACTAAAAATCGCCTTTAAAATCACAACAGGGAACTACCATGGCCGTTAAACTTGAAGATCGCCCAATCGATCAAGTAAGAGAAGAAGTCATTGATCAACTCATTTATAACTACAGTCATGCTGTTATTTCAGCCGAAGCATTCGAACGCCGCCTAGACCAGGCAATGGCAGCCACCAACAACGAAGTACTGGTTGAACTGGTTGCTGATTTAGATCTGAAGGCGGATATTGACTACAAATCGCATAAGCATGCGCAATTTAAACCTCACTACAGCCACAGCAGCGACAACGAAAGCCTGCAGCTTAGGAGTATTTTGGGTTCAAATGAGCGCAGCGGCCAATGGGTAGTACCAAAAGAAATTCACCTTACAAACTGCCTAGGTTCAATCGAACTCGACTTTAGCGAAGCAATTTTCCAACATCAGCACGTCACCATTTACGTGAACTGTATTTTAGGAAACGACGAAATCTACGTACCAGAACATGTAAATGTGGTATCTAAATTATTTAGCGTGATTGGCAGCGTAGAGAACAAATCAGTCGCCTTAAACAAAGGCCAAGGCCCAACCATCACCATTGAAGGTAATGTATGGCTAGGCTCAGTCGAGATTTCAGTTAAACGTACCATGAAAGAAAAGTTCATCAGCTTTGCCAACAGCCTAAAAGCCAGCTGGAAAGAAATGAATAAAGTGCGGTAACAGTTGCGAGGTGCGAGATGCGAGATGCGAAATACTAGGTGCTAGGTGCTAGGTGCTAGGTGCTAGGTGCTAGGTGCTAGGTGCTAGGTGCTAGGTGCGAGTTATCGTAGCCGCAGTTTTACATCGCGCAATATAATAAGATAACGCGCGAAATAAATTTCACGCCTACATCAAACGTAGGCGTCACGCTTGCTTGGCGCGTCGAACATACAACACCACTTCATCAACCTATACCTGACCAACAAACAACACAATTCGGCTCAAAACTGAAAGCTGAAAGCTGACGGCTATAAATTCTTTTCCTCTGTGCTCTCTGTGTCCTCTGTGGTTAGAAAAAGATCTTTAACTCACAAAGAGGCTAAGAGGTGCTGCGCTTTAGAGAACATTATTATCACTTCCTCATTCTCTTCTCATTCACTTCTCTTTGTGAATATATTTTCGCGCGAAATAAATTTCACGCCTACATCAACCGTAGGCGTCACGCTTGCTTGGCGCGTCTTACATACAACACCATTTCATCAACCTATGCCTGACCTACAAACAACACCGCTCGGCTCAAAACTGACGGCTGAAAGCTGATGACTATAAATTCTTTTCCTCTGTGCTCTCTGTGTCCTCTGTGGTTAGAAAAAGATCTTTAACTCACAAAGAGGCTAAGAGGTGCTGCGCTTTAGAGAACATTATTATCACTTCCTCATTCTCTTCTCATTCACTTCTCTTTGTGAATATATTTTCGCGCGAAATAAATTTCACGCCTACATCAACCGTAGGCGTCACGCTTGCTTGGCGCGTCTTACATACAACACCATTTCATCAACCTATGCCTGACCTACAAACAACACCGCTCGGCTCAAAACTGACGGCTGAAAGCTGATGACTATAAATTCTTTTCCTCTGTGCTCTCTGTGTCCTCTGTGGTTAGAAAAAGATCTTTAACTCACAAAGAGGCTAAGAGGTGCTGCGCTTTAGAGAACATTATTATCACTTCCTCATTCTCTTCTCATTCACTTCTCTTTGTGAATATATTTTCGCGCGAAATAAATTTCACGCCTACATCAACCGTAGGCGTCACGCTTGCTTGGCGCGTCTTACATACAACACCATTTCATCAACCTATGCCTGACCAACAAACAACACCGCTCGGCTCAAAACTGACAGCTGAAAGCTGATGGCTATAAATTCTTTTCCTCTGTGCTCTCTGTGTTCTCTGTGGTTAGAAAAAGATCTTTAACTCACAAAGAGGCTAAGAGGTGCTGCGCTTTAGAGAACATTATTATCACTTCCTCATTCTCTTCTCATTCACTTCTCTTTGTGAATATATTTTCGCG